>JAIRVG010000026.1 GCA_031253995.1 Paucimonas sp. | reverse complement strand
GCAGCGGCCTGCTTGACCATGGCCAGGGCCACGACCAGCTTCGGGTAGTGCGACAGCGGAACACCGGAGAGGTGGAAGTTGTTGGCAGCGCGCAGGGTCTGGATGCCGTAGTAGGCATCTGCAGGGACTTCCAGGGTGCCAAGCAGGTCTTTTTCAACGCGGAACGATGCAGCAGCGGACATGATGGATATCATCTCGAATTAACCCGGCATGTGCCGGAATGGCGCTAATCGTAGGGGCGCAGGCCATTTTGCTGCCAATGCTGTTGCACGCTAACCTATGCACAAACGGCATAACGCCCCATGTGACGTTCTTGCGAGATCGAGCGTGTGCCATTTTGGTGCATGTTTTTGGAGTAGTGACGATGAATCTTGAGAGCAAATGGCTGGAAGACTTCAGTGCCCTGGCCGCGACCCGCAGCTTTTCCCAGGCCGCCGAGCGCCGCTTCGTTACCCAGCCTGCATTCAGCCGGCGGATTCGCAGCCTTGAGGCGGCACTGGGGCTGACCCTGGTCAACCGCTCGCGCACGCCGATCGAACTGACTGCGGCCGGCCAGTTGTTTCTCGTGACGGCGCGTACGGTTGTCGACCAGTTGGGCGAAGTTCTCCGTCATTTGCATCATCTTGAAGGTGGACAGGGCGAGGTGATCCAGGTGGCGGCGGCGCACTCGCTGGCGCTGGGCTTCTTCCCGCGCTGGATCGCCCAGCTGCGTAATGAAGGACTCAACATCGCCACGCGCCTGGTGGCGACCAACGTCGGCGATGCCGTGCACGCCCTGCGCGAGGGCGGCTGCGACCTGATGCTGGCGTTCTACGACCCGGACGCCGCCTTGCAGATGGATGCGGAAATCTTCCCGTCACTGCATATGGGGCATACGGAAATGCTGCCAGTCTGCGCCGCGGGCCCCGACGGCCAGCCGCTGTTCGACCTGGAGGGCGAGGGCAGCGTGCCGCTGCTGGCCTACAGCGCCGGCGCTTTCCTTGGCCGCTCGGTGAACCTGCTGCTGCGCCAGCGCAACCTGCGTTTCACCACGGTCTACGAGACCGCCATGGCCGACAGCCTGAAAAGCATGGCCCTGGAAGGCCTGGGTATCGCCTGGGTGCCGCGCCTGTCGGCACGGGCCGAACTGGAACGCGGCGAACTGGTGATCTGTGGCGGTCCCCAGTGGCACGTGCCGCTGGAGATCCGCCTGTATCGCTGCGCCCTGGTGCGCAAGGCCAATGTGCGCCTGCTCTGGCGCAAGCTCGAATCGGCGCGGCAGGAGCCTGCCGCGATCAATGCCTCAGGCGCCTGAGGTAGGTGGCGATGTTTTCCCGGTTGGTGTCCGAATAGCGGTAGCAATTGGAGCGGATGCTCAGCCGGGTCGGAAACATGTAGGTCTCGCAGAACCAGCCGTTGAACAGCACCTCGGATGCTTCATGGGTGGCGCTGAGGGTGTGGCCCAGTTCATGGCCGGCGGTGGCGTAGGAGTGGATCGAGGCGATGGCGGCATTGCCGGTCTGGTGGGCGAGGCCCAGGGTGGTGCCTTCCTCGTCCAGCGGGCTGCGGGTCAGCAGCAGGTAGCGGATCATCCCGCCGGGGTTGTTCTGTTGCCGGCGCCAGGCCCCGGTGGCGTCGGCCCAGGCGGAGAGGGCGCTCAATCCGTCCATTTCGCGGTAGGCGAGGTCGGTCAGCCCTGGCGTCTGGCGCTGGAAGTGAATCTCGATGGGGATATCCACGATCTCGCGCATTTCCGCCAGCCAGTTGGTGAAGTAGTCCTGATGCAGTTGCTCGTCGGAAATGTCCGTCAGTTCATCGTGAGGGAAGACCCAGACGGACAGCGGTCGGTGATCGGCACCTACGAAGGTGGCGTGGAACATGGCCGCCAGGGCCAGCGGCAGGGTGGTGCGGAGGCGTTTGCGCATGATGTCATCCTTGACGTTCGGCTTCGGATGGCTGCGACAGTAGTCCCCAAGTCACACACCAGAGCATCTGGAAGCCTGTCAGCGGGGTAGTTTTCGAGCTTACCAACGGGACTGGGCGCCTTGGCCCCGACTGCGCTATAATCCCGCGCCTTCGGCCGACCTGGTCGATTCAGAATCCGTATGACGAGCCACGCCGGTCTTCCTGCGTGGCTCGTTGCTTTTGGCGCGTCACAAGACGCTTGCAGGAGAGGCTCGACGATGAGTGCACTGGTTGGCGTGATCATGGGCTCCAAGTCCGATTGGTCCACCCTTAGCCACACCGCCGATATGCTGGAAAAACTCGGCATTCCCTACGAAGTGAAGGTGGTATCCGCCCACCGCACCCCGGATCTGCTGTTCCAGTACGCCGAAGAGGCGGAAGGCCGCGGTATCGAGGTGATCATCGCCGGA
Source organism: Paucimonas sp. (assembly GCA_031253995.1). Lineage (GTDB taxonomy): Bacteria > Pseudomonadota > Gammaproteobacteria > Pseudomonadales > Pseudomonadaceae > Aquipseudomonas. Next base: position 144,278 of record JAIRVG010000026.1, on the reverse strand, counting down.
GCCGGGGGCGCTGCCCACCTGCCGGGCATGTGCGCCGCCAAGACCCACCTGCCGGTGCTGGGCGTGCCGGTGCAGTCGTCGATGCTGTCCGGTGTCGACTCGCTGCTGTCCATCGTGCAGATGCCCGCCGGTATCCCGGTGGCGACCCTGGCCATCGGCAAGGCTGGCGCGATCAACGCCGCGCTGCTGTCGGCGAGCATCCTCGGCGCCAAGCACCCGCAGTTCCACACTGTGCTGAAGCAGTTCCGCGCAGAACAGACAGACAGCGTTCTGGACAATCCAGATCCGCGTCAGGCCTGAGGTCACACGCATGAAGATCGGTGTAATCGGTGGCGGCCAGCTCGGCCGCATGCTGGCCCTGGCGGGCACCCCGCTGGGCATGAACTTCGCCTTCCTCGACCCGGCACCGGACGCTTGCGCCGCGCCATTGGGCGAGCACCTGCGCGCCGACTACGGCGACCAGGACCACCTGCGCCAGCTGGCCGATGAAGTCGACCTGGTGACCTTCGAGTTCGAAAGCGTGCCGGCCGAGACCGTGGCCTTCCTGTCGCAGTTCGTCCCGGTGTACCCGAGCGCCGAAGCCCTGCGCATCGCCCGCGATCGCTGGTTCGAGAAAAGCATGTTCAAGGACCTGGGCATCCCGACCCCGGCCTTCGCCGATATCCAGTCGCAAGCCGACCTGGACGCCGCCGTGGCCAGCATCGGCCTGCCGGCCGTGCTGAAAACCCGCACCCTGGGTTACGACGGCAAGGGCCAGAAGGTCCTGCGCAGCCAGGCCGACGTGGTCGACACCTTCGCCGAACTGGGCAGCGTGCCGTGCCTGCTGGAAGGCTTCGTGCCGTTCAGCGGCGAAGTCTCGCTGGTGGCCGTGCGTGCCCGCGACGGTGAAACCCGCTTCTACCCGCTGGTGCACAACACCCACGAAAGCGGCATCCTGCGCCTGTCGGTGGCCAGCAGCGAGCATCCGCTCCAGGCGCTGGCCGAGGACTACGCCGGTCGCGTCCTGGAGAAGCTGGACTACGTTGGCGTGCTGGCCTTCGAGTTCTTCGAAGTCGATGGTGGCCTGAAGGCCAACGAGATCGCCCCGCGGGTGCACAACTCCGGGCACTGGACCATCGAAGGCGCCGAGTGCAGCCAGTTCGAGAACCACCTGCGCGCCGTGGCCGGCCTGCCGCTGGGCCCGACCCGCAAGGTCGGCGAAAGCGCCATGCTCAACTTCATCGGCGAAGTCCCGCCTGTGGATAAAGTGGTCGCCATCGACGACTGCCACCTGCACCACTACGGCAAGGCCTTCAAGGTCGGCCGCAAGGTTGGCCACGCCACCCTGCGCTGCGCCGACCTGGCCACGCTGGAGCAGAAGATCCAGCAGGTCGAAGCCCTGATCGCGGGTTGAACCTCTCCCGCCTGGCACCCCTCTGATGGCAGGACGCCAAAGCGCTGACTAGGCTTTGGTGGCGCATTCATCATCAGAGGGATTGCCATGGGTATCATCGGAACCATCTTCATCGGCCTGATCGTTGGTCTGCTGGCGCGTTTTCTCAAGCCCGGCGACGACAGCATGGGCTGGATCATGACCATCCTGCTGGGTATCGGCGGCTCGCTGGCGGCGACGTACGGCGGCCAGGCCCTGGGTATCTACCAGGCGGGTCAGGCGGCCGGGTTCTTCGGTGCGCTGGTGGGCGCGATCATCCTGCTGGTGATCTACGGTTTCATCAAAAAGAGCTGACACCGGGCTAGAATGCTCGGCAACTTTTCCTACGGTTGCCGAGCTTTTTCATGCGTGCGCTTTTCCTTGTTCCCCTGCTGCTGTGCAGCACCCTCGCCCGGGCCGAGCTGCCCGAGACCGACTGGCTGGAACTGATGCCCAAGTCGGACCAGAAAGCCCTGGAAGAAATGCCGGAAATCGACCACAACTCCCCGGAAGCCAAAGGCACCTTCGATGCCAAGGGCGGCCTGAAGCAGAGCAAGGGTTTGCCGGCGGTGATGTATTCGACCCATACCGTGGCCGGCATGAACGGCAAGTCGATCCGTCTGGGTGGCTATCCGGTGCCACTGGAAGCCGATGCCAAGGGCAACAGCACGCTGTTCTTCCTCGTGCCCTATCCGGGCGCCTGCATCCACGTACCGCCGCCACCGCCGAACCAGCTGGTGCTGGTGCGCTATCCGAAGGGCGTGAAGCTGGCGGATATCTACACGCCGCTGTGGGTCAGCGGTACGTTGAAGATCGAGAAGGTCACCAATGACATGGCTGACGCCGCGTATGCGATGGATGCGGCGAAGGTGCGGGTGGTGGAAGACGCCGATCTATAACGCAACGCGGACCCTGTGGGAGCGGGTTTACCCGCGATAGCGTCGGTGAATTCACTACCGCCATCGCGGGTGAACCCGCTCCCACAAGGTCCGCGTCGCTCTTTTCAGATTGGTTCGCTGGACAGGGTCAGGCCCAGCGTATGACTGGCCCCCGACACCAACTCCACTACATCGCCCCAGACATTCGCCGTCTCGATGCACAGCATCCGCTGCCACCCGTCATCAGCCATGTCCGCCAACTGCGCCGCGCGCTCTGTCCACGGATTCCAGATCACCGCCGAACGCGAACCTCGGGTGCTGACCCGCACGCGCCGGTTCCACGCCGGATCGACGATGGCCAGTTCGGCCGGGGTATCCAGGTAGATGCGGTCGGTCTCGCCGTTGAAGGTGAGGTCCGCCTGCTGGGTACGCTGCTCCCAGTCCGCCAGGGTCTCGATGTAGTTGCGGCCCTTCACCCCTTCGACACTGACCGAACGCACGTCGCTGACCGCGAAATAGCTGTGCAGCGCCTGGCTCAGGGTGACGGGGGCGGTGCCCAGGTTGCGGCTGGTGAGGTCGAGGCTCAGGTGCTCGTCCATGCGGATGTCGAGGGTCAGCTCGACCTGATGCGGCCAGCCGGGCAGGTCGCCCTGGGTATCCGGGAGCGTGAAGGACAATTGCAGGGCATCGTCCTTGCTGTCGATGCCCAGCAGTTGCCAGTCGCGACCACGCACCAGGCCATGGGCCGGGGCCTCGCTGCCGTGGAATTGCTTGCGCACGCTTTGCGGGTTGCGCTGCAGGTTGCCGAACCAAGGCCAGCATACCGGTACACCGGCACGCACCGACTTGCCGCGGTTGAACAGGGCCTGGTCGCTCAGCCAGAGGAGGGGAGGCTCGCCCAGTCGCTGGTAGCTCAGCACCTGCGCACCCTGCTGGGCCACCAGCAGCTCGGCGCTGTCACTGGTGATGCGCCAGCAGTTGAGCTCGCCGTGTTGTTCCGATTCGACCTTGGGTGTGGACATGCGCTGATCTCGATGAAGTGACGTAAAGGTTTGGACCTTTCGCGAATCAGCGAGTTTAGCGCGCCGCCCGATCAGCGACGAGGCGGTACCGAGCGGGTGCGGCCACTGCCGTCGATGGCGACGAAGACGAACACCGCCTCGGTGACCTTGCGCCATTCGCTGGACAGCGGGTCGTCGCTCCACACCTCGACCATCATCTGGATCGAGCTGCGGCCGATTTCCAGGGTCTGGGTATAGAAGGACAGCTGCGCGCCGACCGCCACCGGTACCAGGAAGGCCATGCGATCGATCGCCACGGTGGCGACCCGGCCGCCAGCGACGCGGCTGGCCATGGCGGTGCCGGCGAGGTCCATCTGGGCGACCAGCCAGCCGCCGAAGATATCGCCGAAACCGTTGGTTTCACGGGGAAGTGCGGTGATCTGCAGGGCCAGGTCGCCTTGCGGGATCGGATCTTCTTGTTCGAGTTCAATCATGCCGGGGGTGCCTCTGACCCGTGACGCTTCATTGGTTGACGCAGAAGGACGCCGCAAAAAACGATTCAGCCGACTCATGCCACGCTGCTTTCGTCTCGAAGGGCGGCGAAGGGAAACTCTGCGAAACCGACCAAGCCTACTTGGCAGCGTTTTCGCACAATATCCCACCTTGGACTCAACCGGTTGCTACGAGGGGCCAGTATATAGAGCCTCGCAGACACCGACGACCACGCAGTCATGATTATCTGCGTGGAATATGTAGATCTGTGTCGCTTTCGGACAATTTGTTATCGTTCGAAGTTCTTCCAGGCCATTGAAACCTTGCTGCCAGGCCTGCGCACCTTCCAATAAGAGAAGCCTCAATGACATCGGTTCCCTCCAGCCTCGACCAACCGGCCCGACCGCTGACCCGCAACGACTACAAGACCCTGTCGCTGTCCGCCCTCGGCGGTGCGCTGGAGTTCTACGATTTCATCATCTTCGTGTTCTTCGCCACGGTGGTCGGCAAGCTGTTCTTCCCGGCGGACATGCCGGAATGGCTGCGCCTGATGCAGACCTTCGGCATCTTCGCCGCGGGCTACCTGGCGCGGCCGCTGGGGGGCATCGTCATGGCCCACTTCGGCGATCTGCTGGGGCGCAAGAAGATGTTCACCCTGAGCATCTTCATGATGGCCGTGCCGACCCTGATCATGGGCCTGCTGCCGACCTACGCGCAGATCGGCATGGCGGCGCCGATCCTGCTCCTGCTGATGCGGGTGATCCAGGGCGCGGCGATCGGCGGTGAGGTGCCGGGCGCCTGGGTGTTCGTCTCCGAGCACGTGCCGGCGCGCAACACCGGCTTCGCCTGCGGCACCCTCACGGCGGGCCTGACGGCAGGCATCCTGCTCGGCTCGCTGGTGGCGACCCTGATCAACAGCGTCTACACGCCGACGGAAGTGTCCGACTACGCCTGGCGCATCCCGTTCCTGCTGGGTGGCGTGTTCGGCCTGTTCTCGGTGTACCTGCGCCGCTGGCTGCACGAGACTCCGGTGTTCGCCGAACTGCAGCAGCGCAAGGCCCTGGCCGAGGAAGTGCCGCTGCGCGCGGTGCTGCGTGACCACCGTGGCGCCATCGTCCTGTCGATGCTGCTGACCTGGCTGCTGTCCGCCGGGATCATCGTGGTGATCCTGATGACCCCGACCGTGCTGCAGACCGTCTACGGCTTCACCCCGAGCGTGGCACTGCAGGCCAACAGCCTGGCCATCGTGTTCCTGACCCTGGGCTGTGTCGGGGCCGGCAAGCTGGTCGACCGCTTCGGCGCCGGCCGGGTCTTCGTCGCCGGCAGCCTGGCCCTGCTGGTCACTTCCTGGACCTTCTACCACACCCTCGCGGACCACAAGGACCTGCTGTTCCCGATGTACGCCCTGACCGGCCTGTGCGTCGGCATCGTCGGCGCCGTGCCCTACGTGATGGTGCGCGCCTTCCCGCCGGTGGTGCGCTTCAGCGGCCTGTCGTTCTCCTACAACGTCGCCTACGCCATCTTCGGCGGCCTGACCCCGATGGCCGTGACCGCGCTGCTCAAGTTCAGCCCGATGGCCCCGGCAATGTATGTGGCGGGGATCTGCACCATTGGTCTGCTGGTTGGCCTGTACCTGTTGGCGACCAAGCGCTGACACCCGTCTATTCCGGCTCCTCGACATAATTTGAAAAGGCCATCTCCGCTTGCGGTGATGGCCTTTCATCTAATTGTCATATTCAGGTCATAGATTGGTCATGCGGCCTACAGATACTTGGGCCCGATCCATCTCACCCCCGAATTCCTGCTAGGAGCAAGGCATGAAACTGAAGCGTTTGATGGCGGCCCTGACCTTTGTCGCCGCTGGCGTTGCCACCGCCAATGCGGTAGCCGCTGTTGACCCAGCCATTCCGACCTACACCAAGACCACCGGTGTGTCGGGCAACCTCTCCAGCGTTGGTTCCGATACCCTGGCCAACCTGATGACGCTGTGGGCTGAGGCGTACAAGAAAGAGTACCCGAACGTAAACATCCAGATTCAAGCCGCCGGCTCCTCCACCGCGCCACCCGCGCTGACCGAAGGCACCGCCAACCTCGGCCCTATGAGCCGCAAGATGAAGGACGTCGAGCTGCAGGCGTTCGAGCAGAAGTACGGCTACAAGCCTACTGCCATCCCGGTTGCCGTTGACGCCCTGGCTGTCTTCGTTCACAAGGACAACCCGATCAAAGGCCTGACCATGGCCCAGGTCGACGCCATCTTCTCCTCCACCCGCCTGTGCGGTGGCAAAGCCGACGTCAAGACCTGGGGCGACCTGGGCGTGACCGGCGACCTGGCCAACAAGCCAGTTCAGCTGTTCGGCCGTAACTCGGTATCCGGCACCTACGGCTACTTCAAGGAAGAAGCCCTGTGCAAAGGCGACTTCAAGCCTAACGTCAACGAGCAGCCAGGTTCGGCTTCCGTTGTTCAGTCGATCAGCTCCTCGCTGAACGGCATCGGCTACTCGGGCATCGGTTACAAGACCGCTAGCGTCAAGACCGTAGCCCTGGCCAAGAAAGAAGGCGGCGAGTTCGTTGAAGACAACGAAGCCAACGCCCTGAACGGCACCTACCCGCTGTCGCGCTTCCTGTACGTCTACGTCAACAAGGCCCCGAACAAGCCTCTGGCCCCGCTGGAAGCCGAGTTCGTGAAGCTGGTCCTGTCGCAAGCCGGCCAGCAAGTGGTCGTGAAAGACGGCTACATCCCGCTGCCAGCCAAAGTGGCTGAGAAAGCCCTGGCTGACCTGGGTCTGACCCACAACGCTGGTGTAGCGAAAAACTAAGTGTGACCAGGCGGGGCTCGGAGGATGCCGAGCCCCGCTGCAAATTCCCAGTCCGCTGCCAGGACATCTGCGCGGCGGGCTTTTTTGCGTCACTGCACTGTCATGTTTTTGTCATACGGGACCGCTAGGGTGTGCGCATGAATGATCTGGCCAACTCCACAATGACCCAAAATTCTCCCCCCGTGCGGATTGATTTCAATACGCCCGAACTGCAACGCAAGCGCCGTATTCGTGCGCTCAAGGATCGCCTGACCCGCTGGTATGTACTGGTAGGCGGGCTTGCCGTGCTGGCAGCGATCACCCTGATCTTCTTCTACCTGGCCTACGTGGTCGTGCCGCTGTTCCAGGGTGCGAGCCTGACCAGCAAGAAGGCCCTGGAGCCGACCTGGCTGCAACAGGACGCGGGCAAACCGCTGATGATTGCCCTGGAAGAGCAGAACCTCGTCGGCATGCGTGTTTCCGACAAGGGCCAGGCCCTGTTCTTCGATACCAAGACCGGCGCCGAGATCAAACGCGTCGAGCTGCCCCTGCCGGCTGGCGTCCAGGTGACGTCGATCGGTGCCGACCAGCCGGGTAGCCCGCTGATCGTGCTGGGCCTGTCCAACGGTCAGGTGCTGGTGTTCCACCACACCTACAAGATCACCTACCCGGACAACAAGAAGACCATCACCCCAGCCATCGACTTCCCTTACGGCCAGGAGCCTGTCGCCCTGGACGATCAAGGTCGTGCGCTGGAACACGTGAGTGTGAACGTCAACGGCGACACCCTGCTGCTCACCGGTTCCGCCGGTTCGCACCTGCAGGTGCTGCAGTTGAGCCGCACCGAAAACATGATGACCGGTGAAGTCACCAGCGAGCAGAACCGCATCGAACTGCCGCAGATGACCGAGCCGGTGAAGGCGATCTTCGTCGATCCGCGCCAGCAATGGCTGTACGTGATCAACGGTCGCGCCCAGGCCGACGTGTTCAACCTGCGCGAGAAGAGCCTCAACGGTCGCTACAAGCTGGCCGAGGACGCCAACGTCGAAATCACCGCCAGCGCCCAGCTGGTCGGCGGCATCTCGCTGATCATCGGTGATTCCAAGGGTGTCCTGTCGCAGTGGTTCATGGCCCGCGACCCGGATGGCGAGCAGCACCTGAAGCGCATCCGCGACTTCAAGATGAGCGACGCCCCGATCGTGCAGATCGATGCCGAAGAGCGCCGCAAGGGCTTCATCGCCCTGGACGCCGCCGGCAAGCTCGGCGTGTTCCACAGCACCGCGCACCGTACCCTGCTGGTCGAACAGGCCGTCGAAGGTCCAGGCATCCTGGCCCTGTCGCCACGCGCAAACCGCGTGTTCATCGAGGAAGGCAACAAGCTGCAGCCGCTGACCCTGAAGAACCCGCACCCGGAAGTCTCCTTCAGCGCGCTGTGGGGCAAGGTCTGGTACGAGAACTACGACGAGCCGAAGTACGTCTGGCAGTCGACCGCTTCGAACACCGACTTCGAACCCAAGCTGAGCCTGTCGCCGCTGACCTTCGGTACCCTGAAGGCCGCCTTCTACGCGATGATCCTCGCCGCTCCGCTGGCCATCGCTGCCGCCATCTACACCGCCTACTTCATGGCTCCGGGCATGCGCCGCAAGGTCAAGCCGGTGATCGAGCTGATGGAAGCGATGCCGACGGTGATCCTCGGCTTCTTCGCCGGCCTGTTCCTGGCACCGTACCTCGAAGGCCACCTGCCGGGCGTATTCAGCCTGATGCTGTTGCTGCCGCTGGGTATCCTGGTCGCCGGCTTCAGCTGGAGCCGCCTGCCGGAGTCGATCCGCCTGCGTGTCCCGGATGGCTGGGAAGCGGCAATCCTGATCCCGGTGATCCTCGTCACCGGCTGGTTCGCCCTGTACATGAGCCCGTTCCTGGAAACCTGGTTCTTCGGCGGTGACATGCGCCTGTGGATCACCAACGACCTGGGCATCACCTACGACCAGCGCAACGCCCTGGTAGTCGGTATCGCCATGGGCTTCGCGGTCATCCCGAACATCTACTCGATCGCCGAGGACGCCGTGTTCAGCGTGCCGCGCAGCCTGACCCTGGGTTCGCTGGCATTGGGCGCCACGCCATGGCAGACCCTGACCCGCGTGGTCATCCTGACCGCCAGCCCGGGCATCTTCTCGGCGCTGATGATCGGCATGGGCCGTGCCGTGGGTGAAACCATGATCGTGCTGATGGCCACCGGCAACACGCCGGTGATGGAGCTGAACCTGTTCGAAGGCATGCGCACCCTGGCGGCCAACGTCGCGGTGGAAATGCCCGAATCGGAAGTCGGCGGCAGCCACTACCGCGTCCTGTTCCTTGCTGCGCTGGTGCTCCTGATGTTCACGTTCATCATGAACACCCTGGCCGAGCTGATTCGTCAGCGTCTGCGCAAGAAATACTCGTCGCTTTGATAGAGAAGGTAGAGATCCGTGAAAAAGGATTCCCTCAACAGTTGGTTCAAGAGCGGCGCCCCGGGCGTCTGGATCAGCGGTGGCTCGGTCGCCATCGCGGTCATCATGACCATCGGCCTGCTCGCCGTAATCGCCGTCCGCGGCCTGGGCCACTTCTGGCCTGCTGACCTGATCCAGGCCAACTACACCGTGCCGGGCCAGCCCGCGCACATCGTGGTGGGCGAGGTGGTACAGAAGGAAGAAGTGCCACGTGCACGTCTGAAAGGTGCCGGCCTGCCGGTACCGGATGACGGCCCGGAGTTCATGACCCGCGAACTGATCAAGGTCGGTAACCGCGACCTGAACGGCAGCGACTTCACCTGGGTGGTCGGCGAATGGCTGACCGACCAGCAGCGCCCGGCCGACCTGATCGCCCTGGAGCGCCGCGAGTGGGGCAACTTCTATGGCTACCTGGTCAGCGTCAAGGAAAACGGCAAGGTGGTCGCCGAAGGTCCTGCGGCGTGGAACGAGCTGCAAACCCGTCTGGCCCGCGCCGACAAGCTCGCCCGCGAGCTGCAGACCCTGGAAAAGACCGACATCGGTGCGATCAACCATGGTCTGGAGCGCCTGCGCCTGCACAGTCGCAAGCTGGAACTGGAAGGCAAGCTGGACGCCGCCGCCCAGGCCGACATGGACGCCGAGCGCGCCGAGCTGAACAGCCGTTACAAGGCCATCGAAGAACGCCTGAGCACCCTGCATCAGGACTTCGCTCGTGACGCGCTGGTCGCCCGTGACGGCAACGGCCGCGAAGTCGAGATCAACCTGAGCAAGGTGGTGCACGCCTACCAGCCTAACGGCATGGGCCTGTTCACCAAGCTGGGCGTGTATTTCAGCAAGGTCTGGGAATTCCTCAGCGACGACCCGCGTGAAGCCAACACCGAGGGCGGTATCTTCCCGGCCATCTTCGGTACCGTGATGATGACCCTCATCATGGCCGTGATCGTCACCCCGTTCGGTGTGCTGGCTGCGGTCTACCTGCGTGAATACGCCCGCCAGGGCCCGGTCACCCGCCTGATCCGCATCGCGGTGAACAACCTGGCCGGTGTTCCGGCGATCGTCTACGGTGTGTTCGGCCTGGGCTTCTTCGTCTACGTGCTGGGTGGCTCCCTCGACCGTCTGTTCTTCCCTGAAGCGCTGCCGGCGCCGACCCTGGGTACCCCGGGTCTGCTCTGGGCCTCGCTGACCCTGGCCCTGCTGGCGGTACCGGTGGTGATCGTCGCCACCGAGGAAGGCCTGGCGCGGATCCCGCGGACCGTGCGCGAGGGCTCCCTGGCCCTGGGTGCGACCAAGGCCGAGACCCTGTGGAAGATCGTCCTGCCGATGGCCAGCCCGGCGATGATGACCGGCATGATCCTCGCGGTGGCCCGTGCCGCCGGTGAAGTGGCGCCGCTGATGCTGGTGGGTGTGGTGAAACTGGCGCCTTCGCTGCCGGTGGACGGCAACTACCCGTACCTGCACCTGGACCAGAAGATCATGCACCTGGGCTTCCACATCTATGACGTCGGCTTCCAGAGCCCGAACGTCGAGGCGGCCCGTCCGCTGGTGTACGCCACCGCGCTGCTGCTGGTGCTGGTGATCGCCACCCTGAACCTCTCGGCGGTGTGGATCCGTAACCACCTGCGCGAGAAGTACAAGGCGCTGGACAGCTGATCGACACACCTTTTTGCGATTGCCGCCCGTGCCGAGTGCCGGGCGGTACGATGAAACGAAATTGATAGCGTATGGAGTCTGACCATGCAGCATGAATCCCACGCCCACGGCATCGACATGTCGGCCCTGGGTCGCGACAAACAGAGCCTGCGCCTGGCCGAAGAAACCGTGGCCATCGAAGTACCGGGCCTGAGCCTGTTCTACGGCGAGAAACAAGCCCTGTTCGACGTGCAGATGAACATCCCGAAACAGCGCGTGACCGCCTTCATCGGCCCGTCCGGCTGCGGCAAGTCGACCCTGCTGCGGACCTTCAACCGAATGAACGACCTGGTCGACGGCTGCCGCGTCGAGGGCGCCATCAACCTGTACGGCAACAACATCTATCGCAAGGGCGAAGACGTTGCCGAACTGCGCCGCCGCGTCGGCATGGTGTTCCAGAAGCCGAACCCGTTCCCCAAGACCATCTACGAAAACGTGGTCTACGGCCTGCGCATCCAGGGCATCAACAAGAAGCGCACCCTCGACGAAGCCGTCGAGTGGGCCCTGAAGGGCGCCGCCCTGTGGGACGAAGTGAAAGACCGCCTGCATGATTCGGCACTGGGCCTGTCCGGTGGTCAGCAGCAGCGTCTGGTCATCGCCCGCACCATCGCCGTCGAGCCGGAAGTCCTGCTCCTCGACGAACCGTGCTCGGCACTCGACCCGATCTCGACCCTGAAGGTCGAAGAGCTGATCTACGAGCTGAAATCCAAGTACACCATCGTCATCGTGACCCACAACATGCAACAGGCGGCGCGCGTCTCCGACTACACCGCGTTCATGTACATGGGCAAACTGGTCGAGTTCGGCGACACCGACACCCTGTTCACCAACCCGGCCAAGAAGCAGACCGAAGACTACATCACCGGTCGCTACGGCTAGGAACAGGCGCAAGCGCAAGCCACAAGCGGCGAGCAGGCGGTGCCCGGGACAGACACGAATGACTTGAAGCTTGCGGCTTGGAGCCGGCAGCTTTGCGGAGCGAAAGCATGATCGATAAAGACAGCCTTACCCATCACATCTCCCAGCAGTTCAACGCTGAGCTCGAAGAGGTGCGCAGCCACCTCCTGGCCATGGGCGGCCTGGTCGAGAAGCAGGTCAACGACGCGGTCACCGCGCTGATCGAGGCCGACTCCGGCCTGGCCCAGCAGGTGCGCGAAGTCGACGAGCAGATCAACCAGATGGAGCGCAACATCGACGAGGAATGCGTACGCATTCTCGCCCGTCGCCAACCAGCTGCCTCCGACCTGCGCCTGATCATCAGCATCTCCAAGTCGGTGATCGACCTGGAGCGCATCGGCGACGAATCCACCAAGATCGCCCGCCGTGCCATCCAGCTGTGCGAGGAAGGCGAGTCGCCACGTGGCTACGTCGAAGTGCGTCACATCGGTGACCAGGTACGCAACATGGTGCGCGATGCGCTGGACGCCTTCGCCCGCTTCGACGCCGACCTGGCGCTGTCCGTGGCCCAGTACGACAAGACCATCGACCGCGAGTACAAGACCGCGCTGCGCGAGCTGGTGACCTACATGATGGAAGACCCGCGTTCGATCTCGCGCGTCCTCAGCGTCATCTGGGCCCTGCGTTCGCTGGAGCGGATCGGCGACCACGCGCGCAACATCTCCGAGCTGGTGATCTACCTGGTGCGCGGCACCGACGTGCGTCACCTGGGCCTCAAGCGCATGAAAGAAGAAGTACAAGGCGCTGAAGTGCCTAATGTTCCGGCTGAAACTGACGATAAATAAGGTTGCCCCGAGAACTGACGCCCGGCTCTGGCCGGGCGTTTTCGTTTGCGGCAGCGCAATAGAAGGCACCCGCGAACGAATATGTTGTTGTGTCCCGGCGTGACCGAAGTTTTGGCAAATAGCCATCAGTCAACGTTATGCTAGTCGGGATCAGGAAGGAGTGGCGATGAGTAAAGTCAGTGTTCTTGTTGTGGATGATGCGCCGTTCATCCGCGACCTGGTAAAGAAATGCCTGCGTAACTATTTCCCTGGCATGGTCATCGAGGATGCGGTCAACGGGCGCAAGGCCCAGACCCTGATGACCAAGGACGTCTTCGACATGGTCCTGTGCGACTGGGAGATGCCGGAGATGTCCGGTCTCGAACTGCTGACCTGGTGCCGTCAGCAGGACTCGCTCAAGGCCCTGCCGTTCATCATGGTGACCAGCCGTGGCGACAAGGAAAACGTTATCCAGGCGATCCAGGCCGGCGTCTCGGATTATGTCGGCAAGCCGTTCACCAACGAGCAACTGCTGACCAAGGTGAAGAAAGCCCTGGCCAGGGTCGGCAAGCTGGACGCCGCGATGGCGGGTGGTCCGGCGCGTTCCTCGACGGGCTTCGCAAACGATTCCCTGTCGGCCCTGACCGGCGGCGCCAAGCCTGCCGCGCCAGGTGCGCCGGCTGCTGCTGCCGCTGCGCCTGCCAAGCCTCTGATCAGCGCACCGCCGGTGCCGACCCAGCCCGCTACCCCCACTGGCCGTGGCCAGGGACAGTTGCGCCTGGCCAGCGGCAACCAGCCGTGCATCATCAAGGCCCTGACGCTGAAGGAAGCCTCCCTGGTGGTTCGTCGCAGTGACGCGCTGCCACAGGTCCTGGAAGGCGCCGTGCTCGACCTGGAGCAGGGCGAGCAGTCAGAAGTGGCCCGCCTCAACGGCTACCTGCACTCGGTCGCGGCCATGGAGCCCAAGCCGGACAGCGACTGGCTGCAGCTGATCTTCCGCTTCGTCGACCAGGACGCGCAGAAGCTCGACTACCTGTCGCGTCTGATCGCCCGTGGTACCGCGCAGAAGCAGTACATCCCGAGCGCCTGACCGCGACGCAGACCCTGCGGGTGAACCCGCTCCCACAGGGTCCGCGACGTGGCATATGGCCGTTTAGCGGCAAATTGCCACCGCTGATCGCCTGCAACCCTTTCAAGCCGTTTCCAGGCCTTCTACCGTAACAGTGCGCTGCTAGTCTTCGACGACAGACCCGAAAACCCCGTCGTCGAAAGGCTTCCCGTCATGCCCTCTCGCCTCCTGCTGTTCTGCGCACTGTTACTCTCCGCCGGACCGGCGCTGGCCATGACCATCTACCAACACCGCGACGCCTATGGCGTGGTCACCTATTCCGATCGCCCGATGCCCGGCGCGCGCCCCTTCCTCTTCCGCGACCGCATGGAAGAAAAACTCGACAGCCAGGTTCATCTGCAAGCCACGGCCCATCCCGGCGGTGTGCATTTCTCCGTCTACAACGAACTCTATGCCCCGGTGGAAGTGGAACTGCGCCTGGAGCGCCTGGGCAACGCCCGGGAGAGCGGGCCGCGGGTGGTGCGCCGGGTGATCGCGCCACGCGCCACGGTGGCCCTGACCGGCCTGACGGCTGTTCGGCCCGGACAAAAGGTCAGCTACACGGAGAAATTCCGTACCGCCCTCGGCGACCCGGCCCAGCGACCCCAGGCTTACCGCTACCCGCTGCCCTGGCGCGGCGGGCCGTTCCGCCTGACCCAGGGCCCCAACGGCCGCTTCAGCCACTTCGGCCCTAAAGGCCGCTACGCCATGGACATCGCCATGCCCGAGGGCACGCCGATCATCGCTGCGCGGGCCGGGGTGGTGGTCAAGATCGAGAACCAGCAGAGCGGGCAGGGCACCCAGCCGTCAGGCAACTTCGTCAGGGTCCTGCACAACGACGGCACCATGGGCGTGTACCTGCACCTGATGCGCGGCTCGGTGGTGGTGCGCGAGGGCCAGCAGGTGGCCTATGGCACGCCGCTGGCGCGTTCGGGGAATACCGGGAGGAGCACCGCGCCGCACCTGCATTTCGTGGTGCAGCGCAATGTCGGGCTGGCGGTGGAGTCGATTCCCTACCAGTTCAACCAGCCCGTGGGCGGATTGCCGAGCTTTACCGCCGGCAATCCGTGACGGTGATCAATCGAGCTTGAGCACCTTGGCCAGGACGATCTTCGGCCCTTTCATCTTCTTGATGATGATGCGCAGGCCTTCGACTTCCAGCACTTCTTCCTCTTCCGGGACCCGCTTGAGGGTCTCGTAGACCAGGCCGGCGAGGGTTTCCGCCTCGATATGGTCGAGGTCGATGCCCAGCAGGCGCTCCACCTTGAACAGCGGCGTGTCGCCCCGCACCAGCAGCTTGCCGGGCTGGTAGGCAAGGATGCCGCGTTCGGTCTTGCGGTGTTCGTCCTGGATATCGCCCACCAGCACTTCCAGCACGTCTTCCATGGTCAGGTAGCCGATGACCTTGCCGTCGGCCTCCTCGACCAGGGCGAAGTGCGCGCCGCCCTTGCGGAACTGCTCCAGCAGCTGCGACAGCGGCATGTGCCGGGACACGCGCTCCAGCGGGCGGGTCAGCTCCACCAGGTTGAAGGACTCCGGCACATGGTCCAGGGCGGCCAGTTCCAGGAGCAGGTCCTTGATGTGCAGCAGGCCGACGAACTCGCCGCGCTCGGCGTCGTACACCGGGTAGCGGCTGAACTTGTGGCGGCGGAACATCGCCAGGATCTCTTTCAGCGGCGCGTTGGCGTCGAGGCTGATCATGTCTTCCCGGGAGTTGGCCCAGTCGACCACTTCCAGCTCGCCCATCTCCACCGCCGAGGCCAGCACGCGCATGCCCTGGTCGCTGGGGTCCTGACCACGGCTGGAGTGCAGGATCAGCTTCAGTTCCTCACGGCTGTAGTGGTGCTCGTGGTGCGGGCCCGGCTCGCCTTGCCCGGCGATACGCAGGATGGCGTTGGCACTGGCGTTGAGCAGGTAGATGGCCGGGTACATCAGCCAGTAGAACAGGTACAGCGGCACGGCGGTCCACAGCGACAGCAGTTCCGGCTTGCGGATCGCCCAGGACTTTGGCGCCAGCTCACCGACCACGATGTGCAGGTAGGAAATCACGAAGAAGGCGCTGAAGAACGAGACGGCCTTGATGATCTCCGGCGACTGCACGCCGACCGCAGCCAGCAGCGGCTCCAGCAGGTGGGCGAAGGCCGGCTCGCCGACCCAGCCCAGGCCCAGCGAGGCGAGGGTGATGCCCAGCTGGCAGGCGGACAGGTAGGCGTCCAGCTGGCTGTGTACGGTGCGCAGGATGCTGCCGCGCCAGCCGTGCTGCTCGGCGATCGACTCGACCCGGGTCGAGCGCAGCTTGACCATGGCGAACTCGGCGGCGACGAAGAAGCCGTTGAGCAGAACCAGGAGCAGGGCGAAGAGAATCATGCCGAAGTCGGCGAAAACAGAGGCGAGGCTGATGCTAGAGGAAGGATCCATGATGGAGGTGTACGGGTTTCCGTGTTCTTGAAATAGTAAGAAATAGGTGCCAGCTAGTGCTGGCACCGGTCCGCCAATGTAGCGGCTGAGGACGCAAATGCAAAGTGCGCTGGATCAGTAGGCTTTTTCGACGGCGAGCTGGGCGTTGGGGAAGTGGCAGGTGAAGGTGCTGCCATGGCCCGGCACGCTGCTGATTTCCAGGCGACCGCGGTGGCGCAGCAGCACGTGCTTGACGATCGCCAGACCCAGGCCGGTGCCGCCGGTGTTGGAGGCGCGGCTGGAGTCGACCCGGTAGAAACGCTCGGTCAGGCGCGGCAGGTGCTTGGCGTCGATGCCGATGCCGGAGTCCTGCACGCTGAGGTGCGCACCGTGGTCGTCGGCCCACCAGCGGATGCGGATGTTGCCCTCGTCCTGGGTGTACTTCACCGCGTTGAAGATCAGGTTGGAGAAGGCGCTGCGCAACTCCGCCTCGCTGCCTTTCAGGCGCAGGCCGGGCTGAGCTTCGAGGGTAATGCGCTGGTTGCGCTGGCCGGACAGGGCCTGGGCGTCGCCCTTGATCGATTGCAGCAGGCTGTCGATCACCACCGGGTGGTTGTCCGACGGGTAATCGGTGGCTTCCAGCTTGGCCAGCAGGAGCAGGTCGTTGAGCAGGGTCTGCATGCGTGAGCCCTGTTGCGCCATCTGCTGCAGGGCGCGGACCCAGCGCGGGTTCACGTCCTCGACGTTGTCCAGCAGGGTCTCCAGGTAGCCGGCGATCACCGTCAGCGGCGTGCGCAGCTCGTGGGAGACGTTGGCGACGAAGTCCTTGCGCATCTGTTCCAGCTGGTGGATGCGGGTCACGTCGCGCACCAGCATCAGGTGCTCGTTGTTGCCGTAGCGGGTGATGTGGAACTGGATGCGCATGCGGTCGCTGGTCGGCGACGGGATTTCCAGTGGCTCGACGTAGTTTTCCTGCTCGAAGTATTCCTTGAAGCGCGGATGGCGGACCAGGTTGGTTACCGGCTGGCCGCTGTCCTGTGGGGTCTTGAGGCCTAGCAGGGTCTCGGCGGCGCGGTTCCACCACTCCAGGTTGCCTTCGCTGTCGAGCATGATGATCGCGTCTTTCAGCGCCGCGGTGGACTCCTGCACGCGGTCGATCACCGCCTGCAGGCGCCCGCGTACGCGTTGGTCGCGGCGTTGCAGGTGATAGATGCTGTCGAACACTTCACCCCACAGGCCGTAGCCATCCGGTGGTGGCTCGTCGGGTTTGTGCGCTTGCAGCCAGTGGTGCAGGCGCAGCATCTGCTTGAGGGTCCAGCCCAGGTAGACCGCCAGGCCCAGGGCCAGGCTCCAGCCGTAGTAGCCGCTGACCAGTCCGACCAGCAGGCAGACGGTGATCAGCAGCAGCATGTGGCGAATGAGGGTGCCGTGCCAGTTCTGGTTCAATTGGGGGGATCCTTGCGGATCAGCTGCAAGCCGCAAGCTACAAGCTGCAAGTTTGAAGCGGATCTCGTTGTTCTTTTGCTCTTCATGAGGCTTTTTCTTGGCTACAAGCCCTAAGCCTCAAGCTGCAAGTCGAAACGGGTCGGTTTTGCTCTTTCTTGAAGCTTATGGCTTGGACCTTGCGGCTGTCTTTCAGCTCTTGGTCGAAAAACGGTAGCCGGTACCGCGAACGGTTTGTACCAGATTTTCGTAGGCATCACCCAGAGCCTTGCGCAGGCGACGGATATGTACGTCGACGGTGCGTTCCTCGACGTAGACGTTGCCGCCCCAGACCTGGTCCAGCAACTGGCCACGGGTGTAGGCGCGTTCCTGGTGGGTCATGAAGAATTGCAGCAGGCGGTATTCGGTCGGGCCCATCTCGGCAGGCTTGCCGTCGATGGTCACGCGGTGGCTGATCGGGTCGAGCAGCAGGCCGCCGACTTCGATTGGCGCTTCGCCATCGGTCGGGCCGGCGCGGCGCAGGACCGCTTTCAGGCGGGCGACCAGCTCGCGTGGCGAGAACGGCTTGGTGATGTAGTCGTCGGCGCCGACTTCCAGGCCCTGGATCTTGTTGTCTTCCTCACCCTTGGCGGTGAGCATGATGATCGGCACGTCGCTGGTCAGCTCGTCGCGCTTCAGGCGGCGGGCCAGCTCGATGCCGGAGGTGCCCGGGAGCATCCAGTCCAGCAGGATCAGGTCCGGCTTGCGGTCGACGATGATGGCGTGGGCCTGCTGCGAGTTCTCGGCCTCCAGGCAGTCATAGCCGGCCATTTCCAATGCAACGGCGATCATTTCGCGAATTGGCGCTTCGTCGTCAACGATCAGAATATTTCTGCCAACCATGCTTAAACCTCTCCCCAGCTTCAGGTGTCTTGGCCCGCATTAGATAACGGAATTATTGCAGCTGTGTGACAAGTCGGGGGACGTTGCAGCAACTTCCTGTTACTGAACTAGGCTTGAAAGTCCTGCTACTCAATAAAAACGGTGAATCCAATGACACGACATACGCTGAACTGGATGGCGCTCTGCGCAACCCTGCTGGTCCCGGGGGTGGCGGCAGCCCAGCCGGCCATGGAGAAGGGAGGCATGCTGGTGGACCACGCCGGGATGACCCTCTACACCTTCGACAAGGACAGCGGTGGCAAGTCCATGTGCAATGGCGACTGCGCGACGAACTGGCCGCCGCTGATGGTCAAGGCCGGTGACAAGGCCGAAGGCAAGTGGACGCAGGTCAAGCGTGACGATGGCAGCATGCAGTGGGCCTACGACGGCAAGCCGCTGTACACCTTCGTCAAGGACAAGAAGGCCGGGGACATGACCGGTGACGGCATGAAGGATGTTTGGCACGCGGCCAAGCCATAGAAAGGCAGACGCGGACCCTGTGTGGGGTCCGCGTCGCTTCAGCGGGTCGCGTAATCGATCACGATGCTGACAAAGATGATGAACCCCGCCCAATGGTTGTGCAGGAACGCCTTGAAGCAGGCCTCCCGCTCCAGCCCGCGGGTCGACCAGTACTCCCAGGCGAAGCACAGCGCCGCTCCCAGCAGCCCCAGATGGAACCAGCCGCCCAGGCCGAACTGGTTGCCCGCCAGCAGCAGGCACAGCAGCGACGCGCCCTGCAGCGACAGGATGATGGTGCGGTCGGCTTCGCCGAACAGGATCGCCGTGGACTTCACGCCGATCTTCAGGTCATCGTCACGGTCGACCATGGCGTAGTAGGTGTCATAGCCCACGGTCCACAGCAGGTTGGCGATGTACAGCAGCCAGGCGATCGCCGGCAACTCGCCGGTGGCCGCGGTGAAGGCCATGGGAATGCCCCACGAGTACGCCGCGCCCAGCACCACCTGCGGGTAGTAGGTGTAGCGCTTCATGAACGGGTAGCAGGCCGCCAGCGCCACCGCGCCGAACGACAGCAGCACGGTCTTCTGGTTGGTGCACAGCACCAGCAGGAAACTGATGCCCAGCAGCACCCCGAACAGCGTCAGCGCCTCGCGGCCACTGATCCGTCCGGCGGCCAGCGGACGCTCTGCCGTGCGCTTGACGTGGCCATCCACCTTGCGGTCGGCGAAGTCGTTGATCGCGCAGCCTGCAGCGCGCATGAACACCACGCCGAACAGGAAGATCAGCACGTTGGCCACGGTCGGCGAGCCGTTGCCGGCGATCCACACCGCCGAAAGGGTCGGCCACAGCAACAGGTAGATGCCGATCGGCTTGTCCATGCGGCTCAGCTGGATGAAGTCCCAGGCCCGCGGGTGCAGGCGGTTGAGCGACTTGAGCAGATCCAGGTACATCAGCGCACCTCCTCGAACGCCGTGGTGGCCTGCCACAGGGCAGGCAGGAACACTTCGGCCACCAGCAGGCGCAGCCCGCCACGGTCGAAGCGCGAACGCCGGCCCCACAGGGCGTCGACGGCCTGTTCGGCAGGCAGCCACGCCGCCGGGTAGTGGCAGACCTCGATGGCCTGGCGGGCGAAGCCCTGGTCGCAGAACAGCAGTTCGCCCAGCGAGCGGCTGCCCAGCGCTTCCATGTCGAGGCCGTCTTCGCGCAGGGCCTCGCGACCAGCCACGCTGCGGGCGAACACCCAAGGCTCGCCGTGGCCGCGCAGGTACACCTCGCGGACCCAGCCCTCGCTGCCGGGCGCCAGGCCCAGGCTCAGGCATTCGTCGTCACGCAGCGGCTGCCAGCCTTCGAACAGCGGCGTCACGGAGAAATTATCGATGGAAAGACGGGTCAGACGACGGGTCAGGGAGCCCTGGTCGAACAGCCAGTCGAGGATCAGCGCCGGGGTCTTCGCGGCGAGCTGCGGCGTATGGAGCGTCCATTGCGCGGCAGGATATTGCGGGGATTCGTTTGGCACGGTAGGTATGCGGTTACAGGCCAGTGAAGCGCCGGAGCTTAACATGTTTACCACGGCGGCTTGCATCGCCTGGCCGGGCTCAGTACAAAGCCCGCTGAAGGCCCGATCGCCCATTCGAAAAAAACCATGATCGTGCCCAGCCTGAACATGAGGAGAACACGTGATGAAAAAGTGGCAATGCATCGTATGCGGCCTGATCTATGACGAGGCCGAGGGCTGGCCGGACGACGGCATCGCCCCGGGCACCCGCTGGGAAGACGTACCGCAAGACTGGCTGTGCCCGGATTGCGGCGTCGGCAAGACCGATTTCGAAATGATCGCCATCGGCTGATCTGTTTTTCACCCTGACAAGGACATTCAAGGCATGACCGATCCCGTCGTGATAATCGGCACTGGACTGGCGGGCTACAACCTCGCCCGCGAATTTCGCAAGCTCGACGGCGAGACGCCGTTGTTGCTGATCAGCGCGGACGATGGCCGCTCCTATTCCAAACCGATGCTCTCGACCGGTTTTGCCAAGAGCAAGGACGCCGACGGCCTGAGCATGGCCGAGCCGGGCGCCATGGCCGACCAGCTCAAGGCCGAGATCCGCACCCACACCCGCATCAGCGGCATCGATCCGGGCCACAAGCGCCTGTGGATCGGTGAAGAGCAGGTGCGCTACCGCGACCTGATCCTGGCCTGGGGCGCGGAGACCGTGCGGGTGCCGATCGAAGGCGACGCGGGCGATGCGGTGTTCCCGATCAACGATCTCGAAGACTACGCGCGCTTTCGCGCCGCAGCGGCCGGCAAGCGCCGGGTGCTGATCCTCGGCGCCGGCCTGATCGGCTGCGAATTCGCCAACGACATGAGCCTGGGCGGGTTCGAGGTGGAGCTGGTGGCACCGTGCGAACAGGTCATGCCGACCCTGCTGCACCCGGCGGCTGCGGCGGCGGTCCAGGCCGGCCTGGAAGGGCTGGGCGTGCGTTTCCACCTGGGGCCGGTGCTGAACCGCCTGGAACGGGCGGGCGAGGGGCTGGAGGCGCATCTGTCGGACGGTTCCGTGATCGCCTGCGACCTGGTGGTGTCGGCGGTGGGCCTGAGGCCGCGCACCGACCTCGCGGCCGCCGCCGGCTTGCGCATCAACCGTGGCGTGGTGGTGGACCGTGAGCTGCGCACGTCCCACGCCAATATCTTCGCCCTGGGCGATTGTGCCGAGGTCGATGGCCTCAACCTGCTCTACGTGATGCCCCTGATGACCAGTGCCCGGGCGCTGGCGCAAACCCTGGCCGGCAACCCCACCGCGGTCAGCTACGGGCCGATGCCGGTCACTGTGAAGACCCCGGTATGCCCGCTGGTGGTATCGCCGCCGCCCCTTGGCATGGAGGGAACCTGGAGCGTCGAAGGCCAGGGCGGCGACCTGAAAGTGCTCTGCCACGATGCTCAGGGCCAACTGCTGGGCTACGCCCTCACCGGTACCGCGGTGATGGAGAAGTTGGCGTTGAATCGCCAGCTTCCGCCCCTTCTGGCGTAAATACCGGTCGTTCTGTCGGATTTACCCTTCCATTGCCCGCCCAATGGCCGCGCAGAGACTGGCGCGGCCCTTGGCGGCGTGCCATCCTCACTTCCGTCTGCCGCAGTTTAGAGCCTGCGGTGCCTTGGGCGCTGCTTTCAAAGGCAGCACGGCATAACAACAAAAATTCCGTCAAAGAGGCTTCACCATGCGTAAACCCGAACTCGCCGCAGCCATCGCCGAAAAGGCCGACCTCACCAAAGAACAGGCCAACCGTGTACTGAACGCCCTGCTGGAAGAAATCACCAACGCATTGGGGCAAAATGAAAACGTGACCCTGGTTGGTTTCGGTACCTTCGAACGGCGTCACCGCGGTGCCCGCACCGGCAAGAACCCGCAAACCGGCGAGCCGGTGAAGATCAAGGCCAGCAACACCGTTGCGTTCAAGCCAGGCAAGAATCTCAAGGACACGGTCAATTGATGACCTGATCCAGTGAATGCAGTGCAAACGGGCATCCCAGGGGATGCCCGTTTTGTTTTGTGGCTTTCGTTCACTAAAAGGATAAACTGCGCCGGCCAGTCACTTTTTCACCGAGGCGCATTCATGAAGTTCCGCTTTCTCCTTTGGGCCATGGGGCTGTTGATGTCCCGGGCCAGCCGCAAGAATCCGGCGTTCCAGCAGCAATTGAAGGACAAGGACCTGGTGTTCCAGCTCCAGACCCTGGACGGCAAGGCCGCCCGGCATTTCATCGTGAAAGACAGCCGTATCAGCAGCAGCGGCGGCACCTACCCGGAACCGGCGTTCGCCATTGCGTTCAAGGATGCGGCATTCGGTTTCGAGACCCTGCAGGCGAAGAACAAGCAGCTGGCGTTCATGCAGGGGATTCAGGACAAGACCATCCAGATCAAGGGCAATCCGGCGCTGGTGATGTGGTTCCAGGGCTTGATGAAGTACCTGAAACCGAAGAAGAAAGGCTGAGACAACACTCTCAAGCAGTACGCGGACCCTGTGGGAGCGGGTAAACCCGCTCCCACAGGGTCCGCGTCGATCTGTTTCAGTGCTGGCTGAACTGCGAAGCCAGCTCGCGCAACATCACTTCCGCTTCCAGCACCTTGTTCACCACATCCTCGGCCTTCTCGCGGCTGATGTTCAGGCGCTCCAGCAGCTCGTCCGGGATCGCTTCGTCCGGCCCCGAGCCGATGCCACGGGCGCGCAGCAGGCGCACCGACAGGCACACCAGGTTGGCGAACGGCGAATGGTCGCCGGCGTAGTGCGGGTCGTGCTGGAAGCGCAGGGCGGTGGCCAGCTCGTCCGGCATGTCCCAGAAACGCATCAGCCAGGAACCGATCTGCTCGCGGCTGATCCCCAGCAGGTGCTGTTCGACATAGCTGTGGCAGACGTGCGGATTGACCTCCAGATGCCGGCAGATCAGCGAGAAATGCGGCGGGAACACGTGGGCCAGCAGCAGGTAGCCGAAGTTGTGCAGCAGGCCCGCCAGGTAGGTCAGGCCGGCTTCAGGGCGTTCGGCCCGCGGCATGGCCCGGGTCAGGCCCTCGATCACCGCGGCGGTGTAGATCGATTGCTGCCAGTACGGCGTGGTGTGCTGCGGGTGATCCTTCGGCAGGCTCAGGGTCTTGCCCAGGGCCAGGCCCAGCGCCAGGTTGATCACCAGGTCGAAGCCCAGCACGCGGACGATGGCGTCTTCCACCGAGCGGATCTTGCCCGGCGAGGCGTAGTAGGGCGAGGCCGCCCAGCTGACCACCTGGGCCGCCAGCGCCGGGTCGGTTTCCACCACGCCGGTGATGTCGTCGATGGTGGCGTTGGGGTCGACCCGCAGCTTGATGATCTTCTGCGCGGTCTCGGCCAGCGGTGGAATCTCGATGGTCGACTCCAGGCGTTGCTGGATGCGTCGTGCGGTGAAGGCCTGGACCGCCTGGGTGATTTCCTCGCGGTCGTCCGCCGGACGGTCGAGGTTCGGGTGGATCTGGCTCAGCAGCTCGCCGAACTTGCCGGCGCTGGCCTTGCTCAGCATCTTGCGGAAGTCGTCGCGCTCGATTTCCAGCAACAGCCCGGCTTCACCCGACTGCACCAGCAGCGCCGCTGGCTTGAGCACGCTTTCTTCGTACAGGCACGGCGAACTGGTCAGCGCCGGGATGCCCGGGAGGATCTTCAGCCCGTGCTTGTCGAGCATGTGCTGCAGGCGCTCCAGCGGCACGGCGGCCAGCGTGCGTCCGGTCAGTTCGGTCAGGCGGCTGAGGTCGAGCAGCTGGCTCTGCGGGAACAGGACCATCAGGGCACCGACCGAGTCGTCCAGCAGGACGGCCTGGATACGGGTTTCAGGCGGCAACTGCGGGTGGTCGGCGACTTCGCGGTAGGCGACACCCAGCTTGTCGAGCAGCAGCCGGATAACAGACGGAACCTGTGGGGTTGCGGTATCGAGGGCAACTTCAATCATGGTCTGTATCCAAATTCTTTACAGTGGCAAGAGTATAACCAGCCTGACCGGCAGGCTGGATCCAATTCCGCCGAAGACGTCACACCTGGCCATATTGCTGGCCATGACGCAGCCAGCGTTCCAGTAGCGGGCTGACGTGATCGGGCCAGCGCGCCAGCAGGGCCTGGGCCGCGTCGCGCACCGCAGGCAGCAGGTCGGCGTCGCGCATCAGGTCTGCGACCTTGAACTGCAGCAGGCCGGTCTGGCGGGTGCCGAGCATTTCCCCGGGGCCACGCAGCTCCAGGTCCTTTTCGGCGATGACGAAACCGTCATTGGTCTCGCGCATGATCCCCAGGCGTTCGCGACCGATCTGCGACAGTGGCGGGTGGTACAGCAGCACGCAGTGACTCACCGCGCTGCCGCGCCCGACCCGGCCGCGCAACTGGTGCAACTGGGCCAGGCCCAGGCGCTCGGGGTTCTCGATGATCATCAGGCTGGCGTTGGGTACGTCCACGCCCACCTCGATCACCGTGGTCGCCACTAGCAATTGCAGGCGACCTTCCTTGAATTCAGCCATCACCGCGGCTTTTTCCGCGGGTTTCATGCGACCGTGGATCAGGCCGACGCGCAGCTCGCCGAGGGCGCTGGAAAGCTCCTCGAACGTGGTCTCGGCGGCCTGGCAGGTCAGTTCCTCGGACTCTTCGATCAGGGTGCACACCCAATAGGCCTGGCGCCCCTCGGCGCAGGCGGCGCGGACCCGCTCGACCACCTCGAAGCGGCGGCTGTCGGCCACCAGCACGGTGTTGACCGGGGTGCGCCCGGGCGGCAGTTCGTCGAGGATCGAGGTGTCGAGGTCGGCGTAGGCGCTCATCGCCAGGGTCCGCGGGATCGGCGTCGCGGTCATGATCAGCTGGTGCGGGCAGAACCGACCGCCGACACCCTTCTGGCGCAGCGCCAGGCGCTGCTGCACGCCGAAGCGGTGCTGCTCGTCGATGATCGCCAGGGCCAGGTTGTGGAATTTCACTTCCTCCTGGAACAGCGCATGGGTACCGACCACCATCGGCGTGCCGGTGGCGATCTGTTCCAGCGCCGTGACGCGGGCCTTGCCCTTGAGCTTGCCGGCGAGCCAGGCGACTTCGATGCCCAGTGGCTCCAGCCAGCGCTTGAAGGTGATGAAGTGCTGTTCGGCGAGGATCTCGGTGGGGGCCATCAGCGCCACCTGGTAGCCGGCCTCCAGGGCCTGCAGCGCGGCGAGGGCGGCGACCACGGTCTTGCCGGCGCCAACGTCACCCTGGACCAGGCGCAGCATGGGTTCCTGCTGGCTCAGGTCGTAGGCGATCTCGTTGCCGACCCGCTGCTGCGCGCCGGTCGGCGGGAAGCCCAGGTTGGCGAGGAACTGTTTGGGCAGGCGATTCGCCTTGGGCAGCACCGGTGCGCGCAGGGCCCGCAGGCTTTCCCGCAGGCGTTGCTGCGAGAGCTGGTGGGTCAGCAGTTCTTCGAAGGCCAGGCGATGCTGGGCCCAGTGCTGGCCTTCGGCGAGCTCGTCGACATCGGCGTCCGCCGGCGGCTGGTGCAGGTAGCGGATGGCTTCGTCCAGTGGGCCGAGGTGATAGTCGCGGGCCAGTTCTTCCGGCAGCCAGTCCGGCAGGCTGCGTGGGCCGAGCAACGCCAGGGTCTGCTGGCTGAGCTGGCGCAGGCGCTGCTGGGTCAGGCCTTCGGTGGTCGGGTAGATCGGCGTCAGGGTCTGGTCTACCGGGGGCGGTGGCTCGCTGCCGTTGAGCACGCGGTATTCCGGGTGGTAGATCTCCAGGCCGGAAGCGCCTGGCCGGGCTTCGCCGTAGCAGCGCACGTGGGTGCCGCGCTTGAGCGCGTCCTTCTGCGCCATGCTGAAGTGATAGAAGCGCAGGCTGAGCACGCCGCTGCCGTCACCCAGACGCACCACCAGGCTGCGGCGCTTGCCCATGACCACGTCGGCACCGCTGACCACCCCTTCGATCACCGCATCCTGGCCCGGACGCAGGGCGCCGATGGGCACCACGCGGGTGCGGTCCTGGTAGCGCAACGGCAGGTGGAACAGCACGTCCTGGAGGTTCTCCAGGCCGACCTTGGCCAGCTTTTCGGCCAGGGCTTCGCCAACGCCTTTCAGTGCCGTGACCGACACATGGGACAACTCGGTCATGACAACGACCTACTCGCCCGTGAGTGGCTTGGCCACGGAGCAGAGACGGATCGAATCGGCGAGGATCTCGATGGCCTTGGGCCGCGGGAAGCTGGCGCGCCAGGCGATGGCCACGGTGCGGAACGGTGCCGGCGGGCTCAGCGGGCGGACTTCGATCACCCCGGGCGCGTAGTGATGGCTGTGCACTGCCGACAGCGGCAGGATCGACACGCCCAGGCCGGACGCGACCATGTGCCGGATGGTTTCCAGCGAGCTGGACTCCACGGTGGTGTGCTTGGCGCCGTCGTTGCCCTTGGCCAGGGTCGGGCAGGCCTCCAGGACCTGGTCGCGGAAGCAGTGGCCTTCGCCCAGCAGCAGCAGGCTCTTGTCGTTGAGCAGGCTGGCGTCGATGGTCTGCTGCTGGGTCCACGGGTGGCCGCTGGGCATCAGCACGTAGAACGGCTCGTCGTACAGCGGCAGGGTCAGCACGTCGGCTTCGTTGAACGGCAGGGCGATGATCACTGCGTCCAGTTCGCCGTTGCGCAGCTTGTCACGCAGCACGTGGGTGAAGTTTTCCTCGATGTACAACGGCATCTGCGGGGCGACCCGGTGCAGTTGCGGAATGAGGTGGGGGAACAGGTAGGGACCGACGGTATAGATCGCCCCGACCTTGAGCGGCGCGGTCAGCTGGTTCTTGCCGGCCTGGGCCAGTTCGCGGATGCCCTGGGCCTGTTCGAGGACCTTCTGGGCCTGGGCCACGATGCTTTCGCCGACCGGGGTCAGGCGCACCGCGCTCTTGCTGCGCTCGAAGATCAGTACGCCCAGCTCGTCCTCCAGCTTTTTCACGCCCACCGACAGGGTCGGCTGGCTGACATGGCAGCGCTCGGCGGCGTGGCCGAAGTGCTGTTCCTGGGCAAGGGTGACGATGTAGCGTAGTTCTGTGAGGGTCATAGCATGCGTCCATGAAGTAGCGGCCCCAGCATAGCGGCTGCAACCGATAGACGCACCTTATCAGACTTGCGTCAGTGCGACAGAAACCACGATTGTGCTCGATAAAAAGCCGGCCGCATGGGCGGCCGGCTTTTCGGGGTGGGACTCAGCGCTTGTCCAGCGAGTAGACGAACGGCGCAACCACTTCGATGCTGCCGTTGTTCAGCAGCTCCTTCGGTGGTGGCGGCACCGGCTGGGCCTTGCGGATCATCTCCAGGGTCGCGCGGTCCAGCGCGGCGCTGCCCGAACCACCGGCCAGCGAGTAGGAGAGGACCTTGCCTTCGGCATCGACCACGAAACGCAGGCGGTTGATACCTTGCAGGCCACGACGGCGGGCGTCTTCCGGGTAACGCTTGAACTTGCCCAGGTGACGCAGCAGGTCGCTTTGCCAGGTTGGCAGGGCGTTGCTGTTGGTCGCGATGCTCGGTGCCGGGGCTGCCGATTTCTGCGCTGGCGCAGTGCTCGGTGGCGTGTCGACGACTTCCTGCTCGACCGGTTTTTCCTTCGGCTCTTCCTTCTGCTCGGGCTTGGGCGGTTGTGGCTTGGCCTTCGGCTTGGCAGGTTTCGGAATGGCGATTTTCGGCTTAGGTGCCTCGACCAGCTTCGGCAGCGGCGGTTCTTCCACCGGTGCGGGCGGCTGTGGCGGGGTCACCACCTTGGGCGGTGGCGGCGGTGCCGGTTCCGGCAGCGGCGCCATCTCGATCATCATGGCCGCGGGCGGCAGTTCGATAGCCTGTGGAGCCGACCAGTTCAGGGTCAGCACGATGGCAATGGCATGCACTGCCAGTACGAGTAACAGGCTACCGCCGTAACGCCCCAGCTTGTACCGGGTCTCGATCATTTCTTCGCTGCCGTCTCAAGCCCGACCAAGCCGACCTTGAGGTAGCCGGCGGCGCGCAGAATGTTCATGACTTCCATCAGATCGCCGTAGTCCACGCCCTTGTCGGCCTGGAAGAAGATCGTGGTTTCCTTGTCACCCTTGGTCTTGGCGTCCAGCATCGCACCTAGCTGGTCCTGCTGCTGGACCAGGTCTTCACCCAGGTACAGCTTCTGGTCGGCCTTGACGCTAAGGAACACCGGCTTCTCCGGCCGGGGTGCGGGTTTTGCCGTCGAAGCGGGCAGGTCGACCTTGATGTCGACCGTCGCCAGCGGTGCCGCGACCATGAAGATGATCAGCAGCACCAGCATCACGTCGATGAACGGCGTTACGTTGATTTCGTGGTTCTCGGCGAGATCGTCGCCACCCTCGTTAAGATGCAGGCCCATGGCTTACCCCACTTTCACCATGTGCGGCTGAGCGGAACGCTCGCCTGGCTGATGGTCCAGGTCACGGCTGACCAGCAGCAGGACCTGCGCCGAAGCGTCGGAGACCTGTGCCTTGTAGCCGGCGATGGAGCGGGCGAAGACGTTGTAGATGACCACGGCAGGGATCGCAGCGACCAGGCCCAGGGCGGTGGCCAGCAGGGCTTCGGCGATACCAGGGGCAACCACGGCGAGGTTGGTGGTCTGGGTCTTGGCGATGCCGATGAAGCTGTTCATGATGCCCCACACGGTACCGAACAGACCGACGAACGGCGCGGTGGAACCGATGGTGGCGAGTACGCCGGTGCCGCTGGACATGTTGCGGCCGCTGGCGGCGACCAGGCGCTCCAGGCGGAAGCTCACGCGCTCCTTGATGCCTTCCTTCTCGCGGGCGTTGGCCGACAGGTGCATTTCTTCCAGGGCGTCGTGGACCAGGACATGGGCCAGGGTGCCTGGCTGGTCGGTCTTCTCGGATGCGTCCTTGAGGGTGGCGGATTTCTTCAGCACTTCGATTTCGCGGCGCAGGCGGCGCTTGGCGCCCAGCAGTTCGAAGCCTTTGGCGATCCAGATGGTCCAGGTGATGATCGAGGCGATGGCCAGGCCGATCATGACCGCTTTCACCACCACGTCGGCGTTCTGGTACATGCCCCATGGCGACAGGTCGTGGCCCATGCCCAGGGTGGTGTCCTCGGCCAGAGGCTCGCCGTCCGCATTCAGCGGCTGGTCGGCCGCGCCTTCCACCGGAGCGGCTGCGGCCTGTTCTGCACCTGGCGCGACCGGAGCGGCACCTTCGGCGGCCGGAGCGGCTGGCGCAGCGGCAGCAACAGGGGCGGCCGGGGCTGCGGCAGGCTCTTCAGCCATGGCGACTGGCGTCAGCATCAGGCTGAACATCAGCGCTGCGATGGCGCGCAGAGGGCGCGACGTGGTTGGCGAAGCGGAAGGTTGGATTCGTGTCATGCTGGCCGGACCTGATGAAGAAGAATGGATGGATGGTCTTCAAGGCCTCGAAGCAGGCCGAGAACGAAAAAAAAGGGTGGCCATTATTGCAAGTAATTCTTGTTAGCAGAAGTAATAAAGTATCTTTTTTTACAGCTGTCACTAGCCGCCTATCGATTTTGGCCGGATAGTGCCGCTCAATCGTTACGGGAGTTTCAGCATGTCTACCCCTTCAGTTCTGGTTGTCGGTTGTGGCGATGTGGGTGGTCGTCTGGCCAGGCAGATGCTGGCGGATGGCTGGTCGGTCAGTGGCTTGCGCCGCAATGTCGGTGCGTTGCCGGAGGGTGTCGGCGCCATTGCCGCCGATCTGGAACAGCGCCAGGTGCCGGCTGCCTGGCCTGCGGCCAGCCCGGATTACCTGGTCTATTGCGTGGCTGCGAGCCAGCATGACGAGGCCGGTTACCGCTCGGCTTACGTGGAAGGTTTGCGCAATGTGCTGGCCTGGCTGGCTGAGCGTGGGCAGGCACCGCGTCGGTTGTTGTTCGTTTCCAGCAGCAGCGTTTTCGCCCAGCAGGGTGGTGAATGGATCGATGAAACGGCCGAGACTGCGCCGCAGGAGTATTCCGGGCGGGTGATGCTGGAGGCGGAGCGGCTGGCGCTGGATAGCGGTATTCCGGCCAGTGTGGTGCGGCTTACCGGGATCTATGGGCCGGGTCGCGAGTGGTTGCTGAGCCAGGTGCGGCAGGGCTATCGGGTGACTGAAGAGCCGCCGCTGTATGGCAACCGGATTCATGCCGAGGATGCTGCCGGGCTGCTGGCGTTCCTGCTGCGTGCCGATCACCAGGGGCGGGTGCTGGACGACTGCTATATCGGCGTGGACGACGCGCCGGCGCCGTTGGCCGAAGTGGTGGGCTGGCTGCGCGAGTACATGGGCGTTACCGAGTGGTCGGAGCAGCAGCGGGTGCGTCGTACTGGCAGTAAACGCTGCAGCAATGCCCGCGCCCGGGCGCTGGGCTGGGCGCCCACCTATCCGAGCTACCGCGAAGGCTACGCGGCTATCCTCGAGGGTCAAAAGCCCTGATTAGCGACGTGGACCCTGTGGGAGCTGGCTTGCCAGCGATAGCTCTGGTGAATACACTACCGCACTCGCGGGCAAGCCAGCTCCCACAGGGTCCGCGTCGCATTTGAAATCGGGTTTTACTTGCGCTCGAGCAACCAGCGCCGGGCCCCCGGCCGCAGCTCCGGCATCTCGTCCGGCTGCGCTTCGTTGATGGCCTGGAAGATCTCCAGCTGCTTGCCATCGCGCTTGAAGATCCACGGGTTGCCCTGCTGGTTGCGCTCCAGCCAGAGGCTGTCGTACTTGCCGGTCATGGTCGCGCAGTCGCCAGACAGGCACAGGGCGTAGCGGTCGAGGTTGGGCAGGCCGTCGAGGCTGCCGTTGTCGCGGAAGCGCACGGTGCCACCCTGGCCCGGGCCTTCCAGGACGCGCCAGTCGCCCTTCATGTAGGCGCCATACAGGGCCTTCTCGAACGTGGCGCCCGGCGGAATTTCAGGGTCGATCACATCGGTGCTGCGCTGGAAGTGCTGCTCCGGCGCCCAGTCACTGGTGGCCTGCACCAGCTCCTTGCCGTCCAGCGTGAGGTTTTCCACCTGGTCGCCGTCCAGCTCCACCTGCCAGTGGTTGTCGTCGACAGCCTTCAGGCGCCCTTCGACCAGCTCGAAACCATTGCTGTAGCTGGCCTGGCTCGCGGCAACATTGACCTTCCACTCGAAGTTCGGACCGTTGCGCTCCAGCGCGTAGCGCAGGCCGGTGCCCTTGGAGGCAGCGTCGATCGCGGCCTGGTTGATCCAGATGCCGTTGTAGTCTTCGGGTTTGTGGCTGGCGCAGCCGCCAAGCAGGGCGGCAACCAGCGAAAGGGCAAGCGCGTGGCGCATGACGGGGTCCTTCAGGAAAAAAGTGCGGCGAACCGGACGGTTCGCCGCAGGGGTATCACTCGATAACCAGGATCGCGTCCATCTCGACCTGCGAGCCGCGTGGCAGGGCGGCGACGCCGATGGCTGCGCGAGCTGGATACGGTTGCTCGAAGTAGCGGCCCATGACTTCGTTGACCTTGGCGAAGTGGCTCAGGTCGGTCAGGAAGATGTTCAGCTTGACGATGTCCTTGAACGAACCGCCAGCAGCTTCGGCCACGGCTTTCAGGTTCTCGAAGACCTGGACGGTCTGGGCCTCGAAGCCTTCGACCAGTTCCATGGTTTTCGGGTCGAGGGGGATCTGGCCCGACATGTAGACGGTGTTGCCGGCCTTGATCGCCTGGGAGTAGGTGCCGATGGCGGCAGGTGCCTTGTCGCTGTTGATGACGGTCTTGGTCATGGTGACTCCTTGCAAGGGAAGGGCTACGCGCGCATGCGGGTGATTCGGATGACGCCCGTCAGCGCACGCAGTTTCTTGATCACGCGGGCCAGGTGCACGCGGTCGTGCACGCTGACCACCAACTGGACGACGCTGATGCGACCATCGCGCTCATCCATGCTGATTTTCTCGATGTTGCCGTCGGCAGCGTTGACGCTGCTGGCGAGCAGGGCGATCAGGCCGCGCTGGTGTTCCAGCTCGACGCGCAGTTCCACGTTGAATTCGCCGGTGACATCCTTGGCCCAGGACAACTGGATGCATTTTTCCGGGTTGTGGCGGATTTCGCTGATGTTGCGGCAGCTTTCCAGGTGCACCACCATCCCCTTGCCGGCCGACAGGTGGCCGACGATCGGGTCGCCCGGGATCGGCGTGCAGCACTTGGCGTAGCTCAGCACCAGGCCTTCGGTACCGCGGATGGCCAGCGGGCCTTCCGGGTTCGGCAACTGCTCGCCCTCGGTGGACAGCAGGCGGCGGGCCACCACATAGGCCATGCGGTTGCCCAGGCCGATGTCTTCCAGCAGGTCCTCGATCAGCTCCAGGCGGTATTCGCCGAGCATGGCCTGGATGCGCTCCGGCGGGATCTTGTCCAGGGCGCTGTCGAAGCCGTTGAGTACCTTGTTCAGCAGGCGCTCGCCGAGGTTGATCGACTCGGAGCGACGCTGCAGCTTGAGGGCGTGACGGATGTGCGTGCGCGCCTTGCCGGTGACCACGAAGTTGAGCCATGCCGGGTTCGGACGGGCACCCGGGGCGCTGACGATTTCCACGGTGGAACCGCTCTGCAGCGGTTCGGACAGCGGCGCCAGGCGGCGGTTGATGCGGCAGGCGATGCAGCTGTTGCCGACGTCGGTGTGCACCGCGTAGGCGAAGTCGACCGCAGTGGAGCCTTTGGGCAGCTCCATGATGCGGCCCTTGGGCGTGAACACGTAGACCTCGTCCGGGAACAGGTCGATCTTCACGCTCTCGATGAATTCGAGGGAGTTGCCTGCACGTTGCTGCAGTTCCAGCACGCCCTTGACCCACTGCCGTGCGCGAGCGTGGGTGCCGCCTTTCGGCTTCTCGTCATCGCTGGACTTGTACAGCCAGTGCGCGGCGATGCCGTTGTTGGCCATCTCTTCCATCTCGCGGGTGCGGATCTGGATCTCGATGGGCACGCCGTGCATGCCGAACAGGGTGGTGTGCAACGACTGGTAGCCGTTGGCCTTGGGGATCGCGATGTAGTCCTTGAAGCGACCGGGCAGCGGCTTGTACAGGTTGTGCACGGCGCCGAGCACGCGGTAGCAGGTGTCGACCTTGTCGACGATGATGCGGAACGCGTAGACATCCATGATCTCGTTGAAGGCGCGGCGCTTGCCGCGCATCTTCTTGTAGATGCCGTAGATGTGCTTCTGGCGCCCGCTGACTTCGCCCTCGATGCCGTCGACGGCCAGGCAATGGCTCAGCGACTCCTCGATCTTGTTGACGATTTCCTTGCGGTTGCCGCGGGCGCGCTTGACTGCCTGGTAGATGCGCGCCGAGCGCATCGGGTACATCGCCTTGAAGCCCAGGTCCTCGAACTCGATGCGCACGCTGTGCATGCCGAGGCGGTTGGCGATGGGGGCGTAGATTTCCAGGGTTTCCTTGGCGATGCGCCGGCGTTTCTCGCCGGACAGCACTTCAAGGGTGCGCATGTTGTGCAGGCGGTCGGCCAGCTTGACCAGGATCACGCGGATATCGCGGGCCATGGCCATGGCCATCTTCTGGAAGTTTTCCGCCTGGGCCTCGGCCTTGGTCTCGAAGTTCATCTGGGTCAGCTTGCTGACGCCATCGACCAGCTCGGCGACGGTCTCGCCAAACTGCGAACTGAGGGCTTCCTTGGCGATGCCGGTGTCTTCGATCACGTCGTGCAGCATGGCCGCCATCAGGCTCTGATGGTCCATGTGCATGTCGGCGAGAATGCTGGCGACGGCCAGCGGGTGCGTGACGTACGCCTCGCCGCTGCGGCGGCGCTGGCCGTCGTGGGCCTGCTCGGCGTAGAAATAGGCCCGGCGGACCAGGTTGACCTGGTCGGGACCCAGGTAGGTCGACAGACGATCGGCGAGGGCATCTATGCTCGGCAAGATTCGACCTCCTGCCGAGGATAAGGGACCCGCGCCGTACAACGTCGACCAGGCATGGACTTAGACGGCCTCGTTGGCCTCGTCCTCGAACGCCGTGAAGAGCGGCTCTTCAGTGACGATCTCTTCGGCGGCGATGAACTCGGGAGTGATGTACCCTTCGGCGATTTCGCGCAGTGCAACAACGGTAGGCTTGTCGTTTTCCCAGGCCACTTTCGGCTCTTTGCCGCCGGTAGCCAGTTGACGGGCACGCTTGGTGGACAGCATGACCAGCTCAAAGCGGTTATCAACGTGTTCCAGGCAGTCTTCAACGGTTACGCGGGCCATGGTGTTCCTCAAGTAGCAAATGCGGTGTACTGCCCGGATGGGCGAGCGGACTCGATAGTTTAAAAAATCACCAGCCTTTAGGGAAGCGCTGATTTTGGCGTCGAGCCCCGGATAGGCTGACGATACCTAGTTGTAAGTGTCTATTTCAATAGTCTTCGTCTATCGCTCAGATCAAGGCGTTGCGCAGGCGTGGCGTCAGCTCGTCGAACAGGGTCTGCACCGAGCGCAGGGCGCGGCAATCCGGGCGGGTCAGCAACCACAGCTGGGTGTCGCAGCCGGGCAGGGCGTCGCTCAGTTGCTCCACCCCCGGCAGGGTATGCGCCATGTAGTCCGGCAGGGCCGCCACGCCAAGGCCGGCGGCGACCAGCTGGGCGATGGAGGCGATGCCGCTGCAGCGATAGCGCGGCAGCACGCCGGGGAGTTTCTCGCTGCGCCAGACCACGGTGGGGTGGTCCTGCATGGAGTCGTCGGGGGCGATCCACGGCACGTTGGCAGGAGATTCGTTCAGGCGTTCGCGAAATTCTTCACGCCCGCAGACGACATAGGAGGCCGAACCCAGGCAGCGTCCTACAAGATGTTCAGGTGGCGTGTTGGTCAGGCGCAGGGCCAGGTCGGCGTCGCGGCGGCTGAGGTTGGCGAAGGTGTTGGAGGTGGCCAGTTCCAGGGTCAGCGCCGGGTAGGTGGGCATGAACTCGGCCAGCGCCGGCAGCAGCAGGCTGTGCAGCACGGCGTCGGTGCAGGTCAGGCGCACCGTGCCGCTCACCACCTGCTCGCCATGGGCCAGGGCCACCCGCGCCGCGTCCAGCGCCTGTTCGGCGCGCTCGGCCTGCTCGGCCAGGGCCTGGGCGGTGCCGGTGGGGATGTAGCCCTTGCGGCTTTTCACGAACAGCGCCGTGCCCAGCGCCGCCTCCATCCGCCGGATCGAGCGGAAGACCGTGGAAACATCGACCTTGAGCAGTTCCGCCGCTTTCGCCAGGGAGCGTCCGCGGACCAGGGCGAGAACCAGGGAGAGGTCGGCATGGCTGATCTGATATTGCATCGGTGCACTCTTCGCTTGCCAAAACGCCAATGTCTGTTTGCGTGACGGCCATTCTATAGTGCGACCGTGGCCGCCAAGCAAGAATTGTCGCGCCCCCGTTCCTCCGATGGACTACCCGAGAACAAGACCAGCCATCGCCCCCGAATACCCGCGTCATCTCCCTACATCGCTGCCCCCCATAAAAATTCCAAAGGATGCCTAAGCCATGACGTCGGTCTCCCCGTGCGCCATCCCCGTTGACGAAATGGGCGAATTTCTCAAGGCCCACCCCGAGGTGCAGTTCGTCGATCTGCTGATCGCCGACATGAACGGAGTGGTGCGCGGCAAGCGCATCGAGCGGGCGAGCCTGGTCAAGGTCTATGAAAAGGGCATCAACCTGCCCGCATCGCTGTTCGCCCTGGATATCAACGGCTCGACCGTGGAAAGTTGGCCTGGATATCGGCGATGCCGACCGGATCTGCCATCCGATTCCCGGCACCCTGAGCTTCGAGCCGTGGCAGAAGCGTCCCACCGCGCAATTGCTGATGACCATGCACGAGCTGGACGGCACGCCGTTCTTCGCCGACCCGCGGGAAGTCCTGCGCCAGGTGGTGAGCAAGTTCGACGCCATGGGCCTGACCATCTGCGCCGCGTTCGAGCTGGAGTTCTACCTGATCGACCAGGACAACCTCAACGGTCGCCCGCAGCCGCCGCGTTCGCCGATCTCCGGCAAGCGCCCGCAGTCGACCCAGGTCTACCTGATCGACGACCTCGACGAGTACGTCGACTGCCTGCAGGACATGCTCGAAGCCGCCAAGGAGCAGGGCATCCCGGCCGATGCCATCGTCAAGGAAAGCGCCCCGGCGCAGTTCGAAGTGAACCTGCACCACGTCGCCGATCCGATGAAGGCCTGCGACTACGCCCTGTTGCTCAAGCGCCTGATCAAGAACATCGCCTACGACCATGAGATGGACACCACCTTCATGGCCAAGCCCTACCCGGGCCAGGCCGGCAACGGCCTGCACGTGCACATCTCGCTGCTGGACAAGGCCACCGGCAAGAACATCTTCAGCAGCGACGACCCGGAGCAGAACGACGCCCTGCGCCACGCCATCGGTGGCGTGCTGGAAACCATGCCGGCGTCGATGGCCTTCCTCTGCCCGAACATCAACTCCTATCGCCGCTTCGGCGCGCAGTTCTACGTGCCCAACGCACCGAGCTGGGGCCTGGACAACCGCACCGTGGCGGTCCGCGTGCCCACCGGCAGCAGCGACTCGGTCCGCATCGAGCACCGCGTGGCCGGCGCCGACGCCAACCCCTACCTGATGATGGCCTCGATCCTCGCCGGCATTCACCACGGCCTGACCAACAAGATCGAACCGGGTGCGCCGATCGAGGGCAATTCGTACGAGCAACTGGAACAGAGCCTGCCGAACAACCTGCGCGATGCCCTGCGCGAGCTGGACGACAGCGAAGTACTGAACCAGTACATCAGCCCCGAATACATCGATATTTTCGTCGCCTGCAAGGAAAGCGAACTGGCGGAGTTCGAGGTGTCGATTTCCGACCTCGAATACAACTGGTACCTGCATACGGTCTGATGCCCGGAGAACAACAATGACAATCCCCTCTCGCGAACACTGGGAAAGCCTCTCCCGGAACCTGGCTATCGAAGGCCGCGCCTTCATCGACGGTGAGTACCGTGACAGCGTCTGCGGCGCTACCTTCGACTGCACCAGCCCGGTGGATGGCCGCGCCCTGGCCGCCATCGCCAGCTGCGATGCCGCCGATGCCGACCTGGCCGTGGCCGCGGCACGCCGCAGCTTCGACAGCGGCGTGTGGGCCAACCAGGCCCCGGCGCAGCGCAAGCGCGTGCTGATCGCCTTCGCCGACCTGCTGCTGGCCAACGCCCACGAGCTGGCGCTGCTGGAAACCCTGGACATGGGCAAGCCGATCGGCGACTCGCTGAGCATCGACATTCCTGCGGCGGCCAATTCGATCCGCTGGATGGCCGAGGCCATCGACAAGGTCTACGACGAAGTCGCGCCGACGCCCCATGACCAGCTCGGCCTGGTGACGCGCGAAGCCGTGGGCGTGGTGGCGGCCATCGTGCCGTGGAACTTCCCGCTGATGATGGCCTGCTGGAAGCTGGGGCCTGCCCTGGCCACCGGCAACTCGGTGATCCTCAAGCCGTCCGAAAAATCCCCGCTGACCGCCATCCGCGTCGCCCAGCTGGCGCTGGAGGCCGGTATCCCGGCGGGTGTGCTCAACGTCCTGCCGGGCTATGGCCACACCGTGGGCAAGGCGCTGGCCCTGCACATGGACGTCGACACCCTGGTGTTCACCGGCTCGACCCGCATCGCCAAGCAACTGATGGTCTATGCCGGCGAATCGAACATGAAGCGCGTGTGGCTGGAGGCCGGCGGCAAGAGCCCGAACATCGTCTTCGCCGACGCCCCGGACCTGCACGCCGCTGCCGAAGCTGCGGCGGCCGCCATCGCCTTCAACCAGGGCGAGGTCTGCATCGCCGGCTCGCGCCTGCTGGTGGAGCGTTCGATCAAGGACCGCTTCCTGCCGATGGTGGTGGAGGCGCTCAAGGCCTGGAAGCCGGGACATGCCCTGGATCCGCAGACCCGCGTCGGCGCGCTGGTGGACACCACCCAGCTGGACACCGTGCTCGGCTACATCGAGGCCGGCAAGGCCGATGGCGCGTCGCTGGTCAGCGGTGGCCGGCAGGTGCTGGAAGACACCTGCGGGGTCTATGTCGAGCCGGCGATCTTCGATGGCGTGACCAATGCCATGCGCATCGCCCGCGAGGAAATCTTCGGCCCGGTGCTCTCGGTGATCACCTTCGACAGCGCCGAGGAAGCCATCGCCATCGCCAACGACTCGCCATTCGGCCTGGCGGCGGCGGTATGGACCGCGGACATCTCCAAGGCCCACCGCAGCGCCCGTGCCCTGCGTGCCGGCAGCGTGTGGATCAACCAGTACGACGGTGGCGACATGACCGCGCCGTTCGGTGGCTTCAAGCAGTCGGGCAATGGGCGCGACAAGTCGCTGCATGCCTTCGACAAGTACACCGAGCTGAAGGCGACCTGGATCAAGCTCTAACGAGCGACATCGCTCCTACAGGGCGCGGCGCCGACTTCTTCAAGAGAGGCTGAATCGATGAAAACCCCTTTGATCGGCGTCACCTCATGCCGCCAGATGCTCGGTCACACTGCCTCCCATACCGTGGGCGACAAATACGTCGAGGCCGCCGGGTTCGCCGGCGTGCCGCTGATCCTGCCGGCGCGCGACCAGGCGCTGGACCCGCAGCGCTTGGTGGAACGCCTCGACGGCATTCTTTTCACCGGTTCGCCTTCTAATGTCGAGCCGCATCATTACAATGGCGCCCCCAGCGCGGCAGGTACCCGGCACGACATCCCGCGTGACCGCCTGACCCTGCCGCTGCTGCGTGCGGCCATCGCCGCCGGCGTGCCGGTGCTGTGCATCTGCCGCGGTTTCCAGGAGCTCAACGTGGCCCTGGGCGGCACCCTGCACCAGCGCGTTCACGAGTTGCCCGGCTACCTGGACCACCGCGAACCGCACGACGCCCCGCTGGAAGAACAGTACAGCCCGCGGCACCCGGTCACCGTCGAGCCCGGCGGGCAATTCCAGCGGCTGGGTTTGCCACAACGCTTCATGGTCAACTCGCTGCACAGCCAGGGTATCGACCGCCTGGCCGACGGGCTACGGGTCGAGGCCCTGGCGCCGGACGGGCTGGTCGAAGCGGTTTCCATGGAGGGCGCACCCGGCTTCGTGCTCGGGGTGCAGTGGCATCCGGAGTGGCGTTACGCCGACAACCCGGTTTCGTTGCGTCTGTTCGAGGCGTTCCGTGCAGCCTGCCAGGCCTACGCCGGGAAGTGACCCGGCAGTTTCATCGAGTGCGGGCATCTTCGCGGATGCCTTGAAAAACAATACCAATAGCGGCGACATCTACTCATGAGCGAATTCGAAGCAAGCCTGTCCTCCGGCACGGCGGGGCTGGCTCGCAAGGCATCCAAGGGGTTGGCCAAGGGCCGCCTCGGACTGCTCGCCAGCATCGTGCTGGGCATTTCCACCATCGCCCCGGTGTACACCCTCACCGGCGCGCTGGGCCCGACGGTGCGGGAAGTCGGCCAGCACCTGCCGGCGGTGTTCATCGTCGGCTTCCTGCCGATGCTGCTGGTGGCCCTCGGTTACCGCGAACTGAACGCGGCGGAGCCGGACAGCGGCACCTCCTTCACCTGGTCGGCCCGGGCCTTCGGGCCAATGATCGGCTGGATCGGCGGCTGGGGCCTGGTCACCGCGACCACCATCGTCCTGTCCAACCTGGCCGGGGTGGCGGTGGACTTCTTCTATCTGTTCCTCGGGCAACTCGTCGGCAGCCATGAGGTGGCTGCGCTGAGCGACAACCTGCTGGTCAACGTGGTCACCTGTTGCGTGTTCATCGCCATGGCGGTGTGGATCTGCTGTCGCGGCATCGGCACCACCATGACCGTGCAATACGGCCTGGTGGCCTTGCAGCTGGTGGTGCTGATCGGCTTCGCCTTCGCCGCGTTCGGCGGCTCGACGGAAACCCCGCCGATGGACTTCGATATCAGCTGGTTCAACCCGTTCGGCGTCGAGTCGTTCTCGGCCTTCGCCGCCGGCCTGTCGCTGTCGATCTTCATCTTCTGGGGCTGGGACGTGTGCCTGACCATGAGCGAGGAGTCGGTGGGCAGCGACGAGGTCCCCGGCCGCGCCGCGACCCTGACCGTGCTGCTGATCCTCGGCCTGTACCTGGTCACCGCCATCGCCACCCTGCAGTTCGCCGGGATCAGCGAGGAAGGCCTCGGCCTGGGCAACCCGCGCATCCAGGAAAACGTCTTCGCCCACCTGGCCGGGCCGGTCATGGGGCCGCTGGCGATC
The DNA here is from genome assembly GCA_031253995.1 of Paucimonas sp. Lineage (GTDB taxonomy): Bacteria > Pseudomonadota > Gammaproteobacteria > Pseudomonadales > Pseudomonadaceae > Aquipseudomonas. The sequence goes on along the minus strand of JAIRVG010000026.1, from coordinate 103,868 downwards.
CTGATGTCCATCGCCGTGCTGGCCAGTACCGCCGCATCGCTGCAATCGACCTTCGTTTCCCCGGCGCGCACCCTGCTGGCCATGGGTTACTACGGCGCCGTGCCAGAGCGCTTCGCCCGCATCTGCCCGCGTTCGCAGACCCCGCGCTACGCCACCATCTGCGCCGGTGTCGCCGCCGGTGTGTTCTACGTGACCATGCGCACCCTCAGCGAAAACGTGCTGGCCGACACCATCACCGCCCTGGGCATGATGATCTGCTTCTACTACTCGCTGACCGCCTTCGCTTGCGTCTGGTATTTCCGCCACAGCCTGTTCGACAGCCTGCGTCACTTCTTCATGCGCGGCCTGTGCCCGTTGCTGGGCGGGGCGATTCTCTCGGTGATCTTCGTGCAGACGGCCATCGACAGTGCTTCGCCGGAGTTCGGCAGCGGCTCGCATGTGGGCGGGTTGGGGCTGGTGTTCGTGATCGCGATGATCATCCTGCTGCTGGGCATCGTCCTGATGCTGCTGTCGCGTCTGCGCGCGCCGGCGTTCTTCCTGGGCATGACCTTGCGTCGTCATGCCACCATCCCGAGCCGCCGCTAGCGCTCAGCGCATGAGGCGGCCCGGAAGGCGAGGGCTCAAGCCAGCAGTTGCTTGAGCAGCTCGCCGTGACGCTGCTGCTGACCGTCCCGTTGCAGGCGGTTGGCGCGGAACACGGCTTTCAGGTCTTCCAGTGCGGTGGCGAAGTCGTCGTTGATGATGACGAACTCGTACTCGTCGTAATGCTCCATCTCGCTGACCGCTTCGCGCATCCGCCCTTCGATGATCTCGTCGCTGTCCTGGCCACGGTTGGTCAGGCGCTGGCGCAGGGCCTGCTGGCTCGGCGGCAGGATGAAGATCGAGCGGGCGTCCGGCATCAGCTTGCGCACCTGCTGCGCGCCCTGCCAGTCGATTTCCAGGATCAGGTCGTGGCCCTGGTCGAGGGTCTGTTGCAGCGCCTGGCGCGAGGTGCCGTAGCAGTTGCCGAAGACCTCGGCCTGTTCGAGGAAGTCGCCCTGGGCGTTCATGCGGTCGAATTCGGCGCGGTCGACGAAGTGGTAGTTCACCCCGTCGTGCTCGCCCGGACGCATGGCGCGGGTGGTGTGCGAGACCGACACGCGGATGTGGTTCAGGTCGTCGGTCAGGGCCTTGACCAGGCTGGTCTTGCCGGCGCCGGACGGTGCGGAAATGATGAACAGGGTGCCGCTGCTGTGTTTCATGATAGGGGTGGCCTTACTCGATGTTCTGTACTTGTTCACGCATCTGCTCGATCAGGACCTTGAGGTTCACTGCCGACTGGGTGCTGCGTGGGTCGAAGGCTTTGGAGCCGAGGGTGTTGGCTTCGCGGTTGAGTTCCTGCATCAGGAAGTCCAGGCGCCGGCCCGCTGCACCGCCGGACTTGAGCACGCGGCGCACCTCGGTGACGTGAGTGCTGAGGCGGTCGAGTTCTTCGGCGACATCGCTCTTCTGCGCCAGCAGGACCATTTCCTGCTCCAGGCGCTGCGGGTCGAGTTCGGCCTGCATGTCGGTGAAGCGGTCGAGGATCTTCTGCCGCTGCGCGGCCAGCATCTGCGGAACCAGGGCGCGCAGGGTGGTGACTTCCTGGCTCATGCTGTCCAGGCGCTCGTTGATCAGGCGGGCCAGCTCGGCGCCTTCGCGGTTGCGGCCGCTCTTCAACTCGTCGAGGGCGTTTTCGAACAGGTTCAGGGCTTCCTGGTTCAGCGCCTGCGGGTCGGCGGCATCGGCCACCAGCACGCCGGGCCAGGACAGCACGGTCAGCGGGTTCAGCGGCGCAGGGTTCTTGATCAGGGCGGCCACGGTCTCGGCGGCTTCCACCAGCTGGCGGGCGCGGTCCTGGTCGACCTGCAGCGACTTGCTGGCGTTTTCCTCGGTGAAGCGCAGGGTGCATTCGACCTTGCCGCGGGACAGGCCCTGGCGCAGCGCTTCGCGGACCGCGCCTTCGAGGTCGCGGAAGGCTTCGGGCAGGCGCAGGTGCGGTTCGAGGTAGCGGTGGTTGACCGAGCGCAATTCCCATATGAGGGTGCCCTGGGTCCCGGCTCGTTCGACACGAGCGAAGGCGGTCATGCTGTGCACCATGGGAAGTACCTCGCAGATAGATGAAGGTGAAAGCCGACAGGCTGCAAAGGCGCAGGATTGTAGCGCAGTGCGCAGTCCGGTCCCATCCACTGATGTTACAAACCGGTGTGGAAGGATAGGGTGAATACCGACCGGGGGCTTTGTGCTGTTCTTCCGGGCCTCATCGCTGGCTTGCCAGCGATGAGGCCGGTACAGCCAATACAGCTTCAGGCATGTCCTCCCCGGCCCTGTGGCTCTATAATGCTCGGCAGTTCGAACCCCCAGTACAGGTATCCCTTATGAAACGTCCAAGTGGTCGCGCCGCCGATCAGCTCCGCTCGATCCGCATCACCCGCAACTACACCAAGCACGCCGAAGGGTCGGTACTGGTCGAGTTCGGCGACACCAAGGTCGTCTGCACGGTCAGTGTCGAGAATGGCGTCCCGCGCTTCCTGAAAGGCCAGGGCCAGGGCTGGCTGACCGCCGAGTACGGCATGCTGCCGCGCTCCACCGGCGAGCGTAACCAGCGCGAAGCCAGCCGTGGCAAGCAGGGCGGCCGCACCCTGGAGATCCAGCGCCTGATCGGCCGTTCGCTGCGCGCCGCGCTGGACATGAGCAAGCTGGGTGACATCACCCTGTACGTCGACTGCGACGTGATCCAGGCCGACGGCGGCACCCGCACCGCGTCCATCACCGGCGCCATGGTCGCCCTGGTCGACGCCCTGCGCGTGGTCAAGAAGCGTGGTGGCCTCAAGGGCGGTGATCCGCTCAAGCACATGATCGCCGCGGTCTCCGTGGGCATGTACAAAGGCGAAGCGGTCCTCGACCTGGACTACCTGGAAGACTCCGCCGCCGAGACCGACCTGAACGTGGTCATGACCAGTGCCGGCGGCTTCATCGAAGTCCAGGGCACCGCCGAAGGCGCGCCTTTCCAGCCGGAAGAGCTGAACGCCATGCTGGCCATCGCACAGAAAGGCATGGCCGACCTGTTCGAGCTGCAGAAGGCTGCACTGGCCGACTGATTCAGCGGATAACCCTGTGGGAGCTGGCTTGCCAGCGATAGCTATGGTGAATTCACTACAGCAATCGCTGGCAAGCCAGCTCCCACAGGGTCCGAGTCAGGGCCCACAAAAAAGCCGACCCCATGAGGTCGGCTTTTTTGCATCTGGTGATCAGATCGTCAGCGTCCAGTCGTAATCCACGATCAGCGGCGCATGCTGCGAGAAGCGCGGCTGGCGTGGCAGGCGTGCGCTGCGCACGAAGCGACGCAGGCCTGGAGTCAGCAACTGGTAGTCGAACCGATAGCCCAGGTTGAGCATCTCGGCCTGTTCGTTGTCTGGCCACCAGCTGTACTGGTCGCCTTCACGGCTGACTTCGCGCAGGGCGTCGACGTAGCCCATGTTGCCGACGATCTCGTCCATCCAGGCGCGCTCGGGGGCGAGGAAGCCCGGCGACTGCTGGCTGTCGCGCCAGTTCTTGATGTCGAGCTTCTGCTGCGCCACGTAGAGCGAGCCGCAGTAGATGTATTCACGGCGTTTGCGCCGCTGCTTGTCCAGGTACTTGGCGAAGTCGTCCATCAACTTGAACTTCTGGTTCAGGTCTTCGTCGCCGTTCTGCCCGGAAGGCAGGAGCAAGGTGGCAATACTGACTTTGTCGAAGTCGGCCTGCAGGTAACGCCCGTAGCGGTCGGCTGTCTCGAAGCCCAGGCCGCTGATGACTGCCTTGGGCTGCAACCGCGAATAAAGCGCCACGCCGCCTTGGGCGGGTACTTCTGCGTCGCAGGCATAAAGGAAGTAGCCATCTAGCTGAAAAGCCGGGTCATCGAGTTCAAAGGCCGAGGCGCGGGTATCCTGAAGGCAGATGACGTCGGCATTCTGGGCTTGCAGCCAGCTGAGCAATCCTCGCTCGACCGCAGCCTGAATGCCATTCACGTTCACACTGATGATCCGCATAAATGGCCCCAAAAATCTCGTGCGTGTATGATACCCGAGCTGTACTCAATTAGCTAAATCCGTGGTATCCGGGACTCCTCATGCAGCCGTATCAGCGCGAATTCATCCGTTTTGCCATCGATCGCGGGGTTCTGCGCTTCGGTGAGTTCACCCTCAAGTCGGGTCGTACCAGCCCCTATTTCTTCAATGCCGGCCTGTTCAACAGCGGCTCGGCCCTGGCCCAGCTCGGGCGTTGCTACGCGGCGGCCATCGTCGACAGCAAGATTCCCTTCGACGTGCTCTTCGGCCCGGCCTACAAGGGCATTCCCCTGGCGGCGGCGACCGCGGTGCAACTGGCCGAGCAACACCAGCTCGACGTGCCATGGTGCTTCAACCGCAAGGAAGCCAAGGACCACGGCGAAGGCGGCAGCCTGGTCGGCGCACCGCTGGCCGGTGACGTGCTGATCATCGACGACGTGATCACCGCCGGCACCGCAATCCGCGAAGTCATGCAGATCATCAAGGCCCAGGAAGCCCGCGCCGCTGGCGTGCTGATCGCGCTGAACCGCGAAGAGCGCGGCAATGGTGAGCTGTCGGCGATCCAGGAAGTGGAACGCGACTTCGGCATTCCGGTGGTCAGCATCGTCTCGCTGACCCAGGTCCTCGAATTCCTCGCCGACGACCCGCAGCTCAAGCAGCACCTGCCGGCGGTGGAAGCCTACCGCGCGCAGTACGGCATCTGAGCCAGGCGCGAAAAATGAAAAAGGCGACCGATCGGTCGCCTTTTTCTTTGCCTGCCGGAAAAGTTACTGGCGCGGCTTGCGGTTGGTGATCAGGGTGCCGACGCCGCTGTCGGTGAAGATTTCCAGCAGCACGGCGTTCGGTACGCGACCATCGATGATGTGCGAGCTGTGCACGCCGCCCTGGACCGCTTCCAGCGCGCAGCGGATCTTCGGCAGCATGCCGCCGTAGATGGTGCCGTCGGCGATCAGGCCGTCGACCTGCTCGGTGCTCAGGCCGGTCAGCACGGTGCCTTGCTTGTCCATCAGGCCGGCGATGTTGGTCAGCAGCATCAGCTTCTCGGCCTTCAGCGCCTCGGCGACCTTGCCGGCGACCAGGTCGGCGTTGATGTTGTAGGACTCACCGTTCGGGCCCACGCCAATCGGCGCGATGACCGGGATGAAGTCGCCCTTCACCAGCATGTTCAGCAGGTCGGTGTTTACCCCGACGACTTCGCCGACGTGGCCGATGTCGATGATTTCCGGGGTGGTCATCTCCGGGGTCTGGCGGGTGACGGTGAGCTTCTTCGCGCGGATCAGCTCGGCGTCCTTGCCGGTCAGGCCGATGGCGCTGCCGCCATGACGGTTGATCAGGTTGACGATGTCCTTGTTCACCTGGCCGCCGAGGACCATCTCCACCACGTCCATGGTCGCCGAGTCGGTAACACGCATGCCATCGACGAAACGGCTCTCGATCGACAGGCGATTGAGCAGGTCACCGATCTGCGGGCCACCGCCGTGCACCACCACCGGGTTGATGCCGACCGCCTTCATCAGCACCACGTCGCGAGCGAAGCCGGTCTTCAGCTCCTCGCTCTCCATCGCGTTGCCGCCGTACTTGATCACCAGGGTCTTGCCGACAAAGCGTCGGATATAAGGCAGCGCTTCGGACAGTACCTTGGCGACATGGGTAGCGGCATCGCGATCGAGGGTCATGCAGGGCTCCAGTTGGAACAAGTGGTTCGGTCAGAACGGTAGTTGCAGGTCGGGGGCTACGCGCTTGAGCTGCGCATGGAATATAGCCTTGATTCGCTGCAGTTCGGCTTCATTGTCGGCCTCGAAGCGCAGCACCAGCACCGGTGTGGTGTTGGAGGCGCGGACCAGGCCCCAGCCGTGGGGATAGTCGACTCGCACACCGTCGATGGTGGTGAGGTCGGCCGCGCCCCAGTCGGCGTCGCGTTGCAGTGCATCAATGATGCTGAATTTACCCTCGTCGGTCACATCAATGTTGATTTCCGGCGTGGAAATATCATTCGGGAAGCCGGCGAACAGGGTTTCGGCGTCCACCGACGCCTTGCTGAGGATCTCCAGCAGGCGCGCGGCGCTGTAGATGCCGTCGTCGAAACCGAACCAGCGTTCCTTGATGAAGATGTGCCCGCTCATCTCGCCGGCCAGCAGGGCGCCGGTTTCCTTCATCTTCTTCTTGATCAGCGAATGCCCGGTCTTCCACATCCGCGAGGTGCCGCCGTGCTCGGCGATCAGCGGGGTCAGGCGGCGGGTGCACTTGACGTCGAAGATGATCTCGGCGCCCGGATTGCGCTCCAGCACGTCCTGGGCGAAGAGCATCAGCAGGCGGTCGGGGTAGACGATGGTGCCGGTGTTGGTCACCACGCCGACGCGGTCACCGTCGCCGTCGAAGGCCAGGCCCAGGTCGGCCCCGGTTTCCTTGACCTTGGCGATCAGGTCGACGAGGTTTTCCGGCTTGCCCGGGTCCGGGTGGTGGTTGGGGAAGTTGCCGTCCACCTCGCAGAACAGCGGGATGACCTCGCAGTCCAGCGCGGCCAGCAGTTGCGGGGCATTGACGCCGGCGGCGCCGTTGCCGCAGTCCACCACCACCTTGAGGCGGCGGGCGAGCTTGACGTCGCCGACGATCTGCTGGTGATAGCGCGGGAGGATATCGACCTTCTCCACCTTGCCCGCACCGCGGGGCAGGTCTTCGGTCTTGATGCGGGTCAGCAGGGCCTGGATCTGCTCGTTGGCGAGGGTGTCGCCGGCGATGACGATCTTGAAGCCGTTGTAGTTCGACGGGTTGTGGCTGCCGGTGAGCATCACCCCGGACTTGCCGGCCAGCACGTTGGCCGCGTAGTACAGCGCGGGGGTCGGCACCAGGCCGACATCGCTGACCTGGCAACCGGCGTCCGCCAGGCCCTTGATCAGCTGTTCCACCAGCATCGGGCCGGACAGGCGGCCGTCGCGGCCGACCGAGACGTTCGGTTCGCCCTGGGCCAGGCTCTGCGCGCCGATGGCGCGGCCGATCCAGTAGGCCGTCTCGGCGTGCAGTGTGTCACCCACCACGCCACGGATATCGTAGGCGCGGAAGATGCTGTCAGGCAGTGCGGGGATCAGTTGGGCCATATCGTTCATCACGGGACTCCAGTCTCGAAGGCTTGCGGGCGTATGGAACGCTTGGACGGCCTTTCTGCCGGAGAGTTCGCCCCTGGCAGGACGCCAGGGACGATCGGTGGATCAATTGGTGCCGGAATGCCCGAAGCCGCCGGCGCCGCGCTGGGTCTCGTCGAAGGTCTCGACGATGTCGAAATGGGCCTGTACCACCGGGACCAGGACCAGCTGCGCAATGCGCTCGCCGACGGCGATGGTGAAGGCAGTGTTGCCGCGGTTCCAGCAGGACACCATCAGCTCGCCCTGGTAGTCCGAGTCGATCAGGCCGACCAGGTTGCCGAGGACGATGCCGTGTTTGTGGCCCAGGCCCGAGCGCGGCAGGATCATCGCCGCCAGGCCCGGATCGCCGATGTAGATCGACAGGCCGGTGGGGATCAGCAGGGTCTGGCCCGGTTCGAGGACGGTGTCTTCCTTGAGCATGGCGCGCAGGTCGAGACCGGCCGAGCCCGGGGTGGCGTATTGCGGCAGCGGGAATTCGGCACCGATGCGTGGATCGAGAATCTTGGCTTGGAGAGCGTGCATTGAATCAGACCTGGTTGAGGCGTTCGGCGATGAAGGCGACCAGCTGGCGGGCGATCTTGCCCTTGCTGGTCTGCGCGAACAGGGTTTCTTTGAGCTGGCGGTCGATCACGCTGCAGGCGTTTTCCTCGCTGTTGAAGCCAATGCTGGGGTTGGCCACGTCATTGGCGACGATCAGGTCGAGGTTCTTGTCCTTGAGCTTGCGTGCGGCGTAGTCGAGCAGGTGTTCGGTTTCGGCGGCGAAGCCGACGCTGAACGGGCGGTCCGGTCGGGTGGCGAGGGTGGCGAGAATGTCGGGGTTGCGCACCATCTGCAGCAGCAGGCCGTCACCGGTTGTAGGGTCTTTCTTGAGCTTTTGCGGGGCGACGACTTCCGGGCGGTAGTCCGCGACCGCAGCCGAGGCAATGAACAGGTCGCAGGGCATGGCCGCTTCGCAGGCCGCGAGCATGTCGCGGGCGCTGACCACGTCGATGCGCGTGACCCGGTCCGGGGTCGGCAGGTGCACCGGGCCGGTGACCAGGGTTACCCGTGCGCCGGCTTCCACCGCGGCTTCGGCCAGGGCGAAGCCCATTTTCCCGGAGCTGTGGTTGGTGATGTAGCGCACCGGGTCGATGTTTTCCTGGGTCGGGCCGGCGGTGATCAGCACGTGCTTGCCGGTCAGCGACTCGCGCTTGAAGCATTCGGCGGCGAGCCAGGCCAGGTCGTTGGCTTCGAGCATGCGGCCAAGGCCGACGTCGCCGCAGGCCTGGCTGCCCGAAGCCGGGCCGAAGACCTGGATCGAGCGGTTCTGCAGGGTTTCCAGGTTGGCCTGGGTGGCCGGGTCGCGCCACATGGCCTGGTTCATCGCCGGGGCCACGGCGACCGTGGCATCGGTGGCGAGCACCAGGGTGGTCAGCAGGTCGTCGGCGACGCCCTGGGCCAGGCGTGCGATCAGGTCGGCGGTGGCGGGAGCGATCAGCACCAGGTCGGCCCACTTGGCCAGTTCGATATGGCCCATCGCCGCTTCGGCAGCGGGATCCAATAGGTCCATGTGCACGGGGTGCCCGGAGAGCGCCTGCATGGTCAGCGGGGTGATGAATTCAGCGCCGCCGCGGGTCATGACGACGCGCACCTGGGCGCCGTGTTCCAGAAGTCGGCGAACCAGCTCGGCGCTCTTGTAGGCGGCAATGCCGCCGCCGACGCCGAGGACGATGCGTTTCCGATACAGCCGCTGCATAGGCCTGCCTTTTTCTGATGGAGGTTTGCACGCAACGCCGACGCCTCCCCAGGCCGGGCGTTGCGCAAAAAAGTGGCGGCTAAGATAGCACAGGGCTCAAACCGGTAGCAGTCACGTACGGACAGAGGGATTTGGTCATGAGTATCAGGGATTGGCCCGCGGCGGAACGACCTCGGGAGAAGCTGTTGGCGCAGGGAGCGGCGAGCCTGTCGGATGCCGAATTGCTGGCGATTTTCCTGCGGGTCGGGGTGCGGGGGAAGAGTGCGGTGGACCTGGCCAGGGATGTGTTGGGACGCTTTGGCGGTTTGCGCGGGTTGCTGGAAACCGACTGCCGCAGTTTCAGTACCGAGCCGGGGCTGGGGGCGGCGAAGTTCGCGCAGTTGCAGGCGGTGATGGAGATGGCCCGGCGGCACCTGGGCGAATCCATGAAGCGCGATTCAGCCCTGGAAAGCCCGGCGGCGGTGCGTACCTATCTGAAAGCGCAATTGCGCCATGAGGCGGACGAGGTGTTCGGCTGCCTGTTCCTCGATACCAAGCACCGGCCGCTGGTGTTCGAGATCCTCTTTCGCGGCTCCATCGACAGCGCCGCGGTGTACCCGCGGCAGGTGGTGAAGCGGACCCTGGCGCACAATGCTGCGGCGCTGATCCTCTGTCACAACCACCCCTCCGGCAATCCTGAGCCGAGCCAGGCCGATATCCGGCTTACCCATCGGCTGATGGATGCGCTGGAGACGATCGACGTGCGCATCCTCGATCACTTCATCGTTGGTGACGGAGAGCCGCTGTCGATGCGTGAGCGGGGGTGCTTCTTCAGTGCGTCGTCCTGAGGTGGCAGGTCCGCGTCGAGCTCTCGGATTGCCTCTCTGCGCGACAGTGGTTCAGCGTTCCACTTTCACGCCGGCAAAGTCCTGACGCCCGAACGGGTTCACCTGGTATCCCTCGACACCCTCGCGCAGCAACACCGCCGCAGTCGGATGCGCCAGCGGCAGCCACAGCGCCTGCTGTTGGATCTGCGCCTGGGCCTGCTGGTACAGGCGGCTGCGCACGCTCTGGTCGTTGGTGGTCTTGCCGGCGCTGATCAACTGGTCCAGGCGCGGGTCGCAATAGCGGGCGAAGTTGGTCCCGGAAGTCACCGCCGCGCACGAGAATTGCGGGCTGAGGAAGTTGTCCGGGTCGCCGTTGTCGCCGGCCCAGCCCATGAACAGCAGGTCATGCTCGCCGGCCTTGGCCCGGCGGATCAGCTCGCCCCACTCGATCACGCGAATTTCTGCCTTGATCCCGACCTTGGCCAGGTCCGCCTGCAGCAACTGGGCGCCGAGGCTCGGGTTGGGGTTGAGCAGGCTGCCGGAGGGGCGGGTCCAGATGGTGGTGCTGAAGCCGTCCGGCAGGCCGGCCTTCTTCAGCAGCTCCTGGGCCTTGGCCGGGTCGGTCGGGTAGCCCGGCAGCGACTTGTCATAGCTCCAGGTGTTTGGCGGGAACGCTCCGTTGGCGGCCACCGCGGTGCCTTCGAATACGGCCTTGAGGTAGCTGTCCTTGTCGAACGCGAGGTTGATCGCCTGGCGCACTTCCGGCTTGTCCAGCGGCGGATGCTGGCTGTTGATGGCGACGAAAGCGGTCATGAAGGCTTCGGTCTTCTCCACTTTCAGGCTGCTGTCCTCGCTGGCTGCCGCGATATCCAGCGGCTTGGGCGACAGGGCGATCTGGCACTCGTTGCGCCGCAGCTTCTGCAGGCGCACGTTGGCGTCCGGGGTGATGGCGAAGATCAGCGGGTCGACTGCCGGCTTGCCCTTGAAGTAATCCGGGTTGGCCCGGTAGCGGATCACCGCGTCCTTCTGGAAGCGGTTGAAGACGAACGGCCCGGTGCCGATCGGCTGGCTGTTGAGCTTCTCCGGCGTACCGGCCTTGAGCAGCTGGTCGGCGTATTCCGCCGGGTAGATCGACGCGAAGCCCATGCTCAGGGTGGCGAGGAAGGTCGCGTCCGGGTGGCTCAGGGTAAAGCGCACGCTCAGCGGGTCCGGGGCATCGATCTGCTTGATGAGGTCGGGCAGTTGCAGCGACTGCGCATGGGGGAAGCCGCTCTGGGCGATCTTGTGCCAGGAGTGGGCCGGGTAGAGCATGCGCTGGAAGCTGAACAGCACGTCATCGGCGTTCAGGGTGCGGCTCGGCTTGAAGTACGGCGTAGTGTGGAACTTCACGTCCGGGTGCAGCTTGAAGGTGTAGACCAGGCCGTCATCGGACACCGTCCAGCTTTGCGCCAGGCTCGGTACCACCTTGCCGGCCTTCGCATCGAATTCCACCAGGCGGTTCATCAGCACGTCGGCCGAGGCGTTGGTGGTGGTCAGCGAGTTGTACTGGACCACGTCGAAGCCTTCGGGGCTTGCCTCGGTGCACACGCTGAGCGCGGCGGCCTGGGCCAGGGCGGGGCCGAGCAGGGTGGTGAACAACAGGGGAAGAACGGCGCGACGCATGAGGACTCCTTGGCTGAACGACGACCCATCTGCCAGTGCAGTCTGGAAATGTCCTACCCTAGTGCCCCGGATTACAAATCGCCAACACCTTTTTCAACGAATTGCGCGACGAGCGGTAATAAGCGCCGCAGCCCGTTTGCCACGCCGTGCGGGGCGTCGGGCCAGGGTTTTCGATCGCATCCGGTGTTGTTGTGCTCCGGTGTTTCTGGTATAAAGCAGCGCTCTTTTCTAGGGGCCCGGTGTGCAGCACCCTTGGGTGTAGCCGGTAAGACCTCGAAGAATCAAGGCGCCTGGCGCCAAAGACTGAGAGATTAAGCGGCCAACCCATGCCGGGTTGGGCATGTGGTTTTAGAGGGCTGAGGCATGTCGAGAGTCTGTCAAGTTACTGGTAAGGGTCCAGTAACCGGGAACAACATTTCCCACGCAAACAACAAAACCCGTCGTCGTTTCCTGCCGAACCTGCAGCACCATCGCTTCTGGGTCGAGTCCGAGAAGCGTTTCGTGCGTCTGCGCGTTTCCGCCAAGGGCATGCGTATCATCGACAAGCGCGGCATCGACGCCGTTCTGGTCGACATTCGCCGTAACGGCATCAAGGTCTAAGGGAGAACGTCATGCGTGAACTGATCCGTTTGGTGTCGAGCGCCGGTACTGGCCACTTCTACACCACCGACAAGAACAAGCGCACCACTCCGGACAAGATCGAGATCAAGAAATACGATCCGGTCGTCCGTAAGCACGTGATGTACAAGGAAGCCAAGATCAAGTAATTGGTCCGGCTTGCGAAAAAACCCGTATCTCTGGATACGGGTTTTTTTTTGCCTGCGTTTTTTCGCGGGCAAATGAAAACGCCCGGTGCTCGCACACCGGGCGTCCTGAAGCAGGTGTCGTCAGCCGAAGCGGAAGCCGCTGATCACACCGTTGCCGCCTGCGACCACATGAATCCGCGATTCGTCGTAATCCATGGTCGAGATGTCGGTAGGACCGACGACACGGGCGCGGCCGGTCAGTTCGCGGATCTGCGCCTTCACGGCCTCGGTGTAGGAGGTGCCAATCAGCTTGGCCAGGATCACTTGTACTTCGTCATTGTTCATGAGGTGGTCTTCCTTGTGGTGAATGTCCGGATGGACCACGCCATGCTCTCAATGCATACGGCTGCGGGTGTGCTACATAACTACTTCTGTTCGAACATCACGTAGATCTTGCGGCACGGCTCCAGCACCTCCCAGGTGCCCTTGAAACCGGCCGGGATGACGAAGCGATCACCGGCGCGCAGGGTCTTGGCTTCGCCCTGTTCGTCGCGCAGCACCGAAACGCCCTGGACGATCTCGCAGTATTCATGCTCGGTGTAGTTGACCGTCCACTGGCCGACCGCGCCTTCCCAGACACCCGCGGCGAACTGGCCGCACGGGCTGGAGTAGTGGTTGTAGACGGCCTGGTCGGGCTCGCCCTTGAGGATCTTTTCGGCGGCGGGACGGTAGCGTTCGGCTTCGGTCAGGACCTGGGCGAAGTCGACGATCTGCTGGATATTCATGGGGCGGCTCACCTGGTTGTTAAATAAAATGAACATCACTAGGCTTTTGAAGGCTTAATGTCAAATATATTGATAATCCCGGTGCCAGTAGTTTAGGGTGTCGGATGCTGTAGAGCGATGACAGCTCCGGCGGAAATTTCTGACAGTGTCGATGACTTCTCGCGCGACGCTGCACATCAACAACAGGAGGAGTTTGCTATGACCACCCTGACGCGTGCGGATTGGGAACAGCGTGCCCAGCAACTGAAGATCGAAGGCCGCGCCTTCGTCAACGGTGAATACACCGCGGCCGCTTCCGGCCAGACTTTCGAATGCATCAGCCCGGTCGACGGCCGCCTCCTGGCGCACATCGCCAGCTGCGACGAAGCCGACGCCCAGCGCGCCGTGGAAAATGCCCGCGCCACCTTCGACTCCGGCGTCTGGTCGCGCATGGCCCCGGCCAAACGCAAGGCCACCCTGATCCGCTTCGCCGGCCTGCTCAAGCAGAATGTCGAGGAACTGGCCCTCCTGGAAACCCTGGACATGGGCAAGCCGATCGGCGACTCGTCGACCATCGACATCCCGGGTGCGGCCAACGCCCTGGCGTGGAATGGCGAAGCCATCGACAAGGTCTACGACGAAGTCGCCGCCACCCCGCACGACCAGCTCGGCCTGGTCACCCGCGAGCCGGTGGGCGTGGTCGCGGCCATCGTGCCGTGGAACTTCCCGCTGCTGATGGCCTGCTGGAAACTCGGCCCGGCCCTGGCCACCGGTAACTCGGTGATCCTCAAGCCGTCCGAAAAATCTCCGCTGACCGCCATCCGCATCGCCCAGCTGGCGCTGGACGCCGGTATCCCGGCGGGCGTGCTCAACGTCCTGCCAGGCTTCGGCCACACCGTGGGCAAGGCCCTGGCCCTGCACATGGACGTCGATACCCTGGTGTTCACCGGTTCGACCAAGATCGCCAAGCAACTGATGGTCTACGCCGGCGAATCGAACATGAAGCGCGTGTGGCTGGAAGCCGGCGGCAAGAGCCCGAACATCGTCTTCGCCGACGCCCCTGACCTGAAGGCCGCTGCCGAAGCCGCTGCCAGCGCCATCGCCTTCAACCAGGGCGAAGTCTGCACCGCAGGTTCCCGCCTGCTGGTGGAGCGCTCGATCAAGGACCAGTTCCTGCCGATGGTGCTGGAAGCCCTGAAGGCCTGGAAACCGGGCAACCCGCTGGACCCGGCGACCACCGTCGGTGCCCTGGTCGACACCCAGCAACTGAACACCGTGCTCGGCTACATCGAGTCCGCCCACACCGACGGCGCCAAGCTGCTGGTGGGCGGCAAGCGCATCCTTGAAGAGACCGGCGGCACCTATGTCGAGCCGACTATCTTCGACGGCGTGAACAACGCCATGCGCATCGCCAAGGAAGAAATCTTCGGCCCTGTGCTGTCGGTGATCACCTTCGACACCGTCGAGGAAGCCATCGCCATCGCCAACGACACCCCGTACGGCCTGGCCGCCGGCGTGTGGACCGCGGATATCAGCAAGGCCCACCGCACCGCCAAGGCCCTGCGTGCCGGCAGCGTCTGGGTCAACCAGTACGACGGTGGCGACATGACCGCGCCGTTCGGTGGCTTCAAGCAGTCGGGCAACGGCCGCGACAAGTCGCTGCACGCGCTGGACAAGTACACCGAGCTGAAGGCTACCTGGATCAAGCTGTAATCCGGATCGGGTAATGCCATTGGGGCTGCCTTGCAGCCCTTCGCGAGCAAGCTCGCGAAGGGCCGCAAAGCGGCCCCATTCTTCTTCAAGGAGCATGCAATGCGTTGGGGTACCTACTTCGCCGTCCTGGCCGCCGTCCTCAGCGTCGGCCTGGCCCTGGGCGTCAGCATGCCGCTGGTGTCCCTGCGCCTGGAAGGCTGGGGCTACGGCAGCTTCGCCATCGGCGTGATGGCGGCGATGCCGGCGATTGGCGTATTGCTCGGGGCGAGCCTCGCCAGCCGCCTGGCCGCGCGCTTCGGCACGCCAGGCCTGATGCGCATGTGCCTGTGGGCCGGCGCGCTGTCCATCGGGGCGCTGGCGCTGCTGCCCAGCTACCCGGTCTGGCTGGTGCTGCGCCTGCTGATCGGCGTGGTCCTGACCATTGTCTTCATCCTCGGCGAAAGCTGGATCAACCAGTTGGTGGTGGAGGAGTGGCGCGGGCGTCTGGTGGCGCTGTATGGCAGCAGCTATGCCCTGAGCCAACTGGCCGGGCCTTTGTTGCTGGGCGTGGTGGGTTCGGCTGACGACCTCGGCTTCTGGATCGGCGTCGGCCTGCTGATAGTCTCGCCGCTGCTGCTGTTCGGTCGCGGTGGTGCGCCGAGCACCGAGGCGGCCAGCGTGACCTTCTTCGACCTGTTTGGCTTCTGTCGGAAACTGCCGGTGATTGCGTGGGCCATCGCCCTGTTCGCCGCGTTCGAGGCAATGATCCTGACCTTGCTGCCGGTGTACTGCCTGCAACAGGGCTTCAGTGCGGAAGTGGCGCTGTTCATGGTCAGTACCGTGGTGGTGGGGGATGCCGTACTGCAATTGCCGATCGGTGCCCTGGCCGACCGCATGTCCCGGCGCACGCTGTTCACTGGGTGTGCGGTGACGCTGGCGGTATCCAGCCTGATGATCCCGCTGCTCCTGCAAACCCAGCTGATCTGGCCGCTGTGGGTGCTGTTCGGCGCCAGTGCCGGCGGGTTGTTCACCCTGTCGCTGATCCTGATCGGCGAGCGTTATCGCGATGATGCGCTGGTGCGGGCCAACGCCCATGTGGCGCAGTTGTGGGGGATCGGCTGCCTGATCGGGCCGCTGGCGGCGGGGGCGGGGAGCCAATGGCTGAGTGGGCATGCGTTGCCGTGGTTCATGGCGGTGGGGGCTTTCGTGCTGGTGCTGTTGTCGCGTCGGGCCAATGCCTTTGAGGCGGTAGCGGTAGCTGACTGAGCACGAACGGACGTTTCACACCTTCTCACAGGATTTTTCCTATATCCCGTCTGTTGGCTGACATGGAGGATCTCCAGGGAACTCGTTCCCCAGGAAATCCTCCATGGTCGTCCAGTCCGATCTGCGCTTCACCTTCACCGCAGCAACCGGTGTATTCGAGGTCGTCGAATTCCATCTCAGCGAAGGTCTTTCCGAAACCTTTCGCCTCGAAGTCGACCTGAGCAGCACCGATCCCGCCGTCGAATTCGGCAAGATTCTCGACCGTCCCGCGCTGTTCACGATCTGGCAGGGCGACCAGCCAGTGCGCTACGTCCACGGCTCGGTCAGCACCTTCCAGCAGGGCGAGACCGGCTTTCGCCGCACTCGCTACCGCGCGGTCGTCGAACCTCGCCTGGCCCGCCTGCGCCTGTGCTCGGACTGGCGCATTTTCCAGATCCTCAGCGTGCCCGATATCGCCAAGGTGATGCTGAAGAAGCACGCCCTCCACCTCGACTACGAACTGCGCGCCGCCAAGGACCGCTATGTCCGCGAGTACTGCGTGCAGGCCGGCGAAACCGACTATCACTTCGTCGAGCGCATCATGCGCGAAGAGTGCTTTTTCTACGGTTTCGTGCACAGCGAGGAAGGCTGTCGCCTGGTCCACTGCGACTTCCCGTTGATCTTCGGCAAGCAGGCCGGCCCGCCGGTGGAATACAACCCCAAGCCCGGCGCGGACCGCCCGGGCCCGGCGCTACACCGCTTCACCTACAGCGAAAACGTGCGCAGCGCCCAGCAGGTCCAGCGCGACTACAGCTTCAAGAACCCGAAATTCACTGAAGAGAGCAAGTACAGGGCCACGGACCTCGAGCACCAGGCGGACAGTTACGAGCGCTACGACTACCCCGGTCGCTACCGGGGAGACAAGACCGGTAAGGCCTTCAGCCGCAGTCGCCTGCTCGGCCTGCGCGGTGACGCCTGCCAGGTCATTGCCGAGGGCGACGATGCCCGGCTGGTCCCCGGCCTGTACTTCGACCTGATCGGCCACCCCCGTGACGACATGAACTGCGGCTGGCGCCCGGTGCACCTGGAGCACCATGGCAAGCAGTACGTCAGCCAGGCCGAGGAAAGTGCCGGGGCCGACCGCGGCACCCACTACAACTGCATCGCCACGCTGGTGCGGGACAATGCCGAATGGCGCCCCGAGCCGTTGCCCAAACCCCGCATCGACGGCCCGCAGATGGCCACGGTGGTCGGGCCACCGGGCGAGGAAATCTACTGCGATGAATACGGTCGGGTGAAGGTTCATTTCCCCTGGGACCGCCAAACCAAGGAAAACGAACCCAGCTCCTGCTGGATTCAGGTTTCACAGAACATCGCCGGGGCGCTGTGGGGGCATATGGCGATCCCGCGCATCGGCCAGGGCGTCATTGTCAGCTACCAGAACTCGGACCCTGACCAGCCAATAATCACGGGCAGGTGTTACACGGCGCTACAGCGTCCGCCCTACGAACTGCCCGCAAACAAGACGCGCATGACCATCAAGAGTCAGACCCACAAGGGCGACGGCTTCAACGAGTTGCGCTTCGAGGATGAGGCCGGGCTGGAGGAGGTGTTCATCCATGCGCAGAGGGATCAGAACAACGTCGTCAAGAACGACGAAACCACCCACGTCGGGCATGACCGCAGCGAGCAGGTGGATAACGACGAGACCCTCACTGTCGGCCACAACCGCAGCGACACCGTGGGCAATGACGAGCAGGTGCTGATCGGGCAGCACCGGCGGCATGAGATCGGCGAGCACGATGACCTGATCATCGGCGGCAACCACAGCATCACCACGGCTGGGGACCGCACCGAGCAGGTTGGCAACAACCGCGACGACAGGACGGTCGCCAACCACCGGGTGGAAATCGGCGGAAACTTGCTGCAGCAAGTGCAGCAGGACGTGCTGTTGCAGGCCGGCCAGCGCATCACGCAGCACACCAAGGTATTCGAAATCCATTCCTCCGAAGCCGTGGTCCTCAAGGGGGCCGGTGGAACGCTGCGCATCGATGCGGCGGGCATCACCCTGGATGGCATCGCGCTGACGCTCAACGGCCCGATGCGCAAGTCGACGGGAGGCGCCGGCAACAGTCTGACGCTGACCGGCAGTACCGTGAACGAGGAGGGCGGCAAATGCATGGAAACGAAGTAACGAGCAGGGAAACCCTCCTCCATTTCAGCAAGCACATCCGCAAGCTGGAGGACTACTTCTACCTGCTGGTAGACGGTCAGGCCGAATGTGCGCTGAGTCATCCGCTCAGCGTGACATCGCTGACCGAGTCGCTGGGGGCGGCGGCCATCACCCGCGTCCTGCGCCCGGACCTTGCCCATAGCCCCGAGCGGTGCCCGGCGCTGATTCAGCTGGCGGTACCGGGCGAGGGTGTGTTGAAACGTTATCTCGAACTCAGCGCCGACTATGCCGATTGGGACGCCACCTACAACGAGCGCTACATCTGCGGCTGGCTGATCAGTCAGCAGCCTCCGGCGGTCATCGCGTCCCATATCGTGGCCCGCTGCGACACCACCGCCGACGAGGCCGACGTCCCGTCACCCTGGTTCGAGCCGTTGAGGCTGGAACTGCTGTTCAACTCGATGGATCACGCAGGCGACTTGCTCGCGCCGATCCGCGCCTGGCTGCTGCCGGCCAGTTGGGGCGGCTACGCGTTACTGAAAAGCACCGGCTATCCCCCGGAGCAGAGAATTCCCGCATCGGCCAGGGAAGCCCTGCAACTGGCGCCTGAAGTGAATGCGTTTCTCGGCATCTGGCGGCATGCCCTGACATTCGACCTCGGCTTTGCCCCCAGGCGCTGGAACGGCCCCGGCATCCTGCCGAAGCAGGCTTGCGGGCATGCCTTCCGCCTGGTTCGCGATGCCCGCCGGCTTGGGCTCAGGAGCAGCGCCGACCTCATCGCCCTCAGCCTGCGTCGGGTCCTTCTGCATCCTGAGCTACCGAGGCACCCGGATATCCAGGAGGCCATCGCCCAGGCTCGGGCTGGCCGCCTCGATCTGGAAAGCCACTTCGCCACCTATAGCGATGCGAACTGGAAACGCATCGTCGTCGACCTGCCTCCAGCAAAGGGTTACTCATGAGCAACGATCTTCTCATCGCCAGCCGCGAGGCCATGCCCATTCCCGTGCGTACCTGCCGGGCCTGCGAGCGTGTCGGCCTGCCCATCCTGCCCCTGCGCGCCGCCTATGCCCCGGAGCCCTGGAACACCCAGGCGCTACCCCTGACCCAAGGCTCCGACGCCAAGGCCGTGCCCCTGCGGGCCAACCAGCCGCGCATCCTGCGCCGGGGCTTTCTCTACGTCCTGCTCGACAAGAAGGAATGGCAGGCCTACCAGATCACCCCCGAAGCGGCGCTGCGCCAGGTACCGCCGTACCAGACCTCCCGCGAGGAACCGCTGCCCCTGACCATGGCCTGCGTAAAGCAGAACCATGACATCCCCGCGTCTTTCATCAACTTCGACACGAAGAAGTACGCCACCGCCTGGCTGGCCATCGCCAACGATCCGTGGCCGAAGCAGGTGCTCGATCGCTACCGGCGCGGCGGTATGGTCGATGGCATGAACCTGGAGGAGCGTTTCTACAAGCTCGACCTCAAGACCGCCCGCGAAGACCCCGCCAGCATCGGCCTGGCGATGACCGAACATGAACTGCAGATGGAGAAGGTCCTGGAGTACGCCCAGCCCATGGCCGGCGACTTCTACAGCGTGCATGGCTTCTACGGGCGCACTCACCGCCTGAACGCCTTGAGGAACCATGTGCGCGCGGTGATCCAGCGCGAGAAGCTGACCAATGGAGTCCTGGCCCTGGTGCTGCCTGACCCGATTGGGATGGTGCAGGAGTGCAATGCCCAGCGGATGGTGCGCTACCAGCAGATGCTGGAGTGGCGTGCGGAGCCGCAGCGGAGTTTCGAGCATTTGACGTCGCAGGCGTTGCTGGGGATCCAGGCGTTCCAGGCGGAGCGGGCGAAAAGGCTGGCAATCGAGGATGCCGAGAACGAAATCGAAAACATCAAACGGCTCAACAGCACGCCACCTGTCCATATGGCGCCAATGCAAGTCCCCGATCTCGAAGACGAGAAAGCCAGAAGGATCCCGGAAAAGCAAGCCGATGCCCGCGAGCGTCTTGACGAGCGCTACGACGAAAAGGCCCGTTCGGACTTCCAGCGCAACTTCGACAAGAACCTCGCTGCCTGGCAACGGATCATCGACGACGCTGGCGAGCAATATGCCATTCACTTCGAGAGCCCGGCTTTCAAGCTGGCCAACCGCTTTGACTACCACGATCAGAACAACGAATCCGTCATGGCGTTCATCTGCGTGATCGGTCAGTGCCTTGCCGGTGGGCCGACCGGGTTGATCGACGAAGAAAAGCTGGAGGCCACCCAGCAGCTCTGGAAGCAGCAACTGGAGGACCAGAACAGCCTGCTCCATCAGGCCTTGCATGCCAAGGACCCGGGTATTCTCGAACAGCTGCGCTCCACGCTGAGCGACGACGAGCGGACGCGGATCTATCACGGCATCAAGACCCTGATCACGACCCAGAAAGGCACGGATTTCATGAAGGATTCCGTGCGAACGGCCGTTGGCCAGTTGCTTGGCGGCGCTGGTACCGCCAGCAATGTTCTCGGCAAGCACATTTCCGAGCACACCAGGGCGCTGGTGGGGCACCTGCATCGGGAGGCCTGGCTGCGTTTTTCCGGAGTGGAGGTCACTCAGGTCACGGTCGCGCTCAAGGTGGGTGAATACCTCACGCTGCTCAATGAAACGCTCTACGAAGGGACAGAGCGCTATATCGCCAGGCTCAACGAAAAATTCCGCAATCCGGCTGAGGGCAAGGTGCGGGCCATGCTGTTGAGCGGGCACTTCACCCCGGCGCTGGCAGATCTCGATGACAAGCTGATCTACGTGAAGCTCTGGACGATGGAAAGCGCCGAGGCACTGAGTGCGCGTCTGGAGCAATTACGGGACGGAGTAGGTGATGGCATCGATGACGCCCTGCGTCCGGTCAGCATCGACACTGGGGCACTCAAGGGCAGTCTGGGCGACTTGACCCGTCAACTGAGCCTCAACGCCGACGTCGCCCGCCTTTACGTGCGGGACACGATGCGCAGCATGCGAAATGCCGCAATGAGAGGTGGTGAAGGAGCTTTCAACCTGGGGCTGGCCTTGGGGAGCTTGTGGTTCCAGCAGGATGCGCTGCGCAAGACTTACAAGAACATGCTCGAAGCGTTTGGGGATGAGCGGCCAGAAGCGGTGGTGGCGTTCATGACGGCGTCGGTGGGTAATTTGGGGGTGGGGGTTGAGCTGGTGGGTGGGTCGATTCAGATGTTTCGGCCTGAGTGGAAGATCAATGTTCACACGAGTACCGGGGTGGAACCGGTCAAGTTGGGTGGGAGGATTCTGCAGTTTGGTGGTGCGATTGCGGCGGTGGCAACTGCGGTGGAGGGGTTGCAGTATGCGATGGCGGCGGGGCGGGCACATGGTGTCGGTGATCATGCCGCAAGGAACGCGTATGTATGGGCCTCCACCGCAGCGGCATTTTCAGCTGGACTTGGGATTGCGGGCGCTATCGGTACGACTACTGTATTGCTTGGTCCGCTCGTGTTTGCCGTGCTCCTGGGTTTTGTTGCATTTGGGTTTGCGGTACGGGCTAAGGGGAAAGAGTCGCAACCACTTGAGTTGTGGGCACGACACTCACTTTGGGGGGTGCCGGAGGAACATCGACGCTGGACAGACTGGAGCGAAATGGACACGGCGATCGGTGCCTTGAACGCCGCGCTGTTAGGCTTGATCGCAGATATTGACGTCACCTATCGCAACCACAGGCCGGCTTCTGGTGTACCCGGGCAAGGCGGAACCATCGACTACAGGTTTGTCCTGCCTGGCTACGCGGCTGATAAGTCGCACTATGAGTGGGCGTTGCGCGCCTACCGCCCGGGAGACGCTTCAGGAAGCATCGTCGCCGGAGGACGGGCCGGTGAGGCTACTGAACCTCTACCCGTTCCTGGTTCATGGAAGCGATCGGGGGATGAGCCTAAGACGTCTGCTCCGATGATCCATCACGATATGGAATCAAAAAAGGTCGAGATCAGGGGTTCGATTGCTTACTGGGGCGTTCTTGATTTTCATGCGCTGGAACTTGAGGTGTCGTATTGGCCCGACAAAAGTGATGAGTCTGGCGTGGCCCGGTTCATTGTGAAGGAAGACAAGATTCCGGGGCGTCCAAAGTGGTAAGTCCTAAGAAAATGCCTGCATTAATCCCGCCTTGCTCTGGCTGGAAAGAAGACCTGCCTGCCCCAGACGAACTGCCGTCAGTAGCTCCAGCCCTCGGCTTCGATACGCCTAATCATCAAAATCATATTTTTCTGGAACTGCCGCGTGCCTCGGCTCTTATAAGAGGCTTGGTGATTTGGTTCGTGCCAATTTCAACAGTTTTGCTCGTTACCTCACTTTGGCTCCCGCTATCGGACGAGCGATCAATGCACATCGATGAGTGGCTGATGCTCCTCTTCACACTTCTCATCGGAGTGTGGGTGGTGCCGATTTTCTGGAAGTTCGATGTGGCCCCTCCCCGGGATATGCCGCTTCGCTTCAATCGGGCTCGGAATCGCATCTACGCCTACAACTTCAATTACCGTTGGTGGAATCCCTTCGAACGCTGGCGGGTTAAGCCGGTAGCCTACGACTGGTCACAAGTACGAGCCGAGCGCTGGCTGAAACGCGGCGCAACCGCTCAAGGCGGACTCGTCATCAAGGGCGGCGTAGTACTCTCCATCGTCAAGCCCGGCACCAACGAAGTCATCGACCGTTTCCCCCTCACCACCATGGGTGCCGACGAGCACGCTTGGGCCTACATCTGCACCTACATGCAACAAGGCCCGGATGCCCTGCCAGCACCCGGCCCGCCGAAGGATCACAACGATGTGTCGTGGCTCAACATCGCCCTGCTGCTGGCACCAAAGGTGAAATGGCCCGCCGATATGGACCTGGAATCGAGGACGGCGCCATGAACACCGTCACCCGTTGTCTTAAGCCCTGCGTAGTCCGACTGGTTGTAAAGGAAGACAGGACTTCGAAAGCAGCAAAGTGGTGGGGCGTATGAAAAAGCCTGAACTCGTTCCGCCCTGTTCTGGGTGGCAGGAAGATCTTCCCCGTCCCTGTGAGGTGCCTGTCGTAATGCCGGCTCTTGGCTTCGACACACCTAACTATCAAGACGATGTATTTCTAGAACTGCGTCGCGCTTCTGCTCTTGTAAGGGGACTTTTAATCTGGTTCGTACCGGTTATGTGCGGCTATCTAGTCGTTTACTCCAATTTTTTTTGGTCGGTGGTGCAGAGTGTTAGTTTTGAGGGGCGGGTGATATTCATATCTACGACACTCATGGTGATTTGGGCGATCCCGGTCTGTTGGAAATTTGATGTATCCCCTCCTCGCGACTTACCACTGCGCTTCAACCGTGCTCGCCGCCGCATCTACGCATACAACTTCAATTACCGCTGGTGGAACCCCTTCGAACGCTGGCGGGTTGAGCCGATGGCCTACGACTGGTCCCAGGTACGAGCCGAACGCTGGCTGAAACGCGGGGCAACCGCTCAAGGCGGACTCGTCATCAAGGGTGGTGTAGTGCTCTCCATCGTCAAACCCGGCACCAACGAAGTCATCGACCGTTTCCCCCTCACCACCATGGGTGCCGACGAGCACGCTTGGGCCTACATCTGCACCTACATGCAACAAGGCCCCAACGCACTACCACCTCCGGGCCCGCCGAAAGATCACAACGATGTGTCGTGGCTCAACATCGCCCTCCTGCTGGCACCCAAAGTCAAATGGCCCGCCGACATGGACCTGGAATCGAGAACAGCGCCATGACCAGAACCAGCCCCACCAATTCCCGTTCAACCCAAGGAAACCACTTATGAAACCCGTCGTCCTCCTGGGCCATCAGCACCGTTGCCCCATCCACGGCCTGGGCCACGTAGTCACCGGCGCAAGCGACGCCAGCGTCAATGGCCGGCCCATCGCCCGCGTAGGTGATTCGATCAGTTGCGGGGCGGTCATACAGAGCGGGTCGAGCGACACCCTGATCGACGGCCAGGCTGTCGCCCGTCTGGGCGACACCACCAGCCACGGCGGCATCCTGATCGAAGGCGACGCCGACTGGCTGCTGGAGTAACCCCCCGCCTAAAGCATCTTCTCCAACCCCACCGCCTTGGCGATCCACGCATTGAACCTTCGCCACAACCCCCCAGGCTCGGTGGTCAGCACATGCGGCTGACCATCGTCCTCGGTCACCCACACCAGCTTCCCTTCCCGTAACTCCACCTGATATGCCACCGCCGGCGCCATACCCTGGATCGCCAGATCGCGGGTGTATTGGGCCAGTTCCGGGCTGTCCACCAGCACGCCGACCTCGGTGTTCCACAGCACCGAACGCGGGTCGAAGTTGAACGAGCCGATGAAGGTCTTCTGCCGGTCGAAGACGATGGCCTTGCTGTGCAGGCTGGAATCCGAACCGCCGCTCAGGCGGTAGCGCGGTTGGCCTGGGTCGCCGGGCTGGCGGCGCAGTTCGAAGAGCTTCACTCCGTGCTCCAGCAGCGCCCGGCGATAGGGCGCGTAGCCGCCGTGGACCACCGGTACGTCGGTGGCTTCGAGGGCGTTGGTCAGCAAGTTCACCGCAACCCCGGCGTCGGCGCGGCTGGTCAGGTACAGCAGGCCTTCCTTGCGCGGCACGAAATAGGCCGAGATCAGGATCAGCTCCTTGCGCACCCCGTTCAGTTCCGGCGCCAGTTGCCGGGTCATCAGCAGTTGCGGGTCGGGCTCGTCGTCGGCCAGCACTTTGCTCGGTGCGTCCCACAGCGCCTGGGCGTGGGCCCAGATCAGTTCGTTGCGCCAAGTGTCCAGGCGCGGTTGGGTCTGCCAGGCCATCAAGCGCTCATACAGCGCCTTGTGCTGGTTACGGGCTTCGGCCAGGGACTGCTCCAGACGCTGGCGGCTGGCGCGCAGGTCGTCGGCGTCCGGCTGGAGGTAGAGGAAGTCGCCAATGGGTTTGCTCAGGGCGCTGTTCCAGTACTGGTCGAAGCTGTGCCCCAACTGCTCGGCCACCGGGCCGACGCCGAGCAGGTCGATGTCGGTGAAGTTGAGGTTGGGCTCGGCGTCGAAATAGGCGTCGCCGAGGTTGCGCCCGCCAACGATGGCCATGGCGTTATCCACCAACCACAGCTTGTTGTGCATGCGCCGGTGCTGGCGCGACAGGTTGAACAGGCGGCCCATGGCCCGGGTCACGCCGGTGGCACGGCCCAGTTGCAGCGGGTTGAACACGCGGATCTGGATGTTCGGGTGCGCGGCGAGCACGCCGATCTGGCCGTCCTGGCCATCGCTGGTGGTGTCGTCGAGCAGGATCCGCACGCGCACGCCGCGGTCGGCGGCGGCCAGCAGTTCATGGATCAGCGCACGGGTACTGAGGCCGTCGTTGACGATGTAGTACTGCAGGTCGATGCTGCTTTGCGCGTTGCGGATCAGCTCGGCGCGGGCGCGGAAGGCCTCGTTGCTGTTGGGCAGCAGGCGGAAGCCCGAGCGCCCGCCATAGGCCTCGGCCTGGCGCAGCACCGAACGACCGAACGCCGACTGGCTGGCCGGCAGCGCCTGGCTGACGTCGCGCGGCACGCCGACACTGGCGCAGCCGCCGAGGGTCAGGCACAGGATGAGCAGGAAGGGCAGGAGCCGGTGGCTGGTCAAGTGAGCATTCCGTGATCGCGGGCAGGTGAACTGTAGACCGCGTTGACCAGCGGAACGTTACCCGTGCTTCGCTTCCTCGGCCAGTAGACGAATGGCGTTTTCCCCCACCTTGCGCACCGCCGCCTCGATCTCCGGGGTGGGCAGGGCCGCGTAGTTCATGCGCAGGCAGTTCCGGTACTTGCCCGAGGCGGAGAAGATGCTGCCCATGGCGATCTGTACGCCCTGTTCGAGCAGCACGCGGTTCAGCTTCAGGGTATCGAAATGCTCCGGCAGCTCGACCCACAGCAGGAAGCTACCTTGCGGCCGGCTGACCCGGGTACCCGCAGGGAAATAGCGGGTGACCCAGTCGATCATCTGGTCGCGGCTGCGCTGGTACTGGCTGCGCATGCGGCGCAGGTGCGGCTGGTAGTGACCGCCCTCGATGAAGTCGGCGATGGCCAGCTGGGGCTGGGTCGCGGTGCTGCCGGTGCCGATGTACTTCATGTGCAGCACCCGTTCCAGGTAGCGTCCCGGCGCCACCCAGCCGATGCGCAGGCCCGGAGCCAGGGTCTTGGAGAAGGAGCTGCAGAGCAGCACGCGGCCGTCGTCGTCGAACGACTTGATGGTGCGCGGTCGCGGGTAGGTGTAGGCGAGGTCGCCGTACACATCGTCTTCGAGGATCGCCACGTCGAAGCGCTGGGCCAGGTTGAGCAGGGCGCGCTTGCGGGCCTCGGGCATCACGTAGCCGAGCGGGTTGTTGCAGGTCGGCGTCACCTGGATCAGCTTGATCGGCCACTGTTCCAGGGCCAGTTCGAGGGCTTCGAGGCTGATGCCGGTGAGCGGGTCGGTGGGGATCTCCATGGCTTTCATGCCCAGGCCCTTGAGGGTCTGCATGGCGCCGTGGAAGCTTGGCGAATCCACCGCGACGATGTCGCCGGGTTGGCAGACCGCACGGATACTGGCCGACAGCGCCTCGTGGCAGCCGGTGGTGATGACTAGGTCGGCGGCGCCCAGGGTGCAGCCGGAGTCGAGCATCAGCCGCGCGACCTGCTCGCGCAGGGCCTCGGTGCCGCTGATGGTGTCGTAGTACAGGCCCGGCATGTCCTGGCGCCGGCTGAGCTGGGCCAGGCTGCGCAGCAGCGGCTTGAGGGTGGGGCTGTTGACGTCGGGCATGCCGCGGCCAAGCTGCACCACGTTCTTGTTCGGCGAGCTGCGCACCAGCTCTATCACGTGCTCCCACTGGGAGATGTCCACGGGCCGCTGTGCCGGTCGTCCCACTGCCGGCAGGGCGGGCAGGTTGCGGTGCTGCGGCACGAAGTAGCCGGATTTCGGTCGAGGCGCCACCAGGCCGTTGTCTTCCAGCAGGCGGTAGGCCTGTTGCACGGTGCTCAGGCTGACCCCGTGCTCCAGGCTCAGGGCGCGCACCGACGGCAGGCGGTCTCCCGGACGATAGAGGCCTTGTTCGATACGGGCGCCCAGCAGTTCAGCGAGATTGACGTAGAGGGTCATGGGCATACTCCAGGCAGCTCCGTAGGACAGAACCATTACAGATGTACGAAAAATACATCATTCAGAGGGGAATTGAAGAAATCTGTATGAAGAAAATTCTGATCTGTTGAATCTGTAACGAATTTTCCCACGGGCGCATCCTTTCTTCACGGTTTACCAACCCTGGAGAACGATGTGATGAACGGCCTGAGTGATGTGCGCTTGAAACTGTATGGCGGCGAGCTGGAGCAGGCCCAGCGTAACCCGGCGATCCGCACGGTGGGCTTGCTGGACCGGGTACGGCTGATGCGCCACCGCTGGGCGACCCGGCGGGCACTGTTGGAACTGACACCCGCGCAACTCAAGGACATCGGCCTGAGCCGCGAGGATGCGATAGAGGAAGGGCTCAAGCCGTTCTGGCGCAGTTGAGCAGGTGGCGTCGGCTCACACCAGTTCCTTCAGCCGATGCCACAGCATCCCCAGCGCCAACAGCGGCGAGCGCAAATGCTTGCCGCCGGGGAACGTGATGTGCGGCACCTTGGCGAACAGGTCGAAGCGCCCGCCCTGCTGGCCGCTGATCGCCTCGCCGAGCAGGCGTCCGGCCAGGTGGGTGGCGTTCAGGCCATGGCCGGCGTAGGCCTGGGCGTAATAGACGTTGGGCTGCTCGGGCAGGCGGCCGATCTGTGGCAGGCGGTTGGCGCCGATGCCGATCATGCCGCCCCACTGGAAGTCGATGCGCACGTCGGCCAGTTGCGGGAACACCTTGAGCATCTTCGGCCGCATGTAGGCGCCGATATCCTGTGGATCACGACCCGAGTAATGACAGGCACCGCCGAACAGCAGGCGGCGGTCGGCGGAGAGGCGGAAGTAATCCACGGTCACCCGCTGGTCGCACACCGCCATGTTCTGCGGCAGCAACTGCTGCGCGCGTTCCTCGCCAAGGGGTTCGGTGGCGATGATGTAGCTGCCGGCGGGCAGGATCTTGCCGCCGATGCTGCGGTTCAGGTCGTTGAGGTAGGCGTTGCAGCACAGCACCAGGGTGGTGGCGCGGACGGTGCCGCGGGCGGTGTGCACCGTCACTTGCGGGCCGTAGTCGATACGGGTCACCGCCGAGCGCTCGAACAGGCGCACGCCCAGTTGCGCCGCCACCGCGGCCTCGCCCAGGGCCAGGTTGAGCGGGTGCAGGTGGCCGGAGCCCATGTCGATCAGGCCGCCGGCGTAGCGATCGGAGCCGATCACGCTGTGCATCTGCTCCGGTGGCACCAGGCGCAGTTCGTGGCGGTAGCCGAGGGCGCGCAGGGCGTCGGCCTCTTCGGCGAAGTCGGCGAATTCGCGGGGCTTGTTGGCCAGGTCACAGTAGCCCCAGGTCAGGTCGCAGGCGATGGCGTGACGCTCGACCCGCTGGCGGACGATTTCCACCGCTTCCAGGCCCATCAGCTTCATCTGTTTGACGCCATCGGCACCGATGATCGGGGCGAACTGTTCGAGGCCGTGGCCGACGCCGCGGATCAGCTGCCCGCCGTTGCGCCCGCTGGCGCCCCAGCCGATCTTGCGGGCTTCCAGCAGGACCACGCTGAGGCCGCGTTCGGCCAGTTCGATGGCGGTGTTCAACCCGGAATAGCCGCCGCCGATCACGCAGACATCGCACTGCTGCTCGCCGCTCAGCGTGGGGTAGTCCGGCTGGGGGACGCTGCTGGCGGCGTAGTAGGAAGCGGTGTGCATGGGTGTGGTCCTGGGTGAGTGTCGGTGAAGTCGGCGCAGCATAGGCGGTGCTTTCATGGGTCGGCAACCGTCAGGCAGAATGGCGGCCTTTCCTATCCCCGCGGTCCCGTGCCATGGCCTGCAACAGCCACAAGATTCGTTTCCTGCGCGAGCAGATCCCTTCGTTCGACTGCGTGCCCGGTTGTCATGACTGCTGCGGGCCGGTGACCACGTCGTCCGAGGAAATGGCCCGGCTGCCGAGGAAGACGGCGCAGGAGCAGGAGGCGGCGCTGGCGGAACTGAACTGTGTGCACCTGGGGCCGCAGGGGTGCACCGTTTATGAGGAGCGGCCGCTGATCTGCCGGCTGTTCGGCACCACGCCGCGCCTGCCATGCCCGCGTGGACGCGGGCCGGACGAGATGATCGATGCGGGGGCGGAGCGGTTGGTGCATGAGTTCATCGCTACTACCCGGCAGGTGCTTGTCTGAAGATGTTCAGCGCCCTCAAGACAGGCACCCCCCCTCAACGTCGATAAACATCTCAATCCGGAATCGGCAGGTTCAGACTCTCCTTCACCTCTTCCATCACGATATAGCTCTTCGACTCCCGCACATGCGGCAGCTTGAGCAGGATGTCGCCCAGCAACTTGCGGTACGAGGCCATCTCGGAAATCCGCGCCTTCACCAGGTAGTCGAAATCCCCCGACACCAGATGGCACTCCAGCACATGGGGCAGCTTCAGCACGGCGCGACGAAACTCCTCGAAGGTGTCGCCAGACTTGTAGTCCAGGCTGATCTCGACGAACACCAGCAGGCTGCCCTTCAGGTGCTGCGGATTGAGCCGGGCGTTGTAGCCCATGATGATGCCTTCACGCTCCAGACGACGGACGCGCTCGGTGCACGGGGTGGTCGACAGGCCGACTTTCTCGCCCAGTTCGGTGAAGGAAATGCGCCCGTCGGTCTGCAGGATACGGAGGATGTTGCGGTCGATCTTGTCCAGCTCGCGCTTGCTCTGGTGCTGGGTTCTCATAGTGGATGCCCCTTTGTAAAAGCCGACTTTGCCGAGAATTCTCGCCAAATATAGGTTTTTATATAGTGAAATGCACTGGCCCGAGTTTTCTACACTGCGCGCATTCATGCCTTTCACAATAAATGTCTGCGTCGAGCGGGCTTGAGGAATTCAACATGCGCGTTCTGGTACTTGGTAGCGGTGTGATCGGAACCGCCAGTGCCTACTATCTGGCCCGGCAAGGTTTCGAAGTCGTGGTGGTCGATCGCCAGCCAGCGGTGGCCATGGAAACCAGTTTCGCCAACGCCGGCCAGGTATCGCCGGGCTACGCTTCGCCGTGGGCCGCCCCGGGCGTGCCGCTGAAAGCCATCAAGTGGCTGCTGGAGCGCCACGCGCCCCTGGCGATCAAGGCCACCGGCGACGTCGACCAGTACCTGTGGATGGCGCAGATGCTGCGCAATTGCACCGCCAACCGCTACGCCGTGAACAAGGAGCGCATGGTCCGCCTGTCCGAGTACAGCCGCGACTGCCTCGACGAACTGCGCGCCGAAACCGGCATCGCCTACGAAGGCCGCACCCTCGGCACCACCCAGCTGTTCCGCACCCAGGCCCAGGTGGACAACGCCGCCAAGGACATCGCCGTCCTCGAACAGGCCGGCGTGCCCTACGAGCTGCTGGACCGTGAAGGCATCGCCCGCGTCGAGCCGGCCCTGGCCAACGTCTCCGACATCCTCGCCGGCGCCCTGCGCCTGCCCAACGACCAGACCGGCGACTGCCAGCTGTTCACCACCCGCCTGGCGGAAATGGCGGTCAAGCTCGGCGTCGAGTTCCGCTTCGGCCAGAACATCCAGCGCCTGGACTTCGCCGGTGACCGCATCAACGGCGTGTGGATCGACGGCAAGCTGGAAACCGCCGACCGCTACGTGCTGGCCCTGGGCAGCTACTCGCCGCAACTGCTCAAGCCGCTGGGCATCAAGGCCCCGGTGTACCCGCTCAAGGGCTACTCGCTGACCGTGCCGATCACCAACCCGGACATGGCGCCAACCTCGACCATCCTCGACGAAACCTACAAGGTCGCGATCACCCGCTTCGACAACCGCATCCGCGTCGGCGGCATGGCCGAGATCGCCGGTTTCGACCTGTCGCTGAACCCGCGCCGGCGCGAAACGCTGGAGATGATCGTCAACGATCTCTATCCTCTGGGCGGCAACCTGCAGGCGGCCGAGTTCTGGACCGGCCTGCGTCCGACCACCCCGGACGGTACGCCGATCGTCGGTGCCACGCCGTTCCGCAACCTGTTCCTCAACACCGGTCACGGCACCCTCGGCTGGACCATGGCTTGTGGTTCCGGTCGCCTGCTCGCCGACCTGATGGCGCGCAAGAAACCGCAGATCAGTGCCGAAGGCCTCGACATTTCCCGCTACGGACATCACCAGGAGACCGCCAAGCATGGCAATCCAGCGCCAGCTCACCAATGACCGCATGAGCCAGATCGTCGCCCACAACGGTACCGTCTACCTGGCGGGCCAGGTGGGTGACGACATGAACGCCGGGATCGAACAGCAGACCCGCGAAACCCTGGCCAATATCGAGCGCCTGCTGGACCTGGCAGGCACCGACAAGACCCGCCTGCTCTCGGTGACCATCTACCTGAAGGACATCGACGCCGACTTCCAGGGCATGAACGCGGTGTGGGACAAGTGGCTGCCCAAAGGCGTTGCCCCGGCCCGCGCCACCGTGGAAAGCAAGCTCTGCGAGCCGGAGATCCTCGTCGAAATGTCGGTGGTTGCCGCGCTCTCGTAACGTACCTCTCTTCACCCGGTGCCCTGGCTTACAGGTCGTTGCGGCACCGGGCCTTTTATTCCAAACAGACTGCCAGAAGGCTGCCGTCATGCGTCCCGCCCGTGCCCTGATCGACCTCCAAGCACTTCGTCACAACTACCAATTCGCCCGCAAGCTCACCGGTGCCCGTGCCCTGGCCGTGATCAAGGCCGATGCCTACGGGCATGGCGCGGTGCGTTGCGCCCTGGCGCTGGAAGCCGAGGCCGATGGTTTCGCCGTGGCCTGCATCGAGGAGGCGCTGGCGCTGCGCGAAGTGGGGATCAAGGCCCCGGTGCTGCTGCTCGAAGGCTTCTTCGAGGCCAGCGAGCTGGAACTGATCGTCAAGCACGACTTCTGGTGCGTGGTGCATTCACTGTGGCAGCTGGAAGCGATCGAGAAGGCCAGTCTGGGCAAACCGATCCAGGTCTGGCTGAAGATGGACACCGGCATGCACCGCGTCGGCCTGCATCCGCGTGACTACCAGGCGGCGTACCAGCGCCTGCAGGCCAGCGGCAAGGTGTCGAAGATCGTCCTGATGAGCCACTTCGCCCGTGCCGACGAGCTGGACAGCAATGCCAGCAACGAGCAGGTCGCGGTGTTCGAGGCGGCGCGCCAGGGCCTCAAGGCCGAAGTCAGCCTGCGCAATTCGCCGGCGGTGCTGGGCTGGCCGCAGATCCCCAGCGACTGGGTGCGCCCGGGCATCATGCTGTACGGCGCCACGCCGTTCGAGACCGCCCAGGCCGAAGCCGACCGCCTGCAACCGGTAATGACCCTGGAATCGAAAGTCATCAGCGTGCGCGAACTGCCAGCCGGCGAGCCGGTGGGCTATGGCGCGCGCTTCGTCAGCCCGCGTCCGACCCGGGTCGGCGTGGTCGCCATGGGTTACGCCGACGGCTACCCGCGCCACGCGCCGACCGGCACCCCGGTGCTGGTGGCTGGCAAGCGCAGCCAGCTGATCGGCCGGGTATCGATGGACATGCTGTGCATCGACCTCACCGATGTCCCCGAAGCCGGCCTCGGCAGCACGGTGGAACTGTGGGGCAAGAACGTCCTGGCCAGCGACGTCGCGACCCAGGCCGGGAGCATCCCCTACCAGATCTTTTGCAACCTGCGCCGGGTGCCTTTGGTCTATACCGGAGAGTGAGTGCCATCGCTGACGAGCTGCGGGTCGAAGTGTTGTAAATACTGAACGCTGTTGCGATGATGGCGCACATTTCGACCCCATTCATTCGTCAGGAGGCTCCAGCATTGGACGTCGGTGAACGACTACAAGCCATTCGCAAGCTCAAGGGCCTGTCCCAGCGCGAGCTCGCCAAGCGCGCGGGCGTGACCAACAGCACTATCTCGATGATCGAGAAGAACAGCGTGAGCCCGTCGATCAGCTCGCTGCGCAAGGTGCTGGGTGGCATTCCGATGTCGATGATGGAGTTCTTCTCCGAGGACCTGCTGCCGGAAAATCCGACGCAGATCGTCTACAAGGCGCACGAACTGATCGACATTTCGGACGGTGCGGTGACCATGAAGCTGGTCGGCAACGGCCATCCGAGCCGCGCCATCGCCTTCCTCAACGAAATCTACCCGCCAGGCGCCGACACCGGCGAAGAAATGCTCACCCACGATGGCGAAGAGACCGGCATCCTCCTCGAAGGCAAGCTGGAACTGGTGGTGGGCCTCGAAACCTTCATCCTCGAAGCGGGCGACAGCTACTATTTCGAAAGCACCAAGCCGCACCGTTTTCGCAACCCCTACGATGAGCCGGCCAGGCTGATCAGCGCGGCCACCCCCGCGAACTTCTGACACCACGGGTGGCGCGGCTGATTGTCGCGGATAAACCCTTTTGTTTTATAGGGTTGTTTCGGCGAGTCAGGGTTCCCGCTATACTTGCGCCGCCTGCGAATCCGTGGCCGCGGGCGTGACTAGCCACCATGAGGGTGTACGTGTGAATCCAATCAAGAAAATGCTGGCAATACCAGCTACCGTAGTGGCCCTTTGGGCAGTCAGTGCCCAGGCTACGACCAACGACGACATCGCCAAACGTCTGGAACCTGTCGGCCAGGTCTGCGTCCAGGGCCAGGAATGCAAGGGCATGGAAGTGGCTGCCTCCGCTGGCGGCGGCGGTGCCAAGACCCCGGACGAGATCATCGCCAAGCACTGCAACGCCTGCCATGGCGCCGGCCTGCTGGGCGCGCCGAAGATCGGCGACACCGCCGCGTGGAAAGAGCGCGCCGACCACCAGGGTGGTCTGGACGGCATCCTCGCCAAGGCCATCACCGGCATCAACGCCATGCCGCCGAAAGGCACCTGCGCCGACTGCTCGGATGACGACCTCAAGGGCGCCATCAAGAAGATGTCCGGCCTGTAAGCCGCGCGATCATCGCACCGAAGCCCGCCTTGCGCGGGCTTCGTCGTTTCTGGGCTACTGTGCAGTAATTCGTACACCCGCCCGGTCCAAGTTGTCTCAACGGGCACCATCGGGAGACGGCAGCGTGCGCAGGCATTCGATCGAGGACGCGGTAGAAGACGTGCTGGCGCGCTTGCCGGCGCATATCCACATGGGCCTGCCGTTGGGGCTGGGCAAACCCAACCGTTTCGTCAATGCCCTGTATGCGCGGGTGCGCGAGCTGCCCGAGCGGCGGCTAACGATCTACACGGCGCTGTGCCTGGGGCGTCCCGAACTGGGCGACGGCCTGCAGCGGCGTTTCCTCGAACCCTTTGTCGAACGGGTCTTCGCCGACTATCCCGAGCTGGATTTCCTCCACGACCTGCGCGCCAGCCAGTTGCCGGCGAACATCCGCGTGGAGCAGTTCTTTCTCCAGCCCGGCAGCCTGCTGCACAGTGTGCAGGCGCAGCAGGACTACGTCAGCAGCAACTACAGCCATGCCGCGCGGGACATCAATGCCAAGGGCCTGAACCTCATCGCCCAGATCGTCGCCGAGGACCCTTCGCGTCCCGACCACCTGAGCCTGAGCTGCAACCCCGACATCACCCTCGACCTGTTGCCGATGATCGCCCGTCGTCGCGCTGCCGGTGAAACCATCCTGCTGCTCGGCCAGGTACACAGCGAACTGCCGTACATGCCCGGCACCGCCGAACTGCCGCGGGAGGACTTCGACCTGCTGATCGACGAGCCCGAGCGCACCCGGCTGTTTTCCACGCCGAACATGCCGGTGGGCCTCCAGGACCACCTGATCGGCCTGCATGCCAGCACCCTGGTGCGCGATGGCGGCACCCTGCAGATCGGCATTGGCGCCATGGGCGATGCGCTGGCCGCGGCGCTGCTGGCGCGGCAGGCGGACAACCCTGGCTACCAGGCGCTGCTGGGCGAGCTCGACCTGTCGCCGTGGCAGACGCTGATCGAGCGCGAGGGCGGGGTGATGCCCTTCGCCCAGGGGCTCTATGGTTGCAGCGAAATGTTCGTCAACGGCCTGCTGGCACTGCTGGAGGCGGGGATCGTGCGGCGGCCGGTGTATGCCGACGAAGCGCGCCAGCAGGCGGCCCTGGATGGCGCCGCGGACAGTGGCGACGGCGTATTGGTGCATGGCGGCTTCTTCCTCGGGCCGCAGGCCTTCTACCAGCGTTTGCGCGAGTTGCCGATGGAGGTGCGCAGCCGCATCGCCATGGGTGCGATCAGCTTCATCAACGAGCTGTACGGCCAGGAATCGCTCAAGCGTTTGCAGCGCCGCGACGCGCGCTTCGTCAACACGGTGTTCACCATGACCCTGATGGGCGCCGGGGTGGCCGACCAGCTGGAAGACGGGCGGGTGCTCAGCGGGGTAGGCGGGCAGTACAACTTCGTGGTGCAGGGCCATGCGCTGGAGGGCGCGCGTTCGATCCTGCTGTTGCGCTCGTGGCGCGAGGCGGGCGGGGAGGTGAGTTCGAACATCGTCTGGGACTACGGCCACTGCACCATTCCCCGGCACCTGCGTGACGTGGTGGTGACCGAGTACGGCATCGCCGACTTGCGCGGGCAGACCGATGCCGAGGTGATCGCGCGGATGCTGGCGATCAGTGACTCGCGCTTCCAGCCGCACTTGCAGGCCGAGGCGCAGAAGGCCGGGAAGCTGCCGGCGGATTTCCAGCTCGATGCGCGTTATCGCGATAACACTCCGCAGCGCCTGGCGGGATTGCGTGAGCGGCATGCACGGTTATTCCCGGAGTATCCGCTGGGGTGTGACTTCACTGCCGAGGAGCGGGATCTGTTGCGGGCGCTGAACTGGCTGAAGAGCAAGTTCAAGCTGAGCGAGGTGCTGGAGCTGGGCAAGGCGGCCCTGGATGCGCCGCCGGCCGAGGACTGGCCAGCGCAACTGGCGCGGATGGGGCTGGAGACGCCGGAGGGGTTGAAGGAAGAGATCTATCAGCGGCTGTTGCTGGCTGCTCTTCAGGCAACGTCTTGAGTGTCTGTTCCGGCCTCATCGCTGGCAAGCCAGCTCCCACAGGGGCCGCGTCGAGGCTCCCAGAGGGTCCAGAGGCTGGCTCAGGACCCTGTGGGAGCCGGCTTGCCGGCGATGAGGCCGGTAAGGCCACACCTTGAAACCCACATATTGTTATGCGTTAAAGATATTTAAATAATTTTTCTTATTCCTTTAAAGTTTGACTCCTGCGTACCTGCCGACCAATCGGCGCGCCGCACGAACACGAACCCACACGGCGAAACCGTGAGTTTCTGATCGACGCGCGCACCCCCGGTCGCGCTCTTCGCGGGAGTTGAATATGTCAGCGGCCTCCAACGCCTTGTCGTCCATCGACAGCGCACAGCAGCAACGTTTCGAGATTCGGCCTTTCGACGGCGCAGTCGGCGCCGAGATCATCGGCCTGGACCTGGCCCGCCCGGTCAACGGCGAGGACTTCACCCGGATCCACCGGGCCCACCTCGACCACCATGTCCTGGTCTTCCGCGACCAGCGCATCACCCCCGAACAACAGATCGCCTTCAGCCGCCGCTTCGGCGTGCTGCAGATCCATGTGCTCAAGCAATTCCTGCTGGCCAACCATCCGGAAATCCTCATCGTTTCCAACATCGTCGAGAACGGCCAGAACATCGGCCTGGGCGATGCGGGCAAGTTCTGGCACTCGGACCTGTCGTACAAGGAGCTGCCCAGCCTGGGTTCCATGCTCCACGCCCAGGAACTGCCCAGCGAAGGTGGCGATACCCTGTTCGCCGACATGCACAAGGCCTGGGACGGCCTGCCCGAAGCGCTGCGCAAGGCGGTCGAAGGCCGTCAGGCGGCGCATTCCTACACCGCGCGCTACAGCGAAACCAGGTTCGAGGGCAACTGGCGCCCGACCCTGACCGCCGAGCAACTGGCCCAGGTGGCCGAAGTCATCCACCCGGTGGTCCGTACCCACCCGGAAAACGGCCGCAAGGCCCTGTTCGTCAGCGAAGGCTTCACCACCCGCATCGTCGGCCTGCCCGAGGACGAAAGCCGGCAGATCCTCGCCGAGCTCTACGCCCACAGCGTGCTGGAGCAGAACATCTACCGCCATCAGTGGCGCCCCCACGACCTGGTGTTCTGGGACAACCGCTCGCTGATCCATCTCGCCACCGGCTGCCCGGCGCACCTGCGCCGCAAGCTGTACCGCACCACCATCCAGGGCGACGCCCCGTTCTGATCCGTCGAGGAATCCATCATGCGCAAGACATTCAGCCGCCTCGCGGCCAGCATCGCCCTGGGCGCCAGCCTGGTCACCGGTAGCCTCGTGGCCCCGGCCACCGCCCACGCCGAAGGCGAAATCCGCATCGCCGAGCAGTTCGGCATCGTCTACCTGCTGCTCAACGTGGTCCGCGACCAGCACCTGATCGAGAAGCACGGCAAGGAGCAGGGCATCGACATCAAGGTGGACTGGACCCAGCTGTCCGGCGGCGCCGCCACCAACGACGCCCTGCTGTCCGGCTCGGTGGACATCGTCGGCGCTGGCGTCGGCCCGCTGCTGACCATCTGGGACCGCACCCATGGCCGGCAGAACGTCAAGGCCGTGGCTTCGCTGGGCAACTTCCCGTACCAGTTGCTGAGCAGCAACCCGAACGTGAAGACCATCGCCGATATCAGCGACAAGGACCGCATCGCCCTGCCGGCGGTGGGCGTCTCGGTGCAGTCGCGCTTCCTCCAGTACGCGGCGGCCAAGCAGTGGGGCGACAAGGAGTTCAACCGTCTCGACAAGTACACCGTCGCGGTACCGCACCCGGATGCCACCGCCGCACTGATCGCCGGTGGTACCGAGCTCAACGGGCACTTCTCCAACCCGCCGTTCCAGGAGCAGGCACTGGCCAACAAGGACGTGCACGTGGTCCTCGACACCTACGAACTGCTCGGCCCCAATTCGCCGACCGTGCTGTTCGCCACCGAGAAATTCCGCAAGGACAACCCGAAGACCTACAAGGCCTTCGTCGACGCCCTCGCCGAAGCGGCGGACTTCGCCCAGAACGACAAGGCCGCGGCGGCAGACACCTACATCCGCGTGACCAAGGCCAAGATCAGCCGTGAAGAACTGCTGAAGATCATCGACAGCCCCAAATACGAATTCACCGTCACCCCGAAGAACACCTACCAGCTGGCGGATTTCCTCTACCGGGTCGGCGCGATCAAGAACAAGCCCGAGTCGTGGAAGGACTACTTCTTCCAGGATGAAAAGCCGCTTCAGGGGAGCTGATTCCATGACCGCCCAACTGCAAGGCCACACGGCCAGCAAGCTGAGCCGCGTAGACACCCCACCGCTGTTGCAGGTGGATGACCTGAGCCTGGAATACCGCACCGCGCAGCGCGTGGTGCGGGCCACCCACCAGGTGAGTTTCGAAGTGGACAAGGGCGATCGCTTCGTCCTGCTCGGGCCGTCCGGGTGTGGCAAGTCGACCCTGCTCAAGGCGGTCGCAGGCTTCATCGAGCCGAGCGAAGGCAGCATCCGCCTGCAAGGCCAGGCGGTGCATGGCCCGGGGCCGGACCGCATCGTGGTGTTCCAGGAATTCGACCAGTTGCCGCCGTGGAAGACGGTGAAGCAGAACGTCATGTTCCCGCTGCTGGTGTCCGGCACCCTCAAGCGTGCCGAAGCCGAGCAGCGGGCCCTGGAGTACCTGGAAAAGGTCGGCCTGGCGGCTTTCGCCGACGCCTACCCGCACACCCTGTCCGGCGGCATGAAGGCGCGGGTATCAATTGCCCGGGCGCTGGCCATGCAGCCGAAGATCCTGCTGATGGACGAACCCTTCGCCGCCCTCGATGCCCTGACCCGACGCAAGATGCAGGAGGAGCTGCTGGCGCTGTGGGACGAGGTGAAATTCACCCTGCTGTTCGTCACCCACTCCATCGAGGAAGCGCTGGTGGTGGGCAACCGCATCCTCTTGCTGTCGCCCCATCCGGGTCGGGTGCGGGCCGAGATCCACAGCCATCAGTACGACCTGCACAGCCTCGGCGGCGCCGATTTCCAGGCCAGTGCGCGGCGTATCCACAGCCTGCTGTTCGAGGACGGCCAGGCGCCGGCCGCCGAGGCTGCGCTGGACTTCAACGACATCCGCATCGCCTACTGACGGGAGCTTCGCCATGACATCCTCATCCACTCCCCGCCAGGAGTACGAAGTCGCGCTGGAACCCTGGGACGGCATTGCCCTGGAGCGCGAGCTGCCGCTGCTGCAGCGCCTCTGGCAACACGGCTGGCTGCGCAAGAGCGTGATCCTGGTGGTGCTGGCGGTGCTCTGGGAAATCGCCGCCCGCTACCAGGGCAACGACCTGCTGCTGCCGACCTTCCTGCAAACCGCCCGGGCGCTGTTCGACGGCCTGGCCAGTGGCGAGCTGCCGGCCAAGGTCGGCGTGTCGCTGGTGGTGCTGCTCAAGGGCTACCTGCTGGGTATCGTCCTGGCATTCGGGCTCACCAGCCTGGCGGTGTCGACCCGGATCGGCCGCGACCTGCTCGGCACCCTGACCTCGATGTTCAACCCGCTGCCGGCCATCGCCCTGCTGCCGCTGGCGTTGCTGTGGTTCGGCCTGGGCGAGAACAGCCTGATCTTCGTCCTCGTGCATTCGGTGCTGTGGGCCCTGGCGCTGAACACCTACGCCGGGTTCCTCGGGGTCGGCGAAACCCTGCGCATGGCCGGGCGCAACTACGGCCTGCGCGGGCTGCGCCTGGTGCTGCACATCCTGGTACCGGCGGCGCTGCCGTCGATCCTGTCGGGGCTGAAGATCGGCTGGGCCTTCGCCTGGCGCACGCTGATCGCGGCCGAGCTGGTGTTCGGCGCCACCAGCGGCAAGGGCGGGCTGGGCTGGTACATCTTCCAGAACCGCAACGAGCTGTATACCGACAAGGTCTTCGCTGGCCTGGCGGTGGTGATCCTGATCGGCTTGCTGGTCGAGGGCCTGGTGTTCAACGCGCTGGAGCGGGTGACCGTGCGCCGCTGGGGCATGCAGCGTTAATCGCTGTACTGCGCCGCGGCGTTGCTCAGGGTCGTGGCAATCAGCTGGCGCAACGCCGGCGGCTGCTCGACGATCAACTCGTCGCCCTGGCTCAGCAGCCACCAGCGCAGGCTCCAGCTGTTGCTGACCGTGGCCTGCAGGCGGTGGCCGTGTTCCAGGTCGGTGAGCTGCATGTCCGGCGACAGCGGCGTCTCGCGCATCAGGCGGGCCAGGTTGTCGCTGATCCAGGCGTGCAGCTCGATCTTCTCCGCGCTGCCGAACTGCAGGGCATCGCTGCGCAGGTAGTGTTGCAGGTCGAATTCGTCCAGGCCCTGGGCCGGGCTGTCCAGCACGCTCAACTGGCGGAAGCGGTGTACCGCGAACTGGCGGATATCGGTGTACGGCTGCGCCGTGGCGATCAGGTAGGCGACCTGGCCACGCTGGATCAGGGCCAGCGGATTGAGGGTCAGCTCGACGGTGCGGTCGTTGTGCGTCGAGTAGTACAGGCACTGCAACTGGTGCTCTTCGAGCAGGGCCTTCTGCACGGTTTCGAGGATGCTGTCCGGCACCTCGGGGGCACGCATGTTCAGCTCCGGGCGCACGCTGGCGACCTTGTCCAGCCAGCGCGCCGCCTTGTTCTGCGCCGACAGGGTCTCCAGCTTCTGCCGGGCATGGGCGAAGCGTGCGTCCAGGCCCTTGAGCATGCTGCCCGGCAGCAGCGGGCGCACGGCTTCTTCCACCAGGGCCAGGCTCAGGGCCTCGCTCACGCTGAGTCCACGCAACTCTACACAGGCATTCGCTGCCCAATACCAACCATAGGGAATGCTGCGGTCGTTGCGTTCCAGCGGAAAGATCAGCGACAGCTCGTTGAGATCGCGCTCGATACTACGCTTGCTGATGTTGAAACCGGCGTCCTTGAGGCGCATCACCAGTTCCGCAGTGGTGATGCCGGGAGGGCGATTGGGTAGCTGGCGCAGCAGTTCCCATTGACGACTGAGGGTGGCGCGGGTGGTGGCGGAGGGCAAAACGGTGAGTCCTTGTCTAGGCTTGCGGCGGTCGCATGAAGTCCGCCACATCATATGGCAATTTGCCATTAATTTACCCAATTCAGGGACTGACCGTTGAATTGCCCCGACGAACGCGTTCGCGACAGGTTTTGTCGTGACGCTGCGCAGAATCACGCCTCATCGCCCACAAGGAAACCAAGAAGGAGGGCGGTTCAATGAGGATGAACATGTCTGCTGCCAGCAATATCTATTCTCTGCTCGGACGCCTGTTGCCCGAGCGCGTCGTGCCGGCGCCGGGGCGCGTCCATGTGCGGCGGCTGTACAGCGGCGTCGGCATGCCGGCGCAGCGGGCGGCGCTGGGGGAGAGCTTCAGCCTGGTGAGCCTGCTGGACGAGGCGCCGGACCTGCAATGTGTCTACGCCGATCTGCGCAAGCAGGCGCTGGACGGCAGCGTGGCAGCGCTCAACGACCTGGGCTGGATCTGGCTGAACGGTCGCTACTGGCGCGCCGACCCGGTGCTGGCCGGGCATCTGCTGCGCATGGCGGCGTTGCAGGGCAGTGCGGTGGCCTGGTTCAACCTGGGGCAGCAGTATTACTTCGGCAAGGGCGTGGATATCGCCTATGTCAGCGCTGCGGAGTATTACCGCCATGCGTTCGAGGCCGGGCTGGCGGAAGCCGCGGCGGCGCTGGGGGATCTCTACGAAGAAGAAACCTGCGACAGCGACGGCGAGCCCAACCCCTGGCAGGTGGACCTGCGCCAGGCGTACGAGTGGTTTCTGCGCGGGGCACAGCGGGGCGATGCGCGTTGCCGTTTCGAGGCCGGGTATCGCTTGTTGCATGGGCAGCAGGTGCCGGCGGACAGCCGTGCCGGAGTCTACTGGCTGGAGCTGGCGGCGGTGGCCGGGGTGATGCAGGCGGCGGAGGAGCTGGCCTTGCATTTCCAGACGGAGGGCAACGAGTTGCGTTATCTGTTCTGGCGTGACCAGGCGATCGGGCTGGGGAGTCCGCTGGCGTTGACGATGAAGCTGGAAGATCAGTTGCGGCCTTGAGGCATTGATTTAGCGATCTCCCAGGCGGTGCTTGACGCTCTCTTCATGATGGAAGAATATAGATAGTTAGCAAACTATGAATATGGTCACGACCCTTCCCCATGACGCTCGACATCCTCCAACTGAACACCAGCAGCGGCATGGTGATGGCCAGCCGCAATTGGCGGCGCATCTGCCAGACCACCCTGGCGCGCTTCGGTGTTTCCGAAGCCTGCGCGGTGCCGCTGTTGATGATCCTGCGCCTCGGCGACGGCGTGCATCAGGTCGCCGTGGCCCAGGCGGTAGGGGTGGAAAGCCCGTCCCTGGTGCGCCTGCTCGACCAGCTGTGCAATGCCGGCTATGTCTGCCGCACCGAGGATCCGGGTGATCGCCGCGCCAAGGCGCTGTACCTGACCGACAAGGGCCGCGAGCTGGCCGAAGCCATCGAAGGCGAGCTGGTCCGCCTGCGCCGCGATGTGCTCAAGGACATTCCCGCCGCCGACCTGGAAGCCGCCCTGCGGGTGGTGAAAGCCTTCGAAGACGCCGCCCAGCGCTCCCCGGGGCTGCCCCTGTGAAAGGCTTCTTCAGCTCGATGCCGCCGGCCCGCGACTGGTTCTACGGCGTGCGCACCTTCGCCGCGTCGAT
Organism: Paucimonas sp.; assembly: GCA_031253995.1. Lineage (GTDB taxonomy): Bacteria > Pseudomonadota > Gammaproteobacteria > Pseudomonadales > Pseudomonadaceae > Aquipseudomonas. The sequence goes on along the minus strand of JAIRVG010000026.1, from coordinate 61,174 downwards.
GATCGCCCTGTATATCGCCTTGCTCCTGCAACTGCCGCGCCCCTACTGGGCGATGGCCACCGTGTACATCGTCTCCAGCCCCTTCGTCGGCCCCACCAGCTCCAAGGCCCTGTACCGCGCCCTGGGTACGCTGCTGGGCGCCGCCGGCGCGATCTTCCTGGTGCCCATGCTGGTGCAGGCGCCGGTGTTGCTGACCATCGCCGTGGCGCTGTGGACCGCGACCCTGCTGTTCCTCTCCCTGCACCTGCGCACCGCCAACAGCTACACCCTGATGCTCGCCGGCTACACCCTGCCGATGATCGCCCTGCCGGTGGTGGACAACCCGCTGGCGGTGTTCGACATCGCCTCGTCGCGGGCCCAGGAGATCTGCCTGGGCATCGTCTGCGCCGCCGTGGTCGGGGCGATCTTCTGGCCACGCCGGCTGACCCCGGTGTTCGTCGGCGCCACCGGCAGCTGGTTCGCCGAGGCGATCCGCTACAGCGACACCTTCCTCGCCCGCAATGCCAGTGCCGATAACGTCGGCGCCCTGCGCGCGTCCATGGTGACCACCTTCAACTCGCTGGAAATGATGATCGGCCAGCTGTCCCACGAAGGCGCACGGCCGCAGACGGTGAAGAACGCCCGCGAGCTGCGCGGGCGGATGATCCACCTGCTGCCGGTGATCGACGCCCTCGACGACGCCTTGCTCGCCCTCGAAGGCCGCGCACCGCAGCAGGCCGAGGCGATCAAGGACTTGCTGGAACAGTGCCGGCAGTGGCTGCAATCCACCGCCGAGGACGCTTCGGTGGCGCGCTGGTCGGCCCTGCGCGAACAGCTCGAACGCCTGCAACCCAGCGTCGCCGAACTGGACGAACGCCCCGGCCTGCTGCTGTCCAACGCCCTCTACCGCCTCGGCGAGTGGGTCGACCTGTGGCAGGACTGCTGCAGCCTCAAGCACGCCATCGCCCGGGAAGACCTGTCGCCCTGGCGCGCCGTCTACCGGCACTGGCGCCTGAGCCGGCTGACGCCGTTCTTCGACCGCGGCCTGATGCTCTACTCGGTGTTCTCCACCTTCAGCGCCATCGTCGTCGCCATCACCCTGTGGATCCTCACCGGCTGGGCCGACGGCGCCAGCGCGGTGATCCTCGCGGCAGTGGCGTGCAGCTTCTTCGCGGCGATGGACGACCCGGCGCCGCAGATCTACCGCTTCTTCTTCTGGACCACGCTGTCGGTGGTGTTCGCCAGCCTGTACCTGTTCCTGGTGCTGCCCAACCTGCACGACTTCCCGATGCTGGTGCTGGCCTTCGCCATCCCCTTCATCTGCGTCGGTACCCTGACCGTGCAGCCGCGCTTTTACCTCGGCACCTTGCTGACCATCGTCAACACCGCCTCGTTCATCAGCATCCAGGGCGCCTACGACGCGGACTTCCTGGCCTTCGTCAACGCCAATATCGCCGGCCCCGTGGGCCTGCTGTTCGCCTTCATCTGGACCCTGGTGATGCGCCCGTTCGGCGTCGAACTGGCGGCGCGCCGGCTGACCCGCTTCAGCTGGCGCGACATCGTCGGCATGACCCAGCCGGCGACCCTCGCCGAACACCGCCACCTCGGCGTGCAGATGCTCGACCGCCTGATGCAGCACCTGCCGCGCCTGAGCCAGACCGGCCAGGACAGCGGTGGCGCCCTGCGTGACCTGCGCGTGGGCCTGAACCTGCTCGACCTGCTGGCCTACCTGCCGCGTGCCGCAGCGCAGCCGCGGGCGGCGCTGGAGAAGGTCATCGAGGAAGTCGGCGGGCACTTCCAGGCCTGTCTCGACGCCGGCGAGCGCCTGCACGCGCCCGCCGAGCTGCTGGGCAGCATGGAGCTGGCCCGGCGTGCGCTGAACATGGAAAACATGGAGGGCCACGGCGATGCCCGCCCGCACCTGCTGCATGCCCTCAGCGGCCTGCGCCTGGCGCTGCTGCCGGGGGTCGAGGTGGTGCTGGAGCCTACGGACCCACCGCAACTGCCCTTTGGCCTCGACGGAGCCCCGCTGTGATCGGTGAACTGGATATCAGCGGGGTGTTCCTGCCCACGCTGCTGGTGATGATGCTGGCCAGCTACGTGCTGTTCCTCGGCATCCATGCGGTGCTCAACCGCGTGCATTTCTACCGCCTGGTCTGGCACCGGGCGTTGTTCAACGTTGCTCTCTATGCCGTGCTGCTTGGCACGGTGGACCACTTTTGCCGAAGCCTGATGCTGCCATGAAAAAACCTTTGTTGACCCTGGGCCAAGTGGTCCTGACGCTGCTGGTAGTGACCCTGGCGACCGTGCTGGTCTGGCAGATGGTCCTGTACTACATGTTCGCCCCCTGGACCCGCGACGGGCATATCCGCGCCGACGTGATCCAGGTGGCGCCGGACGTTTCCGGGCTGATCCAGGCCGTCGCGGTGCGCGACAACCAGCCGATCAAGCGCGGCGACGTGCTCTTCACCGTCGACCAAGACCGCTTCAAGCTGGCCCTGCGCCACGCCCAGGCCACCCTGGCCGAGCGCAAGGAAACCCTGGCCCAGGCGCAGCGCGAAACCAGGCGCAACAAGGGCCTGGGCAACCTGGTTGCCGCCGAGCAACTGGACGAGAGCCAGTCGCGCCAGGCCCGCGCCCAGTCGGCGCTGGACGAGGCCCAGGTGGCGGTGGACGCCGCGCAACTGAACCTCGACCGCTCGGTGGTGCGCAGCCCGGTCAACGGCTACCTCAACGACCGCGCGCCGCGTGCCCACGAGTTCGTCAGCGCCGGACGCCCGGTGCTGGCGGTGGTGGACAGCGAGTCGTACCACGTCGATGGCTACTTCGAGGAAACCAAGCTGTCCGGCATCCAGGTCGGCCAGGCCGTGGATATCCGCGTGATGGGCGACAACACCCGCCTGCGCGGCCATGTACAGAGCATCGCCGCCGGCATCGAGGACCGTGACCGCAGCAGCGGCGCCAACCTGCTGCCCAACGTCAACCCGGCCTTCAGCTGGGTGCGCCTGGCCCAGCGGATTCCGGTACGCATCGCCTTCGACGACGTGCCGGCAGACTTCCGCCTGATCGCCGGACGCACCGCCACCGTGTCGATCATCGAGGACAAGGCGCAATGAAAAGGCTGTCGCTGCTGGGCATCAGCCTGATGCTGTCGGCCTGCCAGATGGTCGGGCCGGATTACCACCTGCCGGAAAAGGCCGCCTTCAACCGTGGCGACCTGCAAGGCCAGCTGCGCGCCGATGCCGACAGCGTGGTCTCGGCGCCGGTGCCGAAGGACTGGTGGCGGCTGTACCGCGATGACCGCCTCGACACCCTGGTGAACCAGGCGCTGGCGGCCAACAGCGAACTGCGCGTGGCCGCAGCCAACATCGCCCGGGCTCGTGCCCAGGTCGAGGAAGCCGAGGCCCAGGGTGGTTTCAATGGCGGCGTGAAGCTCGGCGCGCAGCGCCTGCAAGAGTCCGGCGAAGCCTTCCTGCTGCCGGACAAGGTGCCGGTGGCGAACATCGGCGAGGCGATCCTCAGTGCCTCGTACCAGTTCGACCTGTGGGGCACCCTCAAGCGTGGGGTCGAGGCGGCCCAGGCCAATGCCGATGCGGTGCAGGCGGCGGCGGATACCGCGCGGATCACCGTGGTCGCCGATGTGGTGCGGGCCTACACCCAGGTGTGCGCGGCCAACGAGGAATACCATATCGCCCGCGAGTCGCTGGATCTTCAGGAACAGAGCGTCAGCCTGACCGCGCGCCTGCGCGATGCCGGGCGTGGCGATGAAACCCAGGTGACCCGTTCCGAAACCCGCTTCAAGTCGCTGCGCGCGGAACTGCCGCGCTTCCAGGCGGCGCGGGAGGCGGGGCTGTACACCCTGTCGATGTTGCTGGCCAAGCCGGTGGATCAATTGCCGGCCGGTACGGCCGATTGCGCCGAGCTGCCGCATATCGCCCAGTTGCTGCCGGTGGGCGATGGCGCCGCGCTGCTCAAGCGCCGGCCGGATGTGCGTCGTGCCGAGCGACTGCTGGCGGCGTCCACCGCGACCATTGGTGTGGCCACCGGTCAGCTGTATCCGGACATCAGCATCGGCGCCCAGGTGGGCACCATCGGCATCCTGGAAAACCTCGGCAAGCCGGCGACCAACCGCTGGGGCTTCGGCCCGCTGCTGACCTGGAGCGTGCCGACCAACGGCTCGCGGGCGCGGATCCGCGAGGCGGAGGCGAGCACCCAGGCGGCGCTGGCGAACTTCGACGGGGTGGTGCTCAACGCCATCCGCGAGACCCAGACCAGCCTGGCGCAGTACAGCGCGCTGCTGGACCGGCGCGAAGCGCTGGAGGATGCCGAGCGCTCGGCGAAACTGGCGGCGGACCAGACGCACCGCTTCTATCAGGCGGGACGTGCGTCGTTCCTGGCCGACCTGGAAGCGACCCGCACCTATACCGAGATGCGTGGGCAACTGGCGATGGCCAATACCCAGGTGGCGATGGGGCAGATCGGGTTGTTCCTGGCCCTTGGCGGCGGCTGGTAGACCGCAATCGCTGGCAAGCCAGCTCCCACAGAGTGGACTGCCCCCAAGGGTTGGATTGGTGTCCAACTTATTGGGGGCAGTCCAGAGACCTTGTGGGAGCTGGCTTGCCAGCGATGAGGCCCTTGAGAGCACAGAAGTTGTCTTGACCTAAACTTTCACTCCCCAAGGCAATCAATCCCTTGGTAACCCCAGCCCAAGGAGTGAATCATGGACCTGTCCCACCACGAGTTTTCCGCCCTGTTCGAGCAACTGGGCCTGCCCTCCGATGCCACCAGCATCCAGCAGTTCCTCACCAGCCACTCCCCGCTGAAGAATGAAATCAAGCTGGTCGATGCGCCGTTCTGGAGCGAAAGCCAGCGGGCCTTTCTCAAGGCCGAGTACATCGCCGATTCCGACTGGATCATGACCATCGATCAACTGAATGTCGCCCTCAGAAATAAACGCTGAGCGGCACCCTATGACCTTCATTGGCGTTGCTATGCTCAGAAAAAAACAACAAGGGGACAGCGCCAATGAAAGACCCCTATGCCGTTGGCTTCTGGGCTGCCGTGACAGCCCTGGGCCTGCTGACCGCCGGTTATTTCTACGGAGTCAGGGAAGTTCACCAGCTCGAACAGGCCCGCCAGTTCCTCTATGGCGCCGCCGGCCTGATCGCGGCCCTCGCCTTGAGCTCGCTGGCGTGGATACGCTGGCAACTGCTCAGGGTGCGCCGCCGCCAGCTGGAACAGGGACGAACGCTGGTAGCGATCTGGAATACCAAGGTCGCCCTGCGTCGCGTGGAAACGGTGTTCGACCGGTATTTCTGGGGCAGCTATTGGCAGCCAGGACGGACCTTCCAGGAAGTCATGGGCGAGCTCGAAGGCACGCCGCTGGAACGCAGCCTGGAAGCCTTGAAAGCGCAATGCCAGGAACTCGACCAGGAAATCCATGACCACCACCGCCATTGGCTGAACAATGCCCGCGAGCTGTCCAGCGTGGCGACGGCCATGGCCCGGGAACGCTACCAGCTCGACCTCTGCGATTCGCAGCAGAGCTCGCGGCGCGGCGCGGCTGTGCTCAACCGCGACCTGGAGGTGCTGGTGTACACCTGGTCGGCGCGGTTGCGCAGTTTCGATCATCAGCTGGATGAGCTGGAAGGCGAATACCGCTGAACGGTCAGTCGCCGCGAATATAGCCTTCCAGCTGACGAATCAGCTCGGCCTGCGCGGCGATGGATTCCTTCACCAGGTCGCCGATCGACAGCAGGCCGATCAGCTGCCCGTCCTCCACCACCGGCAGGTGGCGCAGGTGGCTGTTGGTCATCATGCTCATGCAGGTCTCGACGCTCTGGTGCGAGTCGACGGTGATCACCGGCGAACTCATGATCTTGCGCACCTCGGTGCCCGCCGATGAGCGCCCCTGGAGCACCATCTTGCGCGCGTAGTCGCGTTCACTGACGATCCCCACCACACGACCGCCCTCGACCACCGGCAGCGCGCCGACGTTCGTTTCCGCCATGACCTTCAGGGCTTCCAGCACGGTCTGGTTCGGGGCGATGGTGTAGACCTGCTGCGCGTGCTGCGCCTTCAACTTCAATAGCTGTGCCACGGTTTTCATTGCGGGCCCTCTGCATGGGGGGTTGGTTGTTGTAACGGCAGATACCCTCAAGAATCGTGCACGGCGCGGAATCGGGCAAGGCGGATTGCGGCATCGACGCCATTGAAAAACGTCATGGCCACATTTTTTTCGCGTTGCCCGTCCGGTTTCAGCCCTGCTGGACGATCACCTGGCTGTTGAGGTCGCGCAGCAGCGCTTCCACGGTCGGCATCAGGGTGCGCAACTGCTCAGGGGTGCAGGTCGAGCCGGCGTTGCGGAAATCCATGCGCCGGGTCACCACCACGCTGTTGCCCTCGCGGCGGTAGTCGGCGCTGTATTCCAGGTTTTCCGCCTTCAGCGACACCGGTTTGGGCGTGGCGATGATCTGCACCTGGGCCGGGAAGTCGAAGCGCGCCTCTTCCTCGGTCAGGCTCGACACGCAGAGGAACGCCTGCTTGCGCGACTTCTCGCTGACGAAGCCCTGGGCGTTCTGCGCGATACCGCCGGCGAAGCTGCTCAGGGTCGGCACGCCGATCGGGCCCGGCAGGTTGACCAGGTTGCGCGAGTGGCCGTTGATCTTCAGCTGGAAGACATGGCCCTGCTTGTCCAGTTTCTTGCCTTCGACGCGGCCATTGCCGGACTGGTTGTAGGTGCTGAGGATGCGCTGCACCAGCATGTCGCGCTCGCCCGGCGCCATGTTGCGCAGGCCGTAGCGGTTCAGCTCGGCGCCCCAGCCCTGGATGTCCGAATCGTTGCTGAAGTCCGCCTCGCCGTTTTCATTGATGCTGAAGGTAGTGCGGCTCTTCACGCTGTTGGCCTGGGTCTTCGGCGTGTGGCCCAGGCTGGCGGAAGCGATCAGCACCACGGGCTTGTCCATGTCCGGCAGCGGCAGGAAACCGGCGGCGATGGCCTTCATGGTCGGGTCGAGGTACAGGTCCAGGCTCGGGATGTAGGTGATGGCATGGTTGATCACGCCGAGGGTCGGCACCTTCGGCAACTGGTAGGCATTGCCCAGGTTGATCAGCGCCGGCGTGCTGTGGATATCCACCGCCGCCAGCAGCGCGCCGAGCAGGGCCACGTGGTCCTTGCAGTCGCCGTAGCGGTTGTTCAGCACGGTCTCGGCGGCATGCGGCACCACGCCGCCGGCACCGATATAGACGGCGACGAAGCGTACGTTCTTGCGTACCCAGTCGCTCAGCACCAGGGCCTTGGCGCGAGGGTCCTTGACCTCGGCGGTAAGGGATTTCGCCAGTTCGGCGATGGCCGGGGTGACCTCGAACTGCGAGCGCGCCGCGTAGGCCTTGGCGAAGGCGGCGTAGTCGGCGAAGGTCGAGACTGCCAGGTACTGACCGTAGTCGGCGTAGGACACTGAGCCTATTTCTGCCCGCGGTTGTGCGTCGTGCTGGTAGTCCCAGCGCCAGACCTTGCGCCCGCTGCCTGCGGCCGGGGTGGATGGCTTGAAGTCGCGGTCATCGGCATGCAGCGCCAGGTCGGCGGGCAAGTCGTAGACCACGCTCATCTGGCGTACCGGGTAGATATAGGGGAATACCGTGTCCTCGAACTGGCCGGGGAACAGCGCGGTATTGCGGTGGCGCTGGTAGGTCAGGACCAGACGGTCGCCCACTGCCACTTCCGGGAAGATCACCACCTTGACCAGGCTGTCGAGGAACATCGGCGCATCGGCCGAGGCTTGTTGCTGCTGTTCCTTGATCTGCTCGGCGCTGACGGTCACCTTGCGGCCGTCGGGCTTCTGCGTGTACGCCTCGATCACCTCAAGGGTTTCCAGGGTACGGTTGTAGGGCAGGGACTGTTGCGCGGTGGTCTTGATTGCGCGTTCTTCCTCGATCTGGAAGACCAGTTCATGGCGCAGGTCGTAGCTGCCATCGGTTTGCACGCGGTAATGGCGGGCGTCCTTTTCCACCGTGACCGACCTGTCGCCGCCGTCCTCGGCGGCCTGGGCCAGGTTCAGGGTGAGCAGGCAGACCAGAAGGCCCAGCCAATGCGCCGGGCGTGAAACGAGCCACTTCATAGAGATCCTTCTTGCAGACGATTCCAGGGCTGATTCGCAGTAATGCGAATCACTACTGGCATTGTGCCCGAAGACGCAGGTCGAATGCTCTACGCGTACCTTGGGGCAGGCCCTCAACCACCAAGGATCTTGCCGAGGAACTGCCGGGTCCGTTCATGCTGCGGATTGGCGAACAGCGCCTTGGCTTCGTTCTGCTCCACGATCACCCCCTTGTCGAAGAAGATCACCCGGTTGGCCACGTCGCGGGCGAAGTTCATCTCGTGGGTGACGATGATCATGGTGCGCTTCTCCTCGGCCAGGCCGCGGATGGTCGCCAATACTTCGCCGACCAGCTCCGGATCGAGGGCCGAAGTGGGCTCGTCGAACAGGATCACTTCCGGCTCCATCGCCAGGGCCCGGGCGATCGCTACCCGTTGCTGCTGGCCACCGGACAGGCGCCGTGGGTATGAGTCTTCCTTGCCGGCCAGGCCGACCTTGGCCAGCAACTGCCGACCCAGCGCCTCGGCCCTTTCGCGGGGCGTCTTCTTCACCACCAGCGGGCCTTCGATCACGTTCTCCAGCGCGGTGCGGTGGGGGAACAGGTTGAAGTTCTGGAACACGAAACCCACCTGCTGGCGCAGCCGCCGGATCAGCCCGCCCTGCTGCTTGAGCGGGCGGCTGGCGTCGATCTCCACGTCGCCGACCTGGATCAGGCCGCTGTCCGGGGTTTCCAGCAGGTTGAGGCAGCGCAGGAAGGTGGTCTTGCCCGAGCCGCTGGGGCCGATGATGGCGATCACCTCGCCAGGCTCGACGCTGAGGTCGATGTCCTTGAGCACGGCCTGGCCGTTGAACTGCTTGTTCAGGCGTTGCACGCGGATCATCGCTGCGGCTCCTGGTCATGACGGTTGACCCGCGCTTCCATGCGGTGCTGGAAGTGCGCGAGGACGCTGCAGAGAATCCAGTAGATGACCGCCACCGCCAGGTACATGGTGAACACTTCGAAGGTGCGCGCGGTAATCAGTTGGGCCTGGCGGAACAGCTCGGGGACCTGGATGGTCGCCGCCAGGGCGGTGTCCTTGACCAGCGAGATGAAGCTGTTGCCCAGCGGCGGCAGGGCGGTGCGCAGCGCCTGCGGCAGGATCGCCCGGCGCATCGCCTGGGTGCGGGTCATGCCGATGCTGGCGGCGGCTTCCCACTGGCCACGGTCGATGGAGGAAATCGCCGCACGGAGGATCTCGCAGATGTACGCGGCCATGTTCAGCGACAGGCCGATCAGCGAGGCCGGGATCGGATCGAGCTCGATGCCGATCTGCGGCAGGCCGAAATAGATCACGAACAACTGCACCAGCAGCGGCGTGCCGCGGAAGAAGGAGACGTAGATGCGTGCCAGCCAGTCCAGCGGCAGGATCTTCGACAAGCGCATCAGCGCCAGGGCAAAGCCCAGCACCAGGCCGAAGAACATGCCGCCGACACTGAGCAGCACCGTGTAGCCAGCGCCCTTCAGCAGGAAGGGCGTGGAGTCGGCAACGAGTTGCAGGCTTTCAGCGATCATTTGGTGACGTCGGCACCGAAGTATTTCTCGGACAGCTTGGTCAGCGTGCCGTCAGCGCGCAGTTCGTCCAGCGCCTTGTTGATCGCCGCGAGCAGCTCCGGTTCGCCCTTGCGCAGGGCCACGCCGGACTCCAGGCGCGAGAAGGCGGCGCCGGCCAGTTCGGTGTCCTTGGCTTTCTGGGCATATTCCAGGGCGGCCAGGCGGTCGATCAGGATCGCGTCGATGCGGCCGTTGCGCAGGTCGGCGAACTTGCTCGGGTCATCCTCGTAGGTGCGCACGTCAGCCTGCGGGACTTCCTTTTTCACCCATTGCTCGTAGTTGGTGCCCAGGCCCACGCCGACTTTCTTGCCGGCCAGGTCGGCGGCGGCGTTGATCTTCAGGTCGGCGGCCTTTTTCTTCAGGATCAGCGCCTGGATGCCGGAAACGGTGTAGGGCTCGGAGAAGTCGTACTTCTTCTTGCGCTCGTCGGAGATGGTCACCTGGTTGATCACCGCGTCCAGTCGCTTGGACTCCAGGGCGGCGAGAATGCCGTCCCACTTGGTCGGTTGCACCTTGGCCTTGACCCCGAGTTTCTGCGCCAGGGCCTCGGACAGCTCGACCTCGAAGCCGGCGAGCTTGCCGTTTTCATCGACGAAGCTGAAAGGCGGGTAGGTGCCTTCCAGGCCGATGTTGATCACGCCCTTGTCCTTGATGGTTTGCAGTTGCTCGCCGGCAACGGCCTGGCCGAGCAGGCTGGCCCCCAGCACGAGGCCGGCGCCGACAGCGAAAATGCGCTTGGTGAAAACGGAAATCGTCATGCCCTGTCCCCAGTCTTGTTGTGAAAGTGGTGGTGACTATAGGGCGCGGCCTTTAGCTTCAAAAATAATAAAAGAATCTTTTTATATATTTTTTGGCGCTATAAGGCCGCACCTGATTCAACGTTTGTAGACATCAGGGTAGGCGAATAATGCCGGCGCCCCGCCCGTGTGCAGAAAAATCAGCGGACCCTCGTCGAAGCGCTGCCGGGCGATGCCGTCGAGCAGGCCGGCCATGGCCTTGCCGGTGTACACCGGGTCCAGCAGGACGCCTTCCTGGCTGGCCAGCAGGCGCACAGCCGCCAGGCCGCCGGCGTTGGCTTCGCCGTAGCGTGGCGCGTAGTACTCGTCCCACAACTGCACGTTGAAAGCGTCCGGCATCCGGATGTCCAGCAGCTCGGCGGTACGCTCGGCCAGGGCCTGCACCTTGGGTTTCTGTGCTTCCTCGCTGCGCGACACGGTGATGCCGATCACGGGCAGGTCCGGCAGCCGTTCGGCCAGCGCCAGGGCCAGCCCGGCATGGGTGCCGGCGCTGCCGGAGGCGAGCACGACGCCGGCGAAGCGCTGGCCACTGTGTTCGATCTGTTCGGCCAGTTCCAGGCCGGCGCGCACGTAGCCCAGGGCGCCGAGGGCGTTGGAGCCGCCGATGGGCACCAGGTAGGGCTTGCGGCCGCTGGCGTGCAGGCGCACGGCCAGGGCCTGGAGTTGTTCGTCGGCGTTGTCGAGGTTGTCCACCAGTTCCACCTTGGCGTCGAACAGGTCGAGCAGCAGGCGGTTGCCGTTGTCCAGGTAGCTGGCCGAATCGGTACCGATGGGGTTTTCCAGCAGCGCCACGCAGCCCAGGCCGAGACGGGCGGCGAGGGCGGCGGTCTGGCGCACATGGTTGGACTGGATCGCGCCGGCGGTGACCAGGGTGTCGGCCCCCTTGGCCAGGGCATCGGCGGCGAGGTATTCGAGTTTGCGCAGCTTGTTGCCGCCGAGGGCGAGGGGCGTGAGGTCGTCGCGCTTGAGGTGGATCTCGCGGCCGGCCCACTCGCTGAGACGCCGGGCCTTTTCCAGCGGGGTCGGGGCGCCGAGCAGTTCCAGTCGATTGAAGCGGTTTAGCTGTCGTTCGATCATGGGGGAAGTCGCTGTAGGAAAATTCGAGCATAGGCAGACGGCCCTTCGCGAGCAAGCTCGCTCCTGCCGCGCGGGGAGCGCAAAGCGGTCCGTTGTGGCTTATGCCCTACATATAGCCAACAGGCATAAACCGTTATTTTTTCCACCCCCGGCCAATGTCGTACAGTGCTCGCTCAAGAGAGCGGCATTTCCCCTTCCAGTCCCATGCCGCCGAGCAGGAGAAACAACCGTGAGCGACAACGCGCAATCCGGGCATTGGCAACTTCACTCCATCGTCGGCCAGCTGCGTGCGGCCCGCGACCAGTGGCGCACCCGCAATGGCCGCAGCAGCGGCGAACAGGGCGGACGCGAGCTGCCGTCGCGCGAGGCCATCAAGCACATCCTCGAACAGCTGTGTGGTGCGTTGTTCCCGATGCGCCTGGGGCCGGTGGACCTGCGCGAGGAAAGCGAGGACTTCTACGTCGGCCACACCCTCGACTCGGCGCTGACCGCGCTGCTGGCCCAGGCGCGCCTGGAACTGCGCTACGCCGCGCGGCATGACAACCAGGACGCCAGCGAGGTCGACGCCACGGCCTTGCGCCTGATCCAGGAATTCGCCGCGGCCCTGCCGGCCATGCGCGTGCTGCTGGATACCGACGTGCTGGCCGCCTTCCACGGCGACCCGGCGGCGCGCAGCGTCGATGAGGTGCTGCTGTGCTACCCCGGCGTGCTGGCGATCATCCACCACCGCCTGGCGCACCACCTGTATCGCGCCGGATTGCCGCTGCTGGCGCGGATCAGCTCGGAGCTGGCGCATTCCATCACCGGCATCGACATCCACCCGGGCGCGCAGATCGGCCCGAGCTTCTTCATCGACCACGGCACCGGCGTGGTGATCGGCGAGACCGCGATCATCGGCGAGCGGGTGCGCATCTACCAGCACGTCACCCTGGGCGCCAAGCGCTTCCCCGAGGACGAGTGCGGCAAGCTGCAGAAGGGTCACCCGCGGCACCCGATCGTCGAGGACGACGTGGTGATCTATGCCGGCGCGACCATTCTCGGGCGGATCACCATCGGCAAGGGCTCGACCATTGGCGGCAACGTGTGGCTGACGCGCAATGTGCCGGCGCAGAGCAATATCACCCAGGCCAATCTGCAGTCGGACGAAGGCGCGCAGAAGTAAACGCCGACCCTGTGGGAGCGGGTTCACCCGCGATGGCGATGGTGGATTCACTACCGCAATCGCGGGTGAACCCGCTCCCACAGGTTTGCGGTGCAACATCAGCAATTTCCCACTCCAATGGTCAGCTATAGGTCGCCTCCCACCCCCGTTCCATGTTTAACTTGAACGCGTGTTCAAATTAAAACGCTGGTCCGCTGCCGGTGTTCAACAGGAGGATCTGCCTTTGCTGAACCCGTTCAACCTCGCCTTTTTCCCGTCTTGCGGGGTGCTTCGTCGATGAATGCCCCGTCAAAGATCCGCATGAATCCCCCGGTGTTCTACTTCGCCGCCAGTTTCATCCTGCTGTTCGCCCTGATCGTCATCGCCAACCCCCAGGCCGCTGGCGAATGGCTGCTGGCCGCGCAGAACTGGGCGGCACACACCGTCGGCTGGTACTACATGCTGGCCATGACCCTGTACCTGGTGTTCGTGGTGGTCACCGCGCTGTCCGGCTACGGCAAGATCAAGCTCGGCGCCGACCATGACGAGCCCGAATTCAGCTACCTGTCCTGGGCCGGCATGCTGTTCGCCGCCGGGATCAGCATCACCCTGTTCTTCTTCTGCGTCTCCGAACCCCTGACCCACCTGATGCAGCCGCCCCAGGGCGAAGCCGGCACGGTGGAGGCGGGGCGTCAGGCGATGCAGGTGCTGTTCCTGCACTGGGGCCTGCACGGCTGGGGCGTGTTCGCCTTCGTCGGCATGGCCCTGGCCTATTTCGCCTACCGCCACAACCTGCCGCTGGCCCTGCGTTCGGCGCTGTACCCGCTGATTGGCAAGCGCATCAACGGGCCGATCGGATATGCGGTGGACGGCTTCGGCATCATCGCCACGGTGTTCGGCCTGGGTGCCGACATGGGCTTCGGCGTGCTGCACCTCAATTCCGGCCTCGACTACCTGTTCGGCGTGGCCCACACCCAATGGGTGCAGGTGGCGCTGATCGTCCTGATGATGGGCGCGGCGGTGATGGTGGCGGTGGCCGGGGTGGAGAAGGGCGTGCGGGTGATGTCCGACATCAACCTGTTCCTCGCCTGCGCGCTGCTGCTGTTCGTGCTGTTCGCCGGCCCGACGCAGCACCTGTTCAACACCCTGATCCAGAACCTCGGCGACTACCTTGCCGTGCTGCCGCGCAAGAGTTTCGACGTGTATGCCTACAACGGCGCCAACGACTGGCTGGGCAACTGGACGGTGTTCTACTGGGCCTGGTGGATCGCCTGGGCGCCGTTCGTGGGGCTCTTCATCGCACGGATTTCCCGTGGCCGGACCATTCGCGAATTCGTCTTCGGCGTGCTGCTGATCCCGCTGGGTTTCACCCTGGCGTGGATGTCGATCTTCGGCAACAGCGCCCTGACCCAGGTGCTCGACCACGGCATGACCGCGCTGGCCGACACCGCCGTGCAGAACCCGTCGATGACCCTGTACCTGCTGCTGGAAACCTATCCGTGGAGCAAGACGGTGATCGCCATCACCGTGTTCATCAGCTTCGTGTTCTTCGTCACCTCGGCCGACTCCGGCACCGTGGTGCTCTCGACCCTGTCGGCCAAGGGCGGCGGCACTGATGAAGACGGGCCGAACTGGCTGCGGGTGTTCTGGGGCGTGATGACGGCGCTGGTGACCAGCGGACTGCTGTTCGCCGGCAGCATCGACTCGCTGAAGTCGGCGGTGGTGCTGACGTCGCTGCCGTTCTCGGTGATCTTGCTGGCGATGATGTGGGGGCTGCACAAGGCGTTCTACCTGGAGTCGCAGCGGCAGATTGCGCAGATGCACTCGCTGGCGCCGTTCGCCAGCTCGCGCCGCGGCAAGGGCGGCTGGCGCCAGCGTCTGAGCCAGGCGGTGCACTTCCCGTCGCGGGACGAGGTGTATCGGTTCATGGACGACGTGGTGCGCCCGGCGATTGCCGAGGTGACCGAGGTGTATGCGGAGAAGGGCCTGAGCGTCATCACCCAGGAAGACCCGAGCCACGACAATGTCAGCCTGAAGATTGGTCATGGCGAGGAACAGCCGTTCCTCTATCAGGTGCAGATGCGCGGGTACTTCACGCCGTCGTTCGCCCTGGCCGGGTTGGGGACGCAGGAACTGAAGAACCGGCGTTACTACCGCGCCGAGGTGCATCTGGCCGAGGGTAGCCAGGATTACGACCTGATGGGTTACAGCAAGGAGCAGATCATCAACGACATCCTCGACCAGTACGAGCGGCATTTGCAGTATCTGCATCTGGTGCGCTAGCCACGCGGTCACTGTGGGAGCTGGCTTGCCAGCGATGAGGCCGGCAATGACAAAGATGTCGTCAGGTCGGGCCCAATCGCTGGCAAGCCAGCTCCCACAGGGTTATGTGTTTCCCCGGAAACGGCATCCTCCCGCCACCTTTCCGAAAATCCGCACACTCTTTCGGAAACGCCTCACAGACGCTGCCGTCTCACCTCTCTAGGCTGCGAACTCCAACCTACACAGGAGTTCGATCATGGCCAATCACAGCTATATGCGTATTACCGGCAACAAGAGCGGGCTGATTTCTGAGGGGTGCTCCACCCCGAAATCCATCGGCAATCTGTGCCAGAGCGGGCACGCCGACCAGATCCTCGTGCTGGCGCTGAATCATGCGATGACCAGCGTCAGCAACATGTCCGATGCCGTTCACAATCCCCTGGTCATCAACAAGCTGCTGGACAAGTCCAGTCCGCTGCTGGCTAAAGCAATGGCCTACCGGGAAGAGCTCGAGTGTGAAATCGATCTCTATCGCACTGCTGACGCGACCCACCAGAACTACTACACCATCAAGCTTGAAGGCGCACGTATCGTCGGTCTCACCCTCGATATCCCGAACGTCCTGATGTTCAACGATGCCTTGCCGACGGAGCAGGTGGTGTTGCGCTACAACACCATCATCTGGACGCACCATGTCGCCAGTACCAATGGCTATGCCTTCTCGGGGCGGGAGGAATGAGTAACCAGCCTTCGTCATACACGCGTGACAGGCAGTTGCAGGAGCTGCACCAGAGCGCGGCGAACCTGACGCAGTACGCCTGTATCGTGAGCGCGCGGCATATCAAGGATGGCGTGCTGCGGGGGCAGTTCAATCGGGATATGGCGTATTACGTGCGGCAGGTTTTGTCGGATGTGCGTAATGGGAAATTAAGGACGGATGAGGCTGCATGGCGGCTTGAATTGGAGCACAAGAGCCTTTCCCGGATAAGCCTGGAGGTAGGTGGGGTAATCGCGGGTGGATTCATGACTCTAACTGGCATCGGTCTTTGCTATGGATCCGCTATGACCTTGTGTAGTGTTGGCACGCCGATGATCGCTCATGGCGCCAACAATATATATGAGAATGTCGCGAATCTCGCCCGTGGACGTACTGATACGGCGGGGCCACTAAAGAAAGTCTACCGAATCGCCGCTGTTGCTGCGGGTGGCACAGAAAACAATGGGGATGTGGCATATGGCAGTGTAGATGTCCTATTGTCGATCTATGGTTTTTTCCGGCCAGTTCCTAAGCCGGGCACCTGGCAATTATTTATACCTATACGTACAGATTACGTTCCGGCCTATAAGTTGATGAATAAAGGCGCGCTTTTATTTGAGGGCGTCATGAGCGCTTGGACAGCTTACTTAACCTACCAGACAGCTCAGGAAGCTGAGAAGTGATCGCTCAGGTGCTTGTATTTAGCGCGATCTTAGGTGTGGTTCTAGCCTATGTTCTTAAATTTAGATTTTCAGGAAGAAACTACAATAAATGCATCGCGATTTTTCTTGTGCTGCTCAATGCGTTCTGTAGTTTTTTTTACATAGAGCTGACCCAGGCTGGCTGCGTGCTATTTTTTAAATGCTTTCCGGGGCTGATTGGAAGTAGTTTGATATTGGAAGTAACAGCGACCGCAGCCATTTTCCTTCACTGCTTTGCCATTCCCACGCAATGGGAGCCTTGGCGGCTTTTTAGGCTAAGAAGGAAGATTCGGTAGCTTGCGTGAGACCGTTGTCACAGGTCATCCCCATGATGGGATGCGGAGAGATGCAATGGAAAATCTCCATGATTATGTAAGTAAGGGCGCGGAGAAGTGATGGTTCTTCTGTTTTTTCTGGTAGCAATCTTCAGTGTATCGATAGCTTATTTTTTGAGAGGTTGTCTTTCCGGTGAAAATCTCAAGGTGAGTCATTCTGTCGTCTGCCTCGCTTTTAATTGGATCTTTTGTTTTTTTACCTGAAGCTCGCACGAGAAGCATGTATTTCGTTTTTAGGATGCTTTCCGGAGTTCATCAATGAGAATCCAGCTGTTTTTTGGACGGCTCTGGTCTGTCTATTTCTACATGCTTACGCTTTTCCAGTGGACTCGGAGGTTAAGCGCTGGGTTTTTCGCAAGAAAAAATCAAATTGATTGCCGGAGTTTTTGTCTTTGCTTTGTTCGTGGTTCTTTTAGAAGGCTATGGGTAAACGCTCCTTGGCTTTGGGTGCAGTCGCAGTCACAACTAAATCGGCGCTTGATTGATTTTATAAGGACATACAGAGGTGATCACTTTATCTTTCATTTTAATTGCTCTGGTTAGTGTTTCGGTGGCATATTTTCTACGCGATAGGTTTTCGGGTGTGGGCTTGAAGCGCCGTTATGCAGTTTTGTGTATCTGCTATAACTTCATTTTTGGGGTTTCTTACCTGAAGCTTGCTGAGTCTGGATGTATTACCTATTTCGGATGCTTTTCTGACCTTGAGAACGATTACCCTGTTATAGCTTGGGGCGCTTTTTTATGCTCTATCCTACATGCATTTGCACATCCTGTGGAGTGGGCTCCACGCATAAGACTTCGAAGGAAATTAAAATAAGCTAATTAGGTTGGTTCTAGTAATTTGGTGAGGTGGTACTTGTGGAAAACTGCATGCTGGCCGTTGGTTCGATAGCAGGCGTTATCTGAGGTGTGGTTGGTTCATGTTATTTTTGTTGGGAGTAGATGTGATAACGGTTCTTTATTTTTGTTGTTCGATGCTGTTTTTTATTGCTGCTTGCTTTGTAGGGCGCAAATTGTCCGGTGCTCACTACTCGGAAATAAAGGCTATGGTGTTTCTATTTCCGAACGGCTTTTTTCTTGTGCATCATTGGCGGCTTTTCATGGAGGGCTGTGTGACAGAAGAGCTTTGTTTTCCGAATTTGAGTTCTGACTATCCAGTTCTGACGTGGTTAGCGTTTGGCTTCGGTCTGGCTCATGTCTTTGCGTTTCCCGTGCCATGGGAGCGCAGGCTTTTTTTCCGTCGAAAGAACAAACTTCCAATGAAGCTTTAGCCTGTGGATAACACCGAAGCTTCTCAAGCACTCTCCCGCCCAATCACCTCACACCCCAACAAATTCAACTGCACCGCCTCCCCCTCGATCACCCCCAACTGCTGCAACACCCGCTCAGCCGCCATTACCCCCATCTGCAACGCCGGCGGCTTTACCGTGGTCAGCCCCGGCATCAGCATCCCGGCGAACGGATAATCCCCAAACCCCATCACCGCACAATCCTCGGGAATCCTGAACCCCGCCCGCTGCCCCGCCAGCAAGGCCCCCGCCGCCAGATTGTCATTGGCAAAGATGATCGCCTCCGGCCGCTGCGCCGATTCCATCAGCGCCAGCATCGCCTGCTTCCCCGCCTCGAACGGCGCCAGGTCCGTCTCGGGCGCAAACACCTGCGGCTCGCCTCCCAGGGCCGTCAGCGCCTCGACGTACCCGTCCCGCCGCTCCAGCGCACTGAAATCCCCCGCCGCACTGTTCTGCACGAAGGCGATCCGCCGGTAACCCTTGCCGTGCAGATACCGCGTCGCCACCACCCCCACCTCATGATGGGAAAACCCGATCTGCACCGGCGCCCGCTCGGGCCGGTAGTCCCAGGTTTCCACCAGCGGGATATCCGCCTCGGCGAGCATCTTTTCCGTGGCCGCACTGTGGAAGTGGCTGGTCAGCACCAGCGCCGCCGGCGACCAGCCGAGAAAGGCGCGTACCGCGTTCTCTTCCTGCTCCGCGGAGAAGTAACTGGACGCCAGCAGCAACTGGTAGCCATGCCGGCTGAGGGTGTCACTGAAACCCTGGATGGTGTCGGCAAAGATCGGCCCGGAGATATTCGGGATCACCATGCCGACGATCCGCCCCCGCGCCGACGCCAACCCGCCAGCGACCAGGTTCGGCACATAGCCCAGCTCGGCGACCACCTCGGCGATCCGCTCGCGTCGTTCCGGCGAAACCTGCTCCGGCTGGTTGAAGTAGCGCGACACGGTGATCGCCGACACCCCGGCCGCCCGCGCCACCGCCTGCAGGGTCACGCGACCGGCGCCGCGGCGTTTGCGGGTGGGGCTTTTCTCATCGGTCACGGGGCACGTCCTTACAAACTGAAAGGCATATAAAAGTAATTTTTCATTATTGGACGATCTATTCGAGCGCCGCTGATACTGGCGATGTTAGCGCTAACAAAGTGGTTTGTCTGCTACTCGCACGAGCGAATGCCCCAAGAACCCCGCGCTGACGTTTCATCAGGCGCCGCAGTCTGTGACTGCGGTGGACAGGGCATTCATCGAGTAGCGCAACCATGTTCCAGATCGCAATTTCTCCCTTGGCCCAGGCCATCCGTCGTCAACGCCTGAGCCTTGGCGTGCTCGCCTTGAGCGCCTTGCCACTGGCCCCGGCCATGGCCGCCGACGCGGCGCCTGCCGTGCAGGACGACAGCCCTGTGCTGAAAGCCGTCACGGTCACCGCCACCCGCCGCGAAGCCTCGCTGCAACAGGTACCGGTAGCGGTCTCGGTGGTGGATGGCGAGCAACTGGAGCGGGAAAACCGCAACAGCGTGGCGAGTATCGTGCAGCAGGTGCCGAGCCTGAATTTCCGGACCGGGGCGTCGAACAAGGACACCTCGCTGTTCATCCGCGGTGTAGGCACCATCTCCACCTCGCCGGGTGTCGAGCCAACCGTGGCCACGGTGATCGATGGCGTGGTCCTTGGCCGTCCGGGCCAGTCGACCCTGGACCTGCTGGATATCGAGCGCCTGGAAGTGCTGCGCGGCCCGCAGGGCACGCTGTTCGGCAAGAACGCCTCGGCCGGGGTGCTGAACATCACCACCCGCACACCGACGGAAGAGACCCACGGCTTCGTCGAGCAGTCGTACTACAGCGGCAACGAAAGTCGCACCCGTTTCGGCATTGGCGGTAGCCTGATTCCGGACACCTTGAAGGGCTCGATCACCACGCTGTTCGGCAGCTACGACGGCAACGTCGACAACAAGGCCAACGGCCAGGAAGTCAACGGCTACAACCGCAAGGGCGTGCGCGGCAAGCTGGTGTTCACGCCCAGCGACGACCTCAGCCTGACCCTCGCCGCCGACTACCTGAAATCCCGCGACGACGCGCCCAACGGCGTGGTCAGCAAGTCCCTGCTGCCGGCGTTCTCCAACGCCCTGGCGCCGGTGCGCGCCGACAGCGACAACCGCGATGTGGTCAGCGACTACCGCAGCCATGTCGACGACACCAACAAGGGCCTCTCGGCCACCCTCGACTGGACCTTCGGCGACTACACCCTGACCTCGATCACCGCCTGGCGCGGCTGGGACAACACCCAGTGGCAGGACGGCGATCGCCTGGCGACCATCAGTACCGCCTTCCCCGGCATCGAGGACAAGGGCGAGCTGGAGTACAACCAGTACTCCCAGGAATTGCGCCTGGCCTCGCCGAAAGGCCAGTTCATCGAGTACGTCGGCGGCCTGTTCTACATGCACGGCAAGGACGAGGAAACCTACCGTCGCACCCTGCGCACCACCACCGTCACCCAGCAGGGCATTGCCGACTACAGCACCACCAACGACAGCTACGCGGTGTTCGGTGAAAGCACCCTCAATTTCACCGAGCGTTTCCGCGGCATCGCCGGCCTGCGCTGGACCCACGACGACCTCGAATACGACCACCGCCGCGTCTCCACCTCGGCCGTGGCGGTCAACGGCATCCAGCCAGGCACAAGCAGTTCGGGTTCGGTGGATGAGGACGGCTGGTCCGGGCGCCTCGGCGTGCAGTACGACCTGACCGACGACATCACCAGCTACCTGACCTACTCCCGCGGCTACAAGGGCCCGGCCTACAACGTGTTCTTCAACATGCAGCCGCGGGACACCGACGCGCTCAAGCCGGAAACCTCCAACAGCTGGGAAGCCGGGCTCAAGGCCAGCCTGTGGAACAACCGCCTGACCAGCAACCTCGCGGTGTTCCACACCGAGTACGACAACTACCAGGCCAACTTCTTCGACAGCGTCGCCGGCCAGGTGGTGACCCGCCTGATCAACGCCGGCTCGGTGAAGAGCGAAGGCGTCGAGCTGGACTTCGCCCTGCAGGCGACATCGCAGCTGAAACTCTCCGGTGCAGTGGCCTACACCAAGGCGCGCATCGACGAATTCGCCTGCCCGGCGGGCGCCGCCGCGTCGTGCAACGTCAACGGCAAGCCGCTGCCGTACAGCCCGGACTGGAAGAGCTACGTGCGCGCCGACTACAGCATCCCGCTGGACAACGGCCTGGATATCGAGCTGGGCACGGACTTCAGCTGGCAGAGCAAAGTGCAGTACGACATTTCCCAGAACGCCGACACGATCCAGGGCGCCTACGGCATATGGAATGCCAGCGTCGCCCTGGCCGACTACAACGAAGGCTGGCGCGTGGCGTTGCTGGCCAAAAACCTTGCGGACAAATCCTACTCACCCCTCCTGGCCACCGGCGGCAACTACGTCTACCGCGCCGTTCCGCGCGATGACGAACGTTACTTCGGCATCCAGCTGCGCAAGGACTTCTGACATGAGCAAAACCCCACGGCAAATGAGCCTCGGCGCCTTTTTGATGGCTACTGGTCATCACGTTGCGGCCTGGCGTCACCCCGATGTTCCGGCCAATGCCGGACTGGATATCCAGCACTACAAACAGCTCGCACGAATTGCCGAGGACGCTTGTTTCGACGCCTTGTTCGTCGCCGACAGCGTGGCCGCCGCGGAAGGGCAGATTGCCAGCAGGATGGCCCGTTCCGACCATTTCGAGCCCCTCACCCTGCTTTCGGCGCTCAGCGCCGTCACGGATCGCATCGGTTTGGTGGCCACAGCTACTACAACGTACAACGAGCCATACCATGTGGCACGCAAATTTGCTTCGCTGGATCATCTGTCGGGAGGGCGGGCAGGATGGAATCTGGTAACGTCCGATGCAGCCGCCGAAGCGCTGAATTTTGGCCTCGAAGCCCACGTAAGCCACGCAGAACGCTATGTTCGCGCCCGCGAGTTTCATCAGGTGGTGGTCGGCCTGTGGGACAGCTGGGCCGACGATGCCTTCATTCGAGACAAGAAATCCGGTACGTACTACAAGCCTGAGTCAGTACGATTGCTCGATCATGACGGTGAACACTTCAAAGTGCGCGGTCCTTTGAATGTAGCCCGCACCCCGCAAGGCCGCCCGGTGGTGGTCCAGGCCGGTTCGTCGCCGGCCGGGCTCGACCTGGCGGCGCGCACCGCCGACGTGGTGTTCACTGCGCAGACGTCGCTGGCATCGGCTCAGGCGTTCTATGCCGACCTCAAGGGGCGGCTGGCGGCCCACGGGCGTGATCGCGACTCGCTGAAGATCATGCCGGGGGTATTCGTGGTCACCGGAGAGAGCCAGGCTGAAGCCGAGGATAAGTTCGCGGTGTTTCAGGAACTGGTGGAGCCGGAGGTGGGGATCGCCCTGCTCGGGCGGATGCTCGGCAATTTCGATCTGTCGGGTTATCCACAGGACGGTCCGCTGCCATCGCTACCCCTGACCGACAGTGGCCAGCGCAGCCGCCAGCAGTTGCTCAGCGAACTGGCCGAGCGGGAAAACCTCAATCTCGCCCAGCTCGGCCGGCGCATCGCCGGCGGCCGCGGGCACCACAGCCTGATCGGCACGCCGCAGCAGATCGCCGATCAGTTGCAGGAATGGTTCGAAAACGACGCGGCCGATGGCTTCAACGTGCTGGTGCCGCACCTGCCGGGCGGCCTGGAAGACGTCGCCCGACACGTGGTGCCGGAGCTGCAGCGCCGCGGTC
The DNA here is from genome assembly GCA_031253995.1 of Paucimonas sp. GTDB lineage: Bacteria > Pseudomonadota > Gammaproteobacteria > Pseudomonadales > Pseudomonadaceae > Aquipseudomonas. Next base: position 38,397 of record JAIRVG010000026.1, on the reverse strand, counting down.
TGTTCCGCAGCCGCTATGAAGGTCGCACCCTGCGCGAACACCTGGGCCTGAGCCGGCCCAACAACCCCTATTTCTCCTGAGGAAAACTGTATGGCCTACGTCGCCGCGCAAGACCGCTACACCGCCATGCCCTATCGTCGCGTCGGCCGCAGCGGGCTGGTGCTGCCGGCCCTGTCCCTGGGCCTGTGGCACAACTTCGGCGACAGCACGCCGCTGGACAACCAGCGCGCGCTGTTGCGCACCGCCTTCGACCTGGGCATCAACCACTTCGACCTGGCCAACAACTACGGCCCGCCCTACGGCAGCGCCGAAACCAACTTCGGGCGCCTGCTGCGCGAGGACTTCAAGGGCTATCGCGACGAGCTGATCATCTCCAGCAAGGCCGGCTGGGACATGTGGCCGGGGCCGTACGGGCAGGGCGGAGGCTCGCGCAAGTACATTCTCGCCAGCCTCGACCAGAGCCTGGCGCGGCTGGGGTTGGACTATGTGGATATCTTCTATTCACACCGCTTCGACCCGGACACGCCGCTGGAGGAAACCGCCGGGGCGCTGGCCACGGCGGTGCAGCAGGGCAAGGCGCTATACGTCGGCATCTCGTCCTATTCCGGGAGCAAGACCCGGGAGATTGCCCGCCTGTTGCAGGAGTGGAAGGTGCCGCTGCTGATTCACCAGCCGGCGTACAACCTGCTCAATCGCTGGGTGGAAAAGGACCTGCTGGAGGTGACCGACGACCTGGGCGCCGGGGTGATCGCGTTCACGCCGCTGGCCCAGGGGTTGTTGACCGACAAGTACCTGAACGGCGTACCGCAGGATGCCCGGGTCAACAAGCCGGGCGGTGGTTCGCTGCTGCCGTCGCACCTGTCCGAGGCCAACCTGGCCCATGTCCGCGCGCTCAACGAGATCGCCCGGGCGCGCGGCCAGAGCCTGGCGCAACTGGCGCTGGCCTGGACGCTGCGGGATGCGCGGGTGACCTCGGCGTTGATCGGGGCGAGCCGGCCGGAGCAGATCGTCGAGAACGTCGCGGCTCTGGATAACCTCGTGTTCAGCGCCGAGGAACTGGCGCTGATCGACCGGCATGCGGTCGAAGGCGGTATCAACCTCTGGGAAAAGCCCTCGCTGGCGGAGTGACCGATGAAGGCAATCGCACTATTGAGCGCAGGCCTGGCCCTGCTGGGGCTGGCGACGGTGGCGCAGGCCGATCCGCAGGCGCTGCGCATCGGCTACCAGAAGGGCTCCATCGCCCTGGTGCTGGCCAAGGAGCATGGCCTGCTGGAGAAGCGCTTCGGCCAGACCAGGGTGCAGTGGATCGAATTCCCGGCGGGGCCGCAGATGCTGGAGGCCTTGAATATCGGCAGCCTCGACGTGGGCTCCACCGGCGATATCCCGCCGCTGTTCGCCCAGGCGGCGGGGGCGGACCTGGTGTACATCGGTGCCGAGCCGGCCAAGCCGTCGGCCGAGGTGATCCTGGTGAAGGACGACAGCGCGCTCAGGCAGGTGGCGGATCTCAAGGGGCGCAAGGTGGCGCTGCAGAAAGGCTCCAGCTCGCACAACCTGGTGCTGCGGGCGCTGAACAAGGCGGGGTTGGGGTTCAAGGATATCCAGCCGGTGTACCTCAGCCCGGCGGATGCGCGGGCGGCGTTCGAGCATGGCAGCGTGGATGCCTGGGCGGTGTGGGATCCGTATGTGTCACTGGCGCTGAGCGAGGGGCACAGCCGCAAGCTGGCGGATGGGGAGGGGTTGGGGTTGTCGGGCCCGATCTATACCGCGCGCCGGGCCTATGCGGCGGAGAATGGCGAGTTTGTCCACAGGCTGCTGGATGAGCTGACGGCGGCGGAAGGGCTGACTCGCAGTGATCGGGCGGAGAGCTTGAAGGTGCTGAGCGCGTCCATGGGGCTGCCGGAAGCGGTGGTCGCCAGCTATGTGGATAACCGGCCGCCGTCACCGGTCCTGCCGATTACGGACGCGGTGATCGAGGCGCAGCAGGCGACGGCGGATCTGTTCTTCGAGAACCGGTTGTTGCCGAAGCGGTTGGATGTGCGGAAGGCATTGCCCTAAGTCTTTCAGGGGCTGGCTTGCCAGCGATGGGCGTGGATCTCACTGTAGGAGCGTGGCTTGCCCGCGAAGGGCCGCGCCAGCGGCCCCAAAACCCTCCAGCACGAGCTGGGTGGTGGGCCCTTTTCTTCAGTTACCCAGATACTCGGAGTGGCAGGTTTCGGGACCGCTGGCGCAGTCCTTCGCGGGCAAGCCACGCTCCTACGTGGCTTGTGTGTCAATAACGAGCCGTACCGTTGCCGAAGCGCATCAATCCAGATGACAACGGCTCAGTTGGTTCATGCGCTGATGAACCAACTTTCCGCGGCCGGGGTTTGTTCGCACCGAGCCTGAACTCTGGATCGCGTAATCGATGCCTTCGAGTCTGCAAAGTCTGGCGACGGCTGATGCGATGAACTGCCTGAGATTGACGTCAGCCTGCATGACCTCCTGATGCAATTCCGCCCGGCCATCGATGAGGATGACAATGTCCTCGATATCCTTGTGGTATGGATCAGCATTCCCTCGGCCGTTGAATGCTTCGAGTTTGCTCGCGAGAAAATACGCGGGCTGAAAGATCCGAATCCGCTGGCCCCGCGCGAGCGTGGTGGTCACCGCATATTTCAGTCCCTCGACGAACCATCGGTTTGCATACCCCAGGATCGCGGGATCGGATGGCATCACATCGACGATGATGCCGTTGTAGCGAAACCGGCAGTTCACTTCGTCTTCGCCGGTGATCTTGAAGCCCTGCAGGGCAAGGCGCTCGACAAGGCGGTGCCAGTCGGTGATACCCGCCAACTCGACCACCAGGTCGACATCGTCGGTGAAGCGGATGTCATCCATGACCGCATCGTCCGTTACCAGCATCGCGGTCGTGCATCCGCCGACGAAGGCGACCTCATCGCATAGCGTCTCTCCCAGTCCTTGCGCGACCAACTCCACCATTTCATGGTTGTGCGACGCATTCGACGTCATCTATCCCAGCCCCATCCCTGATTTGAGAAGAGCGGCCGCAACACTGACTTCCCGCGGGCCGCCCACGCGGATTGCATCAACCAGCGCAAGGTAATGATAGAGCGCAGGATCCTGGTTCACGGCGAGCGGGACGGTTTTGTACAAGGGGTCGACTGCCTGACCGCGTGCGGTTCCGCAAGACTCAGGCCAGACAAGAATCAGCTCACCTGCACTTTTGAGGCTTTTCGACAAAGCTGGGGCTGAAAATGCTGTGGGAATACCCCGAACGATCGCACCGAGTTTTACCGGGAAGAAGTATTTCAGGGCGTGTTCGGCAATGTGGAACAGCGCGCGACGATTCACCTTGGGGAGGGAGGTCTCGAAATCGTCCATGAGCAGGCCGGCTTCACGACAGCGTGCCAGCGAATTGGATATTTCGCTCTTGCTCAGTCCGAGCGAAGCGGACAGGGATCGCAGGGTGTATTTCTCGGCTCCGGTGGCAGGTGAAGTCGAACCTGTCTCATCGAGGGCAAGTAGCTTGAAAAGCAGCACGACATCCTGGGCTTTCATGGGGGGATCCGCTCTTGTCCACATTTCATGGAATGTGGACAGCGTGCTCTTGGCAGGCGCCCGTCGTCAAGAAGGCTACGAAAAAGGGCCCTGACATCCCTGCCAGAGCCCTTTCCCCAAGTAGCCTAAGACCGCCCAAAACGACTTAAGTTTCACAACCAAATCAGTAACTTAGAAATATGTGCTGCACTCGTGTTACTCGTCGGATTTCCATTGTCAGCCTCACGCGCGGAACGCAGGATCGGCCCCGTCATCCCTTTGAGGCTCTCGTATGAAGTACTCCTCGATTCTTCTGTTGTCCCTCAGCCTGCTCAGTGGCGTTGCCAGCGCGGGCGGCACCACCGAAGCCGGTATTGGCGGCGCATTGGGTGGGGTATTGGGCTCGGTGGTCGGCCAGTCGATCGGTGGCAGCACTGGCTCGGCGATCGGCGCCGGCCTCGGTGGCGCGGCCGGTAGTGCCGTCGGCGCCGACAAACGCAGCCGCGGCGAAGCGGCCATCGGTGGTGCCCTGGGCGCAGCCGGCGGCAACGTGGTCGGCCGCAGCATGGGCGGCAGCACCGGCAGCCTGATCGGCGCCGCTGCCGGCGGTGGCGCGGGCGGCGCGCTGGGCAACTACATGGGCAACAAGGCCGATGAAGACGATCGCCGCTACCGCGATCGCGGCCGTGGCTACGACCGCCGCTATGTCCACGACCGTGGCCATCACTACGGCCACCGCAAGCACAAGCGTCACTGGCGCCATTGAGTGACCGGCCCGCATTCCGTTCTCCCGGAGGACGGAATGCGGGAAAGCCCTCACATCCCCTGTCACCATTCTCCTTATCAAGCTAAAAGCCATCACACCTTTGGCTTAAGCCATACACCTATGTATCCCGCCTTCTCCTAATCCAGACCGGAATCCACCGGTGCGCGGCGCCTAAAGCGTTTCAGTCGTCATTCCTGTCGGTGTGGTCAGCGCAGTCCCGTATTGTTTTGCCGAGTCACTTTTGTGACTACCCGGTCGGCTTAAGGGGCGTCCCGATTTTGACGTCAAATCACTATCGCTACCATGCGAAGCCTTCAAGAAGGACGGTGGGCGTAAGGGATGCGAATGCACGTGGGAATCGGGATAGGGATTGTTCTGTGCGTCGCCGCGCTGCTGTCCGGCCTGGCCTGGCTGAACGTCGCCGGGCTGTTGCTGATCGCCGCCGCCGCGCTGTTCTTCGCGCCGCGCAAGGTTGCGCCCCTGGTGCAACCGGCTGAAGACCTGGAACCGGTCGAACCCCTGCCACACGCCTTGGAACGCCTGCTGCCAGCGGTCGTGCCGTCCTGGACCGACAGCCTGCAGCAAAGCCGCCGCCTGCTCGCCGACAACATCGGCGGCCTGCTCGACCGCTTCACCGACATCAGCCAGCGCCTCCAGGCCAGCCTCGACCAGAGCGAAGACGTGCTCACCAGCGGCGGCCTCGGCGAAAACCTGCGCCAGGCCAACCAGCGCCTGCAAGGTGTGACCGAAGCCTTCGCCGCCGGTAGCCGCCGCCAGCAGGAATTCCTCGCCACCATCGGCCATCTCGGCGGCTACACAGGCGAGCTGCAGCAGATGGCTCGCCACGTCCAGGAAATCGCCAGCCAGACCAACCTGCTGGCCCTCAACGCTGCCATCGAGGCCGCCCGCGCCGGCGAGTTCGGGCGCGGCTTCGCGGTGGTCGCCGATGAGGTGCGCAAGCTCTCGCGGCTGTCGGCGGAAACCGGCCAGTCGATGGACAGCAAGGTCGGCGAGATCAACCAGGCGATCCAGTCCAGCATCGAAGCCGCCAACGAACTCGGTGCCGAAGAACAGAACAACCTCGCACGCCTTGAACAGGTGCTCGCCGAAGTCATCAGTGGCCTGGGCAACAACCTCGACGCACTCGACGCCGCCTCGCGCAATCTCCAGGACAACGCCCGCTCGACCCAGGGCGATATCCACGCCGTCATGGTCGCCCTGCAGTTCCAGGACCGCGCCGACCAGATGCTCGATCACCTGCAGACCGACCTGCAACAGCTCCAGGAAGCCATCGAACGCCGCGACCAGCGCCTGCACGACGCCCAGGCCTGGCTCGCCCGCCTGCGCGAGCGCTTCACCACCAGCGAGGAGCGCGCCGGCCACAGCCAGGCCGCCACCGCAAGCGACGTGACCTTTTTCTAACTGCCGAGTGCCCTGACATGGCCAAGACCATCCTGATCGTCGACGACTCCGCTTCCATGCGCCAACTGGTGAAAATCAGCCTCAACGGTACCGGTCACCAGGTCATCGAGGCCTGCGATGGCCGCGATGCGCTGAGCAAGCTCACCGGGCAGAAGATCAACCTGATCATCAGCGACGTGAACATGCCCAACCTCGACGGCATCGGCCTGGTCAAGGCGGTGAAGGCCAAGCCCGAATACCGCTTCACTCCGATCATGATGCTCACCACCGAAAGCGAGCAGGCGAAGAAGGCCGAAGGCCAGGCCGCCGGCGCCAAGGCCTGGATCGTCAAGCCGTTCCAGCCGCAGCAGCTGCTGGCTGCGGTCGAAAAGCTGATCGGCTGATGGCCACCGTCACGCTGCATCCCGCCAGCGATTCGCAGCCCGCGCGCCTGGACGTGCGTGGCGACCTGACCATCTACGAAGCCAGCGACACCCGCCAGGCCCTGCTCGCCTTGCTGGCGCAGGATCCTGGCCCCTGGGCCCTGGACCTCGCTGGCCTCGACGAACTCGACAGCGCCGGCGTGCAAGTGCTGCTGTCGCTGCAAAAGACCCTGGCGCAGGGCGCGCATGTCACCGACCTGTCCGAACAGGCTCGCGCGCTGGTGGAACTGCTGCGCCTCGAATCCCTGTACCCGGTCGGCGCCACGGGCGCCGACGAGGAATGAGCGATGTTCGATAGCGATCAGTGGACGCAACTGCTGGAAGGCTTCCTCGAAGAGGCCCGCGACCTGCTCAAGGAAGCCGAGGACAACCTGCTGCGCCTGGAACAGGTCAGCGACGATGCCGAGGCGATCAACGCGCTGTTCCGCGCCGTGCACACCCTCAAGGGTTCGGCGGGGATCTTCTCCCTGGACCCGCTGGTGGCCCTGGCCCACCAACTGGAAAACCAGCTGATGGGCGTGCGCGACGGCCAGCGCCAACTGACTCCGGCACTGGTGTCGCTGATGCTGCAGTGCATGGACGAACTCAACGGCATGGTCGAAAGCATCGACCCGCAACACGGCACCCTGGCCCCGCACACACCGCGCCAGAGCGAACTGCTGCTGGCCCTCGGCGGCAGCGTGGCGGACAGCGGCGAGGCCGTCGCGGTGATGGCCGAGGCGGCAGGCGAGATCAAGGAGTGGTTCCTGTCGATCCGCTTCGACCCCGAGCTGCTGCGCAACGGCTTCGAACCCAGCAGCTTCCTGCGCTACCTGGACCGCCTGGGCCGCATCGAGTCGTTGCAGACCCTGGACTGGGCCGTGCCGGACCTTCACGGCCTCGACGCCGAGGCCTGCTACCTGGGCTACGAGCTGACCCTGCGCAGCGTCGCCAGCCGCGAGGAACTGCTCGATGTCTTCGCCCTGGCCGAAGACTTCTGCACCCTGCGCCTGCAAGTGCGGGAGGAAGAGGGCAGCGCGCCGGCGGACCTCGAAGTCCGCGAAACGCAAACGTTGGCGCCCACCCCGCAAGCCGCCGCGCCCGCCGTCAGCAACGAGCCGCGCAACAGCCAGGGCAGCAGCATGGTCAAGGTCGCCGCGCACAAGCTCGACGAGCTGATCAACCTGGTCGGCGAGCTGGTGATCAGCACCGCCGGGGCCCACATGCAATCGCTGCGCAGCGGCTCCACGGCGTGCATCGAAAGCGTCCAGGCGGTGCAGCAGCATGTCGAGCAGATCCGCGAGCGCGCCCTGAAGCTGCGCATGGTGGAGATCGGCGAGACCTTCAACCGCTTCCACCGCGTGGTGCGCGATGTCAGCCAGGCGCTGGGCAAGCAGATCCAGCTGACCCTGTCCGGCAGCGACACCGAGCTGGACAAGACCCTGATCGACCGCATCGCCGACCCGCTGGTGCACCTGGTGCGCAACGCCATCGACCACGGCATCGAGCCGGCGGACGAGCGCCGCGCCGCCGGCAAGCCGGCGCAAGGCAGCCTGCGCCTGAACGCCTTCCATGACTCGGGGATGATCGTCCTCGAAGTCAGCGATGACGGTCGCGGCCTGAACACCGCGCGCATCCGCGAAAAAGCCATCGCCCGCGGCATGCTCGACGCCGATGCGCAGATGAGCGACCAGGACATCCACCTGCTGATCTTCGAGGCCGGCTTCTCCACTGCCGAGGCGGTGTCCAACCTGTCTGGCCGCGGTGTCGGCATGGACGTGGTGCGCAGCGCCATCGACGAGCTGCGCGGGATCATCGAGATCGACTCGCAGCCGGGCCAGGGCTGCACCTTCCGCGTCCGCCTGCCGCTGACCCTGGCGATCATCGACGGCTTCCTGGTCAGCGTCGGCGGCGATCACTTCGTGATCCCGCTGGACATGGTCACCGAGTGCATGGAAGAGCGTGCAGACGCCCTCGACGCCGGCGGCCACCTGAACCTGCGCGGCAAGCCGCTGCCCAGCGTCGACCTGGGCCGGCACTTCGGCCTGCGCGGCGATCCCCGCGCCCGGCGCAACATCGTCGTGGTCAGCCAGGGCCGGCAGCAGGCCGGGCTGATCGTCGAGCAGTTGCTGGGCGAACTGCAGACCGTGATCAAACCGCTGGGGCAGATGTTCCAGCACCTCTCGGGCATCAGCGGCTCGACCATCCTCGGCTCCGGCCAGGTGGCGCTGATCCTCGATATCCCCAGCCTGTTCCGTCAATTGCAGCAACGTGCCGAGAGCGAACCGCGCCTCGCCGCCATCCCCAGCATGCCCAGCCTTTCCGGAGAGTCACCATGCAAATGATCAGCAACATGAAGATAGGCGTGCGCCTGACCCTGGGCTTCCTGCTGGTGGTCGCACTGACCGCCATCATCGGCTTCCTCGGCATTCGCAACCTCGCCCAGGTCAACGACCTGTCCGACCGCATGTACGACATGGACGTGGTGGGCCTCTCCACCTTGCAGGAAGCCAATATCCAGCTGCTGCTGGCCAACCGCGCGGTACGCCGCAGCATGATGGCCAGCACCGTGCTCGACCGTGATGAATCGGCTGCTGTGGCCCGCACCGCCATGGAAAAGACCCGTGAGCTGGTCAGCGACTCCCGGCAGTTCTTCCTCACGGCGGACGGCAAGGCCCAGATCGAAGCCATCGAGGGCCCGCTCAAGGAGTACATCGCGGCGGCCAACCTGATGCTCGATACCCACCGTCAGTCCGGCGAACTGCAGAGCATGACCGCCGCCATGGAGCTGATGCCACGCAACACCGCTGCCGCCAACGAAGTGGATCGCCTGCTGGGTATCGCCACGGACGGCAAGCAGGCCCGCGCCAGCGAAGCCAATGCCGACATCACCGCCATCGCGGAAAGCTCGCGCGTGCAGATGATCACCCTGGTGGTGGTGGCGACCCTGCTGGGCATGCTGGTTGGCGTGCTGGTCACCCGCAGCATCACCCGGCCGCTGGCCGGTGCCGTGGCGGCTGCCGACCGCATGGCCGCCGGCGACCTGAGCCAGGACCTGGTGGTCGACCGCAAGGACGAGACCGGTCGTCTGCTCGGTGCCATGCAGAACATGACCGAGCGCCTGCGCAGCATCCTCGGCGACGTGCGCAGCTCCGCCGACGCGCTGTCGTCGGCTTCCGAGCAGGTCAGCTCGACCTCGCAGTCGCTGAGCCAGGCGGCCAACGAACAGGCGGCCAGCGTCGAGCAGACCAGCGCCTCGGTGGAAGAGATGTCCGCCTCCATCGCGCAGAACACCGAAAGCGCCAAGATCACCGACGGTATCGCCGGCAAGGCCGCCAACGACGCGGTACAGGGTGGCAGCGCCGTGGGTGACACCGTGCTGGCGATGAAACAGATCGCCGACAAGATCGGCATCATCGATGACATCGCCTACCAGACCAACCTGCTGGCCCTCAACGCCGCCATCGAGGCCGCCCGCGCCGGCGACCACGGCAAGGGCTTCGCGGTGGTCGCCGCCGAAGTGCGCAAGCTCGCCGAGCGCAGCCAGGTGGCGGCCCAGGAGATCGGCCAGGTGGCCTCCAGCAGCGTGCAACTGGCCGAGTCCGCCGGCAAGTTGCTAGGCGATATCGTGCCGAACATCCAGCGCACCTCCGACCTGGTGCAGGAAATCACTGCGGCCTCGCAGGAGCAGAGCAGCGCCGCCGGGCAGATCAACATCGCCATGGGCCAGATGAACCAGATCACCCAGCAGAACGCCTCGGCCTCCGAGGAACTGGCGGCCACCGCCGAGGAAATGAACGCCCAGGCGAGCCAGCTTCAGGAACTGATCGGCTATTTCCGCTTCGAACAAGGCAGTGCCGTGGTGCGTAGTCCGCGCGGCGACAGCCTGCCAGCACCGGTACGCCCGGGGCCGAAGGCGTTGATCGATGAAGGCCAGTTCGTCAGCTTCACTTGAGCGAGGTGCCCATGAGCCAGTCGCAACGAATCGAGGCGCAAGCCGACGCCATCCAGCACCTGAGCTTTCGCGTGCGCGAGGCGGGCTATGCGCTGCCCATCGAACTGGTGCGCGAGATCATCGAGTACGCCGAGGTCACCCGGGTACCGATGATGCCGGCGTACATCCACGGCGTGATCAACCTGCGTGGCAACGTGGTGCCGGTCCTCGACCTGGCCGCACGCTTCGGCCTGAGCCTGACCGCGCCGGGCAACCGCACCTGCATCGTGATCATCGAGCTGCCGCTGGACGGCAGCCTGCAGCGCATCGGCCTGGTGGTGGACGAGGTGGACGAAGTGCTGGAGATCGACCCGCGGCAGATCATGCCGGCGCCGGCCTTCGGTACCGCAATCCGCTCCGACTTCATCGCCGGCATGGCCCAGCAGGCCCAGGAATTCCTGATCATCCTCAACATGCTGCAAGTGCTGTCGCTGGACGATATCCGTCACCTCAGCCAGGCGGCAAAGGTCCACTGAACATGTCCGCGATGCCGTCTCTGCCCGTCCTCGGCGAGCAGAATTTCCGCCAGTTGCAGCGCCTGATGCAGGATGCCTCCGGCATCCACCTGTCGAGCAACAAGCGCTCGCTGGTGGCCGGGCGCCTGCTCAAGCGCCTGCGCCATCACCAGCTGGACAGCTACGACGACTACATCGATCGCCTGGCATACCCGCAGTACGCCCGCGAGCGGCGCCTGGTGGTCGACCTGCTGACCACCAACGAAACCTACTTCTTCCGCGAGTACGCCCACTTCGAATACCTCGGCCAGTGGCTGAGCAAGCGCGGCGGGCCGCTGCGCCTGTGGAGCGCGGCCTGTTCGTCGGGGGAGGAGCCCTACAGCCTGGCCATGACCGCCGCCGAGCATGCCCGCGGCAACGAGTGGTCGATCCTCGCCAGCGACCTCAGCCAGAGCATGCTGGAGCTCGCCGAACTGGGTATCTACGACATGGCCCAGGCGCGCTATTTCCCCGAGGGCTGGCTGCATCGCCATTGCCTGTGCGGGGTGGAGGACATGCACGGCCGCATGCGCGTGCAGGGCTGGCTGCGCAACAAGGTGCAACTGAAGGAAATCAACGTGATCCAGCCGATGCCGGAAAGCCTCGGCCAGTTCGACGTGATCTTCCTGCGCAACCTGCTGATCTACTTCGACACGGCACAGAAGCAGCGCATCGTGCGCAACCTGGTGGAGCGCCTGCGCCCGGGTGGCCTGCTGTTCATCGGCCACGCCGAAAGCATCCACGGTTTCAACCTGCCTTTGCGGCCGGTGCGGCCCTCGGTGTTCGAACGCCTATGATCGAGCGTTCCACTCCGATCCGCGTGTTCATCGTCGACGACTCCGCCCTGGTCCGCCAGGTGTTCGGCCAGTACCTGGGCAGCCACCCCGGCATCCAGGTGGTGGGCATGGCCGCCGACCCGCTCTACGCCATCGACAAGATGCGCCGTGACTGGCCCGACGTGCTGGTGCTCGACGTCGAGATGCCGCGCATGGACGGCCTGACCTTCCTGCGCCAGATCATGGCCGAGCGGCCGACGCCGACCATCATCTGCTCGACCCTCACCGAGGCGGGCAACGATCTCAATGTCGAAGCCCTGGCTGCCGGTGCAGTCGGTGTGTTCACCAAGGCCAAGCTGGGGTTGAAGCAGAGCCTGGAGGGCATGGCCGGGGATCTGGTGCGCTGCATCCAGGATGCGGCGAAAACCCGGCCCGTCGCCCGCCACGCCTTGCCCGCGGCAGAAAAAAAAGACCTGCCGGCGGTCCCGGCGCTGCGCCAAACCACTGATCGAATCGTTACACTTGGCTGCTCGACCGGCGGTACCCAGGCGCTGGAGTTCGTCTTGCGGCAATTGCCGCCTGATTGTCCTGGCCTGGTCATCGTTCAACACATGCCGGAGAAGTTCACCGCCGATTTCGCGCGCCGTCTCAACGGCCTGTGCCAGATCGAAGTGCGCGAAGCCAGGCACCTGGATCGCGTGCACACCGGGCTCGCCTTGCTGGCGCCCGGTGGTCTGCACATGCAGCTCAAGCGCAGCGGTGCGCACTACCTGGTCGAAGTCCTCGACGGCCCCGCCGTCAACCGACACAAGCCCTCGGTCGATGTCCTGTTCCGTTCCGCCGCTCGCCATGCCGGCAGCAATGCCCTGGGCATCATCATGACCGGCATGGGTGACGACGGAGCCCGTGGCCTGCTGGCCATGCGCGAACAGGGTGCCAGCACCGTGGCCCAGGACGAGGCCAGCTGCGTGGTGTTCGGCATGCCCAAGGAAGCCATTCGCCTCGGCGCGGCCCAGACCATCGAGCCGCTGAGTCGCCTGCCGGCATTGATCAACCAGTTCTGCATCGGCGCTCGCAATGGCTGAGCATTTCCAGGTCAGACCACCCCCTTCGACGCCCTGTTCGCGACACCGCTGAGCGGTGCCCGGGATGCAGGCCTTCCCACCGTAATGGAGCAACACCGCGCAGCGACGATCGTTCATCCCAACTTATGCGACACGGGCTCAAACCTATGCTTTGCCGATTACTGATAGCCGACGATTCGCCCCTGTTCCGTGCAGGACTGCGAGCGTTGCTCGAACAAAAACAAGACTATGCCGTGGTCGGAGAGGCGGGCGATGCGATGAGCACCGTGGAGCTGGCCGAGACGCTGAAACCGGACATCATCCTGCTGGATATCGCCCTGGGCACCATGACCGGCGAGGAGCTACTGCGCGAGCTGTACCTGCGGGTGCCGGCCTGCACGGTGCTGATGCTGTCGTCGCGCTCGGAGCTGGAGTTCGTCATGCACTGCCTGCAGCAGGGCGCCCATGGCTTCCTGCTCAAGAGCGCCACGGTGCAGGAGCTGGAACTGGCCCTGCAGTCGTTGCGTGGCGGCGGCCAGTACCTGTCGTCGGCGGTGCTGCCGCTGGTGATCGGCCAGGCGGTGAAGCAGAACCGCCGGCGTCCACAGGTCAGTGCGGCGATGCAACTGACGGCGCGGCAGATGGAGATCCTGCGCCTGATCGCCCGCGGCGAGTCGACCCGCTCCATCGCCGACGGCCTGGGCCTGAGCGTGAAGACCGTCGAGGCGCACCGCTCGCAGATCATGCATCGCCTGCAGATTCACGATGTGCCGGGGCTGGTGCTGTTTGCGGTGCGTGAAGGGATCATCCGGCTGAACGACTGAGCCGCCGGGGCTTCAGCTCAGTGCGTGCAGGGCCGTTTCCAGGGTCGCGGGGAAGGTCGCGGGCTTGCCGGTCTGGCGCTCGATGAACACCTGCACCACCCGGCCCAGAGCATGGAGTTCCTTGCCGCTCTGGTCGAACAGGGCCATCTGGTACTCCACGGTACTGCCGGCGAAGCGCTCGACCCGGATCCCCACCTGCAACAGGTCGGTGAAGCCCGCCGAGGCGTAGAAGTCGCAGGAAGAGCTGACCACGAAACCCACCACTTCACCTTCCTGCGGGTCGACTTCGCCGTGGGTGGCGAGGTAGGTCTGGATCGCGGTGTCGAAGAAGCCATACACCGCGGCGCTGGAGATCTGGCCGTTGATATCGGCGTCCTGCCAGCGGGTTGAGATGAACTCGGCGTGGGGGAAATCTTCGATCTGCAGGTTTTCGGACATCGGTGTTCTTCCTGAAATGGCGCGGGCTCTGTGGGAGCGGGGAGCTTAATCGCATTTTGCTACCAGATAAAAATGCCAGTTGTGCCCTCAAGGCATCAGGTCTCCAATGAGGTGAACCCGATTGCCATTGATGGAAACTCTGGAGAAAACGCTCATGGACCAATCGATTCTGGTAGTCGAAGACTCGCTGGTGATACGCGATCTGATCACGCGTGCTCTGAGGTCGGCACTACTTCCTTTCGTGGAAACGGACGATATGTATGAGGCGTTGGGGATACTGAACAAACAGGATATTGCCCTGATTATCACCAACCTTCATATCGAGGAGAAAACAAGTCTCGAATTCATCACCAGGATCAGATCATTTCCGAAGTTCAACTCGATCCCAGCCTTGTATCTCAGCCAGCCACACGATCCCAATGCGTCGAAGGACTTGCTGGCCGCGGGGTTCCAAGGCTACCTCAAACACCCGTACACACGAGAAGAACTTGTGGAGAAAGTCATGGAAATGATCGAGTAGACACCCGGCAAGCCACGCTCCTGCTGGTGTGGATGCGCCGGGGGTGCCAACAAGGTTCTTTGCAAACCTTTCACCCCAGAGGCGTTGGTGACCGCAGTCAAAGACCTGTTGCCCTAGCGCCCACAAAAAAGCCCCGGCTCTTTCGAGCCGGGGCTTTCTGCATAGCGCCTGTCAGCTTACAGCTGAGGACCGGCAGCCTTGATCGCGTCGGAAACTTCGAACTTCTTGAAGTTTTCGATGAACAGCGAGGCCAGGCCTTTCGCTGCTTCGTCGTAGGCAGCCTGGTCGGACCAGGTGTTGCGCGGGTTCAGCAGGACGGTATCGACGCCCGGAACGGCCTTTGGCACGTCCAGGTTGATGATGTCCAGGTGCTCGGTCTCGGCACCGATCAGCGCGCCGCTCTGGATCGCAGCGATCACCGCACGGGTGGTCGGGATGCTGAAGCGCTTGCCGACGCCGTAGCCACCGCCGGTCCAGCCGGTGTTGACCAGGTAGACCTTGGAGCCGAAGCCCTTGATGCGCTTGATCAGCAGTTCCGCGTACTCGCCAGCCGGACGCGGGAAGAACGGTGCGCCGAAGCAGGTGGAGAAGGTCGACTTGATGCCGCCGCCCGAACCCATTTCAGTGGAACCGACCAGCGCGGTGTAGCCGGACAGGAAGTGGTAGGCCGCCTGCTCGTTGTTCAGGATCGACACTGGCGGCAGAACGCCGGTCAGGTCGCAGGTCAGGAAGATGACCGCGTTCGGCTCGCCGCCCAGGTTCTTCTCGGAACGCTTCTCGACGTGCTCCAGCGGGTACGCGGCGCGGCTGTTCTGGGTCAGGCTGCCATCGGCGTAGTCGGCGTGCTTGGCGTCGTCGAGGACGACGTTTTCCAGGACCGCGCCGTGCTTGATGGCTTTCCAGATGACCGGCTCGTTCTTCTCGGACAGGTCGATGCACTTGGCGTAGCAGCCGCCTTCGATGTTGAAGACGACGCCTTCGCCCCAGCCGTGCTCGTCGTCACCGATCAGGTAACGGCTTTCGTCGGCCGACAGGGTGGTCTTGCCGGTGCCGGACAGACCGAAGAACAGGGTCACGTCGCCTTCTTCGCCGATGTTGGCAGCGCAGTGCATCGGCAGCACGTCGGCGGCCGGCAGCAGGAAGTTCTGCACCGAGAACATGGCTTTCTTCATTTCGCCGGCGTAGCGCATGCCAGCGATCAGGACTTTCTTCTGGGCGAAGTTGAGAATGACGCAGCCGTCGGAGTTGGTGCCGTCACGCTCTGGCACGCACTCGAAGTTGGCGACGTTCAGCACTTGCCACTCTTCGCGGCCAGCCGGGTTGTACTGGGCCGGATTGATGAACAGGCAACGGCCGAACAGGTTCTGCCAGGCGGTCTGGGTGGTCATCTTGACGGCCAGGTAGTGCTCTTCGGCGGCACCTACGTGAACGTGGGAAACGAAGTGTTCCTGGTCGTTGTTGAACGCCTCGACACGGGCCCACAGGGCGTCGAACTTGTCGGCGGGGAACTTGCGGTTGATCGGGCCCCAGGCGATGGCGTCCTGGGTGCTCGGCTCTTCGACGATGAAACGGTCGACCGGCGAACGACCGGTACGGTGACCGGTTTTGACGACCAGCGCGCCAGTGTCGGCCAGCTCGCCTTCACCGCGTTTCAGTGCTTCTTTTACCAGCTCGTCGACGCTCAGATCGGTGAACACGGCGTTGTTGGCTTGCGTCATGAGAATCCCCATCCGGCCCGGTGGCCGAGTGCTCCAAACGATTTGTAGTAAATCTTGCCGAACTACTACAGCGAAAAAAGTGGCCGGATTATGCCAGAAACGCCCAAAAAAAGTAGGGCCCTCCTGTCAGAACTGCGTCTTAAGCGCATTCGACAGGAGAATCTCCTGAGCAGAAACGTTTCAGTGACGAGTTTCTGACGGTGCGTCCACGCCACCACCAGCGAACAATTGCTCCACATCCGCCGCGTCGAAGCGATAGCGCTCGTTGCAGAACTGGCAATCGATCTCGATCCGACCGCCATGTTCGGCCACCAGCTCGCGCGCGTCGTCCAGGCCGAGGCTGACCAGGGCGCTGCCGGAACGCTCCCGCGAACAGCTGCAACGGAACTGCAGCGGCTGGATGTCGAACAGGCGTACGGCGTCTTCGTGGTAGAGGCGGTGCAGCAGGGTTTCGTTGTCCAGGTCGAGCTGTTCCTCGCGGCTGAGGGTGCCGGCGAGGGTGGACACGTGGGCCCAGCTCTCGGCGCGCTCGTCGGCGTCCGGCTGGCGGTCGACCGGCAGTTGCTGCAGGAGCATGCCACGGGCGCGGCCGCCGTCGGCGCTGAGCCAGAAACGGGTGCCCAGTTGCTCGGACATGACGAAGTAGTTGGTGAAGGACTCGGCCAGGTCGGCACCGTCCAGCTCGACGATGCCCTGGTAGCGCTGGCCCTGGCGCGGATCGATGGTCAGCGCCAGCACGCCGTTGGGCATCAGCTCGCGCAGGCCGGCGTCGGCGCTGAGCGCGTCGCCGTCATAGCGGGCAATGCCGCGGATCTCGCGCTCGCTGGAGCACTCGACCATCAGCAGCGGCACCGGGCCATCGGAACGCGCCTGGAGAATCAGCAGGCCATCGAACTTGAGGGTGCCGACCAGCAGGGCGGCGGCGGCCATCAGTTCGCCCAGCAGCTGCGCGACCGGCTGCGGGTAGGGGTGCTTTTCCAGCACGCGGGCATAGCTGCTTTCGAGGCAAACGAGTTCGCCGCGGACATCGCGCTCGTCGAAGATGAAGCGTTGGGTGAAATCGGTATCCGGTAAATCGCTCATGGGGTGTTCTGGCTGTTCGAAATTGATCGCTGATGGGGGGCAGGCGGGAAGATCTCGCCTCGAATCGCTCTACTGTGTTTCCGCCCAGGGGCTTTGACCAGAACCTGTGGCGGACAGTCGACGAGTGGCTTTACCCCTTAATGGTGATTCGCGAGGTGTTTTCCAAGTGTTTCGATCACACGGGTCAGTCGAAGCTGCCGTGCAATTGATGAATCTGCCGGCGCTGCTTCTTGGTTGGCCGGCCGTCGGTGGTCACGCCCAGGGCGCCGGCCTTGCGCAAGTCCGCCGCCTGTTCACGGCGGCGGATGCTTTCTTCGGTTTCCTCGTACAGGGTCTGCGCTTGCGGTGCGCCACGGCGCACGATGGACAGCGCCTTGACCACCACGGTGCGCTCGTCGAAGCCGGTGCGCAGGACGAACTCGTCACCGACGCGCGGCTCCTTGCCGGGCTTGCAGCGCTCGCCGCGACAATGCACCTTGCCGCTCTCGATGGCGGCCTTGGCCAAGGCGCGAGTCTTGTAGAAACGTGCGGCCCAGAGCCACTTGTCCAGACGCACCTTGTCGTCGTCTTGCTCATATGCCATCGCACTGCTCCGATGATTTGCGGTCATGGAACTGTACTACCTTCACTTACGGATGCAAAAAGTCCGCTGCCTGCTTACAGTTCACCGACTTTCCCCGGGTTGTGCATCGTGAAGACATTTGATCATTTGAGCGTTATCGGTTTGCGCGAGTGGGTGGCGTTGCCCGACCTCGGCCTGGCCGGCCTGCGCGCCAAGATCGACACCGGCGCCAGTACCTCCAGCCTGCATGCCACCGAGGTCGAGCCGTTCATGCGCAACGGCGAGCGCTGGGTGCGCTTCAATGCCCACCTGGGCTCGGTGGTGCAGTTGCGTCACCGCCGCTGCGAGGCGCCGCTGGTGGCCATGAAGACCATCAAGAGCTCCAACGGCCAGGCCCAGGTGCGCTACGTGATCCGCACGCCGCTGGCGCTGGGCGACCGGGTCTGGGAAGTGGAGTTCACCCTGGCCTGTCGCAAGGCCATGCGGTATCGCCTTCTATTGGGTTCCAAGGCCCTGGTGCATGGCCAGCTGGTGGTCAACCCGGGTCTCAAGTACGTTCAGGACAAGCCGGTGTTCCCGGCGACCATTACCCCTTCCACAGGTGCTGCATGAAGATCGCTGTGCTGTCGCGTAACCCGCGTCTGTATTCCACCCGTCGCCTGGTCGAGGCCGGTACGCAACGGGGCCATGAAATGGTGGTGATCGATACCCTGCGTGCCTACATGAACATCGCCAGCCACAAGCCGCAGATCCACTACCGCGGCAAGCCGCTGGAAGGCTTCGACGCGGTGATCCCGCGGATCGGCGCCTCGGTGACTTTCTATGGCTGCGCGGTGCTGCGCCAGTTCGAGATGATGGGGGTGTTCCCCCTCAACGAGTCGGTGGCCATCGCCCGTTCGCGGGACAAGCTGCGCTCCCTGCAATTGCTGTCGCGGCGGGGCATCGGCCTGCCGGTGACCGGCTTTGCCCACTCGCCGGACGATATTCCCGACCTGATCCAGATGGTCAACGGCGCGCCGCTGGTGATCAAGGTGCTGGAAGGTACCCAGGGCATCGGCGTGGTGCTGTGCGAGACGACCAAGGCCGCCGAGTCGGTGATCGAGGCGTTCATGGGCCTGAAGCAGAACATCATGGTCCAGGAATACATCAAGGAGGCTGGTGGCGCGGATATCCGCTGCTTCGTGGTCGGTGACAAGGTCATCGCCTCGATGAAGCGCCAGGCCAAGCCGGGGGAGTTCCGCTCCAACCTGCACCGTGGCGGTACCGCCAGCCTGATCAAGGTGACCCCGGAAGAGCGCATGACCGCGATTCGCGCGGCCAAGGTCATGGGGCTGAGTGTCGCCGGCGTGGATATCCTGCGTTCCAATCATGGGCCGCTGGTGATGGAGGTGAACTCGTCGCCGGGGCTGGAAGGTATCGAGACCACGACCGGCAAGGATGTTGCCGGGATGATCATCGAGCACCTGGAGAAGAATGGCGGGCCGAATCTGACCCGGACCAAGGGGAAGGGTTAAGGCACGAGGCGGACCCTGTGGGAGCGGGTCCGCGCTGGATCTAAAGAGTTAGACGGCATCCCGCGGCAGCAGCAGGCCCAGAGGCAATCTCACGCGGGCTTCGATACCGCCGCCGGAGCGGTTGCGCAGCTCGACGTTACCGCCATGCTGCGCAGCAATCCGCTTGACGATCGCCAACCCCAGTCCGGTGCCCTTGCCGCTGCGCGCACGGTCGCCGCGAATGAACGGGTTGAAGATCGATTCCAGCTCGCCCGGATCAATGCCGGTGCCGCGGTCGAGCACGCTCAGCACCACGTATGGTGCGCTGGTGTCGCCGGAGACGTAGGCCGCCACTTCGACGCCCTTGCCAGCGTGGTGCAGCGCATTGCCGATCAGGTTGTTGAGCAGGCGCTTGATGGAGACACGACGCAGCGGGAAGGGCGGGATCGGCTCCAGGCACAGGCGCACCTGCTCTTCTGGCTGGTTGAACGGCGCCACCACTTCGCGCACCAGGTCGCTGAGGCTCACTTCTTCCACCGGCTCGTCACGGCCATCGCGGATGAAGGCGAGGAACTGGTCGAGGATCGCGTCCATGTCCTCGATATCGCGGACCATGTCGTCGGTGAGGTCGTTGTCGCTGGCCAGCATCGACAGCGACAGGCGCAGGCGGGTCAGGGGCGTGCGCAGGTCGTGGGACACGCCGGCAAGCATCAGCTCGCGTTCGCGCCCCGCCTGCTCGACGTCCTCGGCCATCTGGTTGAAGGCGCGGTACACCTCGGTCATCTCGCTCGGCGTATCGCTGATCGGCAGGCGCACGCTGCGGCCCTGGCCCAGTTGCCGGGCGGCGAACACCAGGCGTTTCAGCGGCTGGTTGAGCTGGCGCACGAAGATCCACGCCGAGGCGGTGGACAACAGGCCGATGGCCAGGAACCAGCCGAGCACGTTCCAGATCTTCTGGCCACGCAGCGGGTGCGGGTACAGCGGTACTTTCAGCCAGTCGTCGCCCAGGCTCGGCGCCCGGACCCACAGCGCCGGCGGCGCATGCACGCGCAGGCGCACCTCGGTGTCCTCGCCCAGCTCGGCCTGCATCTGGCGCTGGTAGATCTCGCTGTAGGGCCAGTGCTGCTCGCCTTCGGGCACGCCATTGCCGGTGACGCGGATCAGCCCGGCGGCCTCGGCGATCTTCTCGCGGTCCGATTCGTCCGCCGCCCAGTAGGCACGCAGGGTCAGGGCCACGCCGTGGCTGTACTGGCGGTCGACCAGCACGTCCTCGTTCATCAGCAGGTAGACCAGGGTCAGTGCCTTGGAAAACAGGACGACGATCAACACCAGCCACAACGTGCGGGCGAAGAAACTTTGCGGGAACCACAGCGGCGTTTTCATGGACAACGGCTACACATTTGGCAGGCGCGAGCGCGGCTCGCGGGCTTTGCGGGGCTGATCACGCAAAAGCAGGGCAACCCTGCGGCGGCCCTGCTTTCGATGAATCACTGCAAACGACGATGGATCATTTGCCGGCGTTGCCATCCGGGACGAAGACATAACCGACACCCCAGACAGTCTGGATATAACGCGGTTTGGACGGATCCGGCTCGATCATCCGGCGCAGGCGCGAGATCTGCACGTCGATGGAGCGCTCCAGCGCATCCCACTCGCGGCCCCGGGCCAGGTTCATCAGCTTGTCGCGGGTCAGCGGCTCGCGGGCATGCATGACCAGCGCCTTGAGCACGGCGAACTCGCCGGTGGTGAGCATGTGCACTTCGTCGCCACGCTTGAGCTCGCGGGTGGCCAGGGACAGCTCGTAGTCGCCGAAGGTGACCGTTTCGTCCTCGCTGCCCGGTGCGCCCGGCACCGATGGCGTCTGGCGGCGCAGCACGGCCTTGACCCGGGCTACCAGTTCATCCGGGTTGAACGGCTTGGCCAGGTAGTCGTCGGCGCCCAGTTCCAGGCCCTTGATCCGGCTCAGCTCGTCGCCCTTGGCGGTGAGCATGATGATCGGCACCTGGTTGTTCGCCGCGCGCAGGCGACGGCAGGCCGACAGGCCGTCCTCGCCAGGCAGCATCAGGTCGAGGACGACGAGGTTGAAGACTTCGCGCGCCAGCAGGCGGTCCATCTGCTCGACATTGGGTACAGCCCGTGCGCGGTAGCCTTTGCTGGTGAAGAATCGCTCCAGCAGGCTGCTCAGGCCCGGGTCGTCGTCGACGATGAGGATTTTTTCGCCTTCGGCTGTTTGTGCGGTGCTGCTCATGGATAGCTCCTTTAATCTCGGCGCGCATTATGGCTTAGCCGCCATTTGACAGTGCCGAGCTCATTGTTAGCAGATTTTTCCCCATGTGCCAGCGGAAAGGTCCGTCGGGCTGGCCCGGCGCTATCACCGCAAGCCCGGCGCGCTGGGTATAATGCGCCGCTTTCACCGAGCGCCGCCTTGCCCCGACGCCCTCTGGCGCCGGCCCCTGCGGCCCAAGCATTCACAATTTGTCAGGTGGTTTTATGGACAGCATCAACAGCCGCATCGCCGAGGAACTCGGCGTCCGCCCGCAACAGGTCGAGGCGGCCGTGGCTCTACTTGATGAAGGCTCCACGGTGCCTTTTATCGCCCGTTACCGCAAAGAAGTGACCGGCAGCCTGGATGACACCCAGCTGCGTAACCTCGAAGAGCGCCTGCGCTACCTGCGCGAACTCGACGAGCGCCGCGCCAGCATTCTTTCCAGCATCGAGGAGCAGGGCAAGCTGACCCCGGAACTGGCCCGCGAGATCAAGCTGGCCGACACCAAGACCCGCCTCGAAGACCTCTACCTCCCCTACAAGCAGAAGCGCCGCACCAAGGGCCAGATCGCCCTGGAAGCCGGCCTCGGCGAACTGGCCGACGGTCTGCTGGCCGACCCGCAACTGAACCCGGAAAGCGAAGCCGCGCGCTTCGTCGACGCCGAAAAGGGCGTGGCCGACGTCAAGGCCGCGCTGGAAGGCGCCAAGTACATCCTCATGGAGCGCTTCGCCGAAGACGCCACCCTGCTCGACAAGCTGCGCGGCTTCCTCAAGCAGGACGCGACCCTGGCCGCCCGCGTAGTGGCCGGCAAGGAAGAGGAAGGCGCCAAGTTCCGCGACTACTTCGAACATGACGAACCGCTGAAGAGCGTGCCATCGCACCGCGCCCTGGCGATCTTCCGCGGCCGCAACGAAGGCGTACTGAGCGCTTCGCTGAAGGTCGGCGAGGAACTGCCGGGCACCCTGCACCCGTGCGAAATGATGATCGCCGAGCGTTTCGGCCTGGGCAACCAGGGCCGTCCGGCCGACAAGTGGCTGACCGAGGTGGTGCGCTGGACCTGGAAGGTCAAGCTCTACAGCCACCTGGAAACCGACCTGTTCGGCGAACTGCGCGACAACGCCGAAGGCGAGGCGATCAACGTGTTCGCCCACAACCTGCACGACCTGCTGCTGGCCGCCCCGGCCGGCCCGCGCGCGACCCTGGGCTTCGACCCGGGCCTGCGCACCGGCTGCAAGGTCGCCGTGGTCGACGCCACCGGCAAGCTGCTGGACTACACCACGGTCTACCCGCACGCACCGAAGAACGACTGGGACCGCACCATCGCCGTGCTCGCCGCCCTGTGCGCCAAGCACTCGGTGGAGCTGGTGGCCATCGGCAACGGCACCGCCAGCCGTGAAAGCGACAAGCTGATCGCCGAGCTGGTGAAGAAGTACCCGGCGCTGAAGATCACCAAGGTCATGGTCTCCGAGGCCGGCGCCTCGGTGTACTCGGCGTCCGAGCTGGCCGCTCGCGAATTCCCGGACCTGGACGTGTCGATCCGTGGTGCGGTGTCCATCGCCCGCCGCCTGCAGGACCCGCTGGCCGAACTGGTGAAGATCGATCCGAAGTCCATCGGTGTCGGCCAGTACCAGCACGACGTGTCCCAGCTCAAGCTGGCTCGCGGCCTGGACGCCGTGGTCGAGGACTGCGTTAACGCCGTCGGCGTCGACGTCAACACCGCCTCGGTGGCGCTGCTGGCGCGCATCTCCGGCCTCAACGCGACCCTGGCGCAGAATATCGTCAGCCACCGTGACGCCAACGGCGCATTCAAGACCCGCGCAGCGTTGAAGAAAGTCAGCCGCCTCGGCGAGAAGACCTTCGAACAGGCCGCCGGCTTCCTGCGCGTGATGAACGGCGACAACCCGCTGGACGCCTCCGCGGTGCACCCGGAAGCCTACCCGCTGGTGCAGCGCATCGCCGCCGGCACCGACCGCGACATCCGCTCGCTGATCGGCGACAGCGGCTTCCTCAAGCGCCTCGATCCGAAGAAATTCACCGACGAGACCTTCGGCCTGCCCACCGTCACCGACATCCTCCAGGAACTGGACAAGCCGGGCCGCGACCCGCGTCCGGAGTTCAAGACCGCCGAGTTCCAGGAAGGCGTCGAGGACCTCAAGGACCTGCAGCCGGGGATGATCCTCGAAGGCGTGGTGACCAACGTCACCAACTTCGGTGCCTTCGTCGACATCGGCGTGCACCAGGACGGCCTGGTGCACATCTCGGCGCTGTCGGAGAAGTTCATCAAGGACCCGCGCGAGGCGGTCAAGGCCGGCGACGTGGTCAAGGTCAAGGTCATGGAAGTGGACATCCCGCGCAAGCGCGTCGGCCTTTCCATGCGCATGAGCGACACCCCGGGCGAGAAGGTCGATGGTGCCCGTGGCAGCCGTCCGGGCTCGGCACCGCGCCAGCAGGGCGCGCCGGCGCGGGTCAAGGACACCCCGCCACCGGCCAACAACGCCATGGCCTCGCTGTTCGCCAACGCCAAGCAGCTGAAGAAGAAGTGATGGACGTACCTGAAGGGATCGTCCAGAGCGCCTTCAGCCAGATGCTGGGCTGCCGTCTGCAACGCCTTGAAGAAGGCGTTGCAGAGGTGGTCCTGGCGCTGGAGCCGCACCTGCGCAACCGGGGCGGCGTGCTGCATGGCGGCGCCATCTTCAGCCTGGTGGACATCGCCATGGGCCTGGCCTGCTCCAGCAGCCACGGCTTCGACCAGCGCAGCGTTACGGTCGAATGCAAGATCAACTACATGCGTGCGGTCAGCGAAGGCGAGGTGCTGTGCACTGCCCGTGTTCTACACGCCGGCCGGCGCACGCTTGTACTGGACGCCGACGTAGTTCAGGGCGACAAACTCGTCGCCAAAGCCCAGGGCACCTTCGCCGTCCTCTAGCCGCAAAAGGCCATCTGCGGTACTTTCGGCAGTGCGCGGGCGCTGCCGATTTCCTGCGATAACCAGGCGACAACGCCAGTTCCTCCTGTCCACCCTTGTAGACCGTCACCTCCACCCCCATATCGGGGCGACTGACGTGTGAAGGAATCCATCTTGAGCGAACTTCTCAACCGCCGCCTGAGCCTGCTCAGCGAGGGCGACAACCTCTCCCTGCTCAAGCAGTGCCTGCACGGCATCGAGCGTGAATGCCTGCGCGTGACCGAAGACGGTCGCCTGGCCCAGACCCCGCACCCCGAGGCCCTGGGTTCGGCGCTGACCCATGAATCCATCACCACCGACTATTCCGAGTCGCTGCTGGAGTTCATCACCCCGGCACTGGCCGACCCCGCGCAGACCCTCGCAAGCCTGGAAAGCATCCACCGCTTCGCCGTCAGCAGGCTGGGGAGCGAGTACCTGTGGAGCCCGTCGATGCCTTGCCCGCTGCCAGCGGAAGAAGACATCCCGATCGCCTGGTACGGCACCTCCAACATCGGCCAGCTCAAGTACGTCTACCGCAAGGGCCTGGCCCTGCGCTACGGCCGCACCATGCAGTGCATCGCCGGTATCCACTACAACTTCTCGCTGCCGGAAAAGCTCTGGCCGCTGCTGCGTGAGGCCGAAGGCAAGGACGGCGACGACCGTGACTACCAGTCGTCGGCCTACATCGCCCTGATCCGCAACTTCCGCCGCTACAGCTGGCTGCTGATGTACCTGTTCGGCGCCTCGCCGGCGCTGGACGCCGGTTTCCTGCGGGGTCGCCCGCACCAGCTGGAATCCTTCGACGCCGACACCCTGTTCCTGCCCTGGGCCACCAGCCTGCGCATGAGCGACCTGGGCTACCAGAGCAACGCCCAGGCCGGCCTCACTCCCTGCTACAACGATCTCACCAGCTACACCGATAGCCTGCGCCGCGCCGTGGCCACGCCGTATGCGCCGTACGTCGAGATCGGCACGCACCAGGACGGCGAGTGGGTGCAGCTCAACACCAACATCCTGCAGATCGAGAACGAGTACTACTCGAACATCCGCCCCAAGCGCGTCACCTACACCGGCGAGCGGCCGATCCAGGCCCTGATCGCCCGCGGCATCCAGTACATCGAAGTGCGCTGCCTGGACATCAACCCGTTCCTGCCCACCGGCATCGACCTGCCGCAGGCGCGTTTCCTCGACGCCTTCCTGCTGTTCTGCGCCCTGGAAGACAGCCCGCTGCTGGAAGGCGGCGAGTGCGGCCAGTGCACCGACAACTTCCTCAAGGTGGTCAAGGAAGGTCGTCGTCCGGGCCTGGAACTGCACCGTGACGGCCAGCCGGTCAGCTTGAAGACCTGGGCGTCCGAGCTGCTGGCGCGTATTGCGCCGCTGGCCAACCTGCTCGACCAGGCCCACGGCAGCGACGAGCACGCCCGCGCCCTGGCGACCCAGGCGGCCAAGGTCGACGACCCGGCGCTGACCCCGTCGGCCCAGGTCCTGGCTAGCATGACCGAGAACCAGGAAAGCTTCGCCCGCTTCGCCCTGCGCCAGAGCCAGCTGCACGCTGACTACCTGCGCAGCGAGCCTCTGTCGGCGGACGAGGAAGCGCGTTTCGAGACCCTGGCGCGCACCTCGCTGGAAGAGCAGGCCCGCCTGGAGCAGCAGGAGGTCGGTGACTTCGACCTGTTCGTCGGTGCCTACCAGGCCAGTATCCTGGCGATCAGCAACTGACATGAGCCGCGGTACCACCCCTCGCAAACCCCGCGCCCGCAGCCAGGCGCGGATCGACTCGATCCTCGACGCGGCCCGCGCCCTGCTGGCCAGCGAGGGGGTGGCCAGCTTGTCGATCTACAGCGTGGCCGAGCGCGCGCAGATTCCGCCGTCGTCGGTGTATCACTTCTTCGCCAGTGTTCCGGCGTTGCTCGAAGCGCTGACTGCGGATGTCCATGGCGCCTTTCGTGCCTGTCTTGAAGAACCCATCGATGCGGGCCATCTGAACAGCTGGCGCGACCTGGCGCGGCTGGTGGAAATGCGCATGCTGGCGATTTACCAGGAGGACGCCGCGGCGCGGCAGTTGATCCTGGCGCAGCACGGCTTGAGCGAAGTGACCCAGGCCGACCGGCAGCACGATATCGAGCTGGGTGACCTGATGCACAAGCTGTTCGAACAGCATTTCCGCTTGCCGGAGTTGCCGCAGGAGGTGGATGTGTTTGCCTTGGCGATGGAGTTGAGTGACCGGGTGTATGCGCGGTCGATCCAGGTCCACGGGGCGATCACGCAGCGGATGGCGGAGGAGGGGATGCGGGTGTTCGAGGCTTACGTGGGGCTGTATCTGCCGCCATTCCTGCCCAAAATCTAAAAGCATCGCTGGCAAGCCAGCTCCCACAGGGACCGCGTGCACCGCAGAACCTGTGGGAGCTGGCTTGCCAGCGATTGGGGTATCACAGTTTCGCGATGGAAACCTCGGTCGATTTCACGAAGGCAATCACCTCGCTGCCGATGGTCAGCTCCCACAGGGACCGCGTGCACCGCAGAACCTGGGAGCTGGCTTGCCAGCGATTGGGGTTTCACAGTTTCGCGATGGAAACCTCGGTCGATTTCACGAAGGCAATCACCTCGCTGCCGATGGCCAGCTCCCACAGGGACCGCGTGCACCGCAGAACCTGGGAGCTGGCTTGCCAGCGATTGGGGTTTCACAGTTTCGCGATGGAAACCTCAGTCGATTTCACGAAGGCAATCACCTCGCTGCCAATGGTCAGCTCCAGCTCCTTCACCGAACGGGTGGTGATCACCGAAGTGACGATCCCCGACGCCGTCTGCACATCGATTTCCGACAACACCGGACCTTCCAGGATTTCCTTCACGGTGCCCTTGAACTGGTTACGCACGTTGATCGCTTTGATAGTCATGTCTTTGCTTCCTTCACAGGTTCTAGGTCAATGAGCCCAGCGCAGTTGCGTAGGCAAGGGTGCTACGGGTTCGGGCTCGGGCGGGGTGCCCGGGACCGAGAGAACACGGTTCAATACTTCGCTTTCCAGGGCCGCCAGGCGGTGTGAGCCACGCACCCGCGGCCGTGGCAGGTCGACCTGCAGGTCCAGGCCGATCTCGCCGTCCTCGATGAGGATCACCCGGTCGGCCACCGCCACCGCTTCGGCGACGTCATGGGTCACCAGCAGCACGGTGAAGCCATGCTTGCGCCACAGGTCCTCGATCAGTTGCTGCATCTCGATCCGGGTCAGGGCATCCAGCGCCCCCAGCGGTTCGTCGAGCAGCAGCAGGCGCGGCTGGTGGATCAGGGCGCGGGCCAGGGCCACGCGCTGTTTCTGCCCGCCGGACAGGGCCGCCGGCCATTCCTGGGCGCGGTCGGCCAGGCCTACCGCTTCCAATGCTTGTCGCGCCTGCTCCTGCCACTGGCCGTCGAGGCCCAGGCCGACGTTGTCGATCACCCGCTTCCACGGCAGCAGGCGCGCTTCCTGGAACATCAGCCGAGTGTCTTCGCGGGCGTCTTCCAGCGGTGCGGCACCGGCCAGCAGTTGCCCGCCGGTGGGCTTGTCGAGGCCGGCCAGCAGGCGCAGCAGGGTGCTCTTGCCGCAGCCGCTGCGGCCGACGATGGCGACGAACTGCCCGGCCGGGATATGCAGGTCGATATCCCGCAGGACCTTGCGCTGCCCGAAGGCCTTCTCGACATTGCGTGCCGCCAGCGGGATGCCACGCAGCAGGCGCGGCGGTTGTTCTTTCAGAAGGGTCATGCGCCGTCTCCCTTGCTGGGCTGATAGGCCGGGTGCCAGCGCAGCCAGACCCGTTCCAGGCCGCGGGCGGCGAGGTCGGCGAGCTTGCCCAGCACGGCGTAGAGGACGATGGCCAGGACCACCACGTCGGTCTGCAGGAACTCCCGGGCGTTCATCGCCAGGTAGCCGATGCCGGCGTTGGCCGAGATGGTCTCGGCGACGATCAGGGTCAGCCACATGAAGCCGAGGGCGAAGCGCACGCCCACCAGGATCGACGGCAGCGCACCCGGCAGGATCACCTGGCGGAACAGCGAGAAGCCGCTCAGGCCGTAGCTGCGTGCCATCTCCACCAGCGCCGGGTCGACGTTGCGGATGCCGTGGTAGGTGTTCAGGTAGATCGGGAACAGGGTGCCGAGGGCGACCAGGAAGATCTTCGCCGACTCGTCGATGCCGAACCACAGGATCACCAGCGGGATCAGCGCGAGGTGCGGCACGTTGCGGATCATCTGCACCGAGCTGTCCAGCAGGCGTTCACCCCAGCGCGACAGGCCGGTGATGAAACCCAGGGTCAGGCCGATGCTGCCGCCGATGACGAAGCCCAGGCCGGCGCGCCAGCCGCTGATCGCCAGGTGGGTCCAGATCTCGCCGCTGCGCACCAGCTCGACGCCGGCCGCGATCACCGCGCTCGGGGCCGGCAGGATGCGCGTCGACAGCCAGCCGGCGCTCACCGCCAGTTGCCAGATCGCCAGCAGTGCCACCGGCAGGGCCCAGGGCGCGAGGCGCTGGGTCCAGGGTGTGGAAGAAGAACGACTCATGTCCGGTTCCTCACAGCTGCGCCGCGGATTTTTTCGGCAGGATGTCGTTGGCCACCATCTCGCCGAACGGGCTGACGTAACCACGCTCTTGAGGCAGCGACGGGCGCTCGATATCCAGGTGCGGGAACAGCAGTTCGGCGACCCGGTACGACTCTTCCAGGTGCGGGTAGCCGGAGAAGATGAAGGTGTCGATGCCGAGGTCGGCGTATTCCTTCACGCGGGCGGCCACGGTCGGACCGTCGCCCACCAGCGCGGGGCCGGCACCGCCACGTACCAGGCCGACGCCGGCCCACAGGTTGGGGCTGACTTCCAGGTTGTCCTTGTTGCCGCCGTGCAGGGCGGCCATGCGTTGCTGGCCCACCGAGTCGAAGCGCGCCAGGGAGGCCTGGGCGCGGGCGATGGTGTCGTCGTCCAGGTGGGAGATCAGGCGTTCGGCGGCTTTCCAGGCCTCGTCGTTGGTCTCGCGGACGATCACGTGCAGGCGGATGCCGAAACGCACGCTGCGGCCCAGCTTCGCGGCCTTCTCGCGGACCTGGGCGATTTTCTCGGCGACGGCGGCCGGCGGCTCGCCCCAGGTCAGGTACAACTCGACCTGCTCCGCGGCGAGGTCTTGCGCGGCGTCCGACGAACCACCGAAATACAGCGGCGGACGCGGTTGCTGGATCGGCGGGTAGAGCAGCTTGGCGCCTTTGACGGTGATGTGCTGGCCGTCGTAGTCGACCGTCTCGCCTTCCAGTACCCGACGCCAGATGCGGGTGAATTCCACCGAGGCCTGGTAACGCTCTTCATGGCTGAGGAACAGGCCGTCGCCGGACAGTTCTTCCGGGTCGCCACCGGTCACCAGGTTGAACAGCGCGCGGCCGTTGGACAGCCGATCGAGGGTCGCTGCCTGGCGTGCCGCCACGGTCGGGGAAATGATCCCGGGACGCAGGGCGACGAGGAATTTCAGGCGCTGGGTCACCGGGATCAGCGATGCGGCGACCAGCCAGGAATCCTCGCAGGAGCGCCCGGTGGGGATCAGCACGCCACCGAAGCCGAGGCGGTCGGCGGCCTGGGCCACTTGCTGCAGGTAACCGTGATCGACGGCGCGAGCGCCTTCGGCGGTGCCAAGGTAATGGCCGTCGCCATGGGTGGGCAGGAACCAGAAAACGTTGAGGCTCATTGGAGTTGTCTCCTAAAGGTGGCTCAGACCGGGGCGGCGCCCCGGCGCGGGCGAAAGGTCAGGGCGCGGTGGCGACCTTGGCCGGTGGCGTCCAGATCACGTCCTTGATGCTCAGCGGCTTGGGAATCAGCTTCAGGGCGGTGAAGGTATCGGCGATCTTCTGCTGCGCGGCGACCACTTCCGGGGTGAGGAAGCCGGCGCCGTAGCCCTGGCGCTTGACCGAGGTCAGGGTGATGTCGGCGGGCAGGCCGAGCAGCGGCGCGACCTGGTCGGTGACTTCCTGCGGGTTGGCCTGGGACCATTCACCGACGGCACGGACTTCTTCGATCAGGGTGCTGATCACTTCCGGATGCTTTTGCGTATAGGGCTTGGTTGCCAGGTAGAACTGGTGGTTGTCGACGATGCCCTGGCCATCGCGCAGGGTGCGGGCTTGCAGTTGCTGTTCGGCTGCGGCCTGGTAGGGATCCCAGATCACCCAGGCATCGACGCTGCCGCGCTCGAAGGCGGCGCGGGCGTCGGCGGGCGGCAGGAACACCGGCTGGATGTCGCTGTATTTCAGGCCGGCGTCTTCCAGGGCGCGGACCAGCAGGTAGTGCACGTTGGAGCCTTTGTTGAGGGCGACCTTCTTGCCCTTGAGGTCCTTCACCGACTGGATCGTCGAGCCCTTCGGCACCAGGATCGCCTCGCTGTGCGGGGCTGGCGGTTCATAGGCGACGTAGAGCAGGTCGGCGCCGGCGGCCTGGGCGAATACGGGCGGGGTTTCGCCGGTCACGCCGAAGTCGATCGAGCCGACGTTGAGGCCTTCCAGCAATTGCGGGCCGCCGGGGAACTCGGTCCATTGCACTTGCACGCCTTGGGCGGCGAGGCGTTTTTCCAGGGAGCCCTTGGCCTTGAGCAGGACCAGGGTGCCGTATTTCTGATAGCCGATACGCAGGGTCTCGGCCTGGGCTTGGGTGATGGCGCCGAAGGTGACAGCCGCAGCGAACAGAGCGGCCAGACCACGACGCAAAACGACAGTGCGCATAGCGCTCTCCTTTTGCAGTTGTTGGGTTCGGGCTGCACCTGCTTGCCTCGTTGTCGGGCGAGTAAGGTGGGGGTGACGCGATGAAACGGTTATGGCCGGTCAGATGCTCCAGCGGGCACTGATCAGGCGTTCGTTGAGCAGGCCGGGCGCCACGGGTTTGGGGCGACGGGCCAGGGCGCTGTGGAACAGCTCCAGCGATTCGTTCAGGCGCTGCTCCAGGGCAGGCGCCAGGTGGGCCGGGTGGTTGCCCTGGCCGTAGGCGATCTGGCTGTCGTCGGCGAAGATCCCGTGCAGGGTCTCCTGCGCCTTGAGCGCCGAGAGCACCGGCTTGAGGGCGTAGTCCACGGCCAGCATGTGGGCGATGCTGCCGCCGGTGGCGATGGGCAGCACCACCTTGTGGTTCAGGGCGCGCTCGGGCAGCAGGTCGAGCAGGGTCTTCAGGGCGCCGGAGAAGGACGCCTTGTACACCGGGGTGGCGACGATCAGGCCGTCGGCCTGTTCCACCAGTTGCTGGAAGTGCTGCACCTGCGGGCTGTCGAAACGGGCGTGAAGCAGGTCTTCGGCGGGAAAGTCCCGCACCTGGAAGGTCACCACTTCCACACCCTGGCCTTGCAGCCAGTCGCGGGCACGTTCGAGCAGGACGCCGGAGCGTGAACGCAGGCTGGGACTTCCACCGATAGAAACGACCAACATTGAATGCGCATCCTTGGAACTGGACTGAAGGGCCTGCGAGTTAGGTGGCTCGCTGGAATGGAGTGACAGTAACAGGGAGTTGCATATATCTATAAATCATATTTTTTCATTTGTTTATATGAATTGGAGATATGTCCATGGGCCTGTGGAGAACCTCTGTGGGAGCTGGCTTGCCAGCGATAGGGCCCGACTGGACAGCATCATTGCCCATGCCGGCCTCATCGCTGGCAAGCCAGCTCCCACAGGGGTATCCACAGGGTTCGAGAGGGTGGAATTGCAGGCAAAAAAAGGGCCGTCGAAACGGCCCGAAAATCCCTGCGATGGCTAAATCAAATTCAACGGTTCGGCTGCGGCGTCAGGCGCAGGTACGGCTTGACCGCGCGGTAGCCCTTCGGAAAGCGGCGCTTGATCTCGTCCTCGTCCTTCAGCGACGGCACGATCACCACTTCGTCACCGTCCTGCCAGTTGGCCGGGGTGGCGACCTTGTGGTTGTCGGTGAGCTGCAACGAGTCGATCACCCGCAGGATCTCGTGGAAATTGCGCCCGGTGCTGGCGGGGTAGGTGATGGTCAGGCGGATCTTCTTGTTCGGGTCGATCACGAACAAGGAGCGCACGGTGAGGGTATCGCTGGCGTTGGGGTGGATCAGGTCGTACAGGTCGGAGACCTTGCGGTCGGCGTCGGCCAGGATCGGGAAGTTGACCGTGGTGCCCTGGGTTTCGTTGATGTCCTCGATCCAGCGGTGATGGGAGTCCACCGGGTCCACCGAGAGGGCGATGGCCTTGACCCCGCGTTCGGCGAACTGCTCCTTGAGCTTGGCGGTGAAGCCCAGCTCGGTGGTGCACACCGGGGTGAAGTCGGCCGGGTGCGAGAACAGCACGCCCCAGCTGTCGCCGAGCCATTCGTGGAAGCGGATCTTGCCGGCGCTGGAATCCTGTTCGAAGTCGGGGGCGATATCGCCGAGTCTGAGGCTCATGGTGCGGGTCCTTGGCTGGGTGCGTTGATGGTTCAACTGTGCCTGCGAAGGATGAAAAATAAAAAGAATAAATATTGATTTATTCAGAACTTAAAAGAATAACAAGCAGCGGACAAAACAACGCCCGCGCGGCATGAAGCCGGGCGGGCGTTGGGTATCTCGCGGCGGTTTACAGCAGCGGGATGGAGTAGCTGAGGA
This sequence comes from Paucimonas sp., assembly GCA_031253995.1. Lineage (GTDB taxonomy): Bacteria > Pseudomonadota > Gammaproteobacteria > Pseudomonadales > Pseudomonadaceae > Aquipseudomonas. The sequence goes on along the minus strand of JAIRVG010000026.1, from coordinate 5,513 downwards.
TCAGGCGGTTTTCGTCCTGGTCTTTCTGGTTGGCGATGTCGGAGCGCCACATGGCGTTTTTCCACATTACGCCGAAGTTCTTCAGCGGGCCTTCAGGTACTACGTAGGCCACGGTGATGTCGCGTTCCCACTCGGTGCGGTCACCGATGGTGGCGTCGATGTCGTTGCCCTTCAGGTACACCGCGCCTGCAGTCAGGCCTGGTACGCCAACCTTGGCGAAGTCGAAGGAGTAGCGAGCCTGCCAGGTGCGCTCACCGGCACGACCGAACTTCTGGATCTGCATGTCGGTGATGGTGTAGTTGGAGGAGCCGTCACCCTGGTTCAGCCAAGGAAAGTCGCTGTTGCCGTTGCTGACCTGGTAGCCGCCGCCGAAGGTGTGACCTGCAACGGTGTACAGGAACAGGGCGCTGTACAGGTCGTTGTCGACCTTGCCGCGAGTGACGCCCGGACCGTAGTAGCCGCTGCTGTAGTAGGCGCCGGTATCACTATTCTTGCCGTCGTCGGTGCTGTGGAAGTAGCGGAAGTCCGACTTCAGCACGCCCGGGCCGATGGACCAGTTATGCACTGCACCCAGGAAGTGCTGGTTGTAGAAGTCTTCCAGGCCGCCGTACCAGTACTGAACCAGCAGGTCCTTGGTCAGCTTGTAGTCAGCACCGGCATAGCGGAACTGATTGCTGAAAACGCCAGTGGCCTTGCTGTTGGCGCCACCAATGGACATTTCCGAGTTGTTGGTCGAGTTACGGCCCTTGACGTGCTCGATCTGGCCGGCAGTCAGGGTCAGGTCCTTGATCTCGTTCGAGACGACCTGGCCACCTTCGAAGGTCTGGGTCAGCAGGCGACCGTCGTTGGTGGTGATGACTGGGTTCTTGGGCAGCAGGGTGCCGTAGCGCAGTTCGGTCTGGGAGAACTTGGCCTTGGCAGTGACGCCCAGGCTGGCGAAGTCGTTTACAGCACGGTTGTCACTGTCGGACGGGAAGACCAGGCCACCATTGCTGGTGTTGGTAGGGTTGCCGTGGCGGCCCTTGCCCGAGTCCAGGCGAACGCCGTACAGGCCGATGGCATCAACGCCGAAGCCGACGGTGCCTTGGGTGAAACCGGAGGCGAAGTCGAGCTGGAAGCCTTGGCCCCACTCTTCCTGATAGTTGATGTTGCCGCTGCCGTGGTTACGGTTGTCCTGGTTGATGTAGAAGTTACGCAGCTTCAGCGTAGCTTTACTGTCTTCGATAAAACCGGCAGCGCCTGCTTGCTGGGCCAGAACCCCAAGGGCCACGGCAAGAGTCAGGGTCGACTTCTTCATAAATGAATTGCTCCTCTCGTTTTCTAATTTTTGTGGTTCGTTAACGGCAGGATCTTGTCGTCCCGCTCGCTGTCGATGGGCGATTAGCACCAAAGGGTGACCATCGAGTCAATCGTAACTAGTCGTTTCAAGACTTTGGTCTAATGCGCCGTCATGGCGGTGAAGGATAATGAGATTCCGATAATCCTAAAAAGAATTATTTTTATTTTTTTAAGATTTTTTTGACATAACCAACAAAATTTTCACAAACCTCTCGGCACATAAGCTAATTCCAAAAAAGTATTTTTTAGTAATTTTTTAGATCATCTAGCTTTATGGCATCTCCTTACCCCCGGAATTGCTAACCATGAAGCCCTCCCGCCCGCTCAAATTATTCACCGCCCTGGCCCTGACCGGCTTGACCCTGGTCAGCCACGCCGCCGGCCTGACCGTCGGCTATCAGACCGGCATCGATCCGAGTAAGGTGCCCCAGGCCGATGGCGCCTACGAGCAGGCGATCGGCGAGAAGATCGACTGGCGCCGCTTCAATAGCGGCCCGGAAGTGGTCACCGCCATCGCTTCTGGTGATGTGCAGATTGGCAACCTCGGTTCCAGCCCGCTGGCCGCTGCGGCGTCGCGCAAGCTGCCCATCGTGGCCTTCATCGTCTCGGCGCAGATCAATGCCGCTGAGGCGCTGGTGGTGCGCAACGGCAGCGGGATCGACAGCCCGCAGGACCTGGTGGGCAAGACCATCGCCACGCCCTTCGTCTCCACCTCGCACTACAGCCTGCTCGGCGCGCTCAAGCACTGGGGCCTGGATACCCGTCAGGTGAAGGTGGTGAACCTGCAGCCGGCGGAAATCGCCGCGGCGTGGAAGCGGGGGGATATCGATGGCGCCTTCGTCTGGTCGCCGGCGCTGGGGGAAATCCGCAAGACCGGCAAGACCCTCACCGATGCCGCCGAAGTGGGTGGCTGGGGCGCGCCGACCTTCGAGGTGTGGGTGGCGCGCAAGGACTTCGCCGAGAAGCACCCGGACGTGGTGGCGAAGTTCGCCAGGGTGACGCTGCAATCCTTCGCCGACTACACCGCGAACAAGGCGCAATGGACGGCGGATTCGGTGCCGGTGCAGAAGATCGCGAAACTGACCGGCTCCAACCCTGCCGATGTGCCCGAGCTGCTCGCGGGCTCGGCCTTCCCTGATGCCCAGGCTCAGGCCGGGCTGCTGCAGAGCCAGACGCCAGCGGCCATTGCCGAGACGGCGAAGTTCCTCAAGGAGCAGGGCAAGGTGGAAACGGTGTTGCCGGATTACGCGCCGTTCGTCAGCGCGAAATTCGTACAGTGACGTAGGGTTTGCCTGCTCGATGTGTGCAGTTCAGAGAACCTCCTCGTAAGGCAACCCCACATAGTTCTCCGCAATGTTCACCAACCCCGCCGTGGAGGTGAGGAAGTAGTCGCGGTCGGCCTCCTGCATCTTGCGGTCCCACGGATCTTTCTCGCCGTCGAAATCGTGCAGCAGGTTGGTCATGAACCAGCTGAACCGCTCGCCTTTCCACACCCGGCGCAGGGCCAGCTCGGAGTATTTCTCCAGCAGGTCGGTGCGGCCCTCGCGGTACACCTTGACCAGGATGCGGTGCAGGTAGCTGACGTCCGACGCCGCCAGGTTGAGGCCCTTGGCCCCGGTGGGCGGGACGATGTGGGCGGCGTCGCCGACCAGGAACAGCTTGCCGTACTGCATCGGCTCGACCACGAAGCTGCGCAACGGCGCGATGCTCTTTTCCAGCGACGGGCCGGTGACCAGGCGGGCGGCGACGTCCTCGGGCAGGCGGGCTTTCAGTTCATCCCAGAAGCGCTCGTCGCTCCAGTCCTCGACCTTGTCGGTCAGCGGCACCTGCAGGTAGTAGCGGCTGCGGGTCAGGGAGCGCTGGCTGCACAGCGAGAAACCGCGCTCGTGCTGGGCATAGATGAGTTCTTCGTTGACCGGCGGAGTATCAGACAGCAGCCCCAGCCAGCCGAACGGATAGACCCGCTCGTACTCGGTCAGCACGCCTTCGGGGATGGTTTTGCGCGAGACGCCGTGGAAACCGTCGCAGCCAGCGATGTAGTCACAGTCGATGCGCTGGCGCTGGCCGTCCTTCTCGAAGGTGACACAGGGGCGCTCGCCCTTGAGTTCATGCAACTGGACGTCGTTCGCCGAATAGATGATCGGTGCGCTGCGGGCGTCCATCAGGTCGCGTGTGACCTCGGTCTGGCCGTAGACCATCACGCTCTTGCCGCCGGTGAGTTCGGTCAGGTGGATGGGCACGCGCTTGCCGTCGAACACCAGTTCGACGCCTTCATGCACCAGCCCTTCGGCATCCATGCGCTGGTTGACGCCGGCCTCGCGAAGCAGATCGACGGTGCCCTGTTCCAGCACGCCGGCGCGGATGCGGCCGAGGACGTAGTCCGGGGTCTGGCGTTCGATGATGATGTTGTCGATGCCGGCCTTGTGCAGCAACTGGCCGAGGAGCAGCCCGGACGGACCGGCCCCGATGATGGCAACCTGAGTATTCATTGTTCTTGTCTCGTTCTGGACGGTTGAGGTCTGCGCGCTCCTGTATTTTTTGCCTCCGGCTAGGTGAATAGAAGGTGATTTGCTGGCAGTAAATTGCACTTTTGAAAAATGTGTCCGATTATCGCCCCTCCGTTCCCATCCCTGGTGGCCGTCCATGAAGAATCCCGGCGTTCCCGTCTTCAAGCTGTATGGCGAAAGCCAGGCCTGGCCGACCCCGGACCTGCTGCACTGCGAGTCGATCCCCAAGCGCAGCAGCCTGTACCACTGGGAGATCAAGCCGCACCGGCATGCCGACCTGTACCAGTTGCTCTACGTGCAGCGTGGCCAGGCGGTGGTGGAAGTGGAGGGGCGGCGCAGCGAGATCGGCGAGCCGTCGATCCAGGTGACGCCGCCGCTGTGCGTGCATGGTTTCCAGTTTTCCGAGGATATCGAAGGCTATGTGCTGAGCCTCGGCGCGCCGTTGGTGGCACAACTGGAGGCGCAGCTCGGCGCACCGCTGGCGGCGGCGGGTTGTTATCCGCTGGGGGAGGATCGCGGTTACATCGATACCCTTTTCGCCGCCCTGCTCAAGGAGTACGAGGGCAGTGCGCCGTCACGGGACCTGATGCTGGGCTCGCTGGTCAACGTGCTGACGGTGTGGATCAGCCGCTGCCGCCAGCAGAACCGGACGTCGAACGGTAGCGACGAGCGCAAGCGGGAGTACCTGGGCGGCTTCATCAAGCTGGTGGAGCAGCATTACCGCGAGCACCTGACGGTGGAAACCTTCGCCCATCGCCTGGGCATGTCGGCGGTGCACCTGAACAACCTGTGCCGCCAGCTGGCGGGGCAGAGCGCGTTGCAGATCATCCACCAGCGCCTGTTGCTGGAGGCGCGGCGCAACCTGGTGTACACCAACATGACCGTGACGCAGGTGTCGGATCAGTTGGGGTTTGCAGACCCTGCGTATTTCTCGCGGTTTTTCCGGCGGCTGACGGGGCAATCGCCGAACGGGTTTCGGCGAGGAGGGGAGTGATGTCCGCGTCATGGAAAACCAAGAAGCCCGCTCTGACCGAGCGGGCTTCTTTCATTCAGCAATCACTTGGCAGTAAACGCCGCATAGCTATTCATCAGGTTCCGATAGTTAGGAATCCGCTGCGACAGCAGGTTACCCAGCCCCTCGATATCGTTGCGCCAGTCGCGGTGCAGCTCACAGGCCACCGAGAACCAGTTCATCATCTGCGCGCCGGCCTGGGTCATGCGGTTCCATGCGGCCTGTTGCACGGTGGTGTTGAAGGTGCCGGAAGCATCGGTCACCACGAACACATCGAAGCCTTCGGCCAGCGCCGACAGGGTCGGGAAGGCTACGCAGACGTCAGTTACGACACCGGCGATGATCAGCTGCTTGCGACCGGTGGCCTTGATCGCCTTGACGAAATCTTCGTTGTCCCAGGCGTTGATCTGGCCTGGACGCGGGATGTACGGCGCGTCCGGGAACATCTCTTTCAGCTCTGGCACCAGCGGGCCATTCGGGCCTTGTTCGAAGCTGGTGGTGAGGATGGTCGGTAGTTCGAAGAACTTCGCCAGGTCGGCCAGCGCCAGCACGTTGTTCTTGAACTCGTTCGGCGAGAAGTCCTGCACCAGGGAAATCAGGCCGGTCTGGTGGTCGACCAGCAGGACTACGGCGTCGTCTTTGTTCAGGCGGTTGTA
>JAIRVG010000023.1 GCA_031253995.1 Paucimonas sp. | reverse complement strand
ACCCGCCTGATGGCCATTCGCGAGGCCAACGAAGCGCAGATCGTCGAAGGTGCGGACGACGCTCGCTTCCCGGTCTACCCGCAGCGCCTGGTCGCCGATATCCGTCGTGCACTGCCGTCGGAAGGCATCGTGGCCCTGGACAACGGCATCTACAAGATCTGGTTCGCCCGCAACTACAAGGCGCACAAGCCCAACACCGTGCTGCTGGACAACGCCCTGGCGACCATGGGCGCAGGCCTGCCGTCGGCCATGGCTTCGCACCTGGTGTACCCGGATCGTCCGGTGATCGCGGTGTGTGGTGATGGCGGCTTCATGATGAACAGCCAGGAGCTGGAAACGGCTGTGCGTCTGAACATGCACGTCACCGTGGTGATCCTGCGTGACGATGGCTACGGCATGATCCGCTGGAAACAGGCCAACATGGGCTTCACCGATTTCGGCCTGGACTACGGCAACCCGGACTTCGTCAAATACGCCGAAGCCTATGGTGCCAACGGCCACCGTGTGGAAAGCGCCGAAGGCCTGCTGCCGCTGCTGGAGCACTGCATCAAGACCCCGGGCGTACATGTGATCGACGTGCCGGTGGACTACAGCGAGAACGACCGGATTCTCAATATGGACCTGCGCGAGCGCAGCGCGGCTGTGTGAGGCAGCGGCTGATAATTTCTTGTTGAGTCGTTTGGGCGCGATGTCTTTCGGGACCGCGCCCTTTTTTCTGGATTGATGTTGGGGCCGCTTTGCGGCCCTTCGCGGCGGTTCGGCGGCCCGACGAGCCACGCTCGGGGCTTGCGCATGGCAAGCCGAATCTCCCGCTAATCGTCCTGATCCTTATATGCGCCGTCTTGCCCCCCGCCGCAGAATCAAGCCATCTCGCACAGAGTCGCTTGCCATGAAACTACAAGAATATCCGGCTTTCGATCATCTCCAGGGCGGCGCGCCACCCAACCACGGCCCGACATCCGTCCGCTAAAGATCCACCCCGATCCGCACGTCTCGTGACACCCGCTTGCAGGAAGCAGGTGCGGCACCCCTGTGCCCGAAACACGGCGGATCGTTACCACAAGGGCGATGCAACGCCCTGATTGACCACCAGAGAGTGTCGACAATGAAAACAACAAAGACTGTCGCTTTCCCTTCCAGCACCCGCTCGCTATTGGCCGCCACGCCGCTGTTGCTCGGCCTGGCCTGCATCGCACCCACCGCCCAGGCTGCGGATTGCGGTGCGGTGACCATCGCCAACATGAACTGGGCTTCCGCCGAGCTGCTGGCGGAAGTGGACAAGTTCATCCTCGAAAACGGCTACGGCTGCGACGCCAGCATCGTCCTCGGCGATACCGTGCCGACCCTCACCTCCATGGCCGAGAAGGGCAAGCCGGACGTCGCTCCGGAGTCCTGGACCAGCCTGCGGCCACCGGTGACCGTGGCCAACATCACCGAGGGCAAGCTGCTGATCGCCGGCAAGGCCTTCAGCGAAGGCGGCGTGCAGGGCATCTACGTGCCGCGCTTCATCGTCGAGCAACACCCCGACATCAAGACCATCGCCGACGCCTTCAAGCACCCCGAGCTGTTCCCCGATCCCGAGGACCCGGGCAAGGGCGCCTGGTCGTCCGGCCAGCAGGGCTGGGGCGGCACGGTGATCGCCAGCCAGTACTACAAGGCCTACGAGGGCAAGAAGTCCGGCTTCAACCTGGTCGACACCGGCTCCGCCGCCGGCCACGACGGCTCGCTGATCCACGCCTATGAACGTAACAAGGGCTGGATCGGCTACTACTGGGGCCCGACCTCGCTGCTGGGCAAGTACGACATGGTCCGCCTGCCCAGCGGCGTGCCTTATGACGAGGCCGAGTGGAACCGCTGCAACAAGGTGGAAAAGTGCGCCGATCCCAAACCCAACGAGTGGCCGGCCGATGAGGTCAACACCATCGTCACCAAGGCCTTCGCCGATCGCGCCGGCCCGGCCTATGGCTACCTGAGCAAGCGCTCCTGGCCCAATGCCGAAGTCAGCAAGATGCTCGCCTGGATGGCCGACAACCAGGCCACCGGTGCCGATGGCGCCAAGCAGTTCCTGAAGAAGCGTCCCGAGGTGTGGACCCAGTGGGTCGACGGCGCGACCGCCGAGAAGATCCGCGCGGCACTCTGAGCGACGGCATTGCACGGCGCCGCGACGGGCGCCGTTGGTTCTTGGCCGGGATCCCGACACTGCCCGGCCGTCAGGAAAAAGGTGAGTGACATGAGCTGGTTCCAGGATTTCCCCCAGATGGACGAGGACGCCCTGCGCGGCCTCAAGCAAACGATCGACGAGGCGTTCCGCACCTTCACCCGCGCCCATGGCGAGGGCATCGAAGGGCTGTTCGCGCCGCTGCAGAAGTTCCTGCTGGTCTCCGAGCGCTTCATGACCCAGACGCCCTGGCCGATCATCGTGCTGATCGTGCTGGCCATCGCCTGGGCGGCGAGCCGTAGCGTCAAGGTGGTGCTCGGCGCGCTGGTGGCGTTGATGGCCATCGGCTATTTCGGCATGTGGGACGACTCGATGCGCACCGTGTCGATGATCTTCGTCTGTACTGTGATGTCGATCGCCATCGGCCTGCCGATCGGCATCTGCATGGCCCGTTCCGAGCGCTTGCAGCGCCTGGTCAACCCGGTGCTCGACGTGATGCAGACCATGCCCAGCTTCGTCTACCTGATCCCGGTGGTGATGCTGCTGGGCATCGGCCGCGTGCCGGGGTTGATCGCCGTGGTCATCTACGCCATCCCGCCGATGATCCGCATGACCAACCTGGGCATACGCCTGGTGGACAAGGACGTGCTGGAGGCCGCCGACGCCTTCGGTTCCTCGGCCTGGCAGAAGCTGCGCAACGTGCAGTTGCCGCTGGCGCTGCCGACCATCATGGCCGGGATCAACCAGACCATCATGATGGCCCTGGCCATGGTGGTGATCGCCTCGATGATCGGCGTGCAGGGCCTCGGCCAGCCGGTGCTCAAGGCCATCGCCAACCAGTACTTCACCCTTGGCATCTTCAACGGCCTGGCCATCGTCGCCATCGCCATCGTCTTCGACCGCGTCAGCCAGGCCTATGGCAAGCGGCTGCAGAAACACCTGGAGGTGGTCCATGGCTGACCAGCATTTCGACGGCATCAGCATTCGCCACCTGTACAAGATCTTCGGGCCCCACGCGGCGCGCCATGTCGAGGCGGTACAGAACGGCATGGGCAAGACCGAGCTGATGGAGCGCCACGGCCATGTGCTCGGCCTGCGCGACATCAACCTGGACATGCCGGCCGGCTGCATCCAGGTGATCATGGGCCTGTCCGGCTCCGGCAAGTCGACCCTGATCCGCCATATCAACCGGCTGATCGACCCGACGGCGGGGGAGGTGCTGGTCAACGGCGTCGACGTGGTGAAGATGCGTCCCGACGCACTGCGCGACTTCCGCCGCCAGCAGACCGCCATGGTGTTCCAGAAATTTGCCCTGCTGCCGCACCGCACGGTCCTGGAAAACACCGTCTACGGCCTGGATATCCAGCACCTGCCGCGGGCGAAGAGCACCGATATCGCCATGCGCTGGATCGAGCGGGTCGGGCTCAAGGGCTTCGAGAAGAAATACCCCAACCAGCTGTCCGGCGGCATGCAGCAGCGGGTCGGCCTGGCCCGGGCCCTGGCCAACGATGCCCCGGTGTTGCTGATGGACGAGGCCTATTCGGCCCTCGACCCGCTGATCCGCGTGGACATGCAAAGCGTGCTGCTCGACCTGCAGAAGGAGATCCGCAAGACCATCGTGTTCATCACCCACGACCTCGACGAGGCCCTGCGCCTGGGCGACCAGATTGCCATCTTGCGTGACGGCCGGTTGATCCAGCAGGGCAGCCGCGAGGACATCGTCCTGCGTCCGGCCGACGACTACGTGGCCAACTTCGTCAAGGAAGTGAACCGTGGGCGGGTGCTGCGGGTGGAGGCGGTGATGTCGCCATGGCGCATCGGTGCGGCGCCGAACGGGTTGACCATCACTGCGGACACCACGGTGGAGGCCGCCGTGCGCCGGTTGGTGACCGCGCCGGAAGGGGAGGTGACGGTGGTCTGCGCCCAGGGCAAACCGCTGGGGGTGGTGACCTTCCGGCAACTGGCCCAGGCCATGGTCAATGCCCAGGATGTCGCCGAAATGCGCGCGCCGGGCAGGGCGGTCGGGTAACAGGCCGGGATCTCGCATTCTTTGAGGTAATCCTCCTATTTCTGCCTTGGCGCCCGGGCTTAATCTGGCGTTGTGATGAGGCGGGCCCCGGCAGCACGACAGCGGAGGTTGCAGCACCGGGGCCGGCCAGCGATTGCATTCTAAAAACAACAGGACCGCGCGTTCGCGGCTTTACTCTCGGTACACCCGGCGTGCGGGTTGCCGGGGCGAGCGAACGGTCTGGCATCGAGCAGCAGACAAGGCAGCAATATGACCAATAACAAGATTTCCCTCGAAGATGCTCCGCTCAACAGCTTCCACAAGAAGCTGGCGATCTATTCCTCCGGTGCACCGTTCCTCGACGGCTATATCCTCAGCATCATCGGCGTGGTGCTCATGCAGCTCAGCCAGGCGCTGCAACTTACAACCTTCGAAGAAGGCCTGGTGGCGGCAGCCTCGCTGATCGGCATGTTCTTCGGCGGCTTCGTCGGCGGCCTGTTCACCGACAAGCTCGGCCGCAAGACCCTCTACGTCCTGGTGCTGGTGGCCCTGGCGCTGTTCTCCCTCGGCCAGTTCTGGGTCAGCTCCGCGGCCGGCCTGATTGCCCTGCGACTGCTGCTGGGCATCGCCATCGGCGCCGACCACCCGCTGGCGACCTCGCTGCTCGCCGAATTCCTGCCCAAGAAGCAACGCGGCTCGATCCTCGCCAGCCTGGTGATGATGTGGTTCGTCGGTGCCGCGGTGGCCTACGTGGCCGGTGAATTCATCCTGCGCACCATGGGCCCGGAAGCCTGGCGCTGGGCCCTGGCCAGTGCCGTAGTGCCTGCCGTGCTGTTCCTGGTGATGCGTGCCGGTACCCCCGAGTCCGCGCGCTGGCTGTTGAGCAAGGGCCGCAAGGCCGAAGCCGACCTGGTGATCAAGAAGGTCTACGGCGACAAGTTCTCCATCGACGACCTGCCGGAGCCGGCCGCACGCAAGCATGTCTCGGTGTGGTCGCTGTTCCACTCCCACTACGGCAAGCGCATCTTCTTCGTCAGCATCTTCTGGACCTGCTCGATCATCCCGCAGTTCGCCATCTACGCCTTCGCCCCGAAGATCCTCGCGGCCATGGGCCTGACCGGCGACCTGGCGGCCTGGGGCGCGGTGGCGATCACCATCATCTTCGTCTTCGGCTGCCTGCTGGGGGTGAAGCTGATCAACCCGATGGGCCGGCGCAACATGCTGATCCACAGCTTCCTCTGGTCCGGCCTGGCGCTGTTGCTGCTGGGGCTGTTCCCGGATGGCGCCGGCATCCTGACCCTGGTGCTGTTCGGCAGCTACGCGCTGTTCATCGGTGGGGCCCAGGTGCTGCAATACGTCTACCCTAACGAGCTGTTCCCCACCGAGGTGCGCGGCACGGCGGTAGGCCTGGCCACCTCGCTGTCGCGCATCGGTGCGGCGATCGGCACCTGGCTGGTACCGATGTCGCTGTCCTCGATCGGCATCGCCAACACCATGATCGCCGCGTTCGGCATCTCCATGGTCGGCCTGTTCTTCACCTGGCAGATGGCTCCGGAGACCCGTTCCCTGGACCTGGCCAAGGCCAGCGCCGCCTGACGATTCTCGCGGGGCCCGAGCGGGCCCCGTTTTCCCAGTCACTGTTGCAAGGGCATTCAGCATGTCATTCAAGAGAACCATCCACGCTGTCGACACCCACGCCGGCACCCCGATGCGCGTGATCACCGGCGGTGTCCCGCACGTGCCGGGCAATACCGTCTACGAAAAGATGAAATGGCTGGAAGAGAACGACGACCAGCTGCGCAAGCTGATGCTCCGTGAGCCCCGCGGCTACCCGGCGCACTGCTGCAACCTGATCGTGCCGCCGTGCCACCCGGAAGCGGATGCCGGCTACATCATCATGGAGCAGATCGAATACCCGGTGATGTCCGGCGGCAACACCATCTCGGTGGTCACCGTGCTGCTGGAAATGGGCATGCTGCCGATGGTCGAGCCGGTCACCGAACTGACCCTGGAGGCTCCCGCCGGGCTGATCAGGATCAAGGCCCAGTGCAAGGACGGCAAGGTCCAGGGCGTGACCTTCCAGAACGTTCCGGCCTTCGCCGCGCACCTCGACGCAGTGATCGACGTGCCGCACCTGGGCAAGGTTCGCGTCGACGTCGGTTGGGGCGGGATGTTCTACGTGATTGCCGATGTGCGCCAGTTCAAGGGCCTGGAGCTGAAGCCGGAGCATGGTGCGGAGATCGCCCGTGTGTCGTCGATGATCCGCCAGGCGGCCATCGAGCAACTGCCGGTGGCGCACCCGGACTATCCGGGAGTGGGCATCACCATTTCCCAGTTGTCCGGGCCGAGCGACGATCCGAACGCCGACTGGAAGAACACCGTGACCATGGCCTCCGGCGACTTCTCCTGGGACGACCCGGCCACCTGGACCGGCGCCCTCGACCGTTGCCCGTGCGGCACCGGCACCTGCGCGAAGATGGCCACCCTGCATGCCAAGGGTGAGCTGGACCTGAACCAGGATTTCCGCCACCAGAGCATCATCGGCAACATCTACACCGGGCGCTTGCTTGAAGAAACCACCATCGGTTCGCACAAGGCGGTGGTGCCGACCATCACCGGGAAGAGCTGGATCTACGGGCTGAACACCTTCGTGCTGGATCATGATGATCCGTTTACCGAAGGCTTCACCATTGGCGATATCTGGGCCAAGTGATCGGTTGCCTGTACCGGCCCTATCGCCGGTACAGGCGACAACCCTTCCAAAAACTGAACCCCAGCTTGCCCAACGCTGCCGAATAACCGATAAACACCCGGTTACCGACACTATCCGCGGAGGGCTCGAACATGTCTGATACCCCGTACACCCCACCCAGGGTCTGGACCTGGGACAAGGCCAGCGGCGGCCAGTTCGCCAATATCAACCGGCCCATCGCCGGCCCCACCCACGAGCGCGAGCTGCCCCAGGGCCGTCACCCGCTGCAGCTTTACTCCCTGGCCACGCCCAACGGCGCCAAGGTCGGCATCCTGCTCGAAGAGCTGCTCGCCGCCGGGCACAAGGACGCCGAGTACGACGCCTGGCTGATCCGCATCGGCGAGGGCGACCAGTTCGGCAGTGGCTTCGTCGATATCAACCCCAACTCGAAGATCCCGGCGCTGCTGGATACCCGCTTCAAGCCGGCGGTGCGCCTGTTCGAATCCGGTTCTATCCTGCTGCACCTGGCCGATTCCTTTGGCGCCTTCATTCCCAAGGACCCGGCCAAACGCGCCGAGTGCCTGAACTGGCTGTTCTGGCAGATGAGCGGGGCAGGGTTCGTCGGCGGTGGCTTCGGGCATTTCTTCGCTTATGCGCCGGAGAAGTTCGAGTATCCGATCAACCGCTACACCATGGAGGTGAAGCGCCTGCTGGATGTGCTCGACCGTCAGCTGGCGGAGAATCGCTACGTGGCGGGCGATGAATACACCATCGCCGATATCGCCTGCTGGCCGTGGTTTGGCGAGATGCTGCGCAACAAGGTCTATGGTGCTGCCGAGTTCCTCGATGCGCAGCGTTATACCCATGTGCTGCGCTGGGCCGACGAGATCGCCGAGCGTCCGGCGGTGAAGCGTGGGCAGCGGGTGAACAAGACCTGGGGGGATGAGGCGGAGCAGTTGCCGGAGCGGCATTCGGCCAGCGATTTCGACTGACGCGAATGCAGTAACCGGTTTGCTTGCGAACACCTTGTAGGAGCGAGGCTTGCCCGCGAAGGACCGCACAGCGGTCCCTGATAGCAGTGCGGTCCTTTGCAGGCAGGCCAGCTTGTGTCTTCATTCTTTACTCAGGATTAAAGGCGGGCGGGGTTGGTGCTGGTGCTGGTGATCGTGTGTTGATCCATTTGTGATGGCGACGCTGAGTCACCTTTTCGCCCCCCGGCGACCCACTTTTGAAAAGCGCAAAAGTGGGCAAAACGCTCTTGCTCCTGCATCCGGCCCTCCGCTTCGCTCCGGGTTCCTTCCTTCCGCACTGACTCCGGGGGCCGCGCCATACGGGC
>JAIRVG010000017.1 GCA_031253995.1 Paucimonas sp. | reverse complement strand
GCCCGTATGGCGCGGCCCCCGGAGTCAGTGCGGAAGGAAGGAACCCGGAGCGAAGCGGAGGGCCGGATGCAGGAGCAAGAGCGTTTTGCCCACTTTTGCGCTTTTCAAAAGTGGGTCGCTGTAAAAGCGAAAAGGTGACTCAGCGTCATCATCGCAAATGGATCAACACACGATAACCAGCACCACCCGCCTTTAATTCTAAAGACACAAGCTGGCTTGCTAGCTACCGGCGAATGGGAATCTGCTCTAATACGCCCTTTTGCCCCAAGGCCCCTCGCCCATGCCCGCATCTCCCCCGCACATCCTGGTCATCGGCCAGACCTGGCCCGAAGCGAACGCCCCGGCAGCCGGCGGCCACCTGCTGCAGATCCTCGAAAGCCTCCTCGCCCGCGGCTGGCGCGTGACCTTCAGCAGCCCGGCGGTACCCGGCGAATGCCGTCGCGACCTGGCCGCCCTCGGTATCACCGAGCACGCCATCGAAGCCGATGACAACCGCTTCATCAGCGAACTGAACCCGGACGTGGTGATGTTCGATCGCTTCACGATCGAAGAACAATTCGCCCGGCATGTCGAGCAGCACTGTCCGCAGGCCCTGCGCGTGCTGGCGACCTGCGGCCTGCAGAGCCTGCGCGATGCCCGCCACGCCCTGCTGCGCCGGCGCCTGGTCCTGGGCCTGGACCCCAACGATTTCCGCGAGTTGTTCGCCACCCCCGGCCCCGACCTGTACCGGCAGATGGCACCCTCCGCGCTGACCCAGCGCGAGCTGGCGGCGATCTTTCGCAGCGACCTGAGCCTGGTGACGTCCGACGCGGAGATGGACCTGCTGGTCAACGGTTTCGGCGTGCCACAAGAACTGCTGCACTGGTGCCCGCTGATGCTGAAGATGCCGCAGGCAGCGGCGAAACCCTTCGCGGAACGCGAGCATTTCATGTGCAGCGGCGACTTCCGCCACGGGCCGGACGCAGACACACTGCTGTGGCTGAAGCACAACATCTGGCCGATGATCCGCCGCCGCCTGCCCGAGGCGCAGTTGCACCTGCGCGCCACCCACGAATCACCCAAGATCGCCGCGCTGCATGATCCCGTCGATGGGTTCCTGACCCTCGACCACAGCGAGACTGCGCTGGACCAGTTCCGCGTGTACCTGGCACCGCTGCGCTACGGCGCCGGGCTCAAGGACAACCTGGCCGACGCCCTGCTGGCCGGCACCCCCAGCGTGACCACGCCGATCGGCGCCGAAGCCATGCACGGCGCCCTGCCCTGGCCGGGCCTGGTGTCAGGTACCGCCGAGGGCCTGGCCCAGGCGGCGGCCAGCCTGTATGGCGACGAAGCGCGCTGGAACCAGGCCCAACGCGACGCCCGCCAGTTGCTCGGCACACGCTATGACCAACACCGGCACGGCATGGCGCTGGCGCAGCGCATCGAGCAGACCCTGATGGAGCTGGACGACCAGCGGCTGTACAACTTCACTGGTGCGATGCTGCGCCAGCACCGGCACTGATCAGGGACGCCGCCGCAACAGATAGGTGTCCATGATCCAGCCCTTGCTCGCCCGCGCCTGTTCGCGGGTGGCCAGGATCTTCTCCTTGACCTCCAGCAACGGCCCGCTGATGAGGATCTCGTCCGCCGTGCTCAGGTACGCGCCCCAGTAGATATGCAGCTCGGGGTCGTCCAGCTCAGCGAAGGCACACTTGCCGTCGAGCATCACCACCACGTTGTCGATCTGCTCCACCTCGGCCAGGCGCCGGCCAGGCAGGATCTGCAGCGGCTCGCCAATGCGGTTGAGCGGCACCCGGTGGCGCGCGGCCAGGGCCTGCACGCTGCTGATGCCGGGGATCACCTCAAGGCTGAAGGACTGGTCTTGCACCAGTTCGAGGATGCGCAGGGTGCTGTCGTACAGCCCCGGCTCGCCCCAGAGCAGGAAGGCGCCGCATTCGCCGTCCTGCAGCTCGTCGGCGATCAGTTGCCCGTACAGCGCCGCGCGCTGCTGGTGCCAGTCACGCACCGCGCCCACGTAGTCGGCGGCCTGCCCGTCGCGCTGCGGGTCGTCCACCTGCACCAGACGGTAGGGACGCTGCACCAGCTGCTCCAGCAGCTCCTTGCGCAGGCGCAGCATGTCATCGTTGCTCTGGTGCTTGTCGAGGACGAAGAAAACGTCGGCGCGGTTCAGCGCGTCGACGGCTTCGAGGGTGATCTGGCGCGGATTGCCCGGGCCGATGCCGATCAACAGCAGGTGTTTCATCTGGGAACTCCGGAAATACATCCGCGCATTGTCGGGGTGAAGGCCTTCTTTTACCAGAGCGAATCCTAAGACCTCGCGCAAGTCGCGATGAAACTAATCAGTGCCCGCTTGAAAGCCCTCTGGAAACGAAGGTGTTAATACTTCGATGGCGAGAACATGAACATGTTTGAAAGTTCCGGCCGATGCACACTAAAAGTTTGCTGTTAGTCCCATGAGCCGTTGGCTACACTGTTGAGCATGCTGTTGTTACAGCCCACTGTGGTCGCTGTGTTACTCGCGCCAATCGTCTTGCGCAACATGTGTGCCCACCGCCGATAAAGGAGTGATTACCGTGTCCAGACTTGCAGAGTTTCGTGCTGCCGAAAAAGCCCTTCAGGAACAGATGGCACAACTGGAGGCAATGAAGAAGGACGCCGGCCTTAAACGTGAAATCGAATTCGAGCAGAAACTTGTCAGCCTGATGAAGACTTATGACAAGGGCCTGCGCGACATCGTCGCCATTCTCGATCCCGCGTCGGTCGGCAAGGCCGTCGCCCGCACACCGAAACAGCGCCGCGCCCGGGTGGTGAAGGTCTATGAAAACCCGCACACCGGCGAGCTGATCGAAACCAAGGGCGGCAACCACCGTGGCCTCAAAGCCTGGAAAGAGCAGTACGGCGGACCGACGGTCGACAGTTGGCTACGTAAATGAAATTCGCTTCACATATTTTTCACAACCGCTGGATCAGGATGGAGGCTGCTAAAGGATTAGCGCCCCATGCGCCCGCTTCGGCGGGCTTCTAATTCAGACGCCCCGTGAGCTTCGGCCACGGGGCGTTGTCATTTGCGCAATTGATTCAGTTCCGTATCATGTCGGGCTTAATTGAACTGATGCGGAGTGCCCATGAGCCTGCAAGAACTTGAAACCTTCCCTGGCGTCACCGCGCAACCCGATGCCGCCACCGCCAACTTCGTCTTCAACCACACCATGCTGCGGGTGAAGGACATCACCAAGTCCCTGGACTTCTACACCCGCGTGCTGGGTTTCAGCCTGGTGGAGAAGCGTGATTTCCCGGAAGCGGAATTCAGCCTGTACTTCCTCGCCCTGGTGGACAAGGCGCAGATCCCGGCCGATGCGGCCAAGCGTAACGAGTGGATGAAGTCGATCCCGGGCATTCTCGAACTGACCCATAACCACGGCACCGAGAACGATCCGGAGTTCGCCTACCACAACGGCAACACCGACCCTCGCGGCTTCGGCCATATCTGCATTTCGGTGCCGGATATCCGCGCGGCCTGCGAGCGCTTCGAAGCCCTGGGCGTGGCCTTCCAGAAGCGCCTGAGCGATGGCCGGATGAAGCACCTGGCGTTCGTCAAGGATCCGGATGAGTACTGGGTCGAGATCATCCAGCCGACCGATTTCTAAGCCGCAAGCTCCAAGTTTCAAGCGGCAAGCCAGACCGCGCTGCGGCTGCTAGCTGTGCAGGACACAGAACGGTGAAAAACAAGAATGCCGCAGACATCTGCGGCATTCTTGTTTTTCAAACGGACTCAAGTCCTAAGCAACAAGAAGGTCCGACACAATTCCTCTTGCAGCTTGAAGCTTACGGCTTGCAGCTCTTCATTGCGTGCGCCAGGCAGCCACCAGCGCTTCCTTGCGCCCCCGCGTTGCCAGGCAATAGTAGAGCGGCAGCGTCACCACCAACCCCATCAGCCACGACAGGTCTGCCCCCTCAACGAGGTTGGCATAGGGCCCGACATACAACGACGTGTTGGCGAACGGCAACTGCACCAGGATCCCGCAGGCATAGGCGATGATCGCGTGTAGGTTGAAGCGCCCGTAGATCCCGCCATCGGCGGCGAAGATCGAGGCGATGTCGTAGTGGCCGCGCTTGATCAGGTAGAAGTCGATCAGGTTGATCGACGCCCACGGCACCAGCACCAGCAGCAGCGCCAGGATCAGGCCGATGAAGTGGCCGATGAAGTCCGAGGTGGCGCTCAGGGCGGTCAGGCAGCAACCCAGCAGGATCACGCTGGCCAGGACCACGCGCACCTTGATGCTCGGCGTCCAGGTGCTGGCGAAGGTCTGGATCGAGGTGACGATGGACAGCACCGCACCGTACAGGTTGAGGGCGTTGTGGCTGATGATGTTGAGCAGGAACAACACCATCAGGATCGGCCCCAGCCAGCCGGTGGCCTGCTTCACCGCGTCCATCGCCTCGGTGCCTTCCGGCACGCACAGCACGGCGATGGCACCGAAGCTGAAGCACAGGATGGTGCCCAGGGTCGCGCCGAAATAGGTGGCCCAGAACGGCTTGGCAATCCCTACTTCACGGGGCAGGTAGCGCGAGTAGTCCGAGGTGTACGGCGAGAAGCTGATCTGCCAGATCACCCCCAGCGACACCGTGGCGATCCAGCCCGACAGGTTGAAGCCGCCGCGGCTGAAGAAGTCCGCCGGCAGCTCCTGGGAGAACATCATGATGAAGCCGGCCAGCAGCGCCGAGCCCATCACCCAGGTACCGATGCGGTTCAGGGTATGGATGAAGCGATAACCGATGACGCCAATGGCAGTGGCACTCAGGGCACCGAGGATGATCGCCGCCGGCATCGGCACGCTCGGGGCGATGCCGTGGATCGACTTGCCCGCCAGGACGATGTTGGAAATGAAGAAGCCGACATAGATGAGCGCGGTGAAGAACACGATCAGCAGCGCACCGTAACGGCCGAACTGACCCCGGCTCTGCACCATCTGCGGAATGCCGAGTTGCGGCCCCTGGGCCGAGGCCAGGGCGATGACCACGCCGCCGAGCAGGTGCCCGAGGACGATGGCGACAAGACCCCATAGCAGGTTGAGGTGGAAGACCTGGACCACCATGGCTCCGGTCACGATCGGCAGTGGCGCGATATTGGTGCTGAACCACAACGTGAACAGATCCCGCGCCTTCCCATGGCGCTCTGCTGGCGGTACGTAATCGACCGTATGGTTCTCGATCAACTGGTGTTGCGAAGACGGCTGGGACATGGGCAAAAAGCTCGAAAGGTTCTGTTTTTATCTTTGTAGGAAACCGCTTGCAGGACGCAGCAAGCGACGTCGAAGCTGAAGACCATATTATGGTATTCCAAGCTTTTGACAACACTGATTCGCTGATTTGCCGACCAACTGATCCGCTTTTTCCCGCCCCTCTTCTCCCGCTATATAGCCGCAAGACCCCGTATTCATTGGGCATTGACCTGGATCAACGCGTTCGTCAGGGCCGGAAAATTCCCCTTGCAAAATAGGTATTACGGTATACCATCAGACACATCAACGATAAAAACGCGGACCACCGCTGTTTCCCGAGGACCACGCCATGATCGACGCAACCGTCTACAAGAACGTTCTGGGCTCCTTCCCGTCCGGCGTTACTGTCATCACCACCCTGGACGACGACGGCCAGATCGTCGGTCTGACCGCCAGTGCCTTCAGCTCCCTGTCCATGGAGCCGCCGCTGGTGCTGTTCTGCCCCAACTACAGCTCCGACTCCTACCCTGTCCTGATCAAGAACAAGCGCTTCGCCATCCACCTGCTCTCCGGCCAGCAACAGGCCGAGGCCTATGCCTTCGCGAAAAAGGGCAAGGACAAGGCCCAGGGCATCGAGTGGACCCTGAGCGCGCTGGGCAACCCGCTGCTGGCCAACGCCACGGCGATCATCGAGTGCGAGCTGTGGCGCGAATATGAAGGGGGCGACCACGCCATCATGGTCGGCGCGGTGAAGAACCTCATCGTTCCAGCCGAGGCGCCAAGCCCGCTGGTCTACTGCCGCGGCAAGATGGCCAGCCTGCCGGCCTTCGCCTGAGCCCCTATTCTTGTGACAGGTGAACCCTGTCCGTCCAGTCAGCTGTCGCCCGATCCGACGGGCGACCGATAACAAGAGCCGAGGAAACGCCCCATGAAATTTTCGTTGTTCGTGCACATGGAACGCTGGGATGAACAGGTCAGCCACCGACAGCTGTTCGAAGACCTGACCGAGCTGACCCTGATGGCCGAGAAAGGCGGCTTCAGCACCGTGTGGATCGGCGAACACCACGCCATGGAATACACCATCTCGCCGAGCCCGATGCCGCTGCTGGCCTACCTCGCCGCGCGTACCGAAACCATCCACCTCGGTGCCGGCACCATCATCGCGCCGTTCTGGCACCCGATCCGCGTCGCCGGCGAATGCGCCCTGCTCGACGTGATCAGCAACGGCCGGATGGAAGTGGGCCTGGCCCGCGGCGCCTACCAGTTCGAATTCGACCGCATGGCCAATGGCATGCCGGCCTCCGAGGGCGGTGCAGCCCTGCGCGAGATGGTCCCGGCGGTGCGTGCCCTGTGGCAGGGCGACTACGCCCACGACGGCGCGATCTGGAAATTCCCCACCTCCACCTCGGTACCCAAGCCGGTACAGAAGCCGATGCCGCCGATGTGGATCGCCGCCCGCGACCCGGACTCGCACAACTTCGCCGTGGCCAACGGCTGCAACGTCATGGTCACCCCGCTGATGAAGGGCGATGAAGAAGTGGTCGACCTGAAGAACAAGTTCGAGGCTGCCCTGGCCAACAACCCGGGCGTGCCGCGTCCGCAACTGATGGTACTGCGCCACACCCACGTGCACGCCGAGAACGATCCGGAAGGCTGGAAGGTCGGCGCCCAGGCGATCAACCGCTTCTACCGCACCTTCGACGCCTGGTTCGGCAACAAACAGACCCCGGAAAACGGCTTCCTGCCCCCGAGCCCGGAGGCGAAGTTCGCCGAACGTCCGGAGTTCGGCCTGGAAAGCCTGCACAAGACCGCGATGATCGGCACGCCGAAGGATGTCATCGAGCGCATCCGCTACTACCAGGAACTGGGCGTCGACGAGTTCAGCTTCTGGTGCGACAACAGCCTGCCGCACGAAGAGAAGCGCAAGTCGCTTGAGCTGTTCATCAAGGAAGTGGTGCCGGCGTTCCAGTAAGGTCGCGTTCGTCGGGCCGGGGAACCCTGGCCCGACGCTGTGGTATATCGATAGGAGACTTCCGATTTTCCCGCAGCGAGGTCAGTACCATGCAAAGTCTTCATTGCGACTACCGTGGCTACACCATCACCGCCAGCGTCGAATCCCATCCTGGGATC
Organism: Paucimonas sp.; assembly: GCA_031253995.1. Lineage (GTDB taxonomy): Bacteria > Pseudomonadota > Gammaproteobacteria > Pseudomonadales > Pseudomonadaceae > Aquipseudomonas. The sequence continues at coordinate 29,251 of JAIRVG010000017.1, read as the reverse complement.
CCCACCCCTTATGCTGGCGGCTGTCTTATCACCGATCCCCAGGGCCATACCGGCACGCGCAGGTCGTTGCCGCTGAGCATGGCCTGGATGTCCGACCTGGAAAATGCCCAGCATGCGTCGTTGGCCCATGGTCGATGGCTGGTGGATCAACAGCTCGCCAAGCACTGATATCTCCTTTGCCCTTCAGGGCCTCATCGCTGGCAAGCCAGCTCCCACAGGGTCAGCACAATTCTTGAGACCTGTGCTGTACCTGTGGGAGCTGGCTTGCCAGCGATGAGGCCCACAAGCCCTGCCCCCTCCTCCTGGCAACCACTTATCCCCTCCCCCACAGAAATTTCTCGATACCTATTGCACATCAAATATTATGGTATACCATCAGACAACAACAACCTGAATACCTCTGCAGGAGCCGCTCATGAGTTTCGAAATCCGCAAGATCGTCACCTACTCCGAAGAAACCCGCATCGAAGGCGGCAAGGCCACCGACAAGCCGGTGACCATGGTCGGGCTGGCCGTGGTGATCAAGAACCCATGGGCCGGTCGTGGTTTCGTCGAGGACCTGAAGCCTGAAATCCGTGCCAACTGCTCCGACCTCGGCGCACTGATGGTCGAGCGCCTCACCGCTGCCATCGGCGGCGCGGACAAGATCGAGGCCTACGGCAAGGCGGCAGTGGTCGGCGCCGACGGCGAGATCGAGCACGCTTCGGCGGTGATCCACACCCTGCGCTTCGGCAACCACTACCGTGAAGCGGTCCAGGCCAAGAGCTACCTGAGCTTCACCAACAAGCGCGGCGGCCCTGGCACCTCGATCCAGATCCCGATGATGCAGAAAGACGACGAAGGCCTGCGCTCGCACTACATCACCCTGGAAATGCAGATCGAAGACGCCCCGCGTGCCGACGAGATCGTCGTGGTCCTGGGCGCTGCCGACGGCGGCCGCCTGCACCCGCGCATCGGCAACCGCTACATCGACCTGGAAGAGCTGGCTGCAGAAAAAAACCAATAACAACAATTCCACCGGGCCGGGGCGTGGTTCGCACCACGCCCGACTCTGAAGGAGCGCCCCACCATGATTCAGCCTGCCGCTGAACGTACACCCGCCGGCACCAGCTACCTCGACGCCGGCCAGGGCCAACCCGTGGTACTGATCCACGGCGTGGGCCTGAACAAAGAAATGTGGGGCGGACAGTTCGTCGGCCTCGCCAGCGATTACCGGGTCATCGCCTACGACATGCTCGGCCACGGCCAGAGCCCGCGTCCCGACGCCGGCACCGACCTGCAAGGCTATGCCGCGCAACTGCTCGAACTGCTCGACCATCTGCAAATTCAACAGGCGACGGTGATCGGCTTCTCCATGGGCGGCCTGGTCGCCCGCGCCTTCGCCCTGCACCATCCGCAGCGCCTTGCCGCGCTGGTGGTGCTCAACAGCGTGTTCAACCGCAGCCCCGAGCAGAGCGCCGGCGTCATCGCCCGCGCCGCCCAGGCCGCCGAACACGGCCCCGACGCCAATGCCGAAGCGGCCCTGGCGCGCTGGTTCAGCCGCGAATACCAGGCGGCCAACCCGGCCCAGGTCGCGGCGATCCGCCAGGTCCTGGCCGGCAACGACCCGCAGGGCTACCTGACCACCTACGAACTGTTCGCCACCCAGGACATGTACCGCGCCGACGACCTCGGCAGCATCCAGGTACCGACCCTGATCGCCACCGGCGAACACGACCTCGGCTCGACCCCGACCATGACCCGCGAACTCGCCGCGCGAATTCCCGGCGCGCAGAGCGTGGTCCTGGCCGAACAGCGGCATATGATGCCGGTGGAGTCGCCGCGCCTGGTCAACCAGATGCTGCTGGACTTCCTCGGGCACGCCCGAACCCTCTCCGACTCAGCCAAGGGGATCGTTGCATGACGCTCACTCGCTTCCAGATGTGCATCGACGGCCAGTGGCTCGATGCCCACAACGGCAAGACCTTCGACAGCCTCGACCCGGCCACCGCCCAGGCCTGGGCGCAACTGCCCGACGCCGATGAAACCGACGTGGAAATCGCCGTCCAGGCCGCGCAGAAAGCCTTCGACAGCAAAGAGTGGCGCGGCCTCACCGCCACCGCCCGGGGCAAGCTGCTGCGCCGCCTCGGCGACCTGATCGCCGAGAACAAGGAACGCCTGGCCCAGCTGGAAAGCCGTGACAACGGCAAGCTGATCCGCGAGACCCGCGGCCAGGTCGGCTACCTGCCGGAGTTCTTCCATTACACCGCGGGCCTTGCCGACAAGCTCGAAGGCGGCACCCTGCCCCTCGACAAGCCGGACCTGTTCGCCTACACCGTGCACGAGCCGATCGGCGTGGTCGCCGCGATCATCCCGTGGAACAGCCCGCTGTACCTGACCGCGATCAAGCTGGCCCCGGCCCTGGCCGCCGGCAACACCATCGTCATCAAGCCGTCCGAGCACGCTTCGGCGACCATCCTCGAACTGGCCCGACTGGCCCTCGAAGCCGGCTTCCCGGCGGGCGTGGTCAACGTGGTCACCGGCTACGGCCCGAGCACCGGCGCAGCGCTTACCCGCCATCCGCTGGTACGCAAGATCGCCTTCACCGGCGGTGCCGCCACCGCCCGCCATGTGGTGCGCAGCAGCGCCGAGAACTTCGCCAAGCTGTCCCTGGAACTGGGCGGCAAGTCGCCGAACATCATCTTCGCCGACGCCGACCTGGACAGCGCGATCAACGGCGCCGTGGCCGGCATCTACGCCGCGTCGGGCCAGAGCTGCGTGGCCGGTTCGCGCCTGCTGGTGCAGGACGAGATCTTCGACGAGTTCGTCGAGCGCCTGATCGAGCGTGCCAAGCGCATCCGCATTGGCAACCCGCAGGACGAAAGCAGCGAGATGGGCCCGATGGCCACCGCCCAGCAACTGGCCGTGGTCGAAGGCCTGGTCGCCGCGGCCAATGCCGAAGGCGCGCGCCTGCGCATGGGCGGCAAGCGTGCCGAGGTCGAGGGTGAAGGCTGGTTCTACGAGCCGACCCTGTTCGAGTGCGACAGCAACTCGATGAAGATCATGCAGGAAGAAGTGTTCGGCCCGGTCGCCGCGGTGATCCGCTTCAAGACCGAGGAAGAAGCCCTGGCGATCGCCAACGACTCCCAGTTCGGCCTCGCCGCCGGCATCTGGACCCGCGACCTGGGCCGTGCCCACCGCCTGGCCCGGGACGTGCGTTCGGGGATCATCTGGGTCAACACCTACCGCGCGGTGTCGGCCATGGCGCCGATCGGCGGCTTCAAGAACAGTGGTTATGGCCGCGAAAGCGGTATCGACTCGGTGCTGGCCTACACGGAACTGAAAACGGTGTGGATCAACCTCTCCACCGCGCCCATGCCCGACCCCTTCGTGATGCGTTGACAGGTGAACTGACATGATCGAACCCGGCATCTACAAAGACGTGATGGGCTCCTTCCCGTCCGGCGTGACCATCGTCACCACGCTGGATGCCGAGGGCGGCATCGTCGGCATCACCGCCAGCGCCTTCAGCGCGCTGTCGATCGAACCGGCGCTGGTGCTGTTCTGCCCCAACTACGCCTCCGACACCTACCCGATCCTGCGCGACAGCAAGCGCTTCGCCATCCACCTGCTGGCCGCCGGCCAGACCGCCGAGGCCTATGCCTTCGCCGGCAAGGGCAAGGACAAGGCCAAGGGCGTCGAATGGCAGCTCAGCGAGCTGGGCAACCCGGTGCTGGCCAATGCCACGGCGGTGATCGAGTGCGAGCTGTGGCGCGAATACGACGGTGGTGACCACGCGATCATCGTGGGCGAGGTGAAGAACCTGATTCTTCCCGAGCAGCCGGTGACGCCGATGATCTACCACAAGGGCAAGCTGGGCGCCCTGCCGAACCTGGGCTGACCTTTCGGGCCTCATCGCGGTGCACGCGGTCCCTGTGGGAGCTGGCTTGCCAGCGATGAGGCCCTCAAGAACACCCAAGCTTTCAGGGGCGCCGCCTGCAATCGCTCACCTTCGGTTGCGGCGCCCCGTTTTTACACCCGATGCAGGAATCCACCGGCATGAGCAACGAAAAGTACGAGAAAGGCCTCGCCATCCGCACCCAGGTGCTCGGCGAAGACTACGTCAACCGCTCCATCCAGAACGCCGACGACTTCACCAGGCCGCTGCAGGAACTGGTCACCGAATACTGCTGGGGCCACGTCTGGGGCCGAGACGGTTTGTCGCTCAAAGAACGCAGCATGATAAACTTGGCCATGATTTCCGCGTTGAACCGGCCTCACGAACTCAAGCTGCACATCCGCGGCGCCTTGCGTAACGGCCTGAGTCGTGAACAAATACGCGAAATTCTCCTCCAGGTCGGTATCTATTGCGGTGTACCCGCGGCCGTGGACAGCTTCCGCCTGGCCCGCGAAGCCTTCGCCGAAGCCGACTCGGAGTCAACCAGTTAAACACTGGCTGTTCGAAACCACTGCAGGGAGCACCCGGCTGTCGCGTGCTCCGATGTCGCTGGCCACAGCCAATTTCAGAGCGCAGACGCAGACGATGAAACGCCAGCCACTCGACGACACCTTCAAGGTCAACCGCAACCCCGTTACCCTGCGCGAAATCGTGCTGGACAAACTGCGCAGCGCGATCATGAACTTCCACCTGCTCCCGGGCGACCGCCTGGTCGAGCGCGACCTCTGCGACCGCCTCGGCGTCAGCCGCACCTCGGTGCGCGAAGCCCTGCGCCACCTGGAATCCGAAGGCCTGGTGGAATTCGCCGACGCCAAGGGCCCGCGCGTGGCCATCATCACCCTGGAAGACGCCCGCGACATCTACGAGCTGCGCTGCGTGCTCGAAGGCCTGATCGTCCAGCTGTTCACCCTCAATGCCAAGGCCAAGGACATCCGTGCCCTGGAAAAAGCCCTGGAAGAGAACCGCAACGCCCTTACCGACGGCGAGCTGCAACAGGTGCTGGAATCGGTGCAAGGCTTCTACGACGTGCTCCTGGAAGGCTCCGGCAACCACGTCGCCGCCACCCAGCTGCGCCAGTTGCAGGCGCGCATCAGCTACCTGCGCGCCACCTCGGTGTCCCAGGAAAACCGCCGCGGCGCCAGCAACCAGGAAATGGAAAAGATCGTCGAGGCGATCAAGAGCGGCGACCCGCTGGCCGCGCACCAGGCTTCGGTGGACCACGTCCGTGCCGCCGCCAAGGTGGCCCTGGAGTACCTGCGTTCCAAGCAGGAAGACGCCGGCAAGATCCGTGAAATCGCCACCCCCATCGCCATCAAAGAACCCCGCATAGGTCGCTGATCATGCCTGCCGTCCCGCGTTTCTGCCCGCAATGCTCCGCCGCGCTGCACCAGGGACGCCCGGACGGCGACACCCACGAGCGCCTGATGTGCGCCGGCTGCGGCTACATCCACTACGTCAACCCGAAGATCATCGCCGGCTGCATCATCGAGCGCGATGGCAAGTACCTGCTGTGCCAGCGCGCCATCCCGCCGCGCCCGGGCACCTGGACCCTGCCGGCCGGCTTCATGGAAGCCGGGGAAACCACCGAGCAGGCGGCCCTGCGCGAGGTCTGGGAAGAAACCGGGGTGCGCGCCGACATCGTCTCGCCCTACTCGATCTTCAGCGTGCCGAAGATCAGCGAGGTGTACATCATCTTCCGCGCCGTGGCCGTGGACATCACCGGCCAGTGGGGCCCGGAGACCATGGACTGCCGCTTCTTCGCCCCCGACGAGATTCCCTGGGACGCCATCTACTACCCGGCGATCCGGCAGATCCTCGAACGCTACATCGAGGAACGCCAGGCCGGGGTCTATGGCATCTACATGGGCAACGACGACAGCGGCAAGGTGCATTTCATGCGCTGAGGCGCTCGCGCATGAACTCGATCAGCGCCTGCACCGGCCGTGCGCTCTGCCGGTGTTGCGGATACACCGCCGACAGCTGCAACGGCTCGGTGACGAAGTCCTGCAGAACCGGCACCAGTTGCCCCGCCGCCAACGCCTCGCCGACGATGAAGGTCGGCAGGTAGGTAATCCCCATCCCCTTGATCGCCGCATCGCGCAGCAGCTCGCCGTTGTTCGCGCGCATCCGTCCGCAGACGGTCACCACCCGCAGCTTGCCCTGCTCCAGGAAACGCCATTGCACCTGGCGGCCATGGCCGTAGGGCAGGCAGTCGTGGGCGGTGAGTTCGTCCGGGTGTGACGGCGTGCCCTTGCGCGCCAGGTAATCGGGGCTGGCGCAGTAGACCCGCTCGACGGCGGCCAGGCGCCGGGCGATCAGGGTCGAGTCCTCCAGCACGCCGATGCGCAGGGCCAGGTCGTAGCCTTCGCCCAGCAGGTCCACCGAGCGGTCGCTCAGGTCCACTTCTACACTGACCTGCGGATAACGCTGGAGGAACTCCGGCAGCAGGCAGCCCAGGTGCGCCACGGCAAACGACAGCGGCGCGCTGACCCGCACGGTACCGCGGGGTTCGCTGGTCTGCCCGGCGATGCCCTGCTCCATCTGCTCGACCTCGTTGAGCAGGCGCAGGGACGATTCGTAATAGCTCTGGCCCAGGGGCGTGGGGTCGAGGCGGCGGGTCGAGCGGTTGAGCAGACGCACGCCCAGACGCTCTTCGAGGGCCATCAGCCGGCGGCTGACGAACTGCTTGGACAGGCCCAGCTTGTCGGCGGCTGCGGTAAAGCTGCCGGACTCCATCACCTGGGAAAAGATACGCATGTCTTCGAACGGGTTCATTGTCACTCTCTAGTAGACAGTCAAACGCTTTATAACGGCTTTTTCACTTTCCCGCATCCCAATAATCTAGCCACACCTTACAGCGCAGCCCCACACGAAACGCCGCGCTGAAGATCACAACCTTGCTGCCCACACTCATTGCGAAGAAAAGGAATCTGACATGAACATCCTCAACAAGACCCTCGGCGCCACCCTCCTCGCCCTCTCCGTCGGCAACGCATTCGCTGCTGGCAGCCCGGGTGTCGAACACACCACCCAGGCGTTCCTCGAAGCACTGGGCAAAGGTGGCGGCAAGCCGCTTGAACAGCTCTCGCCCAAAGACGCCCGTGCGGTCCTCACCGGTGCCCAGTCCTCGGTCCAGGTCGACCTGTCCGGCATCGAAGTGAGCGAGAAGATCATCAGCGTCGGCCAGGACAAGGTCACCCTGAAGATCGTGCGGCCGGCCAAGGTCGCCGGTGAGCTGCCGGTGTTCATGTTCTTCCACGGTGGCGGCTGGGTGCTCGGCGACTTCCCGACCCACCAGCGCCTGATCCGCGACCTGGTGGTCGGCTCCGGTGCAGTCGCGGTCTACGTTGACTACACGCCATCGCCGGAGGCCCACTACCCCACCGCGATCAACCAGGCCTACGCCGCCACCCAATGGGTCGCCGAGCATGGCAAGGAGATCGGTGTCGACAGCAAGCGCCTGGCGGTGGCCGGCAACAGCGTCGGCGGCAACATGGCGGCGGTGGTCGCGCTGATGGCCAAGGAGAAGAAGACCCCGGCCCTGCGCTTCCAGTTGCTGCTCTGGCCGGTGACCGATGCCAGCTTCGAGACCGCTTCGTACAAGCAGTTCGCCGAAGGCCACTTCCTCACCACCGGGATGATGAAATGGTTCTGGGACAACTACACCACCGACCAGGGCCAGCGCGCCCAGATCCACGCCTCGCCGCTGCGCGCCAGCGCCGAGCAGCTCAAGGGCCTGCCACCGGCACTGGTGCAGACCGCCGAGTTCGACGTGCTGCGTGACGAAGGCGAAGCCTATGCCCGCAAGCTGGATGCGGCCGGCGTGACCGTGACCTCGGTACGCTACAACGGCATGATCCACGACTACGGCCTGCTCAATCCGCTGGCCAAGGTACCGGCGGTGCAGGCCGCGATGCGGCAGGCGGCGGTGGAACTGAAAACGCATCTGCAGTGATGCTCCGGGGGGCTGCTTGGCAGCCCCCTTTTTTATTGCGGCGTAATCCAGAAAATCTCCTGTCCCGGCACCCGGATCTCCATTCGCCCGTCCTTGCGCACCCGCAACACCGAGCGCTTGTAAAGGGCCTGCTGGTCCTTGAAGTACTTGCCCGAAGCCCAATAGGCCTTGCCGTCGATGTCATAGGCGACGAGATTGCCGTCCGGCTGCAACATCAGGCGCGCCGGCGGCCGCCCATGCCCCTCGGCGGCGATCCAGACCGTCTTGTTATCGGAACCCCTGACCAGCATCACCGAGCCGTTGGTGTGATACAGCAAGGTGTAGGCTCGGCCTTCCGACATCACGAAACCATTGGGCACCAGATGCTCGTCCACCTGCATCCGGTCGCGCCCGGAGAACGCCTGGTAATACGGTTCGATGAAGAACTGCTGCTCGGTCTCGTAGGGATGATCGACACGCTTGCCATCCAGGCGCACCTCGCTGATCGATCTGTTCGGCCCGCTGCGGGAGACCAGCCGGACGTCGTTGTTGGCGTCGTCCGCCTTGCCTTTGTACTGCAGGTTGAACACCTTGTGCGCAGCGTTCCAGGTGATCGTCCAGCCGCCCTTGACCGCCTTGTAGTCGGTGACCCCCATCACCCCGACTGCGCCGCCGAGCTGGAGAATCTTCCCCGACACCGCATGCTTGATGCGGAAACGCTGGTCGACCTGCGGGTTGAAGACCAAGGCTCCCATGGGCTCCAGACGCCACTCCTGCAGCTCGACGCAGGGGTGTACGCCACCGTCGCTGCCGAAGCGCAGGCCGTTGTCGCCCAGACCCGAGCGCATGGTCACCGAGGCGGCACCGCGCATGCCCTCGGGCTCCCGTGCCAGTTGCTGGACCAGGGCCAGCACCTCGTCGGGCAGCCGGTGGGTCAATTCCTTTTCCTGACGGCCCAGCAAGACCTCGAAGTCGTCGAGTTCGTTCTGGACACGGAACGGCAGGCAGGAGTCGGCCTGGACCAGATGCAGCAGCAGGAACGCCTTGACCTGGGCAAGGAATAACCGCGCATAGCAGTATTTGCTGTTGTAGTAGAAAGAAACGAAGTCGCGTCGTTCCAGGTCATCGTAGAACGGCCGGAGGAAGTAATGGCTGGCGGACGTCCTGAGCATGTGCTGCAGGGCCAGCAGGTTCTCCCCCAGTTCCTCGCCGATACGGCTGCCCAGCCCGTTCAGGCGGCCGCGGACGACGAAGCGGTCGACCGCGCCCTGCGGGCCGCCGGCGGACTGTTCGCGGATGCCTTGAATGAGCTTTTCCAGGGCCTGGTCGTAATCGTCATAGAGGGATTCGATCAGCGTGAGCGCCGGGGCGATCTCGTACTTGTCCAGGTTCAGGCGATAAGCCGCGACCTTGCGGTCGAGCGAGGCGATGCCCGAGCGCACCTGTTGCAACGGCTGGAGGACTCGCTCCAGCTTTGTGTTGACGTCCTCGTAGCCCTGGCGCCCATGGTCCTGGTGCAGGACATCCCAGATATCGACGACCGCGCCAGGAATCATCGCCAGGCAACTGTCTTCGATCAGCCTGCGGGCGGAAATGGATATGCCGAACTTTAGCGGTGAATCGGACATCGAGACGTTTCTCCCTGTACTGCCCCAGCGGCTGGACCATCCAGCCCATTGAGCGAGCATTCGATTGTAGGGAGATGGGATGACAGGGGAAATAGCGTTTTGCCATCAAGGTATTCAACGCACGGCGTGGGAGCGGATTCATCCGCGATTGGGCGCGAAGCGGCCAAAAAAACTGAGTCCGCGGTGTGTCAGGAGAACTCGGGACCCAGGTTTTACGACGGCTGCGCCGCCGATCGCGGATGAATCCGCTCCCACGCCGACTGCGCAGCCGCGCCTTACTTCTGTGCGGCGGTCAACGCGGCATAGCTGTTCATCAGGTTGCGGTAGTTCGGCAGGCGCTGGGACAGCAGGTTGCCCAGGCCTTCGATGTCGTTGCGCCAGTCACGGTGCAGCTCGCAGGCCACGGCGAACCAGTTCATCAGTTGCGCACCGGCGGCGCTCATGCGCGCCCAGGCCGCTTGCTGCACGGTCTCGTTGAAGGTACCGGAAGCATCGGTGACCACGAACACGTCATAACCTTCCGCCAGCGCCGACAGGGTCGGGAAGGCCACGCACACGTCGGTCACCACACCGGCGATGATCAGTTGCTTGCGCCCGGTGTTCTTGATCGCCTGGACGAAGTCGGCGTTGTCCCAGGCATTGATCTGGCCAGGACGGGCGATGTACGGCGCGTCCGGGAACTGTTCCTTCAGCTCCGGCACCAGCGGGCCGTTCGGGCCTTGTTCGAAGCTGGTGGTGAGGATGGTCGGCAAGCCGAAGAACTTGGCCAGGTCGCCCAGGGCCAGGACGTTGTTCTTGAACTCGTTCGGCGAGAAATCCTGCACCAGGGAAATCAGACCGGTCTGGTGATCCACCAGCAACACCACGGCATCGTCTTTGTTCAGGCGCTTGTAGTCGTTGCTCATCTCATGACTCCTCTACATTGAAGGAGGCGCGGGCCCTTGCCCGCGCCGGGGTGGAACTCAGAAGGCGAAGCAGGAGCAGCCGAAGGCGCCCCAGAAACCCTGGAAGTCGCTGACCGGGACATTGGACAGGCGCGCCCGCTCATGGCTGTGGGAGTGCACCGCGCACGGGCCGCTGCACTGGTGTACCTGGGCCACCATGGGCGAGGTCGGACGCCAGTGCCCCGGGACCTTGGCCACCGGCGACCAGTCCGGCAGCACCGGGATGTCCTTCGGCCCCAGCGGGCCGAAATCGCCGGCACCGTAGACCACCTTGCCGCCGACCACGGTCAGCACCGACTCGATCCACTTGATGGCTTCTTCCTCGACGCTGAAGAAGTCGGCGCTGAGCACCGCCACGTCGGCCAGCTGACCGACCTTGACCTGGCCCTTCTTGCCCTGGTCCGACGAGAACCAGGCGCTGCCGTGGGTGAACAGTTCGAGGGCGGTGGCGCGCGGCAGGCCTTCCTGGTGCAGGGCCAGGCCGCCGACGGTACGGCCGCTGACCATCCAGTACAGGGAGGTCCACGGGTTGTAGCTGGACACCCGGGTGGCATCGGTACCGGCGCCCACCGGCACGCCCTCGGCAAGCATGCGCTTGATCGGCGGCGTGGCTTCGGCGGCCTTGGCGCCGTAGCGGTCGACGAAGTACTCGCCCTGGAAGGCCATGCGGTCCTGGATGGCGATGCCGCCGCCCAGGGCACGCACGCGCTCGATGTTGCGCGGGGTGATGGTCTCGGCGTGGTCGAAGAACCACGGCAGGCCGTTGAACGGGATGTCGCGGTTGACCTTCTCGAACACATCGAGCATGCGGCTGATGGATTCGTCATAGGTGGCGTGCAGGCGGAACGGCCAGCGCTGCTCGACCAGATGGCGCACGACCGGCTCCAGGTCCTGCTCCATGCCTGGCGGCAGGTCCGGGCGCGGTTCGAGGAAGTCTTCGAAGTCGGCGGCGGAGAACACCAGCATCTCGCCGGCGCCGTTGTGGCGCAGCATGTCGTCGCCCTGGTGCAGCTTGACGCTGCCGGTCCAGTTCTTGAAGTCGGCCAGCTCTTCCTTGGGCTTCTGGGTGAACAGGTTGTAGGCGATGCGCACGGTCAGCTGGTCTTCCCTGGCCAGTTGCTCGATCACCTCGTAGTCGTCCGGGTAGTTCTGGAAGCCGCCGCCGGCATCGATGGCGCTGGTCAGGCCGAGGCGGTTGAGCTCGCGCATGAACTGGCGGGTCGAGTTGACCTGGTACTCCAGCGGCAGCTTCGGTCCCTTGGCCAGGGTGGAATAAAGGATCATCGCGTTGGGCCGCGCCACCAGCATGCCGGTGGGCTCGCCACGGGAGTCGCGAACGATCTCGCCACCCGGCGGGTTCGGCGTGTCCTTGGTGTAGCCGGCCACCCGCAGCGCGGCGCGGTTGAGCAGCGCACGGTCGTACAGGTGGAGGACGAACACCGGGGTGTCCGGCGCCGCCTGGTTCAGCTCTTCAAGGGTCGGCAGGCGCTTCTCGGCGAACTGGAATTCGTTCCAGCCACCCACTACCCGCACCCACTGCGGAGTCGGCGTGCGGTCGGCCTGGTCCTTGAGCATGCGCAGGGCGTCGGCCAGCGACGGCACGCCTTCCCAGCGCAGTTCCAGGTTGTAGTTGAGACCGCCACGGATCAGGTGCAGGTGCGAGTCGTTGAGGCCGGGAATGGCGCAGCGGCCCTTGAGGTCGATGACCTGGGTGGCGCTGCCGCGGGTGGCCATGGCCTGGGCGTCACTGCCAACGGCGAGGAAACGTCCGTCCTTGATCGCCACGGCGGTGGCTTCGGGGTTCTCGCGGTCCACGGTGTGGAAGCGGCCATTGAACAGAATCAGATCGGCGTTCATCGCAGGTCCTTGGTCTGGAGTCGGTGAAGAAAAGGACAGCCGTGGCAGCAGCGCAGCGGCCGCCGTCAGCAGAGAGCCCGCCAGCAGGTGGCGACGGGTGGGGTCGGTGCGGTCATCCTTGTCGGACATGGTCATCCTCCGGGGTGGGCTGCAGCCAGGGGGCGAACAGGCGGGTGGCCGCCGGCATGCAGACGTAGCACACCGACAGGACGATGGTCAGGGTGATCAGCAAGGTGGCGACGAAGTAGCCGGACAGCCACGGCGCGAGGGTGAACAACGGCTGCCACAGCATCGGCACCAGCAGGGTGTGCGGCAGGATCACCAGCAAGGTGAGCACGGCCTGCTTCCAGCGCGGTGGCGGCGCGTTGTCCGCGTCGTTCGTCGGGGTGAACCAGAATTCCTTGTGGGTATGCTGTTCGACCTGGTCGCCGTCGGCCAGCATCGCCTCGGCCTCGCTCACCAGTTGCCGGCGCTCGGCGGAGTCCAGCCAGGCCTGCAGGGCATCCACCGAGCTGTAGCGCAGGACGCTGGTGAAGGTGTGCAGGCCGCCTTCGTGGCCGCGCATCACGTCGACGCCGAGGTGGCCGGGGCGCTGCGCGGCGGTGCTGACGGTGCGGCGCAGCCAGGTTTCGTAGGCGGCCTCATGGCCGGCCTTGATGCGGTGGCGCACCACCAGGGTCACCACCTCGCCGCTGGTCGCGGCGGCCTGGCCAGCTTGCGGCCGCGACGTGGATGATTCGGACATGCGATGTTCCCCGTTAGCGCTTGATCCGATGGATTCTTGGGCGTGAAGCGGGTGATGCCGAGTTAATCGTTGTTAATTATCCCCCCTGGCGGCGTAATGTCTTTCGACGCGGGCCCTTGCGGGAGGTACAAGCGTAGACGGCACGGATGACGTCCAGGCGTTGCGTTCCCGCACGAACCCGCCCACCATGCGCGAAAACCACAGGCCAGAGCCCTCGCAGGGACTCTGCCGATAGTCGGAACAGGCCAGGAGCCAGATGTGAGTCGCAACCGTGAACCGGCCGTGCAGTTCGGCCCCTACCGGGTCTTCCCCGACCAGCGCCTGATCGTCGAGAACGACCGTCCCCTGCGCCTGGGCCGGCGCGCCATGGACATCCTCCTGGTATTGCTGGAACACCCTGGCGAAGTGGTGGGCAAGCCGCAGCTGATGGCCCGGGTCTGGCCCGACACGGTGGTCGAGGAAATCAGCCTGCGGGTGCATATCGCCGCCCTGCGCAAGGCCCTCGGCGATGGCCAGAACGGCCAGCGCTATATCGTCACCGTGGCCCAGCGCGGCTACAGCTTCGTCGCCCCGCTGGTACAGGCCGGCGAATCCCCGACGCCCATCCCCGGCGAGGCGCAGCACAACCTGCCGCTGCGCCGAACCCGCCTGATCGGCCGGCAGATGCTGGTCAACCAGCTGCTCGGGCAACTGACCTGCCAGCGCCTGCTGACCCTTGCCGGCCCCGGCGGCATCGGCAAGACCACCGTGGCCCTGCGCGTCGCCGAGCAACTGCTCGGCCACTACCGCGACGGCGTGCGCCTGCTCGACCTCAGCCCGCTGAGCAACCCCTCCACCATCGTCAGCAACCTCGCCGGCGTACTCGGCCTGACCCTGCCCGACCAGGCCCCCCTTGACGCCCTCTGCACCTGGCTGCGCGAGCGCCACCTGCTGCTGGTGATCGACAACGCCGAACACCTGGTGGACTCGGTCGCCACCCTGGTCGAACACCTGCTGCGCTGCGCCCCGCAGTTGCAGATCCTGGTCACCAGCCGCGAAAGCCTGCGCGCCGAGGGCGAATGCCTGCAACGCCTGGACGCCCTGGAATGCCCGCCGGACGAGGGCGTGGTCGATCCTCGGCAGGCCCTCGGCTACGGCGCGGTGCAACTGTTCGTCGAACGGGCCATGGCCAGCCGGGAAAGCTTCGAACTGGACACCGACAACCTGGCCACGGTGATCGCCCTCTGCCGTCACCTCGACGGCATTCCCCTGGCCCTGGAACTGGCGGCGGCGCAACTGGACACCCTCGGCCTCGATGCCTTGCTCGACGACCTGCGCCGCCACCTCGCCACGCCGCCCGCCGAAGAACGCCGCCAGCACCTGCTCGGCGCCACCCTCGACTGGAGCTTCCAGTTGCTCGCCGACAGCGAACGCACCTGCCTGCGCCGCCTCAGCGTGTTCCGCGGCGGCTTCACCCTCAACTCGGCGCTGGCCCTGGCCGCCGGCGAACGCCTGGCCCCGGAGGACGTGCTCGACGCCGTCAGCCAACTGGTGAGCAAGTCGCTGCTGAACGTCGATGTGGGCGATGAAGAGGTGTTCTATCGCATGCTCGACACCACCCGTTGCTACGCCCAGGGCAAGCTGCAACAGGCCGGCGAGCTGCCCGATGCGCAGAAGCGCCACGCCGAGCGCCTGCTGGCGGTGATGCAGCAGGCGGAACGTGAATGGGCGCTGACCAGCACCGGGCAGTGGCTGGAGCGGTACGCCCGCGGCCTGGACGATCTGCGCGCGGCGCTGGAATGGAGCTTCGCCAGCAGCGATGCCGGCCTGCTCGGCGCGCGCCTGACCGCGGCGTCGGCGCCCCTCTGGCAGGAGTTGTCGCTGCTCGCGGAACATGGTCGGTATATCCGCAAGGCCCTGCGCCGCCTCGACAGCGAAGCCCATCCCGGCTGGCAACTGCACGTCAACCTCAAGCTGGCCATGGGCACCTTCAGCTACCACGGCCAGGGCGGCACCGCGCAGACCCTGGAGGCCTTCGCCAGCGCCCGCGAACTGGCCGAACGGCACGGCGACCTGCCGGGCCAGTTGCGGGCGATTTCCGGACATATGGCGGTCAACCTGTACCGCGGCGAATATCTGCAGGCCCTGCAACTGAGCCGTGATTTCGACCGTCACGGACCGGCCGAGGACCCGTTGCTGGCCCTCAGCGCACAACGCCTGAGAGGCCTGGGCCTGCACTTCTGCGGCGACCAGGAAGCAGCCCGCCGCGAAGCCGAGGACGCCCTGCAGCGCATGGCCCACAGTGGCCGTCTCAACCGCTTCACCCACGGCTTCGGCGTGCAGTACGACCAGAGCGTCGCCGCCCTCACCCTGCTGGCGCGCATCCTCTGGCTGCAAGGCCTGCTGGAACAGGCCGCGCGCACCGCAGACCAGGCGCTCGACCTGGCCTTGCAGATCAACCACGGCACCACGGTGTGCTACACCCTGGCCCTGAGCGGCTGCGTGATGCCCTGGTACAACGGCGAACGCGACCTGGCCCGGCAACGGGTACTCCTGCTGCGCGACTATGCCGAGCGCCATGCACTGTGGCTGTTCCAGGACTGGGCCGGGCATTATGCGGCGGCCTTCGGTATCGATCCGGCGCCGCCGACACCGACCGATGGCCTGCTCGGCGACCTGCTGGCGACCCTGGTCCCGGGGCGGGTCGACGACGCCCGACTGGCCCGCGCCCACAACGGCCACGCCGGCTGGGCCAGTGCCGCCCTGCTCTGCTCCCGCGCCACGCAACTGCTGGACAGCCACCGCCAGGACGCCGAAGTGCTGCTGCTCAAGGCCCTGGGCATCGCCCGCAAGCAGCAGGCGCTGGTCTGGGAACTGCGCAGCGCCTGTGCGCTGGCGCAGTTGTGGCTGGAGGACGGCCGGCCGCTGCCGGCGCGGCAACTATTGGCCCCGGTGTATGCGCGTTTCAGCGAAGGGTTCGACACCACCGAGCTGCTGCAGGCCAGGCACCTGCTGGAACGACTGCCCGCCCGCGAGGCCTCGCCGGACCGTTATGCCGGCTGAGCGCCCTGCTCCACGTACCAGCGAGTACTGTTGAGCACCCGGTAGGTCAGCGGCGCGTCGTGCGGCGTCAGCAGCGACTTGGCCGCCAGTTGCTCCACCGCCCGCACTGCCCGTAACGGGCTGATGCCCTCGACCGCGACATGGGTCACCGCCTGTTCCAGGCTGAAGGCCCGGCTCAGTTGCGCCAGGCGGCGCAGTACCTGTTGCTCGGTGCTGGACAGCCGCTGGAAGCTCCAGTCCAGCGCCGCCCGCAGGGATTGGTGGCGGGCCTGGGCGGTGCGCCGGCCGCGGTTGAGCACCTGCAAGCCTGCATTGAGTTGTGCGCGCAGGCCCACCAGGGCCAGCACGTCGATCTGCGCTGCCGCCAGTTCCAGGGCCAGCGGCAGGCCGTCCAGGCGCCGGCAGATTTCCCAGAGCGGCTTGAGGTCCTGCGGGCGCAGGCAGAAATCCGCCTGGCGAGCCTGGGCGCAGGCGACGAACAGGCGCACTGCGGGATAACTCATGAACTGCTCGACACTGTGCCCGTCGCTGCTGGGCGGCACCGCCAGGGGCAGCAGCGACAGCAGGGTTTCACCGCGGATGCGCAGCGGCTCGCGGCTCACCGCCAGGATCGTCACCCCCGGCGCCAGAGCCAGCAGCGCCTCGGCCAGGCGCCGACTGCCCTGGGGCAGGGCTTCGCAATGGTCCAGCACCAGCAGCAGGCGACGTTCCAGCAGGTAGCCCGGCAGTCCGCCCAGGGGACAGTCCTCGCACGGGTCGAGGCCCTGCTCGCGCAGCAGCGTGGTCACCGCCTCCCGCGGGCACTGCGCCTGGGCGAAATCCATCAGCCAGACACCATCGCGCCAACGCTGCACCTGCCCTTCGGCCGCGCCCAGGGCCAGGGCACTCTTGCCCACGCCCACCGGGCCGCTGAGGGTCACCAGGCGGCGCTGTGCAAGCAGTTTGCCGAGGGCGGCGAGTTCATCGTCGCGGCCGATCAGGCGGGTCAGGCGGGTGGGCAGGTTGTGCGGGGCGCCCTGCCCCTCGCGCCGCACCGGGGCGACGAAGCGGTAGCCCTGCCCGGGTACGTGGGCGATGAAGCCGTCGCCGAGGGCCCGGCGCAGGGCGGAGATATGCACCCGCAGGTTGATTTCCTCGACCACGCTGTCGGGCCAGGTGCGGGCGATCAGGGTCTGCTTGTCGACGACGCTGCCGGGTTGTTCCAGCAGCACCTGGAGGATATCCAGGGCACGCCCGCCGATGCGCAGCGGCTCGTCCCCGGCGAGGAGCTGGCGCTGGTTGGCGTGCAGTGCGTAGCGGCCGAAATGCAGCACCGCGTCGTTGTTCGAAATACTGGCAAGCGCGCCCAAAACCTTCCACCTCCTGCGTCGTGAATCCGTGGATTCATCTTGGCAGGCTGAGGTGTCGGGACAATCCTGGCGGGGGGTGGGATACGGACAAAGGGGTGTCGGGGACGGACATGGTGGCTGCCGGGTGTAAGCCTTGGGGTGTGCGGCGCTCGATCTCAAGGGCGCTGCACATCCCAAGGCAAGCACTACAGGCGCTGATAAGTCCCGGCATGCAACCGCTCGCTGATCTCCGCCGCCGCCGACTGCAGCTCCCGCAACATCGCCGCCGGCGGTGGCGACGGGATCGCCGCGCTCGGTCCGACGATACCGATGGTCCCGACGATCTGGTCGTTCTCGCGGAAGATCGGGCAGCACAAGGCATTGATCCCCAGCGTCACCTCGCCATCCGCATCGTCATACAGCCGCTCACGAATCAGCTCCAGCCGCTGCGCCAATGCCTCCGGCTCATGCAGGGTGCGCTCGGTCAGCTGCGGCATCTTGCGCCGCATCACCCGCTGCTGGCTCGCCGCATCGGCAAACGCCAGCACCGTGCGCCCCTGCGCCGAGCAGTACGGCAACACACGGTTGCCCGGCTTCACCGAAATGCACACGTTGGCCTTGGACTCGACACAGGACACCACCAGCGCCGTGTCATGGGTGGCCACGGCGAGCAAGGCGGTCTGCCCGGTGGCGTCACGGATACGGGTGAGATAGGGATCGGCGATGGCACGCAGGTCAAACTGCTCGCCAGCGGCCTCGCCATACGCCACCAGCCGCGCACCCAGCATGTACTTCTCGGTGGAAGGATCCTGTTCGAGGATGCCCAACTGGCGCATGGAGGCGAGGTGGCGGTAGGTGCGCGGCTTGGCCGTCTGCAGCAGTTGCGCCAGTTCGGTCACGCCCAGCGGACGCCGGGCGGCGGTGAGTTCATCGAGCAGGCGGAAGACCATTTCCACCGACTCCAGCAGCGCCGGACCGCTGCTGGGCTTTTCTTCTTGCTGGTCCAATCGGTCACCTCGATCCGTGATGGGGAAAGTGGCCGATTGTATCGCTCGGCGAAACACTTGTGTTGGTGCGCAACACTAAATCGTCGAAGGCTGTCCCAGCGGGCGCGACTGCCGGCTGCTCGGCGGCTTCACGCCGGACATCGCCAGCGCCCCCAGCACGGTCATCACCGCCAGCACGTACAGGCCGTATTCCAGGTGCCCGCTGCTCTGTTTGATCCAGCCCATCATGAACGGGCTGGCATAGCCGCCGAGGTTGCCGATGGTGGCGATCAGGGCGATGCCCGCCGCCGCCGCGGTACCGGTCAGCAACACCCCCGGCAAGGCCCACAACACGCAGAAGCCGGCCAGGCCACCGGACATGGCCAGGCTCAACCCGGCCAGGGACAGCACCGGCTGGTCATGGAAGAACGCCGCCATGGCCAGGCCCGCCGCCGACGCCAGGTTGCACAGGGTGCCGTGCCAGCGCCGTTCGCGGGTGCGGTCGGAATGGCGGCTGACCAGGATCATCACCACCGAGGCCACGGCGAACGGGATCGCGGCGATGAAGCCGGTCTGGGTCAGGCTCTCGATGCCCAGGTTGCGCACGATCTGCGGCAGCCAGAACGACACGCCGTAGGTCCCGCACAGCAGCGCGAAGTTCACGTAGATCAGGCGCCACAGGTCCTTGTTGACGAAGGCTGCGCGGAAGTTGTGGCCGGCACCGGCCTGCTCCTGGGCGCTGCGCTGCTCGGCGAGCTGGCGCACCACCCGCGCGTTCTGCTCGGCGCTCAGCCAGTGGACCTTGCCCGGGCGGTCGTCGAGGTAGAAGAACACCACGATGCCGAGGATCACCGCCGGCATGCCTTCCAGCAGGAACAGCCACTGCCAGCCGGCCATGCCGCCCACGCCGGCGAAGGTCTGCATGATCCAGCCCGACAGCGGGCTGCCGATCACCCCGGCCATGGCGATGCCGAGGTTGAACCAGGCCATGCCCTGGGAACGGGCATGAGAAGGGAACCAGTAGGTCATGTACAGCACCACGCCGGGGTAGAAACCGGCCTCGGCCATGCCCAGCAAGAAGCGCAGCACGTAGAACTGGTTGGGGGTCTGGACGAACAGCATCGATACCGACAGCAGCCCCCACATCACCATGATCCGGGTGATCCAGAAACGCGCGCCGACCTTCTGCAGCATCATGTTGCTGGGAATCTCGCACAGGCAGTAGCCGATGAAGAACACCCCGGCGCCGAAGCCGAAGGCCAGGTCGCTCAGGCCGATGTCGGCGGCCATCTGCAGCTTGGCGAAGCCGACGTTGACCCGATCGAGGAAGGCGATGATGTAGAGCACGAAAAGAAACGGCAGCAGCCGCCAGGCAATGCGGTTGTACAGGACGCTGTCCTGCTCGTTGTCGAAGGTGTTGCGGGCTATGAGGTTCATCGCGGCACTCTTGTAATTGTTGTATCGGCGAAGTAGCGAGTCCGCATCCTTGCGGGAAGACCTCCGGTCAGGCTTGGGCGGCGAGGATGAAGTCCGCGCAACGCTCGCCGATCATGATGCTCGGCGCATTGGTGTTGCCGCTGACGATGGTCGGCATGATCGAGGCATCGGCCACGCGCAGGCCCTTGACCCCATGCACCCGCAGGTCCGGCGCCACCACCGCGCCCGGGTCCTGGCCCATGCGGCAGGTGCCGGCGGGGTGGAACACGGTCTTGGCGACCTTGCGCACGTAGTCCTCGAACACCTCGTCCGGCACGTCGTCCTCGTCCGGCAGCATCAGCATGCCCTCCACCACCTCGGCCAGGGCCGGGGCACGGAGGATGCGGCGGGCCATCTTCACCCCGGCGACCATGGTCTTCATGTCCTCCGGGTCGCTCAGGTAGTTGGCGTTCAGCGCCACCTCGTCCAGCGGGTCGGCGCTTTTCAGGCGCAGGCGGCCGCGGGAGCGCGGGCGCAGGGCGCAGGGGTTGACGGACAGGCCATGGCCCTCCGGCGGCAGGCGGTCGATATCCCCCACCAGCGCCGGCACCACGTGGAACTGCACGTCCGGGCGGCCGCAGCCGGTGGCATCGACGAAGGCGCCGCTTTCCACCACGTTGGAGCTGAGCAGGCCCTTGCGCGAGGCCAGGTACTTGAGCCCGTGACCGAGGGCACGCAGGCCGCGGTCATGGCCGAGCAGACTATCCGGCTTGCGCGTGCGGGCATAGACCGAGGCGCTCAAGTGGTCCTGGAAATTCTCGCCGACGCCGGGCAGGTCGACGCGCGGGGTGATGCCCATGTCCTGCAGGTGCTCGCGCGGGCCGATGCCGGAGAGCATCAGCAGCTTCGGCGAGGCGATGGCCCCGGCGCTGACGATCACCTCGGCGCGGGCACGGAAGGTCACCGGCTGGCCATGGCTGTCGCTGGCCTTGACCCCCACCACGCGGTCGCCGTCGAACAACAGGCTGGTGACCAGGGTCTCGGTCAGCACCGTGAGCCGTGGATCGCCACGCAGCGGCTTGAGGTAGGACACCGCCGAACTGGCGCGACGGCCTTCGCTGGTAGTGGTCTGGTAGAAGCCGGCGCCTTCCTGGCGGGCGCCGTTGAAGTCATCGTTTGCCGGTACGCCGGCCTGCACGGCGGCGCTGACGAAGGCTTCGCTGAGGGGATGGCGGTGGCGTGGGTCGCTTACCTTGAGCGGCCCGGACTGGCCGTGCAGGGTGCCGCCCAGGCGGGCGTTGCCCTCGCAGCGGCGGAACACCGGGAGCACGTCGTCCCAGCCCCAGCCGGGGCAGCCGCTGGCTTTCCACTCTTCATAGTCCTCGGCCTGGCCGCGGATGTAGATCATCGCGTTGACCGCGCTGCCGCCGCCCAGTGTGCGGCCCTGGGGAATGAAGACCTGGCGCTGGTTGACGAAGGGTTCCGGCTCGGTGCGGTACATCCAGGTGCGCCTGGTGCCGTGGACGCGGATGAAGGTGCCCGGGATATGGATGTACGGATGGTTGTCCGCGGGTCCTGCTTCCAGCAGCAGGACCTGGCGCCCGGCCTGGGCCAGGCGTGCGCTGAGGGCGCAGCCGGCAGAACCGGCGCCGATGACGATGTAGTCGAAGGTTTGCATTGTTTTTATTCTCTACGCGGTCCCCTGTAGGAGCGGATTTATCCGCGATTGGGCGCAAAGCGGCCATAAAACCTGTATCCCGGATATGCCAGACAAACTCGGGACTCAGGTTTTACGACGGCTGCGCCGCCGATCGCGGATAAATCCGCTCCTACACCGACAGCGTTAAACCGATGATTGAAGTCAGCCCACCTGGCTGACGAACTTGGTGGTGAAGTAGGCCTCAAGCCCCTCGCTGCCCCCCTCGCTGCCATAGCCGCTGTCCTTCACCCCGCCAAATGGCGTTTCCGGCGCAGCGAGCCCGAAGTGGTTGATCGACACCATCCCCGACTCCAGCTCATCGGCCAGCAAGGTGGCGCGCTGGATCGAGCGGGTGAAGGCGAACGCAGCCAGGCCGAAGGGCAGGCTGTTGGCCTTGTCGATCACTTCCTCGACGCTGGAGAAACGCACGATGGACGCGATCGGGCCGAACGGCTCCTCGCTCATCACCCGCGCGCTTTCCGGTACATCGGTCAGCACCGTGGCCGGGTAGTAGAAACCACCACCCTCCCCGCGCTGACCACCCAGGGCCAGTTGCGCGCCCACGGCCAGGGCGTCGTCGACGTATTCCTGGATCGCCGCCACCCGCCGCGGATTGGCCAGCGGGCCGAGCTGGCTGGAGGGGTCCTGGCCATCGCCCATCTTTATCGCCGCCCCCGCCCGGCAGAACGCCGCGACGAACTGGTCGTAGACACCGTCCTGCACATAGAAGCGGGTCGGCGAGGCACAGATCTGCCCGCCATTGCGGAACTTCAAGCCCGCGCCCAGCGCCGCCACGGCCTCGACATCCACGTCATCGCAGACGATGAACGGTGCATGCCCGCCCAGCTCCAGGGTGCAGCGCTTGAGGTACTGCCCGGCCAGCGCGCCCAGGCTGCGACCCACCGGCACCGAGCCGGTGAACGACACCTTGCGGATCACCTCGGAACGGATCAGGTAGTCGGACACCTCGGCCGGCACGCCAAACACCAGGTTGAGCACGCCCGGCGGCACGCCGGCGTCCTGGAAGGCCCGGCACAGCTCGATGCACGAGGACGGGGTTTCCTCCGGGCCCTTGGCGATGATCGAGCAACCGGCGGCCAGGGCCCCGGCGATCTTGCGCACCAGCTGGCTGACCGGGAAGTTCCACGGGCTGAACGCCGCCACCGGGCCGATCGGCTCGCGCAGCACGGTCTGGCGTACGCCACGGGCACGGGGCGGGATCACCCGGCCGTAGGCGCGGCGGCCTTCCTCGGCGTACCAGTCGATATGGTCGCCGGCACCGAAGGCTTCCATCTTCGCCTCGGCCAGCGGCTTGCCCTGCTCCAGGGTGATCAGCGCGGCGATTTCGTCGGAACGCTCGCGGACCAGGTCGGCGGCCCGGCGCAGCACCTTCGAACGTTCATAGGCAGACACCTTGCGCCAGGCCTGGAAGCCGCGCTGGGCGGCGTCCAGCGCGCGGTCCAGGTCGGCCGTGGAGGCCAGGCCCAGGCGGGCGATCAGCTCGCCCGTGGCCGGGTTGAACACATCCGCCTGGCGCTCATGGCCGCCTGCGGACCATTGGCCGTCGATGAGAAGGGATTCGATTACGCGCATTGACCAGCTCCTATTTCTTACATCGAAATATTGTTTTGATGTGTGACACATCCTATGAGCGCATTCCAGCACCTGTCAAGGCATGAAAAAGGCACTTGACCGCTGCCGCCAGCGAGGATTAGCTTTATCCCACAGAGAAACAATATTCCTACAAAAGAAACAAAACGGAGTGATACCGATGAGCCTCGCCCAAGCCCTGCTGCATAACTGGAACGATCTGCCCCGCGAAGTCGTGCGCAAGGGCGTGGAGCGCGTCGCCTTCCGCGGCGACGACACCCTGTGCGTGATGAACTGGCTGAGCCCGGGCATGGATGTCTTCCCCCACAGCCACACCTTCGAACAACTGGTGATCATCGTGCAGGGCCGGGTGCGCTTTCACCTGGGCGACGAGGTGGTCGAGGGCGGGCCGGGCAGCATGATCCGCATCCCGCCCCACGTCGTTCACTACGCCGAGCCGCTGGGTGACGAGGTGGTGATGAACCTCGATGTGTTCTCGCCGATCCGCAACGACTATCGCCACCTGATCGAATACCAGGCCGCCGAGTTCGCCGACGCGGACGTCTCGGCATGAGCACCTTCACCCAACGGCTGCGCGCCGGGGACACCCTGCTCAGCAGCTTCATCAAGACCCCGGCCCATGCCGTGGTGGAGATCGCCGGGGATGTCGGCCTGGATGCGGTGGTGCTGGATGCCGAGCACGCGCCCTTCAACCCGGCCAGCCTCGACACCACCCTGCTCGCCTGCCGTGCCAGCGGCCTGGGCGGGCTGGTGCGGGTTGCCGACCAGCGTCCGGCGACGCTGTTGCAGGCCCTCGACCTCGGCGCCGACGGCCTGGTCCTGCCGCATATTGTCCACCCCGAGCAGGCCCGCGAGCTGCTGCGTGCCACCCGCTACCGCGACGGCTGCCGCGGCTTCTCCAACTCGCCCCGGGCCGGCGGCTACGGCCGCGCCAACCTGGCCGAGCACATGGCGGCCGAGGACGGTCGCCACGCCATCGTCGCGCAGATCGAGGACGCCGAAGCCCTCGATCACCTGGCCGCCATCGCCGCCGTCGAGCAGATCGACTGCCTGCTGGTGGGCCGCGCCGACCTCAGCGTCTCCCTCGGCGCCAGCCGCCTCGACGACCCGCGGGTGGAAGACGCCACCCTGCGCGCCATCGACGCCGCCCGCGAAGCCGGCAAGGCCGCCGGGCTCTTCGTCGCCAGCCTCGACGATCTGGACCGCTTCGCCGCCCGCGGCGTGAGCTTCTTCATTCTCGGTTCCGACCAGGCGCTGCTGCGCGCCGGCTGGAGCCAGCAGGTCAAGCACCTGCACCGCCCCCAATAACAAGAGAGGTAACCCCAATGAACGCCATCCTCACCCCCGCCGCCAACGAAGAACGCCAGGCCCGCATCGACAGCCTGCTGCGCGGCGCCATCGACCTGCACTGCCACAGCGGCCCCTCGGTGATGCCGCGCTACTGCGACCATGTCGAAGCCATGCGCGAAGCCTCGGAAGCCGGGCTCAAGGCCGTGCTGCTCAAGGACCACTACTACAGCTGCACGCCGGTCACCGAGCTGCTCAACAAGCACTTCAGCGAGCTGAACGTGCACATGCTCTCCGGCGTGCCACTGAACAACTCGGTGGGCGGCCTCAACGTCCACGCCGTGGAACACGGCCTGAACCTCGGCGCCAAGCTGGTGTGGATGCCGACCTTCTCCTCGGCCAACCATATCGCCCACCACCACCAGGACGTGAAGTTCGTCGAGAAATTCCCGCAGACCACCCAGCGCATGCTGCAGCCGATCCCGCTGACCGTGCTGGACGACGACGGCAAGCTCAAGGAAGAGGTCAAGGCCATCCTCGACCTGATCGCCGCCCAGGACGTGGTGCTTTCCGCCGGTCACCTGAACATCCGCGAGATCTGGCCGCTGTTCGAGGAAGCGCGCAAGCGCGGGGTCAAGCGCCTGCTGGTCAACCACCCGACCTACGTGGTCGACGCCACCCTGGACGACATGCGCCAGCTGGCCAAGGAAGGCGTGTTCATGGAGCACTCGATGTGCATGTGGGTGCCGGGCTCCAAGTTCAAGTTCTATGACGACGTGTTCCTGCGCCAGGTGATCGAGGCCGGCACCATCGACCTCACCATCCTCGGTTCCGACCTTGGCCAGCAGGGCAACCCGAGCATCGCCGACGGTTTCCGCAATGTCATCGGCCAACTGATCGACCTGGACTACAGCGACGCCGACATCCGCAAGATGGTCTCCGGCAACGCCGCCCGGCTGATGAACCTGTGAGCGCCGCCATGACCCGACTGAGTACCCGCATCGGCCAGCTCGTGCTGAAGAACCCGGTGATCTGCGGCGCCGGCGAACAGACCATGACCGCCGAGGCGATCCGCACCGCGCTGCACACCGGCGCGGGTGCAGTGATCGCCAAGTCCACCAACGAGTCGCAAGCGGCCAAGGAGCAACTGGACAAGACCGACTATGTGCTGCTGGACAGCCAGTGGCAGCGCCTGCCCTGGGACTTCGCGCCGCCGGCGGATGCCAGCCTGTTCGGTCGCTCGGGGCTGGTTCAGCGCGACTTCGACGAGTGGATCGAGGAACTCGCCGGCCTCGACCGCGAGGCCCGGGTGCTGGATGCCTACGTGGTGCCGAGCCTGATCCTCAGCGACCTGGAGCAATGCGCCGAATATGCCCGGCGCATCGAACAGGCCGGGTTGCGGGTGCTGGAGCTGAATATCGGCGCGCCCCATGGCGAAGAGGCGGCCAAGGGCGCCATCGTGCTGGAGCGTGGCGCCGAGCGCATCGAGACCATCGTCCGGCGTATCCGCGAGGCGACCACCCTGCCCTTGTGGATCAAGCTCACCGGGCAGAGCGAGGACGTGGTCGGGCTGGCCAGGGCGGCGCGCCGGGGCGGTGCCGACAGCGTGGTGATGATGGGACGGTTCATGGGCTTCTTGCCGGACCTGGAGACCGGCCAGCCGCTGCTGGGGACCAGTGCGGCGATCGGTGGGGCCTGGGCCCTGCCGCTGACTGCGCGCTGGTTGATGCTGACGCGCAAGGCCATGGGCGATGACTATCCGCTGATCGCGACCAACGGTGCGCGCAGCGGGCTGGATGTGGCGCGGTTCCTGTTGGCCGGGGCCTGTGCCACGGAGATGACGTCGGCGGTGTTTACCGGGGGGTATGGGGTGTTGAGCAAGGCTATCGAGGAGTTGGAGGCTTATGTCGCCGGTCGTGATAGCAGTGTGCAAGCCTTGCTTGGCAGTGCTGCCGACCAGGTGCAGACCTATCAACAACAGGAAAGTCGCCCCGACTGGTGGCAGGAGTTCGCCCCAAAGTCGACGGGGTTTCCCGGGTAAAAAGGCTGTGCCGGGAAATCACTGAGAGTTGGCGGATGTTGGCGCCCTGAAGATCCGAGGTGCTGCTGATGGCCTCATCGCTGGCAAGCCAGCTCCCACAGGTATGGTGCATACAGAACCTGTGGGAGCTGGCTTGCCAGCGATTGGCCAGTCCTGGCTACCTCAATGCAGGATCTGGCTGAGGAACGCCCGCGTCCGCGGATTCTGCGGATCATCGAAGAACGCATCCGGCGCCGCCTGCTCGACGATCTCGCCCTTGTCCATGAAGATCACCCGGTCCGCCACCGTCCGTGCAAACCCCATCTCATGGGTCACGCACAACATGGTCATGCCGTCCTCCGCCAGCCCCACCATGGTATCCAGCACCTCCTTGACCATCTCCGGGTCCAGCGCCGAGGTCGGCTCGTCGAACAGCATGATCTTCGGCTTCATGCACAGCGCCCGGGCGATCGCCACCCGCTGCTGCTGCCCACCGGACAACTGTCCCGGGTACTTGTGCGCCTGGTCGGGAATCCGCACCCGCTCCAGGTAATGCATGGCGATCTCCTCGGCCTGGCGCCGGGGCATCTTGCGCACCCACATCGGCGTCAGGGTGCAGTTCTCCAGGATGGTCAGGTGCGGGAACAGGTTGAAGTGCTGGAACACCATGCCCACCTCGCGGCGGATCGTCTCGATCTGGCGCAGGTCGCTGGTCAGCTCCACCCCGTCCACCACTATCCTGCCCTGCTGGTGTTCCTCCAGCCGGTTGAGGCAGCGGATGGTGGTCGACTTGCCCGACCCCGACGGCCCGCACAACACGATGCGCTCCCCCGGCCGCACGCTGAGGTTGATGTGCTTGAGCACATGGAACTGCCCGTACCACTTGTTCATGTCGTGGATTTCGATAATCGGTGCCGTGTTCATCATTTGCGCTCCTGACGCGTGTGACCGGTATCCAGCCGACGCTCCAGGCGCCGGGAATAGCTGGACATGCCAAAACAGAAAACCCAGTACACCAGGGCCGCGAACACGTAGCCCTCGGTGGCCATGCCCAGCCAGGCGGGATCGGCTGCCGCCTGCTTGACGCTGTTGAGCAGGTCGAACAGGCCGATGATCACCACCAGGCTGGTGTCCTTGAACAGGGCGATGAAGGTGTTGACGATGCCGGGTATCACCAGCTTCAGCGCCTGCGGCAGGATCACCAGCCCCATCGAGCGCCAGTAGCCCAGGCCCATGGCCGCGGCCGCTTCGTATTGCCCCTTGGGAATGGCCTGCAACCCGCCGCGCACCACCTCGGCGATATACGCCGACTGGAACAGGATCACCCCGATCATGGCGCGCAGCAGCTTGTCGAAGCTCATGCCTTCGGGGAGGAACAGCGGCAGCATCACCGAGGACATGAACAGCACGGTGATCAGCGGCACGCCGCGCCAGAACTCGATGAAGGTCACGCACACCACCTTCACCGCCGGCATCCGCGAGCGCCGGCCCAGGGCCAGGACGATCCCCAGCGGCAAGGCGCCGGCGATGCCGACGGTGGCGATCACCAGGGTCAGCATCAGGCCGCCCCATTGGCTGGTCGACACCAGCGGCAGGCCCACCACACCGCCGCGCAGCAGGCAGTAGGCAAGCAGCGGGTACAACAGCAGGAAGCCCACGGCGTACCCGGCCTTGCGCGGGAAACGGCGCAGGAACAGAGGTGCCGCGCCAAGCACCGCGCTCGCCACGGTGAGATCGACCCGCCAGCGCTGCGCCGTCGGGTAGTAGCCATAGAGGAACTGGTCGAAACGCTGCTGCACGAACACCCAGCAGGCGCCCTGCCCGCTGCAGTCGGTGCGGCTGCTGCCGATCCAGTCGGCATCCAGCACCGTCCACTGCAACAGCGGTGGCACGATCAGCCACGCCAGGTACAGGGCGAACAGGGTCAGCAGCGTGTTGATCCAGCTGGAAAACAGGTTGGCGCGCATCCACGCCAGGGCCCCGGACGTGCGCACCGGTGGCGGCAGGTCGGGCTTGAAGACGAAGGCATTCATCCGCGGTTCCTCAACGTTCGATCAGCGCGATGCGCTTGTTGTAGGCGTTCATCAGCAGGGAAATGCCGATGCTGATGGCCAGGTACACGCTCATGGTGATGGCGATCACCTCGATGGCCTGCCCGGTCTGGTTGAGTACGGTGCCGGCGAACAGCGAGACCATTTCCGGGTAGCCGATGCCCGCCGCCAGCGAGGAGTTCTTCGCCAGGTTCAGGTACTGGCTGGTCAGCGGCGGAATGATCACCCGCAGGGCCTGGGGAATGATCACCTTGCGCAAGGCCGGGCCCTCGCGCAGGCCGAGGGAACGGGCCGCTTCGGTCTGGCCATGGCCGACCGAACGGATGCCGGAGCGGACGATCTCGGCGATGAACGCTGCGGTATAGATCGTGAGGGCCAGGGTCAGCGCCAGCAGTTCGGGAATCAGTACCCAGCCGCCGACGAAGTTGAAGCCTTTCAGTTGCGGCAGTTCCCAACTCAGCGGGTTGCCGAACAGCAGCACGCTCAGGCCCGGAATCACCAGCAGCAGGCCGAGGGCGGCCCAGAACGTGTGGAAGGGTTCGCCGGTGTCCTCGAAGCGACGGTTGGCCCAGCGCACCATCAGGATGACCGCCACCACCGCCAGCGCCACGCTCGCCATGAACGGCCAGAAACCGTCGGCAATCGAGGCGCCGGGCATGTTCAGGCCACGGTTGCTGATGAAGAAGGTGTCGTTGAGGTTGATGCTGCCCCGCGGTCCCGGCAGGGTCAGGAACACCGCGAAGTACCAGAACAGGATCTGCAGCAG
>JAIRVG010000098.1 GCA_031253995.1 Paucimonas sp. | reverse complement strand
TCAGGTTTTACGACGGCTTCGCCGCCGATCGCGGATGAATCCGCTCCCACGCCGACTGCGGCGCACTTGCAGTCTAGTTCTCTGCGCGACAGCGCAGCCCGGCGGGTTGGGTGAACTCCCACAGGCCCTGTGGGAGCTGGCTTGCCAGCGATGAGGCCCTCACATCCACTACAAATCAGCCTGCCCGCTTGCCATTGAAGGCCAGCACCTCCCCCTCCACTACCTCCTGCCGAACGATCAACGGCTCCAGCAACGGTCGGCTGGCGAGGAAATGCGCCGTCAGCATATGCGCCTCGAACGCCGCCTCGCTTTCATACACTTCATACAGCCACACCAGATCCGGCTCACTGAAATCGCGGATCACATCGAACACCAGGCACCCCGGTTCATCCGTCACCGAGCTGGCCGCATTGACCCGCATCGCCTCCATGAACCGCTCCAGGCTACCGGGCTGCAATTGGGTCTTGAGTAGAAGGCTGTACACGTCGAACTCCTTTTTGTCTTATATTTGCGAAAAATTGTATACAAAAATGGAGCCGAAACCATGCCTGTCCGTCCAAGTCGCCTCAACGGCCTGCGTCATCTCGCGATCCTGGTGCCCAACCTGGAAGTCTGCGAGCGCTTCTATGTGGATATCCTCGGTATGGAAGTGCTGCACCGCGCCAACGAAGACCTGGTCTACCTGACCTGCGGCAACGACAACCTGTCCCTGGGCCGCGCCTTCGTGCCGAGCAGCGGCGAGCAGGCGGTGGATCACTACGGCTTCGTGGTCGACAGCATCGACGAGCTGCACGCCTGGCATGCCTACCTGAAGGAATGCGGCGTGACCCTGCTGGACACGCCGTTCGCCCACGGCGACGGAACCTGGAGCTTCCACCTGCTGGACCCGGCGGGGAACAAGGTCCAGCCGATCTACCACCCGGCGATTTCCGGGCAACGCTTCAACTGATCACTCGTAGGCGGTTACGCCGGCGATATGACGACCGGCGATGTAGCCGAAGGTCAGCGCCGGCCCGAGGTTGATGCCGCCCGCCGGATAGTGCCCGCCCATGATGCTGGCCATGTCGCAGCCCGCCGCGTACAGGCCCTCGATCGGTTGCTGGTGGTCATCCAGCACCTGCGCATGTTCGTTGGTGCGCAGCCCGGCGAAGGTGCCGAAGCAGCCCGGCTCGACCCTCACCGCGTAGAACGGCCCGTGCTCGATCGGCGCCACGCAGGGGTTCGGCCCGTGCAGCGCATCGCCCTGCTTGCGGTTGTACAGGGTGCGGCCGCGACCGAACTGCGGGTCCTCGCCGAGGCGGGCATGGCGGTTGTACTCGCTGACCGTATCGACCAGGCCACGGGCATCGATGCCGCACTGGTTGGCCAGGTCGTGCAGGCTGTCGGCGCGCTTGAGGTAGCCATTGCGCACCAGCGCCGCGGTCGGCAGCGGGAAGGGGCGGGCGATGCCGAGGCCGTAGCGGCGCTGGAAGCGGTGGTCGCAGACCAGCCAGGACTCGACCTTCTCCCCCGGCGCGGCGGCGACCATGGCGCTGACATAGTCGTAGTAGCCGTCGGCCTCGTTGACGAAGCGCTGGCCGTTGCTCAGCACGCCGATGATCCCCGGCTTGCCGCGCTCGATGATGTGCGGGAAATGGCCGCTGCTGCCGTCGGCATAGGGCACCTTCGATACCGGCGCCCAGGCCACCGGGCTGTGCAGGTCGTCGGCGACCCTGCCGCCGACGCTCTCGCCGAGGCGCAGGCCATCGCCGTTGGCCGCCATGGGCGGCAGGGCCAGGTGCTCGTGGCCGGTCGGGGTGCGCGGGAACATTGCCTTGCGCCGCTCGATATCGTTGGGGAAGCCACCGGCGGCCAGGACCACCGCGCGGGCGTTGATGGTCACTTCGCCGCTGGCGGTCTCCACCACTGCGCCTGTCACCTTGCCGTCTGCCCGCAGCAGGCGGCGGGCTGGCGCCGATTCCCAGAGCAGTACGCCGAGGTCGTCGGCCGACCTGGCCAGGCGCGCCACCAGCGCCACGCCGTTGACCAGGTGCAGGGCGCGGCCGTGGGTGGCGAGGTGGAGCAGGTGCTTGCCGACGCGCTGGCCCACATGCAGCAGCGAGCGCCAGGAGCGGGTGAGGGTGAGGAAGGCACCGAGGTCCTTGCCGGCCATGATCGGCATGCCCCAGAACGAGGTCTCGCGCATGGTCCGGCGCAGGCGCTTGAGCAGCTTGCCGGTCTGTCGTGCGTCGTAGGGCGCGGCGATCACCGAGCGCCCGCCGGTGCCGGCGCCGGGGGTATCGCCGTGGATATCGGCGATGCCGTTGCCATCGGCGAACTGCAAGGCGGTGTGTTTCTCGAAGAAGCTGACCATGTTGGGCCCGGCTTCGAGGAAGGCGTCGATCAGCGGCGCATTGAAGCGTTCGCCCAGCTCATGTTCCAGGTAGGTGCGTGGCGCCGAACGTTCCTCGACGATGCCGGCGCGGCGTGCCAGCGGATTGCACGGCACCCAGGCCCAGCCACCGGACCAGGCGGTGGCGCCGCCGAACACCGGGTCCTTCTCGACCACTATGACCTTTTGCCCGTGCCAGGCCGCCGTGACCGCAGCGCTGAGGCCGGCGGCGCCGGAACCGATCACCAGGACATCGCAGTCCACCGTGCGGGCGTGGGAGGGAAGGGCGGTCATGGAAAATCCTCGTAGTATTATTTTGGAACTTGATTCCATAATCCATGATCGCACGGGTGGTGCCAAGTCGCTGCCCGTGAAGTTGGGCGAAGATCGAACAGTGGTTTGCGCTTTGTCCGGCGCTCTTTAGAATTCGCCCATATTTTCAGGGACCACGACCATGGCCGGCAGTCAGATCGAACGCGCGTTCAGCCTTATCGAAAGCCTTACCAGCGAGCCTCGCGGGCTGCCGATGCAGACCCTGTCCGAGCAACTGGACATTCCCAAGAGCGCGACCCACCGCATGCTCGCCGAGCTGATCCGCCTGGGTTACGTGCGCCAGAACCCGGAGAACAGCCGCTACCTGCTGAGCACCCGGCTGGTGGCCATGGGCTTTCGCTATTTGGCCAACAGTGGTGCGGACATCGTCCAGCCGATCCTCGACCAGCTGGCCGGGCAGAGTGGCGAGCTGGTACGCCTGGGGGTGATCGATGGCGAGCGCCAGACCTGGATCGCCAAGTCCCAGGGGGCGCGTTCCGGGCTCAAATACGACCCGGACATGGGGCGGGATGCGCCGTTGTTCTACAGCGCTTCCGGGCATGCCTGGCTGGCCAGCCTCAGTGATGCCCAGGCGTTGCTGCTGGTGGAGCGCCAGGGCATCGCGCCTGCCGAAGACTTCGGGCCGAATGCGCCGAAGTCCAATGCCGAGCTGCTGGAACGCTTGCGTATTGCCCGGGAGCATGGCTATGCCTGGGTGGTGGAGAGTTCGGCGGTGGGCATGTCGGCGCTGGCGGCAGTGATCGCCGATCCGCGGGACGGGCACGCGCTGGGGGTGGTGAGCATCGCCGGGCCGACGGCGCGGATGAGCGAGGCGCGGATGCATGAGCTGGCGCCAGTGCTGCTTGAGACTGTGCAGGAACTGGCGGCGGCGAGTCCGGCTTCCGAGTTGTTCAGCTGATTTTGCCTTGATCTCTCGGGCCTCATCGCTGGCAAGCCTGCTCCCACAGGGATCGAGTGCACCGCAAAACCTGTGGGAGCTGGCTTGCCGGCGATAGGGCCCGCAAAACCAGCACATCATTTTCAGAAACCCATTGATGCCAGGGTCTCCCTGTTTTTCTGCTTGCAATGAAACTGGAACCAAGTTCTAAATAATTGCACCCAGAACAAAAGAGAATCCCACCCCCATGAGCCAACGCATCCTCTCCCTGGCTGCCCTCACCGTTCTTGAGCTCTCCCCCCCGGACATGGTCGAGGTCGCTGCCCGCGCCGGCTACAGCCATGTCGGCCTGCGCCTTGAACCCGCCACCCCGGAAGAACACCATTTCCCCCTGGTCCGCGACGCCGCCCTGCGCCAGCAGACCGCAGCCCGTCTGCGCGACACCGGGATCAAGGTGCTGGACATCGAGATCCTGCGCCTCAAGCCGGACACCCGCGTCGCCGATTTCGAGCCGCTGCTGGCCGTGGGCGCGGACTTCGGCGCCACGGAACTGCTGGTGGCCGGCAACGACCCGGACCCGACGCGGATGACCGACAACTTCGCCGCCCTCTGCGACCTGGCGGTTAAATACGGCATCCATCCGCACCTGGAATTCATGCCCTGGACCGACGCGAAGAACCTCACCCAGGCCCTGGCCATCGTCGAAGCCGCCAACCGCGACAACGGCTGCGTACTGGTGGATGCCTTCCACTTCGACCGCTCTGCCTCACGCCTGGAAGACCTGCGCAATGTGCCGGCTTCGCGAATGCGCTACCTGCAACTGTGCGACGTGGCCGGGCCACGACCGGACGACATGGCCGAGATCTTGCGTCAGGCGCGCAACGAGCGGCGTTTCCCCGGTGACGGCGACTGCGACCTGCGCGGCCTGCTCGCCAGCGTTTCCCCCGACATGCCCCTGAGCCTGGAGATCCCCACCCGGCAACTGCTGGAACAGGGCGTGTCCGCGCTGCAACGCGCGCAATGGGCGCTGGACAAGACCCATAACGTATTGAGCCACCTCTAACGCGCCGAGCCGCCCATGCCCTCCGTCAGTCAACCGTTCAAAGGCATCCTGCTGGTCGTTGTCGCGACCTTCCTGTTTTCCAGCCACGACGCGATGTCGAAGTACCTGTCGGGGTTCTATCCGATCGTCTGGGTGGTGTGGGCGCGCTATCTGGTTCACACGCTGCTGATGCTGGGGATCTTCCTGCCCCAGGCCGGCCTGAGCGGCTTGCGCACCCGAAGGCCGCGGCTGCAGGCGGCGCGGGCCTTGTGCCTGCTGGGCTGCAGCCTGCTGTTCACCAAGGCGCTGCAGTACCTGCCGCTGGCCGAGGCGACGGCGGTGAACTTCCTTGCGCCGCTGATGGTGACGGCGCTGTCGCTGCCGTTGCTGAAGGAGTCGGTGAGCAAGGGCCAGTGGCTGGCCGTGCTGGCCAGCTTCGTCGGCGTGCTGATCATCGTTCATCCCGGTGGCGCGCTGTTCACACCTGCGGTGTTGCTGCCCTTCGGTTCGGCGACCTGTTTCTGCTTCTACCAGATCCTCACCCGCAAGCTGAGCCAGGTGGACAGCCCGACCGCCACCAACTTCTTCACCGGGTTGTTCAATACCCTGGTGATGAGCGCCCTGGTGCCGTTCTTCTGGACCGTGCCCACGCTGACCCACGGCCTGATGACCCTGGCCCTCGGCACCTTCGGCATGCTCGCCCACCTGTTCCTGACCCAGGCCTTCCGCCACGCGCCGCCGGCCATGCTGGCGCCGTTCAGCTACTGCCAGATCGTCTTCGCCGGGCTGATGGGCATCGTGCTGTTCGGCCAGCGTCCGGACCAGTGGGGAATCATCGGCATCGCCATCGTCTGCCTGAGCGGGCTGGCCGCGGCCTGGCTGCAACGGCGGCGCTGAAACGCAAGCGGGGCCTGTCCTTTCGGAACAGGCCCCGCGTGGGTCAGGCGCTGACGGTCAGTCTTCGACCTTCGGTACCTTGCGTGGCGCCATGAAGTACATCCAGGTCAGGGCGATGAAGTACATCGCCGGGATCATGGTGAACAGCACGGTGTAGTTGTTGTTGGTGGTGGTCAGCACGTAGCCGACGATCTGGGTCATGAACATGCCGCCGATGGCCGCGCACATGCCGCCGAAGCCGAACACGGTGCTCATCATGTGCTTGGGCGTGTAGTCCATCACCAGGCTCCAGATGTTGGCGGTCCAGGCCTGGTGCGCGGCGATGGCCAGGGAGATCGCCAGTACCGCGACCCACAGGCTGCTGGCGCCGGCGGCGAAGATCACGCCGATGATGGTGGCGGCGAACAGGGCCATCGACATCAGGCGCGCCTTGACCGGATTGACACCGCGGCCGATCAGGAACGACGAGAGGATGCCGCCGCCGACGCTGCCGAAGTCGGCGCTGAGGTAGATGACGATCAGCGGGATGCCCATCTGGGTGACGCTGATGCCCAGGCTGTATTGCTGGTTGAGGAACGGTGGCAGCCAGTACAGGTAGAACCAGAACACCGGCGCGGTGATCGAGTAGGCCAGGGCGAAGGCCCAGGTGCCCCGCATGCGCAGGATCCGCGAGAACGGCACGCCTTTCTGCTCAGGCTCCGCTTCGCCCATCACGTAGGCGCGCTCGGCATCGGTGACGGTCGGGTGGTCTTCGGGGTTGAAGTATTTCAGGCCCCAGAAAATCGCCCAGACCAGGCCCAGGGCGCCCATGGCCATGAACGCGGCCTGCCAGCCCCACACGGTGAGGATCAGCGGCAGCAGCATCGGGGTGAACATGGCGCCGACGTTGGTACCGGCGTTGAAGATGCCGGTGGCCACGGCGCGTTCACCGGCCGGGAACCACAGGCGGGTGGTCTTGACGCAGGCCGGGTAGTTGGCGGCTTCGGTCAGGCCGAGGATGAAGCGGCAGACCATGAAGCCGACCGCCGAGGTGGCCAGGCCGTGGGCGCCGGTGGCCAGGCTCCAGAGCAGCACGGCGCAGAAGAACACGCGCTTGACGCCGACCTTGTCGATCAGCCGGCCCTGCAGGACGAAGCCGATGGCGTAGCCGACCTGGAACCAGAAGTTGATGTTGGCGTAGTCCATCGCCGTCCAGCTCATTTCCTTGGCCAGGATGGGCTGCATGACGCCGAGGGCGGCGCGGTCGATGTAGTTGAGGGTGGTGGCGAAGAACACCAGGGCGAGCATGACCCAGCGGGTCTTGCCCACGGCCATGGCGCCACGGATCTTGTCGCCGATTCCGGCGTGCGGGGAGCTGCTCAACGGCTGAGCAACGGGATTGCTGGAGCTGTGGATCATCGTGGGTTACCCGTATTTTTTATGTTTATGGGTCGAGCCTTGGGTGACGCAAGAAACGGCATTGCACTAAGCCTTATTTGGCAGGATCGACCGGGTGCGGTGGCCAGGATCCCTGCTTCCATGGTTTGAAATGGTGCGCACTGCTCAAAAAAGGGTCAATTCATCACGGCGCATTTCGGGCGATAATCGCACACAAAACTAACCAGTTCGTACCTTTTTCTTGAGCGGATTTCCGCCCCGGCCAATAATTCTTATCAGTTTGGGCACTGCCTGCCCGTTGGAGACTGAAGATGCAGCGTTCGATTGCCACCGTGTCCCTCAGCGGCACCTTGCCGGAAAAGCTCGAAGCCATAGCCGCCGCGGGTTTCGACGGCGTCGAGATCTTTGAGAACGACCTTCTTTATTACGATGGCAGCCCTCGCGAAATCAGGCAGCGCTGTGCCGACCTGGGCCTGGATATCACCCTGTTCCAGCCGTTTCGCGACTTCGAGGGCTGCCCTCGCGAGCGTCTGGCACGCAACCTCGACCGGGCCGAACGCAAGTTCGACCTGATGCAGGAGCTTGGCACCGATCTGGTGCTGGTGTGCAGCAACGTTGCCGCCGATGCCCTGGGTGAAAAACAGATCCTGGTGGACGACCTCGGCCTGCTGGCCGAGCGTGCCGGCGCGCGCAACCTGCGCATCGGCTACGAAGCCCTGGCCTGGGGCCGCCACGTGAACCAGTGGCAGCAGGTCTGGGACATCGTTCGCGAGGCCGATCACCCGGCGCTGGGGATGATCCTCGACAGCTTCCATACCTACTCGATCAAGGGCGACCCGAGTGGCATCGCCCAGGTGCCGGGGGAGAAGATCTTCTTCGTGCAGATGGCCGACGCGCCGATCCTGGCCATGGACGTGCTGGAGTGGAGCCGGCATTTCCGCTGCTTCCCGGGGCAGGGCGAGTTCGACCTGCCGGCGTTCCTCGCGCCGATCCTCAAGGCCGGTTATCGCGGCCCGCTGTCGCTGGAAATCTTCAACGACGGCTTCCGCGCCGCGCCGCCGCGGGCCAATGCCGCCGATGGCCTGCGCTCGCTGCTGTACCTCGAAGAGAAGACCCGCGAGCGCCTGCTGCAGACCGCGCCGGCGGTGGCGGCCGAGCCTGGGCTGCTGTTCGCGCCACCGGCGGCGGATGCCTATGACGGTGTCGAATTCCTTGAGTTCGCCGTGGACGACGCCTCGGGCGCCAAGCTCGGCGGCTGGCTGGAAGGCCTCGGTTTCGCCAAGGTTGGCCAGCACCGTTCGAAGAACGTCAGCCTGCTGCGCCAGGGCGACATCAACCTGATCCTCAATGCCGAACCGTATTCCTTCGCCCACAACTTCTTCGAGAGCCATGGCCCGTCGCTGTGCGCCACCGCCGTGCGGGTCAAGGACAGCGCAAGCGCCCTGGCCCGTGCCGTCGGTTATCACGGCCAGCCCTATCGTGGCCTGGTCGGCCCCAACGAGCGCCAACTGGCGGCGGTGCGGGCGCCGGACGGCAGCCTGATCTACCTGGTGGACCAGGATGCCAATGGCCAGACCATCTACGACACCGACTTCAGCCTTGACGCCGCGGCCGCGCCGGGCAGCCTTGGCCTGACCCGTATCGACCACATGGCCATGGCCCTGCCGGCCGATGGCCTGGATACCTGGGTGCTGTTCTACAAGAGCCTGCTGGACTTCAAGGCCGACGACGAAGTGGTGCTGCCGGACCCATACGGCCTGGTGAAGAGTCGTGCCCTGCGGAGCCAGTGCAGCAGCATCCGCCTGCCGCTGAACATCTCGGAAAACCGCAACACGGCGATTTCCCATGCGCTGTCGCATTACCGTGGCTCGGGGGTGCATCACATCGCCTTCGATTGCGAGGACATCTTCACCGCGGTGAAGAAGGCCAAGGAAGCCGGGGTGGCGCTGCTGGACATTCCGCTGAACTACTACGACGACCTGGCGGCGCGCTTCGATTTCGACGACGAGTTCCTCAGCGAGCTGGCCTACTACAACGTGCTGTATGACCGCGATGCCAACGGCGGCGAGCTGTTCCACGTGTACACCGAGCCGTTCGAGGAGCGTTTCTTCTTCGAGGTGATCCAGCGGCGCAATGGTTATGCCGGATATGGCGCGGCGAACGTGGCGGTGCGCCTGGCGGCGATGGCCAAGGCCCGCAGTGGTGGGTTGCGCCACGCCAAGTTGTAAGGTTCGAGGGCCTCATCGCTGGCAAGCCAGCTCCCACAGGGATAGCGTGCACCGCTAACCCTGTGGCAGTCAGGGCCAGCCAAGGATCCTGTGGGAGCTGGCTTGCCAGCGATGAGGCCCTCGGCAACACCTCACAACTCACGGACTATCCCCCCACAACCCCCAAGGCTTTCTTCTGATGCAACCGGGGCCCATAATTGCGCCGTTAATCGAAGGCCACGAGTCCCGTATGACGACTACCCCCGCACTCGCCGAGGCGACGGCCACCACGCCGCGCAAAGGTCGCAAGAACAATCCGGAAAAGACCCGCGAGAACATTCTCCAGGCGGCGATCACCGAGTTCGTCCATCAAGGCCTGGCCGGTGCGCGGGTCGACGCCATCGCCGAGCGCACCCATACCTCCAAGCGGATGATCTACTACTACTTCAACAGCAAGGAGGAGTTGTACGTCGAGGTGCTGGAGAAGCTCTACGGTGATATCCGCAGCACCGAAAGCAGCCTGCACCTGGCCGAGCTGGAGCCGCGCACCGGCATCCGCCGGCTGGTGGAGTTCACCTTCGACCACCACGACCGCAACGTCGATTTCGTGCGCATCGTGTGCAACGAGAACATGCACCACGGCGAGTACGTGAAGCAGTCCTCGGCGATCCGTTCGATGAACAAGACGGTGCTCCAGGCGCTGGATGAAATCCTTCGCCGCGGCGCCAATGAAGGGATTTTCCGCCAGGGCCTGGAGGCGCTGGACGTGCACTTGCTGATCAGTTCGTTCTGCTTCTACCGGGTGTCCAACCGTCACACCTTTGGCGAGATCTTCCAGGTCGACTTCGAGGACCAGGCCGTGAAGGCCCGGCACAAGGAAATGATCTGCGACTCGGTACTGCGCTACCTGCAGGCCTGATCACGACAACGCCGCGGACAGGTTCCGCGGCGTTTTTCCATCTCAGGCGCCCAGGCTGTGGAAATGCTCGGTCATCCGCAGCGCATCGGGCGTCACCCCGCTGAACAGCTCGAACGCCTTGACCGCCTGGTACACCGCCATGGTGGCGCCGTTCAGCGTGCGGCAGCCGAGGGCGCGGGCTTCGCGCAGCAGCTCGGTTTCCAGCGGGAAATAGACGATCTCCGCAACCCACAGCTCCGCCCGCAGCAGGGCCTTGGGCACCGGCATGCCCGGCAGCTTGGCCATGCCCATCGGCGTGGTGTTGACCAGCCCGCAGGCCTGGCCGACGGCGCTTTCCAGGTCATGACCGACCTTGGCGCGGCTGCCCGGGAAATGCTGGTTGAGGTTATCCACAAGGGCCTGGGCCCGTTCGGCCTCGACGTCGAACACGGTCAGCTGTTCCACGCCTTCGCTGAGCAGGGCATGGGCCACGGCCGCACCGGCGCCACCGGCGCCCATCTGCACCACGCGCTGGCGCGATACCTCCGGCAGGCCGCGACGCAAGCCTTCGGCAAAGCCCAGGCAGTCGGTGTTGTGGCCGACGCGCCGGCCATCCTTCAGCACCACGGTGTTCACCGCGCCGATGCCCCGGGCTTCCGGCGACAGTTCATCCAGCAGCGGCAGGATCGCCTGCTTGCACGGGAAGGTGATGTTCAGGCCGGTGAAGCCCATGTACTGGGCAGCGGTGAGCAGCTCTTCGAGGGCGCTGCTGTCGAGCTTGAGCTGGTCGAGGTCGATCAGCCGGTACAGGTAGGTCAGGCCCTGGGCGGCGCCTTCGTGTTCATGCAGCGCAGGGGTGCGCGAGGCCTGGATGCCCGCGCCGATCAGGCCGGCGAGAACGCCGGGCGGTTTGGCCAGATTCATCGGTAAGACTCCGTTGTTGTTCTTGGCGATTGGAAAGGGAGTTCCGACAAAATGTACCGGTTGGTTAACAGGAATCAATCGGCGGCTGCGATTAGTGTTCGCTGATCGCACAGGCTCGTGCTACACCTTGTGCCTCGACCATGGAGGAGGGACGTAAATGGCGGTGAAAATGGACGTTACCCAGCATCAGACGTGGCCCGGCCTGGCCAACCTGAGCCACTCGGTGCTCGCGGCGCTGGGCGCGGTGGGCTTTCGCAATCCGTTCGGGCTGACACCGTCGTCCGCGACCTGCCTGCTGCTGATCGACGGGCTGGGCCATGGGCTGTTGCAGCAGCATGCCGGGCACGCGCCGTTCCTCGCTGCGTTGATGCGCCCGGAGGGCGTGTTCAGGGTCGGGTTCCCCGCCACCACTGCATCGAGCCTGGCGGCCCTGGCGTCCGGGCTGGGCAGCGGTGCCCATGGCATCGTCGGCTGCAGCTTCGCCCTGGATGCCGACAGCGAGTTCTCGCCGCTGACCTGGAGCTGCGCGCCCTTCGTCGCAGGCCAGGCCGTGACCCAGGCACCGCCGCCAGAGCGCTTCATCGTGCCGCAGACCGCCTGGGAGCAGGCCACCGAGCAGGGCCTGCGGATCAGCACGGTGATGCCGGCGCGCTATGCCGAGTCGGCCTATACCCGGGCCATCTATCGGGGCTCGCAGATCCTTGGGGCGCCGTCCTACTACGCCTATCCGGAGCTGGTGCACCAGGCGCTGCAGGTGAATGCGCCGGCGCTGTGCTTCGCCTATTTCGCCGACCTGGATTTCGCCGGGCACCTGTTCGGCCCGGGTTCCGAGCCGTGGCTGGCACAGTTGCGGGTTGCCGACCGCCTGGCCGAGGGCATCTTCCAGCAGTTGCCCGCCGGCGCTCGGCTGCTGGTGACCGCCGACCACGGCATGCTCGGGCTGGATGCCGATGCGGTGGTGGATTTCGACTGTGAGCCAGGCTTGCAGGACGGGGTGCTGGCGGTGGCCGGGGATATTCGCGCGCGGCATGTCTACGTCGATCCGGGGCGGCTGGACCGGATCCAGGAGCGCTGGCGTGATCGGTTGGGGGAGGCTTACACGGTGCTGAACAAGGCGGATGCCATCGGTGCCGGGTTGTTCGGCGATGTGATGCTGAGCCAGGCGGAGGGGCGGATCGGTGACCTGATCGTGGTGCCGAATGGCGCCGGGGGGATCATTCGCAGCGAGGTGGAGTCGGCGGCAAGTCGCTGGCTGGGCCACCATGGGGCGTTGACCGATGCGGATCAGGTGGTGCCGTTGTTGATGTGTTGACTGTCAGGGCCTCATCGCCGAACCAGCTCCCACAAACCCTGTGGGAGCTGGCTTGCCAGCGATGAGGCCCGAGAGATCACCGCCGAACCAGCAGCACCCCACTTTCCATGTGGTGGGTATAGGGGAACTGGTCGAACAATGCACACCGCTCGATCCGGTGGGTGTCATGCAACTGGGCGATGTTCGCCGCCAGCGTCTCCGGGTTGCAGGAGATGTACAGGATATTGTCGAAACGCCGGGTCAGCTCGCAGGTGTCCGGGTCCATGCCGGCGCGCGGCGGGTCGACGAACACGCTGCCGAACTGGTAGCTCTTCAGGTCGATGCCTTCCAGGCGACGGAACGGCCGCACCTCGTTCAGCGCCTCGGTCAGCTCTTCGGCCGACAGGCGCACCAGCTTCACGTTATCCACCCCGTTGTCATCGAGGTTGTGCAGCGCGGCATTCACCGAGGTCTTGCTGATCTCGGTGGCCAGCACGTTGCGCACGCGGGTCGCCAGGGGCAGGGTGAAGTTGCCGTTGCCGCAGTACAGCTCCAGCAGGTCGTCGTCGCGCTGGCCCAGGGCCTCATGGGCCCAGCCCAGCATCTTCTGGTTCACCTGGCCGTTGGGCTGGGTGAAGGCGCCTTCCGGCTGGCGGTAGCGGAACTCGCGGCCCGCCA
This sequence comes from Paucimonas sp., assembly GCA_031253995.1. Classification (GTDB taxonomy): domain Bacteria; phylum Pseudomonadota; class Gammaproteobacteria; order Pseudomonadales; family Pseudomonadaceae; genus Aquipseudomonas. The sequence goes on along the minus strand of JAIRVG010000098.1, from coordinate 93,457 downwards.
CGTTCAACGCTTCCACGGCATAGTCCCGACCGATCACCAGGCGCTTGCCCTTGGAGCGACCGATGATGCTCACGCCCAGTTCTTCCGCCAGGCGCCTGGCCTCGACTTCCCAGGCCTCGTCCAGCGGACGGTGGTAGCACAGGGTGATCATGGCGTCGCCGGCCAGGGTGGTGAGGAACTCCACCTGGAACAGCTTGTTGCTCAGCGCCTCGCTGGCCTGCCACGCGCTTTTCATGCGGGGCATCAGATCGTTGATCCGCAGGCTGGCGATGGGGAAGTCCTCGATGAGGATCGGCGTGTGCTTCTCGCCCGGGGCGAACATCGCGTAATGGCGCTGCCCGTCCTGGCGCCACAGGCGGAACTCGGCGCGCAGGCGGTAGTGCTCGCGCGGCGAGTCGAACACGCTCGGCTGCGGCGCATCGAACGGCGCCAGCAGCTCGCGCAGGCGCTCGACCTTGGCGGCGAGCTGCTGGTCGTAGGTGGAAGGGTCGAAGACAGCACTCATGCGTTGAACCAGCCCAGCTTGATGACGAACAGGATGGACAGGATCACCAGGGCCGAGTTCAGGTCGCGGCCACGGCCGGAGATCAGCTTGATCGCGGTCCAGGAGATGAAGCCGAAGGCGATGCCGTTGGCGATGGAGTAGGTCAGCGGCATGGCCAGGGCGGTGATCACCACCGGCGCGGCTTCGGTGATGTCGTCCCAGTTGATTTCCGCCAGGCCCGAGGCCATCAGCACGGCGACGAACAGCAGCGCCGGGGCGGTGGCGAAGGCCGGCACGCTACCGGCCAGCGGGGCGAAGAACAGCGCCAGCAGGAACAGGATGGCAACGACGATGGCGGTCAGGCCGGTACGGCCGCCGGCGCTGACGCCCGCTGCCGACTCGATGTAGCTGGTGGTGGTCGAGGTACCCAGCAGCGAACCGGCCATGGCCGCGGTGCTGTCGGCGATCAGGGCGCGGCCCATCTTCGGCATGTGGCCGTCCTTGCCCATCAGGCCGGCGCGCTTGGCCACGCCGATCAGGGTGCCGGAGTTGTCGAACAGGTCGACGAAGAGGAAGGCGAAGATCACGCTGACCAGGCCGACGTCCAGCGCACCCTTGATGTCCAGTTGCAGGAAGGTCGGGGCCAGCGACGGCGGCATCGACACCACGCCGCCGAACTCGGTGACGCCGAAGGCGATGGAGGCGACCGTCACGGCCAGGATGCCGATCAGCACGGCGCCGCGCACTTTCAGCGCTTCCAGGGCGACGATCAGGAAGAAGCCCAGGGTGGCGAGGATCGGTGCTGGCTGCTTGAGGTCGCCCAGGCCCACCAGGGTGGCCGGGTTATCGACGACGATACCCGCGTTATGCAGGGCGATCAGCGCCAGGAACAGGCCGATACCGGCAGCGATGGCCGAGCGCAGCGGCAGCGGGATGCTGTTCACGATCCATTCGCGGATACGGAAGATCGACAGCAGGAAGAACAGCACCGCCGAGATGAATACCGCGCCCAGGGCCACCTGCCAGGTGTGGCCCATGTGCAGGACCACGGTGTAGGTGAAGAAGGCGTTCAGGCCCATGCCCGGCGCCAGGGCGATCGGGTAGTTGGCGATGAGGCCCATGATCGTGGAGCCGATGGCCGCGGCCAGGCAGGTGGCGACGAACAGCGCGCCCTTGTCCATGCCGGTCTCGCCGAGGATGCTCGGGTTGACGAAGAGAATGTAGGCCATGGCCAGGAACGTGGTGACGCCTGCCAGGATCTCGGTACGCACATTCGTATCGTGTGCTTTCAGTTGAAACAGCCTTTCCAGCATGTCCTGCTCCCCGTGGCGCGATGGGCGCCTGAAATTGTCGGTCCGGTCAGGAAAGCACAAAGCGTACCGCCTTGCGCGAATTCGTCCGGACCGGAAAAAAGCCGCGCATCATACCAGCATGGCTGGCACAGGGTAATGCGTCCAACCGGCCGTCGATCTCCCGCTGTAACACCGGTGAACTACGCTGGAAACATTCGCCCGCAAGGAGTTCGCCATGACCCAGAGAGCCTTGGTCGTCGTCGCCGAAGGCGTCGACGATCTGCAGACCGTGACCCTGATCGACGTATTGCGCCAGTCGGCGGTGGAGGTGCTGGTGGCGAGCATCGAGAACCGCCGCATGCTCACCTGTGCCCGCGGCACGCGGCTGACGGCCGACGCCATGTTGCTGGATGTGCTGGCGCAGTCGTTCGACCTGATCGTGCTGCCGGGGGGTGAGACGGGCGCGCAGCACATGGCCGCCAGCCAGCCGCTGCAGCAGCGGATGCAGCAGCAGGCCAAGGCCGGGGCGTTCTATGCGGCGATCGGCGAATCGCCGGCGATCGCCCTGAATGCCTGGGGGCTTTTGCGCCAGCGCAAGATGACCTGCCACAACGATGTCAGCCAGCACCTGTCCGGCTGCAATTTCGTCGACCAGCCGGTGGTGGTGGATGGCAACTGCATCACGGCGCAGCACTCGGCGGCGGCGATTCCGTTTGCCCTGACCCTGGTGGAGTTGCTGGAAGGGAAGGTGATGCGCGGGCAGGTGGCGCATCTGCTTGGGTGTTGATCTTGAGGGCCTCATCGCTGGCAAGCCAGCTCCCACAAGGTCCTGCATGCATCGTACCTGTGGGAGCTGGCTTGCCAGCGATGAAGGCCCCGCGGTCAGTCGGCCGAACGCCGGCTATGCATATGATCCCGCCCCGCCAACGTCGGGAACAGCTTGATCCAAACCCCGGTCACCACCAGCGTCCCGACCCCGCCCATCACCACCGCCGGCACCGTGCCGAACCAGTGCGCCGTCACCCCCGACTCGAACTCGCCCAGCTGGTTCGACGCACCGATGAACAAGCCATTCACCGCACTCACCCGGCCCCGCATCTCATCCGGCGTCTCCATCTGCACGAAGGCCCCGCGGATCACCATGCTGATCATGTCCGCCGCCCCCAGCACGGCCAGCACCGCCAGGGAGAACCAGAACGAGGTGGACAGGCCGAACGCAATGGTCGCCACGCCAAACACGCCCACTGCGGTGAACATCACCCGCCCGACCTTGCGCTCCACCGGGAAGCGCGCCAGCCACAGCGACATCAGCAACGCTCCCACCGCCGGCGCCGAGCGCAGCAGGCCCAGGCCCCAGGGCCCGGTGAGCAGGATGTCCTTGGCGAACACCGGCAGCAGCGCGGTGGCCCCGCCTAGCAGCACGGCGAACAGGTCCAGGGAAATCGCGCCGAGGATATCCGGCCGGCTGCGGATGAAACGGATCCCCGCCAGCAGCGACTCGATGCTTGCCCGACCCTGCGCCAGCGGGGTCTGCCGCGAGGTCAGGCTCAGGGTCAGGCAGCAGGCGATGACGTACAGGATCACCGTCGGCCCGTACACCCAGACGCTGCCGAAGGCATAGAGAAACCCGCCCAGCGCCGGGGCGATGATGGTCGCCGACTGCATCGCCGAGGCCGACGCCGCCACCGCCCGCGGGAACAGCTCCGGCGGCACCACGTTGGGCAGCAGCGCCTGGGTCGCCGGCATCTCGAACGAGCGCGCGGCACCGAGCAGGAAGGCGAGGATGAAGATCAGCTCGCGGCTTACCGAATCCGTGGTGCTGGCCAGCGCCAGCACCAGCGCGATCAGCGCCTGCAGGCTCTGGCACAGCGCGGCGACGCGGCGTCGGTCATAGCGGTCGGCGACATGCCCGGTATGCAGCATGAACAGCACCCGCGGCGCGAACTCCACCAGGCCCACCAGGCCCAGGTCGAGCACATTGCCGGTCAGCTGGTACAGGTGCCAGCCGATGGCCACGGTGAGCATCTGGAAACCGCTGGCGGTAAACACCCGGGCCAGCCAGAACGACAGGAAAGGACGGTGATGACGCAGCAACAACGGAGCCTGGGCGGACATGGGCGAGCGCGGAGTCTTCAGTGGGGGAGAGGTGGTGCAGCGTAACACCAGGCTGTAACAAAAGGTTGCAGAAGCCGCGATTGCCGTTCGCTGAGCGCACCGTTTCACAAATCCGTAAAGAGGGTGAGGCAACCGGTCACGCGGCAACGCACCACACAACCGAGGCGGTGGTTCGGGACTATCCTTTCTCCCTGTCATTGATCTGGATCAATAGTTGTCGCAGCAACTATCCGCTCAACGACCGGCCTCCGGGCCGTCGATCCCTGCGGTGGGAAATTTTCAGAACAATTCGAACGGGTCGCACTCCACCACCACAGGGGCAGTTGGCGTCAAGGCAACGGACCCTGGCGCCGGATTACCTGACAGAGGAAGCACCATGTTCGGATCAGAGGCACTCGATCTCGCCCGAATGCAGTTTGCGTTCACCGTGTCCTTTCACATCCTGTTCCCTGCCATCACCATCGGTCTCGCCAGCTACCTGGCGGTGCTCGAAGGCCTGTGGCTGAAAACCAACGAAGCGGTCTACCGCGACCTCTACCATTTCTGGTCGAAGATCTTTGCCGTCAACTTCGGCATGGGGGTGGTCTCCGGCCTGGTCATGGCCTACCAGTTCGGTACCAACTGGAGCCGCTTTTCCGACTTTGCCGGCGCGGTGACCGGGCCCTTGCTGACCTACGAGGTGCTCACCGCGTTCTTCCTCGAAGCCGGCTTCCTCGGCGTCATGCTCTTCGGCTGGAACCGCGTCGGCCGTGGCCTGCACTTCTTCTCCACGGTGATGGTGGCCCTCGGCACGCTGGTCTCGACCTTCTGGATCCTCGCCTCCAACAGCTGGATGCAGACGCCCCAGGGCTACGAAATCATCGATGGCCGGGTGATTCCGGTGGACTGGCTGGCGGTGATCTTCAACCCGTCATTCCCCTACCGCCTGATGCACATGGCCACCGCCGCGTTCGTCGCCACCGCGTTCTTCGTCGGCGCCTCGGCGGCCTGGCACCTGCTGCGCGGGCGTGACAACCCGGCGATCCGCAAGATGCTTTCGATGGCCATGTGGATGGCCCTGATCGTCGCGCCGATCCAGGCAGTGATCGGCGACTTCCACGGCCTCAACACCCTCAAGCACCAGCCGGTGAAGATCGCCGCCATCGAGGGGCACTGGGAAAACGTCGGTGACGAACCGACCCCGCTGATCCTCTTCGGCATCCCCGACATGAAGGCGGAGACCACCCACTTCAAGCTGGAGATCCCGGCGCTGGGCAGCCTGATCCTGACCCACAGCCTGGACAAGCAGGTCCCGGCGATGAAGGACTTCCCGCCCGAGGACCGGCCCAACTCCACCGTGGTGTTCTGGTCGTTCCGCATCATGGTCGGGCTGGGCATGCTGATGATCTTCGTCGGCCTGTGGAGCCTGTGGCTGCGCAAGCGCGGCACCCTGTACAGCTCGCGGCCGTTCCTCTACCTGACCCTGTGGATGGGCCCGTCGGGGCTGATCGCCATTCTCGCGGGCTGGTTCACCACCGAGGTCGGTCGCCAGCCGTGGGTGGTCTATGGCCTGATGCGCACGGCGGACGGGGCGTCGAACCACAGCTACGCGCAGCTCGGCTTCACCCTGATCATGTTCGTGGTGGTGTACTTCGCCCTGTTCGGCGCCGGCCTGGGCTACATGATGCGCCTGGTGCGCAAGGGGCCGAAGACCGGCGAGGGCAACGAGACCAACCCGGGCGGTCCGGGCCAGCCACGCACGCCAGCCCGGCCGCTGTCGGCCGCGAAGGACGAACACGACATCGGCGATGTCAGCCTGAACAAAGAAGGACACTGAATCATGGGAATCGATCTTGCGCTGATCTGGGCCGTGATCATCATCTTCGGCGTGATGATGTACGTGGTCATGGACGGTTTCGACCTGGGCATCGGCATCCTCTTTCCCTTCGTCAAGGGCGAGCAGGACCGCGACGTGATGATGAACACCGTGGCGCCGGTCTGGGACGGTAACGAGACCTGGCTGGTGCTGGGCGGGGCGGGGCTGTTCGGCGCCTTCCCGCTGGCCTATTCGGTGGTGCTCTCGGCCTTGTACCTGCCGCTGATGCTGATGCTGGTGGGGCTGATCTTCCGCGGCGTGGCCTTCGAGTTCCGCTTCAAGGCCAAGGCCGACAAGCGCCACCTGTGGGACAAGGCGTTCATCTGGGGTTCGCTCACCGCCACCTTCTTCCAGGGCGTGGCCCTGGGCGCCTTCATCGAGGGCTTCAAGGTGGTCGACCGGCAGTACGCCGGCGGTACCCTGGACTGGCTGACGCCGTTCAGCCTGTTCAGCGGCCTCGGCCTGATCGTCGCCTACGCGCTGCTCGGCTGCACCTGGCTGATCATGAAGACCGAAGGCAAGCTCCAGGAGCAGATGCACAACCTCGGCCGGCCGCTAGCGCTGGTGCTGTTGCTGGTGATCGGCATCGTCAGTTTGTGGACGCCGCTGGCCTATCCGAAGATCGCCGAGCGCTGGTTCAGCATGCCCAACCTGATCTGGTTCATGCCGGTGCCGCTGCTGGTCCTGGTGACCTTCTACGGCCTGCTCCAGGCGGTGAAGCGCAATGCGCACTACACGCCGTTCCTGCTCACGCTGGTGCTGATCTTCCTCGGCTACAGCGGCCTGGGCATCAGCCTGTGGCCGAACATCATCCCGCCGTCGATCTCGATCTGGGATGCTGCTGCGCCGCCGCAGAGCCAGGGCTTCATGCTGGTGGGCACGCTGTTCATCCTGCCGTTCATCCTTGGGTATACCTTCTGGAGCTATTACGTGTTCCGCGGCAAGGTGACCCATGAACATGGCTATCACTAGGAGGGTTCAGGGCATGAAAGGCAACGATACCTTCGAGCCGGAGAAGAAGCCGCTGTGGCAGCGGCTGGGCTGGCTGGCGCTGATCTGGGGGCTGAGCGTGGCGACCCTGGCGGTGGTGGCGTACTTGATGCGGATGTTCATGAGTGCGGCGGGGTTGAGCACTCATTGAGCTACAAGCTGCAAGCCATAAGCTGCAAGAAAGAGCAGTCAGCGTCGCCGCTGCTTTTTCTTGCGGCTTGAAACTTGTAGCTTGCGGCTGCTTATTTCCGGGCCTTGAGGATCACGAACTTCGGCGTCGCCGCCACCTGCTCGACCCCGCGGAACAACCGCGCCAGCTTGGTGTGGTAGCCCAGGTGGCGGTTCCCCACCACATACAGGGCCCCACCCACCACCAGCGCCTCCCGGGCCTGCTGGAACATGCGCCAGGCCAGGAAGTCGCCGACCACCTGCTGCTGGTGGAATGGCGGATTGCACAGCACCACGTCCAGCGAATCCGCCGCCTGCCCGGCCAGGCCATCCGCCGCGCGGATCTCCACGTCCCGTTCACCCAGCGCCGCACGCCAGTTCTCCGCCGCCGACTGCACCGCCATGTACGACTCGTCCACCAGGGTGTAGTGCGCCTGTGGGTTGTCCAGCGCGCTGGCGATGGCCAGCACGCCATTGCCGCAACCCAGGTCCGCGACCCGGGCCGTGCCGAGGTTGCGCGGCAGGTGCGGAAGAAACGCGCGGGTGCCGATATCCAGCCCTTCGCGGCAGAACACGTTGGCGTGGTTGACCAGCTCCAGCGCCGGCTTGTCCAGGCGGTAGCGGGTCGGGTACGGCGAGACGGCGACGGCCTTCGGCTCGAAGGTGGCGACCAGCAGGCGCGCCTTCTTCTGCGCCAGCGACGCCTGCATCGGCCCGATGTACTGCTCCAGCAGATCACCGGCAGCCCGCGGCAGGTGCTTGATCATCGCCCCGGCGACCACCTTCGCTCCGGGCGCGAGGTGACCTTGCAGGCGGATCAGTTGTTCTTCCAGCAAGGCCAGGGTCTTCGGCACCCGCACCAGCACGTGATCGAACGGCCCCTGCCAGGCCTCGCTGGCCGGCACGAACGGCACGCCGTCCCAAGGCTGGTCATTGCGTGGCAGGTTTTTTTCCAGGCCGAGGCGGGCGAGGAAGGAATCACCGCTGCTGGTCACCGCGAAACGCTCGCGCAGGCTGATGGCCAGGCCACCGAAGCTGTCGTTGAGCACCAGCACCCGGGCGCCGTCGGGCAGGCCCCGGGCGGCCAGGTGCTCCAGCAGGTATTCGTCGGCAGCGTCGAAGGCTTGCAGGGGATCGTTGGCGTAGTCGGGCTGGCGGATCAGGTCGAGTTCGGCGAAGGGGCTGGTCAGCAAAGGCATGGGTCGAGGCTCTGGGGCATGGGTGTGCACTGCCGCGGCAGTGACAGACAGGCGCCGATTCTACAGGGCTTTGCCGCGTAGCGGGGTCAGAGCAGTCCGTGCATGGCGGCGATGGCCACGGCTCCGGCCTTGTTGTTGGCGTGCATCTTGGTGATGACGCTGCGGATATGGAAGTTCACCGTGCTCTGCGACAGGGTGAGGATGCAGGCGATGTCCGAGGCGGTCTTGCCGGCGGCGGACCATTTCAGCACTTCGCGCTCGCGCTCGGAGAGACCGAAGCCATTGGGCTGCAGGGGATTGATGCGTTCGAGCATGACCGTGTGCATCACATTGCACAGCCACAGGGCCTGGCCGGTCTTGTCATAGAACTCGGCGACGCTGATGGTCTTTTTACTGCGCACCAGGCTGAGCATGCTGTTGTTGCCGCGGATGTCGTGGGCCGCCTGGCTCCAGCCGTGGGCCAGGCCGTGAGCCTTGGCATCCTCGCGCAATTGCGGGACTTCATTGAAGACCTCGTCCTCCCAGAGCAGCGGGATCAGCGAGTGCCGGCAATGGGAGAAGGTCGGGTCGAGGGCAAGGTAGTTGCGCGCCTGGTAATGGGCGTTCCACTCGCTGGAATAGTTGTTGAACATCAGCACCTGCGGGGTCATGCCGGTGGCCTGGCTTTGTACCACCAGGCTGAGGTACTCCATCTCCAGTTGCTGTGCCAGGGACAGGGCGGATTCGAAAATGCGCTCGGGGTCCTGCTCCGCGATCAGGCTTTCCAGCTGCTCCTGCTTCCAATGCGCCATTGGCAGTTTGCTCCCTGTGCGATGGATCCAATTGGCCAAGCGGTGTTCGTCAGTATAGGAATCGTCCTACAAAGCGATTGGTTTTTTTCGCTATAAGTTGACCTATGTCATGGTTCGCAAAGGGTAGTTGGGGTAAACGCGATGTTTAGCGTTGGCCGCCGTTGAAATCACTACAAACCGGCGGTGTTTATTCCGGCGGCTTTGCGAGAAACTGGGCGCACCTGATTTGTGGAGCGAACCATGACTGCCAGCGCGGAGAAATACACCCGCCAGACCCTGCTCGACGTCCAGCCGCTGACCCCCAACCTGTTCAGCCTGCGCACCACCCGCGATGCCGGCTTCCGCTTCCGCGCCGGCCAGTTCGCCCGCCTGGGTGTGACCAAGGCCGATGGCAGCGTGGTCTGGCGTGCGTATTCGATGGTGTCGTCGCCGTTCGACGAGCATCTGGACTTCTATTCCATCGTGGTGCCGGGCGGTGAGTTCACCAGCGAGCTGAGCCGCCTGCGCGAGGGTGACGAACTGCTGGTGGACCGCCAGGCCTTCGGTTACCTGACCCTGGACCGCTTCGTCGATGGCCGCGACCTGTGGCTGCTGGCGACCGGCACCGGGATCGCGCCGTTCCTCTCGATCCTGCAGGACTTCGAGGCCTGGGAGCGTTTCGAGCGGATCAAGCTGGTGTACTCGGTGCGCGAGGCCCGCGAGCTGGCCTACCTGGACCTGATCGAGGGGCTGGAAAAACGCGATTACCTGGCGGAATACGCCGGCAAGCTGCAGTTCATCCCGGTGGTGACCCGCGAGCAGCATCCGGGGGCGCTGAACGGGCGCATCACCACGCTGATCGAGAATGGCGAGCTGGAGCGGGCTGCCGGGCTGGAGCTGATCCCGGAGCATTCGCGGGTGATGTTGTGCGGGAACCCGCAGATGATCGACGACACCCGCCAGGTGCTGAAGGCCCGGGGATTGAACCTGAGCCTGAGCCGGCGGCCGGGGCAGGTGGCGGTCGAGACTTACTGGTAAAACCGTTGGGGCCGCAACGCGGCCCCAAAAGCTCATGGCTTGTTGTTCTGGGCCTTGAGCAGATCCCGAATCTCGGTCAGCAAGGTCTCCTGCGGCGTAGGCGCCGGCGGCACGCTTGGCGCAACGGCCTCTTCCCGTTTCAGCCGGTTGATCACCTTCACACCCATGAAGATCGCGAACGCCACGATCAGGAAGTCGATCACGGTCTGGATGAACTTGCCATAGGCCAGCATCACCGCCGGCGCATCGCCTTGTGCCGCTTTCAATGTGATCGCCAGGTCACTGAAGTCCACCCCGCCAATCAACAGCCCCAGGGGCGGCATCACCACATCGCCGACAAAAGATGAAACGATCTTGCCGAAGGCTGCGCCGATGATGATACCAACGGCCATGTCGACGACATTGCCCTTGACCGCAAAGGCTTTGAATTCACTGATCACGCCCATGGTTTATTCCTTGTAACAATTGAAAGGGGACAACGCAGTGTAATTCAGCTGCCGGCTTCATGCTCTGCGTCGACTACAGATGACCCCGCTCATCGCCATTGGTTTGGTCGCGATTGGCGCCTTTCCCGGCGCGACGGCTATCATGGCGACTTTTTCCAGGAGATTGCCCATGGCCAAGGCCAAGCGCTTGTACGGCTGCACCGAGTGCGGCGCGACCTTTCCCAAATGGGCCGGCCAGTGCAGCGAATGCGGCGCCTGGAACACCCTGACCGAGACCATGATCGAGAGCGGCGGCGCCGTGGCGCCCAGCGGCCGCACCGGCTGGGCCGGGCAGCAGGCGCAGATCAAGACCCTCGCCGAAGTCTCCATCGAGGAAATCCCGCGTTTCTCCACCGCCAGCGCCGAACTCGACCGGGTGCTCGGCGGCGGCCTGGTGGACGGCTCGGTGGTGCTGATCGGCGGCGACCCGGGCATCGGCAAGTCGACCATCCTCCTGCAGACCCTCTGTCATATCGCCGCGCGCATGCCCGCGTTGTACGTCACCGGCGAGGAATCCCAGCAGCAGGTGGCCATGCGCGGCCGGCGCCTGGGCCTGCCCCTGGACCAGTTGCGGGTGATGACCGAGACCTGCATCGAAAGCATCATCGCCACCGCCCGCAGCGAGAAGCCCAAGGTGATGGTGATCGACTCGATCCAGACCATCTTCACCGAACAACTGCAATCGGCACCGGGCGGCGTCGCCCAGGTCCGCGAGAGCGCCGCCTTGCTGGTGCGCTACGCCAAGCAGAGCGGCACGGCGATCTTCCTCGTCGGCCACGTCACCAAGGAAGGCGCCCTGGCCGGCCCGCGGGTGCTGGAGCACATGGTCGACACCGTGCTGTATTTCGAAGGCGAGTCCGATGGCCGCCTGCGCCTGCTGCGGGCGGTGAAGAACCGCTTTGGCGCGGTCAACGAACTGGGCGTGTTCGGCATGACCGACCGCGGCCTGAAGGAAGTCTCCAACCCCTCGGCGATCTTCCTTACGCGCACCCAGGACGCGGTGCCGGGCAGCGTGGTCATGGCCACCTGGGAAGGCACCCGGCCGATGCTGGTGGAAGTGCAGGCGCTGGTGGACGACAGCCACCTGGCCAACCCGCGGCGGGTGACCCTGGGCCTGGACCAGAACCGCCTGGCCATGCTCCTGGCGGTATTGCACCGCCACGGCGGCATCCCCACCCACGACCAGGACGTGTTCCTCAACGTGGTCGGCGGGGTCAAGGTGCTGGAGACCGCCTCCGACCTGGCGCTGCTCGCCGCTGTGATGTCGAGCCTGCGCAACAAGCCCTTGTCCCAGGGCCTGCTGGTATTCGGCGAGGTCGGCCTGTCCGGCGAAGTGCGGCCGGTGCCCAGCGGCCAGGAGCGCCTGAAAGAGGCGGCCAAGCACGGCTTCAAGCGCGCCATCGTGCCCAAGGGCAATGCGCCGAAGGAGTCGCCGCCGGGCTTGCAGGTGGTTGCGGTGACCCGTCTGGAACAGGCTTTGGACGCGCTGTTCGAGGAGTGAGGCGAGGTAAAGAGGCTTCTTGCAAGTGATTCTCACTAACGAGTAGCATGGCGCCTCCATTCCGACAGCCCCTGGAGTTCGCGTGGCGGAGTCCGATCTCAAGCGCCTGTTCCTCAAGCACGCGAAGACCCTGCAGGGCCTGCTCACGCGCAAGGTGCGCGATCCGCAGCTGGCTGCCGACCTGGTGCAGGAAAGCTTCCTGCGCCTGGCTGAGCAGCAGGCCGGTGAGCGCATCGACAACTCGCCGGCGTACCTCTACCGCACGGCGCACAACCTGATGATCGATCACCTGCGTCAGCAACAGCGGCGCAAGACCGACCTGGTGCCCCACGAAGCCCTCGAAGGGATAGTCGAGGACAGCCCCGGCCTGGAGGAGAGCACCGCCGCCGAGCAGCACATGCGCCGGCTACGCGCGGCCATGAACGAGCTGCCGCCGCGCACCCGCGAGATCTTCCGCCTCAATCGCCTGGAAGGCCTGACCCACGCCGAGGTGGCCAGGCGCCTGGACATTTCCGACAGCTCGGTGCAGAAGCATCTTTCCCGGGCACTGGCCTATGTGATGCAGTGTTTGCAGGAACAGGAATGACGAACGGTTTACTGAACGATGTGCCTTCAGACGTCAGTCCTTTCATAAGCAGAATTCGAGAGAACCGTGTGAGCAGCCAGATCCCGCCAGAGCAAGCAATTCGCGAGCAGGCCGCCGAGTGGGCGGTGCTGCTGGACGCCGGGTGCCTGAGCCCCGCGCAGGAGCAGGCGCTGGCCGAATGGCGCACGCGCGATCCGCGGCATGCGCGGGCGCTGGAGTTCGCCCGGGCCACCTGGGCCGACCTCGGGCGCCTGGGGCATCTGGACGTGCCGCAAGCGGTACCGGCCGCCCAGGCGCTGCCCGAGATTCCCCGGCCGCTTGGCGGGCGTCGCCGCCGTTCGCACTTGCGCTGGGCGAGCAGCACGGCGGCGTTGCTGCTGATCGCGGTGTTCGCCGTGGACCGTGCCCCGGACGTGTTGCTGCGCATGAGTGCCGACCATGTCACCGGTCGCGGCGAGATCCGCCAGGTGACCCTGCCGGATGGCAGCAAGGTCGATCTCGACAGCCGCAGCGCCATCAGCGTCGCCTACAGCGACAGCGAGCGGCGCGTGCGGCTGTTGTCCGGCGATGCGGTGTTCGAGGCGGCGCCGATTGGCGGGCGCGAGTCCCGGCCGTTCGTGGTCGAGTACGCCGGAGCCACCACCCGGGCGCTGGGCACGCGCTTCGTGGTGGGTGAGGAAGGGCAGGGTGGCTGGGTCGGCATGCTCGAACACAGCACCCGGGTGACCCTGGCCGAGCCACCGGCCGAGCGCGTGCTCAACGAAGGGGAAAGCCTGCGCTACGACTCCCGGCACGGCATTCGTGGCTGGCCGGAACAGGACCCGCGCCGGGCCAGTGCCTGGCAGCGCGGGCTGCTGATCTTCGAGCGCGAGCCGCTGGCCGAGGTGGCCGAGCAGATCAATCGCTATCGCGGCGGGCATGTGCTGATCACCGATTCGGCGCTGGCGCAGCGCGAGGTCAGCGGGATGTTCCGCCTGGACAACCTGGACCAGGCGCTGGTGATGCTCACCGATGAGCTGAAGGCCAAGCGGGTGGATGTGGCTGGGCTTACGGTGATCTACTGACGGGGCTTCTTTGCTACACAAATCGGGACCGCATCAGGGCTTGCAGGTGCTCGCCTTGAGAGGTGCAGCGCCAGGCATTCGGATTTGTGTAGATACCCTTCCACCGACGCCCCCCAACCCCCTCCATGAAATTTCCTAAAAAATAATTTACTGACTTTCCCAGCCCCGCTCGTCTGTTTGTTGAGATTGATTTTCATTACTAGAAAACGCCAACACAGCGAGCCACACGAAGTGACCAGTCCACAACAACGACGTTTCCACCTCAACCCGGTTGCCCTGGCCTGCAGCCTGGCGCTGGGTGCCTGCCTGATGCCGATGGGGATCGGCATGGCCCAGGCGGCCGAGCAGAACCCGAACGCCAGCCAGCGCAGCGCGCTGATCCGTTTCGACATCCCGGCCCAGGCCCTCGACAGCGCCGTGCTGGCGTTCGCCGAGCAGGCCAAGGTCCAGGTGTTCTTCGACAGCCGCAAGCTGGCCGGCCTGCGCAGCGAGGGCCTGCAAGGTGAACACAGCGCCGAACAGGGCCTGGCCCTGCTGCTGGGCGGCAACCCGGTGCGCTACCGCTTCAGCGGCAACGACCAGGTCGGGTTGGAGCGTCTGAGCGAGGACGGCAAGGCCCTGGAACTGGGCGCCACCCGCGTCCAGTCCCACGGCGACGCGGACTGGGTCTACACCACCCCGCGCTCGGTCAGCGTGATCACCCGCGACCAGATCGACAAGCGTCCGCCCCGCCACGCCGCCGACATGCTGGAACAGACCGCCGGCGTCTACACCGCAGTCAACCAGCGCGACCCCGGCCTGTCGGTGAACATCCGCGGCGTGCAGGACTACGGCCGGGTGAACATGAACATCGACGGCATGCGCCAGAACTTCAGCGTCAACGGCCACCAGCAACGCAACGGCGTGATGTTCATCGATCCCGAGTTCGTCAAGGACGTCGAGATCGACAAGGGAACCTCGGCCGGCATGGGTGGCGCCGGCGTCATCGGCGGTATCGCCAGCTTCGACACCCTCCAGGCCAGCGACCTGCTTGGCCCAGGCAAGGAAATCGGAGGTCGTATTCGTGCCGGTCACGGCATCGGTGAACTGGGCAACGGCACCTATTTCAACGGCAGCGCCATGTTCGCGGCGGGAAACGAAATCGGTGACGTGATGGTCGGCTACAGCGAGCGGCACTTCGGCGATTACCGCAGCGGTACGCAGAACGCTGACAACCTGGGCACCCAGATGCGCGCCAAGACGGCAAGACCCGAAGCCTGGAAAACCTGGCTGCACGGCGAGGTCGGGGCCATGGACAGCATCACCCGCTCGGAAATCTTCAAGCTCGGCCTCAACTTCGCCGAAGACCAGCGCCTGCAGTTCAGCTACTTCGAGACCGACACCGACAGCAAGGACGCCTGGACCGTCGAGAACCCCGAGGGCAACCGTTACTACTACAGTGTCACCGGTACCAACGACATCAACGCGAAGAACGCTGCGCTCGACTACAGCTACAGCCCCGACAACGACCTGATCGACTTCAAGGCCAAGCTCTACTACGTGACCACCCGGCAGGATCGCTGGAACGCCGACAACGGTTCGTCCGCCAGCAGCGGCAACCGCGTCGAGGCCTACACCGACCAGTACCGTACCGACACCCTCGGCCTGCAGCTGGAAAACACCTCGCGCTGGCACATCGGTGCGGCCGACACCCTGACCTTCAACTACGGCACCGAGCTGTTCCAGGACACCTTCCGTCCCAGCACCGATCGCATCGCCGCACCCAACGAGGTGGTATCGCTGCCTTACATTCCCGGCGGGGCCAACCCCAAGGGCAAGCGGGTGATGGCCAGCGCGTTCGGCAACCTGACCTACGAACATGACAACTGGCTGACCCTGGACGCCGGCCTGCGCTACGACCGTTATCGCCTCAGCGGCAACACCGGGGTGACTTCCTGGATGTACCCCATGGGCGTGACCGAGACCAGCCTGCCTCGCCAGGAAACCCACCTGGTGTTCGATGAGGAGCGTGAGGAAGGACGCTTCTCGCCGACCTTCGGCGTTGCCGTCAAGCCGGGCCTGGACTGGCTCCAGGTCTACACCCGCTGGGGCCGTGGCTGGCGTCCGCCAGCCGTCACCGAGGTATTCATGAGCGGTCGCCCGCATGGCGGCGGTGGCTCGGAGATGGTCTATCCCAACCCTTTCCTCAAGGCCGAGGAGTCGCACAACTGGGAACTGGGGGTGAACATCTTCAAGGAGTCGCTGCTACGTGAGGGCGACCGCTTCGGTGCCAAGGTTGCCTACTTCGATACCCGTATCGACAACTTCTCATTCCTCGACACCAACGTTTCGCTGCCCGGCGCCAGCGTTTCCGGTATCGCCCTGGGTCGTTCGGCCTACCAGAACAACCTGGGGAAAACGCAGTTCCGTGGCGTCGAATACAGCCTCGACTACGACGCTGGCGCCTACTACGGGCAGCTCAGCTACACGCACATGATCGGTAGCAACGAATTCTGTTCGAACCAGCTGTACATGGGCGGCGGCCAGCGCCTGGTCAATGTGGGCACCGAGCTGCGTCCGGTGCGGGTAGGCAACCGCATCCTCATGCTGCCGGTGCGAGTGTCGCGTGCCGACGCCGCGCCTGACCTCGATGCCATCGTCTCCTGCGGCGACATCATGGGCAACGCCTCCTACATGCCGGCTGACCGCGGCTCGCTGACCCTGGGCATGCGCCTGCTGGACCGCACCCTCGACATGGGCATGCGCGTGCGTTACAGCGAAGGCAACGGCGAGAACCTCAAGACCCACACCTTCAACAAGCTCGACCAGGCGCGCTGGCCGCAATACCAGGTCTACGACCTCTACGCCAGCTACTGGGCGACACCTAGCCTGAACCTGTCGCTGGCCCTGGAAAACGCTACCGACGAGGCTTACTTCGTGGCCATGGGTGACGGCAACAACCTGTCGCTGGCCCGCGGCCGCACCTTGAGCGGCATGCTCGAATACCGATTCTGATCCACCGGGTTCGCCCATACCGGGCAACGCGAAGGCACGGATGCTGCCTTCGACTTCACGATGCAAAAACGAGGAAGCGTTATGACCATCTCCGTTACTTACGATGCCGCCTTTGCCGGTTCGACCGTTGACGACTACCTGGCGTTCTGGACTGCCGGTTTCGTCACTGCCGGCCACGGCTACAGCAACACCGGTGGCTTCAGCAACGGCACCTTCGATGGCGACCAGTACTCCACCCACGGTCGCAATGGCTCCGACTATGCCTTCATCGCCGACAGCAATGACACCAATGGCCTGCACTATGTGTGGGACCCTCAGCTGCCAGCATCCAACAACCTGAACCACTACCTGTACGGCTCGCTGGACAACATCTCCCTCGGCGAAGTGCTGGGCGGCGGCGGTGGCAGCGACTTCAGCCTGAGCAACTACGTGGTCACCTTCTCCGGCCTGAACCTGGATTCCGTACTGGACGCCGGTCGTGTCGGCAACGACGTGCACCAGGTCATCTACGGCCTGATGCAGGGCGACACCACTGCCCTGGAAGGCGTGCTGGACACCCTGCTGGGTACCATCGGCGTGTCCACCAACAGCACCTTCGCCGATATCACCGCGGCCATCAACGCAGCTTCGGCCACCGCTGTCGGCGTCCAGTCCCAGGTCGACGACCTGGCCCTGGCTGCCTGACGACAGGCAATAAAAAGCGAATGGCAGGTCACCCTGGCATTCGCTGATCTGCTGCATTTACCCCGCAGCCCGTGTCTTTCCCGGGCCCAGGCTGCGGTGGTGCGAATTCTGTGGCGAGGGTGCGGTGATTGCAATCACCCACCGTCGCTGTCTGCGAGGAATCCAGGTAATGGGAACCGCTCCCGTCTCGTCAAACGAAGTGCGCCAGGCGCTCAAGGCCTGCCGCGCCGGCTTCGCCAATGTCGGTGTGTTCACCGCGGTGATCAACCTGCTGATGCTGGCGCCGGCGCTGTACATGCTGCAGGTCTACGACCGGGTGCTGTCCTCGGGCAACGAGATGACCTTGCTCATGCTGAGCGTGATGATCGTCGGCCTGTTCGGCTTCATGGGCTTGCTGGAGTGGGTGCGCAGCCTGGTGGTGATCCGCCTCGGCACGCGCATGGACCTGCGTCTCAACCCGCGGGTGTTCCAGGCCGCCTATGAAGCCAGCCTGGCCGGCAGCAAGGGCGCCGCCGGGCAGGTGCTGGCCGACCTCACCAGCCTGCGCCAGTTCGCCACCGGCCAGGCGCTGTTCGCCTTCTTCGATGCGCCGTGGTTCCCCGTCTACCTCGCGGTGATGTTCCTGTTCAGTCCCTGGCTGGGCCTGATGGCGCTGGTGGGCGCGGTGCTGCTGACAGTACTGGCCTGGCTCAACGAGCGCCTGACCCGCGAACCGTTCGCCGAGGCCGGACGCCTGTCCCAGCAGGCCAGCCTGCAAGCCAGCGGCAACCTGCGCAATGCCGAGGCCATGGAGTCCATGGGCATGCTCGATGCCGTGCGCCAGCGCTGGACCACGCTGCACCATGGCTTCCTCGGCCTGCAGAACCACGGCAGTGAACGCGCGGCGGTGATCGCGGCGCTTTCGCGGACCCTGCGCATGACCCTGCAATCCCTGGTGCTCGGGCTCGGTGCCTGGCTGGCACTGGAGAAGCAGGTGAGCCCGGGGATGATGGTCGCCGGCTCGATCCTCATGGGCCGGGTGCTGGCGCCGATCGACCAGGTGATCGCCGTATGGCGCCAGTGGGGTTCGGCGCGCCAGGCCTATGTCCGTCTCAATGAACTGTTGCAGGCCCAGCCGCCGCGCCCGGAGGCCATGCCGCTGCCGGCACCGAGCGGGCGCCTGGCGGTGGAGCAGGTGGTGGCGATGCTGCCGGGCACACGCAAGCCCTGCCTGACCAATCTCGGTTTCAGCCTCGATGCCGGGGACTCCCTGGGCATCATCGGCGCTTCCGGCTCCGGCAAGTCGACCCTCGCGCGGCTGCTGGTGGGGGCGGCGAAGCCCTTCGATGGCAAGGTTCGCCTCGACGGTGCCGACCTCCAGGGTTGGGACAGGGTCGCCCTCGGCCAGCACATCGGCTACCTGCCCCAGGACGTGCAGCTGTTTGCCGGCAGCATCGCCGAGAACATCGCCCGTCTTGGCGAGGTGGACGCCGATGCGGTGGTCGCCGCCGCAAAGCTGGCCGGGGTGCACGAGATGATCCTGAACTTCCCGGCCGGCTACGACACCCTGCTGGGCGAAGGCGGCAGCGGCCTGTCCGGCGGCCAGCGCCAGCGCGTCGGCCTGGCCCGGGCGCTGTACCGCCTGCCGGCGCTGATCGTCCTCGACGAGCCCAATTCCAACCTCGACGAAGCCGGCGAGCAGGCGCTGCTGGCGGCCATCGCCAAGGTCCGCGAGCAGCGCCGCACGCTGATCCTCATCACCCACAAGCCGGCGCTGCTGGCCGGCTTGGAAAAACTGCTGGTGCTGCAGAACGGCCAGCTGCAGGCCTTCGGCCCCACCGCCCGGGTGCTTCAGGACCTGCAGCGCAATGCCCGTCCAACAGCCGTACCGAGCCCTGCCGCAGTGCGCAGCCCCACCACCGTGAGCATGAGCTACGGCACACCGAGAGCCTGACCGATGAATGCAAGCGTTTCCCTTCCCGAGCCGAAATCCACGGCCCGGGCCAGCAATGTCCTGGACATGGACGAGCGCCGCCCGGCGCGGATCGGGCTGTGGATGGTCATCGCCGGGTTCGGCGGCTTCATGCTCTGGGCCGCCCTGGCGCCGCTGGACAAGGGCGTGCCGCTGTCCGGCAACGTCGTCGTGGCCGGCAGCCGCCAGGCTGTGCAGCACCCCACCGGCGGGGTGATCGAACAGTTGCTGGTGCGCGATGGCGACCAGGTCACGGCGGGGCAGGTGCTGCTGCGCCTCGACGCGACCCAGGCCCGGGCCCAGTACGAGTCGCTGCGGGTGCAGTTGCTCACCGCCCGGGCCATGCAGGCGCGACTGCTCGCCGAGCGTGCCGGCCAGGCCACGGTGCAGTTTCCTCCCGACTTATCGAAGGACGCCAGCGAGCCCTGGCTCGCCGCCATCCTTGAAACCCAGCGCCAGTTGCTGACCAGCCGCCACCAGGCCCTGGACATGGAACTGGCCGGCCTGCGCGAGAACATCGGCGGTGCTCAAGCCAGCCTCGATGGCCTGCAAGGCTCGATGGCCGCCAGGCAGGAACAGCGCGCCGCCTTGCAGGAGCAACTGCAAGGCCTGCGCGAACTCGCCCGCGACGGCTATATCCCGCGCAACCGGCTGCTGGAGAACGAGCGCCTGTACGCCCAGGTCAACGGCGCGATCTCCGAAGACCTCGGCAACCTCGGTCGTACCCGTCGTCAATTGCAGGAACTCAAGCTGCGCATCACCCAGCGCCAGCAGGAGTACCAGCGCGAGGTCAGCCAGCAACTGACCGAGGCGCAGTCCAGCGCTGCCGACCTCGACAACCGCCTGCGCAGCGCCGCCTTCGACCTGGCCAGCACCGAGGTCAAGGCGCCGGCCAGCGGTACCGTGGTGGGTTCCAGCGTGTTCACCAATGGCGGGGTGATCGCCCGCGGCCAGTCGCTGATGGAGATCGTGCCCCGCGACGTGCCGCTGCTGGTGGATGCCCGCGCCTCGGTGGAACTGATCGACCGCCTGCACCCGGGGCTGCCGGTGGAACTGCTGTTCGTCGCCTTCAACCAGAGCACCACGCCACGGGTCGAGGGCGAGGTGACCCTGGTGTCTGCCGATCGCCTGGTGGACGAGAAGAACGGCCAGCCGTATTACCAGGTGCGGGTGCGGGTCGGTGAAGAGGGGCTGCGTCAGTTGCAAGGCAAGGACATCCGTCCGGGCATGCCGGTGGAAGCCTTCGTCCGCACCGGCGAGCGCTCGCTGCTCAACTACCTGTTCAAGCCATTGACCGACCGGGCCCACGTCGCCCTGGCGGAGGAATGATGCGCCTGCTGTCCTGCCTGATGCTGCTGGGCCTGAGCCTGCCCGCCACGGCCCTCGAATTGAGCGATGCCTACGCCCTGGCCCTGCGCAACGACCCGACCTTCCATGCCGCCATCGCCGAGCGCGATGCTGGCCTGGAGAACCGCGCCATCGGCCGTGCGCGCCTGCTGCCCAACCTGTCGTACCGCTACACCAACGCGCGCAACGACTCCGAGGTGACCCAGGCCACCAGCGTCGGTAACCTCACCACCCAGCGCGACTACCGCAGCTACACCTCTACCCTGACCTTGCAGCAGCCGCTGTTCGACTACGCGGCCTGGGCCGAGTACCGCCAGGGCGTGGCCAAGGCGCTGCTGGCCGATGCGCAGTTCCGCGGACGTGGACAGGAGCTGGCGGTGCGTCTGTTCCAGGCCTACAGCGAAGCGCTGTTCGCCAACGAGCAGATCGCCCTGGCCCAGGCGCAACGGCGGGCCTACGCCGAACAGCTGACCCTCAACGAGCGCCTGTTCAAGGGCGGCGAGGGCACCCGCACCGATGTCCTGGAAACCCAGGCTCGCTACGAGCTGGCCAAGGCCCAGGAGATCGAATCCACGGACAATCTGGACGCCGCCTTGCGCGCCCTGCAGGCGATCATCGGCGAGCCGGTGGAGGTGCAAGACCTGGCGCCGCTGGCCAAAGGGTTCAAGGTGGAGCCGCTGGCACCGGGCAACTTCGAGCACTGGCGCACCCTGGCGGTGGGCAACAACGCCCAGCTGATCGCCCAGCGGCATGCCGTGGACGTCGCCGACCAGGGCATCGAGCGCAACCGCGCCGGGCACCTGCCCAGCCTCAGCGCCTATGCCAGCACCGGACGTTCCAGCTCAAGTTCCGAGAGCACCTACAACCAGCGCTACGACACCGACAGCATCGGCATCCAGCTGAGCATGCCACTGTTCGCCGGCGGCGGGGTCTCGGCGGCGACCCGGCAGGCCACGGCCCAGCGCGACCAGGTGCAGTACCAGCTGGACGGCCTGGTCAACGAGACCCTCAACGAGTTGCGCAAGCAGTTCAACCTGTGTGCCAGCAGCGTGGCGAAGATCCGTGCCTATGAACTGGCGGAGGAATCGGCGGACCGCCTGATCGAGGCGACGCGCAAGAGCGTGGCGGGAGGGGAGCGGGTCAATCTCGACGTGCTGAATGCCGAGCAGCAGCTGTACAGCGCCCGGCGTGACCTGGCCCAGGCCCGCTATGACTACCTGCGGGCCTGGTTACAGGTTCACTATCTGGCGGGGACCTTGGAAGCCAGTGACTTGCAACGGCTGGACAGGTACTTCGTCGCCCGTGGTACACCGGTGACCGCCAGCCGCTGAGGCAGCGGCAACGGCCAGCGCCACCGCGCCAGGCGTGGCATGCGCAGGCGCTCGTGGACCAGCCACAGGCTGCACAGCAGCATCACCAGCAGATGCCCCTGCTGCACCAGCATGGGCAGGAGCATCACCGGCCAGCAGGCGAGCACGCACCAGGCACCTTTGCTCATCCCATAGCTCAGGCAATCCCGCGCCACCTGCCAGCCGAATGCGGAGATCCGCGGCGAGGCATGGCAGCGATTGAGGCTTTTCTGCTTGAGCGGCGAGGCCTGCCAGAGCAGGACCGCCAGCAGCGCCAGCGCCGTGGCGAGCCACGTACTGGCGCCCGCCAGCAAGGTGAGGCTGATGGACAACAGGGTCAGGACAATTCCCGCCGCACTCCAGACCAGCGCGTAACCCGCCACGAACAGCGACATCGCCAGCGGGCGGCGGCGTGGCAGGCTGCGTTGCCACAGCGTGGCCATGGGCCCCGCGAGCAGCAACGGCATCATCGCCAGGACCATCACCAGCCATGACTGCCACAGTCCCAGCGGGTCGAGCACCAGCGCCTGGGAAATCCCGCGCCAGCCCAGTGCCGTCAGCAAGTCGACCATGGAACCGCAGAACGCGGGCAGTGCCGATTGTGGCGGCGTCGCCAGCAGAGCGGCCCAGCCGGCCAGGCTGGCGGTGGCCAGCCATGGCCAGGGGCTGTGCAGCCAGACAAGGGCGGTTTGCCTGACGCTCATGCTCACTCGCCCTGGCGGTAGATGCTGATGCGGCCTACCGAAACATCGTCGCCGGCGCCCAGTTCCTTGTCCGGGTACAGGCTGACTTGCAGGTGCTCCAGGTCCAGGCCACCGGTGGCGCGCAAGGCCTCGACGATAGCGGTGATCTCCAGCGAGGCGCTGACGCCGCCACCGCCGTGTGGATCGTTGGCATCACTGGCGGCCTTGGCACCGAACAGGGAAACGCCACCGGCGCGCAGTTCCGGATGGGCACCGGGTTGCTCGCCATCCGGCACGTTGACGTAGACCTCCAGGAACAGGTTGTTACGCCGTGCGCGGATGTTCTCCAGGTTGAGGAACACCCGTTCGTGCTCGGGCGCGGTGGCCGCGAGCGCACGCAGGCCTTTGGCGGCGAGATTCTTCGCCACCCGTGCCACACCGGGTTTGTCCAGGCGCACCTGGGTGGCGACCTTGCTGCCTTGCAGCTTGAGGCTGGTGCTGTTGGCACCGATCAGTTCGACGACAGGCTCTTTCACGGCGGCCACCGTTGGGGGTGGGGCGAAGGCGACGGCTTCCTTCAGCACCTTCGGGGCTTTCGGGACGGGATCGTGGAAGCTTTCGTAGGTATAGCCCAGCGCCTTCAGGTCGAGGGTCTGGCCGACTTTCCAGAAGGTGCTTTCGCCGTTGGCATCCGGGAAGATGAACGGACGCCCGGCGGGCGGGCCATCGACGAAATCGGACTCGGTGGGGTTCTGGTGGCTCGGGTCGCGGTTGAGCCAGACCTGCCACAGGCGGTCGATGTTCGCGTGGTGCAGCCAGAAGATCGGGTCGAGACCGGCGGTCCGCGGATCGGACATCAGGCCTTCATGGTAGCTCGGGGAGGTATCCGGCTCGCCGTTGTCGCCGCCGACCATGTTGTGCACGTTGTTGTGCGGGCTGCTTTCCAGCAGGCCGAATGGATAGTCGCGGTTGCGGCCATGCTGGAAGCCGGTGACCGGGCCACCGAAGCCCGGGCTGCCACCCTGCACGCCCTTGTACTGCCCTTCGGTGATGGCCTTGGCCAGTTCGAGCTGCACGGTAGCGAGGGTGATGGTGCCATTGCCGTCCATGCCATAGCGCAGGTCCACCGGCAGGGCGAGCGGGTTCGGCGTGCCGTCGGGGAGGGTCTTGTCGTAGAACTCCTGGGGCAGGCCGAGGGTTTCCGGGCGCTCTTTGTAGTCATCGTAGTCCCAGTACGGCAGGGTCCAGTCCGCCGGGCCACCCAGCTTGACCACTGCGGCGCGCACGATGTTCTCGAACGCCAGCAGGTAAGGGCGGTGCCAGGGAAGGAAGAACCAGGTGCGGTGCTGGCATTGGTCCCAGAACAGTTCACGATCCGCGAGGGCGGGCAGCTTTTCGCCTGGGCTGTAGTAGCCGTCGGTTTTCCACAGGCTCTCGTCGAAGCCGTGGATCGCGGCGAGGAAGCGCCAACTGGTCGGGTCGGTGATCGGGCGGGTCTGCAGTTCCCGCACAGCCTTGGCGTACCACAGCAGGGTCGGGTTCCAGGTTTCGCCGAGCTTCCACAAATCCTTGCGTACATAAGTCATGTTCACGTTCTTCCTGTTCCGTGTGAGGGGTATTCCGTTCGGGCCCGTTGACGATAGACCGGTGACGGCAAAGTGCCATAACTGTATGTCGGATTGTTGAACTAAATATTCGCGCGCCAACCAATGAAAAAGGGGCCGATGCTTGCGCACCGGCCCCTGTTGCTACTGCCGTGTCATCAGTGTTCAGCGACGGCCTTTCGTCGTGACGCCGTTCCGGCATGTTCTCCTTCGGCGACCGTCGGGATTTCCTTGCCGTCGGCATCGAACAGCTTGCCGTCCTTGAAGTAGTCGCCGTCACGCAGGGCGGAGATATCGGAGTAGACCACCGTGCGCTCGTAACCTGCGGCGAACACCGACTGCTGGTCCGAGTTGCCGGCCTTGAAGTGGTTGAACAGCAGGTTCAGGGCAATGGCCATGATCGCAGCCGAGCTGATACCCGAGTGGAAGATGGTTTCGAACCAGCGCGGGAAGTGATCGTAGAAGTTCGGTGCAGCGATCGGGATCATGCCGAAGCCCAGGGAGGCGGCGACGATGATCAGGTTCATGTTGTTCTTGTATTCCACCTTGGACAGGGTGCGGATACCGCTGGCGGCCACGGTGCCGAACAGCACGATACCGGCACCACCGAGCACCGAGGTCGGTACGGCGGCGATCACCCGGCCCATGATCGGCAGCAGGCCGAGGATCACCAGGATCACCCCGCCAGTGGCCACCACGTAGCGGCTCTTCACGCCGGTCACGGCCACCAGGCCGACGTTCTGGGCGAAGGCGCTCTGGGTGAAGGAACCGAAGATCGGCGCCAGGATGCTCGATGCCATGTCGGCGCGCAGGCCGTCACCGAGGCGGCGGGAGTCGACCTTGGTGTCGATGATTTCACCGACGGCGAGGATGTCCGCCGAGGTTTCCACCAGGGTCACGATGATCACGATGCACATCGACAGGATCGCGGCGATGTGGAAGGTCGGCATGCCGAAGTGGAACGGCGTCGGGAACGCCACCATCGGGCCTTCCAGGACCTTGCTGAAGTCGGCCATGCCCAGCGACCAGGCGATCAGGGTGCCGATGACCATCGCCAGCAGGATCGACAGCCGCGAGATGGCTGCGCTGCCCAGCTTGCTCAGGGCCAGCACGATGCCGAAGGTCAGCGCCGCCAGGCCGATGTTGGCCATGCTGCCGAAGTCCGGCGACTTGCTGTTGCCGCCCATCACCCAGCGTGCCGCCACCGGCATCAGGGTCAGGCCGATGGTGGTGATGACGATGCCGGTCACCAGCGGCGGGAAGAACTTGGTGATGCGCGAGAAGATCGGGGTGATCAGGAAGCCGATGAACGAGGCCGCCATCACCGCACCGAGCACGCCCGGCAGGCCACCACCGCCTTCGGTGCTGATGATCGCACCCATGGTCGCCACCCCGGCGAACGACACGCCCTGGACCAGCGGCAGCTGGCAGCCGAAGAACGGCAGGCCGAGGGTTTGCAGGAGTGTGGCCAGGCCACCGGCGAACAGCGAGGCGGCGATCAGCAGGCCGATCTCGGCCGGTGTCAGGCCGGCCGCCTGGCCGAGGATCAGGGGTACGGCGACGATACCGCCATACATGGTCAGTACGTGCTGCAGGCCATAAGCCAGGTTGGCCCCAAGGCCGAGGTTTTCGTCCTCGGGACGTTGGGCGGGAGACGTGCTGGGTGCGGACATGTTCATGGGAGCATGGGTCTCTGTTTTATTGTTGTGGCGCTACTGTAGACACTCCATGCATTCGATTTCCAGCACAATTGTATACAATTTATCGATTGGCGCAGGAACAGTAGGGCCATAGATTTGGCCGTTTACGCTTTGCATCAATCGTTCCAGTTATGCAGGCGCGCTGTGTCACGGCTATGAAAAAACCGTGTACAGCGCGAAAAAAGCTGTCTGAGTGGACAAGAAAGCTGGGGGAGGGGAAATCGATAGCAGGCTAAAAGTTTTTAAACTTCGATCAATTCGTGGAATTCACGCTCCAGTTCGGTGCGATTTGCCAGGTTCAGCTCTATAAGACGGCGCAAATGTCCCATCGAGTCGATATCGATGTGCAGGCAGATGAAGCCCAGCTGGGTGTTCTCGACGTGACGCAGTTGCACCTGCATCGCTACCTTGGCGTCCTTGTTCAGGTGGATTTCGGCATCGAACAGCTGCTCGGCGTCGCCGTCCCAGTCGGCGGGGGATTCGACCAGCACGCCCTTGAGGGAAATGTCGATCAGTTCGACCGGCCAGCGGCGCTGGCCCTGGATCAGTTCGGTGGGGGCATCGAAGGCAATGCGTTTGAAGCGGCGACGTTCGTTTTGCTCGTTCATGCTCGGGCCTCCGGGGTGACTTCTGAACTATAGCGCAGTGCTTGCCAGCGTCTGCCAAGGGGCGCAATCTTGCGTGGTGGCCATGGGCCTTGGAGGCTCTAGACCAACGTTGGGGCTGGCCTTTCCGGTGACTCTCGCTAGACTCGGAAGGCTATCTTTTATCCACTAGCTGGAAGCGAACCATGAACAACAATAATAGCCTGGCCCGCCATATCCCCTGGCTGGCGCTGGCAGTACTAGGGGCCTGTGCGCTCGGGGTGGTTGCCCTGCGGCGTGGCGAAGCCATCAATGCCTTGTGGATTGTCGTCGCCTCGGTGGCGATCTACCTGGTCGCGTACCGTTACTACAGCCTGTTCATCGCCACCAAGGTGATGCAACTGGACCCGCGCCGGGCTACGCCTGCGGTGCTCAACAACGATGGCCTGGACTACGTCCCGACCAACAAGCACATTCTCTTCGGTCACCACTTCGCCGCCATCGCCGGCGCCGGTCCCCTGGTGGGCCCGGTCCTTGCCGCACAGATGGGCTACCTGCCCGGTACCCTGTGGCTGATCGCCGGCGTGGTGCTGGCCGGTGCGGTGCAGGACTTCATGATCCTGTTCCTCTCCACCCGCCGCAACGGCCGTTCCCTGGGCGACATGGTGCGCGAGGAAATGGGCCGCATCCCGGGGACCATCGCCCTGTTCGGCTGCTTCCTGATCATGATCATCATCCTCGCGGTGCTGGCGCTGATCGTGGTGAAGGCCCTGGCCGAGAGCCCATGGGGCATGTTCACCGTGATGGCGACCATCCCGATCGCGATGTTCATGGGCATCTACATGCGCTACATCCGCCCGGGGCACATCGGCGAGATCTCGGTGATCGGCGTGGTCCTGCTGCTCCTGTCGATCTGGCGGGGGGGCCAGGTCGCCGCGGATCCGGTGTGGGGCCCGGCGTTCACCTTCACCGGCGTGCAGATCACCTGGATGCTGGTGGGCTACGGCTTCGTCGCCGCCGTGCTGCCGGTGTGGCTGGTGCTGGCGCCGCGTGACTACCTGTCGACCTTCCTCAAGATCGGCACCATCGTCGCGCTGGCCATCGGCATCCTGATCATCGCGCCCGAGCTGAAAATGCCGGCGCTGACCCAGTTCACCGACGGCACCGGCCCGGTGTGGAAGGGCACCCTGTTCCCGTTCCTGTTCATCACCATCGCCTGCGGCGCGGTGTCCGGCTTCCACGCGCTGATCTCCTCGGGGACCACGCCCAAGCTGCTGGACAACGAAGTCAACGCCCGCTACATCGGCTACGGCGGCATGCTGATGGAGTCGTTCGTCGCCATCATGGCCATGGTCGCCGCCTCGGTGATCGAGCCGGGCGTGTACTTCGCCATGAACAGCCCGGCCGCGGTGGTCGGTTCCGACGTCGTGTCGGTGGCGCAGACCGTCAGCAGCTGGGGCTTCACCATCACTCCGGAGCAACTGGAAGCGACCGCCCGCGACATCGGCGAGCACACCATCCTGGCCCGTGCCGGCGGTGCGCCGACCCTGGCGGTAGGTATCGCGCAGATCCTCCACCAGGTGCTGCCGGGTGAAAACACCATGGCCTTCTGGTACCACTTCGCGATCCTGTTCGAGGCGCTGTTCATCCTCACTGCGGTGGACGCCGGTACCCGTGCCGGTCGCTTCATGCTCCAGGACCTGCTGGGCAGCTTCATCCCGGCGCTGAAGCGCACCGAGTCGTGGGGCGCCAACCTGCTCGCCACCGCCGGCTGCGTGGCGCTCTGGGGCTACCTGCTGTACCAGGGCGTGATCGATCCGCTGGGTGGCATCAACACCTTGTGGCCGCTGTTCGGCATCTCCAACCAGATGCTCGCCGGTATCGCCCTGATGCTGGGTACCGTGGTCCTGATCAAGATGAAGCGCCAGCGCTACATCTGGGTCACCCTGGTTCCGGCGGTATGGCTGCTGATCTGCACCACCACTGCGGGCCTGATCAAGCTGTTCGACCCCAACCCGGCCGTCGGCTTCCTGGCCCTGGCCAACAAGTACAGCACCGCGCTGGACGCAGGCCAGGTCCTGGCCCCGGCCAAGGACATCGGGCAGATGCAGCACGTGATCTTCAACGCCTACACCAACGCTGGCCTGACCGTGCTGTTCCTGGTCGTTGTGTTCAGCATCCTGTTCTTCGCGCTCAAGGTCGGCTACGCCGCCCTGGGCAAGAAAGAGCGCAGCGACAAGGAAACGCCGTTCCAGGCTGTGCCGGACGCTTGATAGAGGATAGAAGTCATGTTCAACGACCTGGGTCGACTGGGTAAGTACCTGGGGCAGGCAGCCCGCCTGATGGTCGGGATGCCCGACTACGACAACTATGTCGAGCACATGCAGAAGAAGCACCCGGACAAGCCGGTGATGAGCTACGAGGCGTTCTTCCGCGAACGCCAGGAAGCCCGTTACGGCGGCAAGGGTGGACCCAAGTGCTGTTGAAAGACCGCGCTTGAGTCAGTGACAGAACCTGTGGGAGCCCGGTGCGCCGGGCTCCCACAGTCATTTTCAGCGTCAGGAGAATTTCCCGCGTGCATTCCCCAATTCCCGTGACCGTGCTCAGTGGCTTCCTGGGTGCCGGCAAGACCACCTTGCTGCGGCACATCCTCAAGGCCGAGCACGGCCTGAAAATCGCCGTCATCGAGAACGAATTCAGCGATGCCGGCATCGACAGCCAACTGCTGGGCGATGCGCCGGTGCAGGTCATGACCCTGGCCAACGGCTGTGTCTGCTGCAGCATCCACACCGACCTGACCAAGGCCCTGTACCTGTTGCTGGAGCGCCTGGACAGCGGCGAGATCGCCTTCGACCGCCTGGTGATCGAGTGCACCGGCCTGGCCGACCCGGCGCCGGTGGCGCAGACCTTCTTCATCGACGAGGAACTGCGCGAGCGCTACATCCTCGACGGCATCATCACCCTGGTGGACGCGGCACATGCCGAGCTGCACCTGACCCAGGCCATCGCCCAGGCCCAGGTCGGGTTTGCCGACCGCTTGCTGCTGAGCAAGACCGACCTGGTGGACGACGCCACGGTCGAGGCGCTGACCGCACGCCTGGGCCGCATCAACCGCCGCGCGCCGGTGCGGGTGGTGGATCATGGCCAGATCGATCTGGCCGAGTTGCTGGATGTGCGCGGCTTCAACCTCAATGCCGACCTCGGTGGCGGGATGATCCTGCGGCCGGTGGGTGGGACCGCCACGCCGGACCGGATCACCAGCCTGGTGCTGCGCACGGAGACGCCGCTGGATATCGATCGCCTCAGCGACTTCATGAACGAGTTGCTGGAAGAGCATGGCAAGCAGTTGCTGCGCTACAAGGGCGTGCTGAATGTCGCTGGCGAGGATCGGCGGCTGGTGTTCCAGGGAGTGTTGAAGCTGTATGGCTTCGACTGGGATACCGAGTGGGCGGAGGGGGAGGTGCGCGAGAGCGTGATGGTGTTCATTGCCGATCAGTTGCCGGAAGAGAAGATCCGGGCGGGGTTCGAGGCGTTGGCGCACTGACCCGAGGAACAGCGGAGATCCCTGTGGGAGCTGGCTTGCCAGCGATTTGGCCCGATCTGACAACATCATTGCCCGGGCCGGCCTCATCGCTGGCAAGCCAGCTCCCACAGGGGGCGGTGGCGATCTTGCAGGCACAAAAAAACCGATGCCGGTCACCCGGCATCGGTTTTTCAGTTCAGCCCTGAATCAGTTGCCGTAGACAGGCAGCTTCTTGCAGATGGCCTTGACCTTCTCGCGAACGGCATCGATCACCGCTTCGTTGTTCAGGTCGGCGAGGATGTCGCAGATCCAGCCAGCCAGTTCCTTGCACTCGGCTTCCTTGAAGCCGCGAGTGGTGACCGCTGGGGTACCGAAGCGCAGGCCGGAGGTGACGAACGGGGAACGTGGGTCGTTAGGCACGGAGTTCTTGTTCACGGTGATGTAGGCGCGGCCCAGGGCAGCGTCGGCATCCTTACCGGAGATTTCCTGCTTGATCAGCGACAGCAGGAACAGGTGGTTCTGGGTGCCACCGGACACCACGTCGAAACCGCGCTCGATGAAGACGCTGGCCATGGCCTGGGCGTTCTTCACGACCTGCTGCTGGTAGGCCTTGAACTCAGGCTGCAGCGCTTCCTTGAAGCAGATGGCCTTGGCGGCGATCACGTGCTCCAGCGGGCCGCCCTGGGCGCCCGGGAAGACCGCGGAGTTCAGCTTCTTCTCGATGTCGGCGTTGGCACGGGCCAGGATCAGGCCGCCACGTGGACCACGCAGGGTCTTGTGGGTGGTGGTGGTGACGACGTCGGCGAACGGAACAGGGTTCGGGTACACGCCAGCGGCAACCAGGCCAGCGACGTGGGCCATGTCGACGAACAGGTAGGCACCGACCTTGTCGGCGATTTCACGGAAACGGGCGAAGTCCAGGACCTGCGAGTAGGCCGAGAAGCCGGCAACGATCATCTTCGGCTTGTGCTCGACCGCCAGGCGCTCGACTTCGTCGTAGTCGATCAGGCCGTTGCCGTCGATGCCGTACTGGATGGCGTTGTACAGCTTGCCCGACGAGCTCACGGAGGCGCCGTGGGTCAGGTGGCCGCCGTGTGCCAGGCTCATGCCGAGGATGGTGTCGCCAGCCGACAGCAGGGCCAGGTAGACCGCGGCGTTGGCTTGCGAACCGGCGTGCGGCTGGACGTTGGCGTAGTCGGCGCCGAACAGCTCCTTGGCGCGGTCGATGGCCAGTTGCTCGACCACGTCGACGTACTCGCAACCACCGTAGTAACGCTTGCCTGGGTAGCCTTCGGCGTACTTGTTGGTCAGAACCGAGCCTTGGGCTTCCATCACGGCTGGGCTGGTGTAGTTCTCCGAAGCGATCAGCTCGATGTGCTCTTCCTGGCGCTGGGCTTCCTGCTGCATGGCTTCGAAGAGCTCGGCGTCGTACTTGGCAATGGTCAAATCACGGCTGAACATGGCGGTCCTCAAGGATCGGGCTGAAATAGGCCGGCATTCTACCCCATAGACTTTTATCTGGCATATGAAAGGGGATCATCTGGCAGACAAATGGGATTCAAGCAGCATGAATTCCCGGGCTACTCCAGCATGAACAATGTTTCGTTGCTGAACTGCGCCTCGAACTGGTTGGCCGGCATCGGTCGCCCGAACAGATAACCCTGCACCTCGTCGCAACCGTGCTCGCGCAGGAACTCCAGTTGCTCGTGGGTTTCCACGCCCTCGGCGATCACCGCGAGGTTGAGGCTGTGGGCCATGGCGATGATGGCGCGGGCGATCTGCGCGTCCTGCTCGCCTTCCGGCAAACCGTCGACGAAGGTGCGGTCGATCTTCAGCACGTCGATGGGGAACTGCTTGAGGTAGTTGAGCGACGAGTAACCGGTGCCGAAGTCGTCGACCGCGATGCTCAGGCCGAGGTTCTTCAGGCTGTCGAGGATCTGCATGGCCTCGTGCACTTCGCGCATCAGGATACTTTCGGTCAGCTCCAGCTCCAGGCACGCCGGCGGCAGGCCGGTGTCCTTGAGGATGCTGGCGATGCGATTGCCCAGCTGGCCGTCGGAGAACTGCCGCGCCGAGATGTTCACCGAGACCTTCGGTACCCGCACCCGCGCCTGGTGCCAGGCCTTGAGCTGGCGCGAGGCTTCGGCGATGACCCAGTCGCCCACGTCCAC
This sequence comes from Paucimonas sp., assembly GCA_031253995.1. Lineage (GTDB taxonomy): Bacteria > Pseudomonadota > Gammaproteobacteria > Pseudomonadales > Pseudomonadaceae > Aquipseudomonas. Next base: position 61,320 of record JAIRVG010000098.1, on the reverse strand, counting down.
CACCAGGCCCAGCTCTTCCATGACCGGGATGAAGTCCCCTGGCGGCACCAGCCCCCGCTGCGGATGACGCCAGCGCAGCAGCGCCTCGGCACCGGTCAGGCGCTTGCCGTCGCCGCTGAACTGCGGCTGGTAATAAAGGATGAACTCGTTCTGCTCCAGGGCGTGGCGCAGGTCGCTTTCCAGTTCCAGGCGCTCCAGGGCGCTGGCGTTCATGTCCGCCTGGTAGAACTGGAAGTTGTTCTTGCCGCGCTCCTTGGCGTGGTACATCGCGGTGTCGGCGTTCTTCATCAGTTGGCTCAGCTCGCTGCCGTCCTGCGGGCTGAGGGCGATGCCGATACTGGCGGTGACGAAGAACTCGCGGTTTTCCAGGACGAACGGTCGCACCAGGCTGCCGAGGATCTGCTCGGCGACGTGGATGGCCCGGTTCAGTGCCATCTCGCGGGTGGCCCGCGGCTGCAGGAGCAGGGTGAACTCGTCGCCGCCCATGCGCGCCACGGTGTCGTCGTCATCGACGCAGTCCAGCAGGCGCTCGGCCATGTCCTTGAGCATGCGGTCGCCGGCGGCGTGGCCGAGGGAGTCGTTGATCGGCTTGAAACGGTCGAGGTCGAGGAACATCAGCACTACCCACGACTTGTGCCGCTCGGCCTGCTGCAGCGCGGTGTGCAGGCGGTCCTGGAACAGCGTGCGGTTGGGCAGGTGGGTGAGGGCGTCGTAGTAGGCCAGGCGGTGGATGCGCTGTTCGCTGGCCTTGCGCTCGCTGATGTCGGTGAAGAAGCACACGTAGCTGGCCAGGTCGCCCTCGTCGTCGAGCACTGCGGTGATGCCGACCCACGCCGGGTAATGCTCGCCGCTGCGGCGCTTGAGCCACACCTCGCCTTCCCAGGTGCCGCGTTGGTGCAATTGCTTGAGCACGTAGCGCAGGTGCGATTCCTGCTGGTCGTCCACGGTGAGCATGCTCGGCAACTGGTCGAGGACGTCGCGCACCGCATAGCCGCTGACCCGGCTGAATGCCTCGTTGGCCTGGACGATGTAGCCGGCCGGGTCGGTGATGAGGATTGCCGAGGTGGAGTGCTCGAATACCGTCGCTGCCATGCGCAGGTCTTTTTCCGCGCGGCGCTGCTGGCTGATGTCGCGGCCGACACCGAGGATGCCGCCGAACTGGTCGTGCTCGTCCCACACCAGCACCAGGCGCAGTTCGATGGGGATCTTGCGGCCATCGGCCCGCAGGCAGTCGAACAGGAACAGCTGGGTCGGCACCTGGGTGCGCAGGGCTTCCAGTTGCGCGGCGTCGCCGAGGGCGCGGTTGACCCGGTCGACCAGGGTGTAAAGGCCGGCCAGTTGCGCCGGGTTGGCGATGGTCGACTGCCAGCCGTTGTTGAAGATCCACTCGACGTCGTAGCCCAGCACCGAGCGCACCGACGGGCTGACGTAGTTGAGCTGCAGCTGGTCGTCGGTGGAGAAGATCACGTCGCTGATGCTTTCGGCGAGCATGCGGTAGCGCTGCTCGCTGTCACGCAGGGACTCGCTGGCTTCGAGCTGGTCGGTGACGTCCTTGGCCACGCCGATGATCCGCGTGACATTGCCGGCGGCATCGCGGGTCAGCACCTGCTCGCGGATGTCGTAGCGGCGCCAGCGCTGGTCGTGATGGCGGAAGCGCAACTGGCAGTGCAACTGCTCCAGGTAGCCGCTCTCGCGCTGTTGCTGGCGCAGGGCACGGTACAGCGCGGCGTCTTCCGGGTGCAGGAGGATTTCCCAGAAGAACTCGCCCATGCGCGCCAGCTCGTGGCGCTCGTAGCCCAGGGTCTGGCCGAGGTGGCGGTTGCTGAAGATCATCCGCAGGCTTTGCACGTCCTGCACGTAGAGCTGGTCGGGCACGGTGCGGACCACGTCGGACCAGAAGCTCTCGCGCTCCAGCAGCGACAGTTCGACGCGCTTGCGGCTGGTGATGTCGCTGATGCTGAGGATCACCGCCTTGTAGTCGCGGCGCTGTTCCGGGAAGCGCACCATCAACCACAGGTGCTGGTCGAGGCCCTGCTCGGTGGGCAGGCGCACTTCCAGTTCGAGCTGCGCCTGCTGGTCGAGCAGGGCGCCCACCAGGTGCAGGCCGACGCCGTCACGGTCCAGGGCATTGCCGGTGATCAGGTGGCGCCAGGCGCCTTCGCTGCAATCGACGCCGAGCAGTTGCAGGGCGACCTGGTTGACCTCGGTGACCTTCAGTTCGCGCAACAGCAGGTCGCGCAGCGCCGGGTCGCTGTCCAGGCGCTGTTCCAGTTCGAAGCGGCTGCGCAGGCGCAGGCGGTCGAGGAGCGCCGGCAGGGCGGAAAGATCGAGCACGCAGAGGGCGACGCCGGTGCTTTCGAAGATGTCCTGGTAGCGCCGGCGGCTTTCCTGCAGGGCCAGGTTGCGCCGGCGCATGTTGAACAGCGCCAGCAGCGGCAGCACCGCGCAGAGCAGTACCAGCATGGCCTTGCCCACCAGCGCCGGCAGCAGTTCGCGGCGGCTGCGCTCGGCGTCGTGGAAGCCGCGCAGTTGCCAGTCGCTGTGATCGAGGAAGGTCAGCACCACGCTTTGCAACGGCGCTTCCTCGCTGTTGGCCGAGGGCGGCGGACGATGGTGCAGGTGATCGCTGAGGGTCTCGGCGGTCTGACCGTTTTCCAGTTGCCATTGCGGCCGGTTGGGGTGTTCCAGGCGCTCGGCCAGTTGCTGGTACCAGCCCGGCTCGAAACGCAGCAGCCAGTAGGCGCTGTCCGACTTGTCGTCCTGGCGCAGCAGCAGGTAGACGAAGGCATTGCCCTCGGCGTTGCTGAAGAAGTGCTCGTCCTGCTGGTTGCGCCGCAGCAGGCCGGCCATGGCTGGCTGGTCGGGGGACTGGTCGAGGCTGTCGCGCAGGATCCGTCCGTCGGCGCTCACCCAGGCCAGGCTGTCGAGGTGTGGCAGGCGCTGGTGCAGGCGGCTGAACAGCGCCGGCATGGCTTCGGCGTCCGGGGCCGAGGCGGGCAGCAGGGCGCGCACGCCCTGGGCTTCCAGGGCCAGGTTCAGGTTCATCCGCTCGGCCAGTTCGGCGCTGGCGTCGATGCTGTGCTGGCGACGGTCGGTCAGGGTGTGGCGGTATTGTTCCAGGGTCTGCCAGAACAGCAGGGCGAGCAGCAGCAGGACCAGGATCGCCAGGGCACCCTTCAACGAGCCGCGCAAGGACTGACCCGACGCGACGGAGGCTTTGCGCGAGGAAGACGGCTGATTGAGATTGGTCAAACGGTGATCCTGCGGTAAGGCTGGGACAGCGGCGCGTGGTCAGTGCCGACCACACGGGTGGCGATCCTGGGCTGCACTATAAGCCGGACGCCCGAAGGGCGGCTAGCATGCCCTGAAGTGTGGCAAAGTGCCAGTCCTGTTCATCGGAATGCCGCCCCGCGTCGCGCCCGGCGGTAAGGGTTGCACCGGCCTGACCCCTGCCCGCCGTCGCCCAGTTCGGGTAACCTTAGCGGTTCCGACTATCCGTAGCACAAGGGTGAGGCCACGGCCTGTACCCGCCGCGCTCCTGCCCCGGGAAAACCCGCACGCGCAGCGACGCCGGCCCGATACCCGGTTTGTTCCAGCCCTGTCCCGAGGACGGGGCTTTTCCAACGATTCGAGCGAGGTCCGCATTTTGGCTCAATACGTTTACACCATGCACCGGCTGAGCAAGGTTGTTCCGCCCAAGCGTGAAATCCTCAAGAACATCTCCCTGTCGTTCTTCCCCGGCGCCAAGATCGGCGTGCTCGGCCTCAACGGCTCGGGTAAGTCCACCCTGCTGAAGATCATGGCGGGCGTCGACACCGAGTTCGACGGCGAAGCCCGTCCGATGCCCGAGCTGAACGTCGGCTACCTGCCGCAGGAGCCGCAGCTGGATCCGGCCAAGACCGTGCGCGAAGTGGTCGAGGAAGCGGTCAGCGTGATCAAGGACGCCCAGGCCCGCCTGGACGAGGTCTACGCCGCCTACGCCGAACCGGATGCCGACTTCGACAAGCTGGCCGCCGAGCAGGCCAAGCTGGAAGCCATCCTGCAGGCCAGCGACGGTCACAACCTGGAGCGCCAGCTGGAAGTCGCCGCCGACGCCCTGCGCCTGCCAGCCTGGGACGCCAAGGTCGAGCACCTGTCCGGTGGTGAAAAACGCCGCGTGGCCCTGTGCCGCCTGCTGCTGTCCGCCCCGGACATGCTGCTCCTCGACGAACCGACCAACCACCTGGACGCCGACTCCGTCGCCTGGCTGGAACACTTCCTCCACGACTTCCCGGGCACCGTGGTAGCGATCACCCACGATCGTTACTTCCTGGACAACGTCGCTGGCTGGATCCTCGAACTCGACCGCGGCGCCGGCATTCCGTACGAAGGCAACTACTCGGGCTGGCTGGAAGCCAAGTCCGACCGTCTGGCCCAGGAATCCAAGCAGCAGTCGGCCCACGAGAAGGCCATGAAGGAAGAACTGGAGTGGGTGCGCAAAGGCGCCAAGGCCCGCCAGTCCAAGTCCAAGGCCCGTCTGGCGCGCTTCGAGGAAATGCAGTCGCAGGAATTCCAGAAGCGCAGCGAGACCAACGAGATCTACATCCCGGCCGGTCCGCGCCTGGGCGACAAGGTCATCGAGTTCAAGAACGTCTCCAAGGGCTATGGCGACCGCGTGCTGATCGACAACCTGTCGTTCACCATGCCCAAGGGCGCGATCGTCGGTGTCATCGGTGGTAACGGTGCCGGTAAATCGACCCTGTTCCGCATGCTGATGGGCAAGGAACAACCGGACTCCGGCAGCATCGAGATCGGCGAAACCGTGCAACTGGCCTGCGTCGACCAGAGCCGCGAGGACCTGGACGGCAGCAAGACCGTGTTCCAGCAGATCTCCGACGGTTCCGACCAGATCCGCATCGGCAACTACGAGATCCCGTCGCGTACCTACGTCGGTCGCTTCAACTTCAAGGGCGGCGACCAGCAGAAGTTCGTCAAGGACCTGTCCGGTGGTGAGCGTGGCCGCCTGCACCTGGCCCTGACCCTGAAGGAGGGCGGCAACGTCCTGCTGCTCGACGAACCGTCCAACGACCTGGACGTCGAAACCCTGCGTTCGCTGGAGGAAGCCCTGCTGGACTTCCCGGGCGCCGCCATCGTGATTTCCCACGATCGCTGGTTCCTGGACCGCGTCGCGACCCACATCCTGGCCTATGAGGATGACTCGCAGGCGGTGTTCTTCGAGGGTAACTACACCGAGTACGAAGCGGATCGCAAGAAACGCCTCGGCGATGCTGCTGCCCAGCCGCACCGGGTACGGCACAAGAAGTTGGCCCAGTAAGGCCGGTTGTTGATGCACAGGAATGGGGCCCTTGGTGGCCCCATTTTTGTGCCTGGAGTTCAGTCGGTGGTTGCCCATCGCTGGCAAGCCAGCTCCCACAGGGGACTGCGAGCACCGTACTTGTGTGGGCTGGCTTGCCAGCGATGAGGCCCTTGAATTCTGTATACATTTACAGAAATGCACCAAAAAAATTCAGAAAAACGACATCTTGCCCTGTTCCAGTGCGATTGCTTCTTGGTAAAGTCCCGAAAAAACCAAAAAGTCCAACTCCCTCGGTGAGATGTCTACTCATGACTGAATCTGTCGATCACTTCCTCGCGCGTCTGAAACAACGCGATCCTGCCCAACCCGAATTCCACCAGGCTGTGGAAGAAGTCCTGCGCAGCCTCTGGCCTTTCCTCGAAGCCAACCCGCACTACCTCGAAGCCGGCATCCTCGAACGCATGGTCGAGCCTGAGCGTGCTGTCCTGTTCCGTGTGTCCTGGGTCGACGACGCAGGCAAGGTCCAGGTCAACCGCGGCTACCGCATCCAGATGAGCAGCGCCATCGGCCCATACAAGGGCGGCCTGCGCTTCCACCCGTCGGTGAACATCGGCGTGCTGAAGTTCCTGGCTTTCGAGCAGGTGTTCAAGAACTCCCTGACTTCCCTGCCCATGGGCGGCGGCAAGGGCGGCTCCGACTTCGATCCGAAGGGCAAGAGCGATGCCGAAGTCATGCGCTTCTGCCAGGCCTTCATGAGCGAGCTGTACCGCCACATCGGTGCCGACCTTGACGTACCGGCCGGTGATATCGGCGTGGGCGCGCGGGAAATCGGCTTCATGTTCGGCCAGTACAAGCGCCTGGCCAACCAGTTCACTTCCGTGCTGACCGGCAAGGGCATGAACTACGGCGGCAGCCTGATCCGTCCGGAAGCCACCGGCTACGGCTGCGTGTACTTCGCCGAGGAAATGCTCAAGCGTGAAGACAAGCGCATCGACGGCCGCCGCGTCGCCATCTCCGGCTCCGGCAACGTCGCCCAGTACGCCGCGCGCAAGGTCATGGACCTGGGCGGCAAGGTCATCTCGCTGTCCGACTCCGAAGGCACCCTGTTCGCCGAAGCCGGCCTGACCGATGCCCAGTGGGACGCGCTGATGGAGCTGAAGAACGTCAAGCGCGGCCGCCTGAGCGAACTGGCGACCCAGTTCGGCCTGGAATTCCGTGCCGGCCAGCGCCCATGGAGCCTGCCGTGCGACATCGCCCTGCCGTGCGCCACGCAGAACGAACTGGACCTGGACGACGCCCGCGCGCTGCTGGCCAACGGTTGCATCTGCGTAGCGGAAGGCGCCAACATGCCGACCACCCTGGAAGCGGTCGACCTGTTCATCGAAGCCGGCATCCTCTTCGCCCCGGGCAAGGCGTCCAACGCCGGTGGCGTTGCGGTCAGCGGCCTGGAAATGTCGCAGAACGCCATGCGCCTGCTGTGGACTGCCGGTGAAGTGGACAGCAAGCTGCACAACATCATGCAGTCTATCCACCATGCCTGCGTGCACTACGGTGAGGAAAACGGCCGTATCAACTACGTGAAAGGCGCCAACATCGCCGGCTTCGTGAAAGTCGCCGACGCCATGCTGGCCCAGGGCGTGGTTTAAGTTTCGAGCCCTGGCTCGATGGTGACGACCTCGATCGCCTGATCGCCCGCCGGTCGTCGCCACACAACCTCGTCACCGGGTGCTGCTCCCAGCAGTGCCCGGCCCAACGGGGAACCCCAGTTGACCAGGCCGGCAGCGATGTCGGCCTGGTCTTCCCCCACCAGTTGAACCACATGTTGCCGGTCCTGCTCATCGACGTAGGTTACCCGGCTGCCGATCTGTACCTTGTCCCGTGATGTCGCCGCCGGTACTACCTGGGCACTCTGTTGCCGTGCGCTGAAGTAGCGCAGGTCGCGTTCGGTGTCGGCCAGGGTCTGCTTGTCGGCGCGTTCGCCCTGGGCGAGCAGGTCGCTGCGCAGGCGATTGAGTTCGGCCACGCGCTGCTGCAAGGCGGCGAGGCCCTGGGCGGTGACGTAGTTGGGCTGGTCGCTGACCTTGCGCTCCACCGGCTGGCTGGCCTGGGCCGCGGCCTGGTCCTCGTTGACGAATGCTCGGCTCATTGCTGGTCTCCTTTGCCAGAAGACCATGCTGGCAGGTGCGCGGTTTCAGTGGATGCCCGATTGCGACCCTTTCAACGCCGATAGACCCGGGCCGCGCCCTGGTCCTTTTCCTGTTGCCAGCGTTCTTCGCGTTCGTCCCAGTGGCGGTTGTAGTAGTTCTGCTGGTCCTGGTTCTCGCGCATGGCCTGGCACTGGCGGAAGCCGTCGTCCCAGCCGGTTTCGTACTGGCGGTTGTGCAGGTAGCGCGGGACGTCCTTGCGGAACTCCCCGGCCATCACCCCGGCGGCCTGGCGGCCACTGCCGCAGCCGTCCTGGAAGCCATCGGCATAGGCCGGTGGATAACCCTTCTCGATCAATTGCTGGTGGGTCGATTGGCAACCCGCCAGGAACAGCACAGCTACAACCCAGTACCAGCGCATCGCAAGACTCTCCACAGGATGGGGAAAGTCTAGGAGGGGGATTGTCAGCGTGCCGTCAAAAGGCCGTGAAACTCTCGCTGACCGGACCGCAGCGACTCGGACCCTGTGGGAGCTGGCTTGCCAGCGATGACGCCCTGAAGAGCGACATCAAACTCAATAGTTGTACCACTTCAACTCCAGCATCACCTCGTTCTGCGCCGTCGCCAGCTGGCTGAACTCGCGCCTGGCGCTCAGGCGCAAGCCAAGGCTGTCACTCAATTCCCACTGCTGGTTCAGGCTCAAACTACGCCGCACTTCGCCATTGGTGAAGTAATCCCCCTTGGCCTCGACCGTCAGGTTCCCCAGTCCGTTGCGCCACAGCAACCCGGTATTGAACCCCGCCGCCGGTGCGATGAACTGGGCGAAATCGTTGTGATGCTCGACCCGCACCGTCCCCAGGGCAAAGCCGAGCATGTCGTCGCCCAGCGCCCAGGTGCCGCCGGCACCGCCGTTGACATGGCTGACCAGCACCTCGTCGTCATGCTTGCCCGGCACCCGCTCCAGGCCACCGGCCACCTGCCAGGACCATGGCTTGAGCAGGTCGTTGCGCGGGGTCAGGGAACGGATGGTCGCCAGGTCCAGGCGCTGTACCTGCCAGTCGTTGCCCTCGTACTGGCGCAGCTTGAGCTGGAGGATCTCGATCTGCGCCCCCAGCGGGAATCCGTAGGCGTTGTCGTTGAGGTCGTGATAGGCCATGCGCAGGCCGTATTCGGCGAAGGCGCGGTCCTCGCGAGTACCGACGCCGAGCTGCCAGGTGCGCGACTCATGGCCATCCTCGGGCAGCCCAGGCCGTTCGACCTCCAGCGGTGGCGGCGGGTTGCGGTTGATTGCCCGCAGCAGCTCGAAACTACGCTTGGCCTGGGCCGGATCGCGCTCCTGGCCAGTGGCGCGGTAACGCTCCAGGCGATAGGCGGCGTCCTGCACCAGTGCCTGGCGCGGCTTGGGCAGGGCGGTGAAGTCGGGGCTCTGCAAATGACCGGTGTCGGCGGCGAGGCTCAGCACCTGTTGCTGCTCGTTCTTGTCCAGTGGCTCGGCACGGGCCAGCAGCTCGCGCTCCCGTGACGGCCGGTAATCCACCCGCTCCACCAGGCCGGCGTGCTTCACCGCCTTGACCGTGTCGGTGGGGATGGCGGTGAGCGGGAAGTGCGAGGTCAGGTCCAGGCTCGGGCGTGCCACTTGGAGCAGTTCCAGCAGGCGGTAGGAGCAGTTCTCGTCGAAGAAGAAGTAGTCGAAGCGGATCTGCTTGAGCTCCCAGATATGCTCGACCATGCGCCCGGTTTCCTCGGGCGAAAGGTTCAGCCGGTATTCCCACAGGTCGCGGTTTTCCAGGCTGCGGTATTCGGAGAGTTTCTCCTGGTAGGGGACGAAGGCGAACAGGCCGGGATAACCGCCCATCAGGCCCTTCCAGGCGTAGAGGATGCTGTTGTCGTTGCCTTCGATATAGGCACCGAAGTTGACCGCGTAGCTGAGCAGGGCGGTCTCGTTGCTCTGCACGTCGGCCTGGTCGATGCGTAGCAGGGTGTGGCCGAACATCGACGATGGGCTGTTCAAATAGGCGGCGGGGAAGATCAGCACCGCGCTGTGGGGTGACACGTCCTTGAACCACGCGGTGTATTCGGCGCAGTCGGGGGCGGGCAGGTCGGTGAGTTGCAGTTGCTCGCGCAGCCAGCGGGTTCGCGCCGGATAGACGCACTGGGCATGCTTGTCGCCCTTGCTGGCCGGTTCGTACAGGGCCTGCACGGTGGCCGCCAGTTCGCGGTCGGGATGGTGCGCGCCGTCTTCGGCGAGGAAGAAGCGGTCGTCATCGACATAGCTGCGCCAGCCGCCCAGCTTGCCCGTCTCGTAATGACCGAGGGCGATCCAGTAAGGATCGGCGGCCAGCCGTTGCAGACGCGATTCGTCCATGAAAGGTGCCGCGTGCAGCGGGGCACAGGCACAGAGCGCCAGGTAGGCGAGGCGTTTGAGCATGTCGGGCAACTACTTCTCGATGAAGCCGATAGGGATCAACAGCCCGCCCCGGGGTCGGGGCGGGATGACGCAACGTCAGCCTCAGGCCGGAGTGGCGTACTTGGCCAGGCGTGCGTCGGACTTGAGCACGGCGAGGGTGTTGGTGTGGACGTCTTCGGCGGTGGTGTCCGCGGTCTTGAAGATGTCCTGGAAGTGCTGGTGGGTGACGGCGGCGAAGTGCGCGCGGTCTTCAGGTGCCACGCCGAGAACCACGGCGTAGGTGGTCAGGGCTTCGCCCTGGCCCTTGGCCATGTCTTCGGAGAGCTCGTTCATCATGCCGTTCATGGCGATCCACGACTTGCCGCCGTAGGTCAGTGCCGCGTTGGTGGAGCAGCCGTTGGTGCCCGAGGTCATGCCGAAGGTGGCGTTGCCCGAGGTGCCGTTGGTGGTGGAAGCGAGGAAGTGAGCGGGGGTGCCGCGTTGGCCTTCGAACAGCATGTTGCCCCAACCGCAGTCCGGACCGCCGGGCGCCTGGGCCATGGCGTTGATCGAAACCGCGGTGAACAGAGTACCCAGAAGAATCCGTTTCATAGCTTTGTTCTCTTTTTGATTTGCAAACCAAAGGTCAGGGTTGTCCGGCGTGCCTGGAGGGGGACTGCCGGATCGGGTCCGGTTATCTACCCGGCCGCGCAGTGTTTGAGTTTAGGCACGATCTGGCGGTTCCGTTGTTAATTGCGAAATATTGCTTTAACACGGGTGTCTCATCACGTTTTGGACGCTTGCAGGCAAATGCACCAAGAGCCTTGCAAGGCGGCTGTAGGCGGCGCCAGAATGCCCGCATCTGCCCCGCCGAAGTAAGGAAACCCGATGCCCGATCCTGTCGCTGCGAGCCTGCGTCTTGCGCCAGAAGCCCTGACCCGGCCGTTTTCCGCTGAACAGTTCGCCTTTTCCACAACCAATGATCTGGAGCCATTTCGCGGTGTGCTGGGCCAGGAACGTGCCGTAGAGGCCCTGCAGTTCGGTGTTGCCATGCCCCGTCCGGGCTACAACGTGTTCGTCATGGGCGAGCCGGGAACCGGCCGCTTCTCCTTCGTCAAGCGCTACCTCAAGACCGAGGGCAAGCGCCTGCAGACCCCGTCCGACTGGGTCTACGTCAACAACTTCGACGAGCCGCGCGAACCCCGTGCGGTGGAGCTGGCGCCGGGTAGCGCGAGCACCTTCATCGCCGATATCGGCAACCTGATCGACAACCTGGTGGTCACCTTCCCGGCGGTCTTCGAACACCCTTCCTACCAGCAGAAGAAGAGCGCCATCGACCGTGCCTTCAACCAGCGTTACGACCGCGCCCTCGACGTGATCGAGCGTGCTTCGCTGGAGAAGGACGTGGCGCTGTACCGCGACAGCAGCAACGTCGCCTTCACCCCGATGAGCGATGGCAAGGCCCTCGACGAAGCCGAGTTCGCCCAGTTGCCGGAAGCCGAGCGCGAGCGCTTCCACGAAGACATCGCGATGCTGGAGGAGCGCCTCAACGAGGAACTGGCCAGCCTGCCGCAGTGGAAGCGCGAGTCGAACAACCAGCTGCGCCAGCTCAACGAGGAAACCATCACCCTGGCCCTGCAGCCGCTGCTGGGCCCGCTGTCGGAAAAATACTCGGAGAACGCCGCGGTCTGCGCTTACCTGCAGGCCATGCAGGTGCACCTGCTGCGTACCGTCGTCGAGCAACTGGTGGACGACAGCAAGGTCGACGCCGTGGCCCGCAAGATGCTCGAAGAGCAGCTCTCGCCGAGCCTGGTGGTGGGTCACTCCGCCAGTGGTGGTGCGCCGGTGGTGTTCGAGCCGCACCCGACCTACGACAACCTGTTCGGCCGTATCGAATACAGCACCGACCAGGGCGCCCTGTACACCAACTACCGGCAGTTGCGCCCGGGTGCGCTGCACCGTGCCAACGGCGGTTTCCTGATCCTCGAAGCGGAGAAGATGCTCGGCGAGCCGTTCGTCTGGGATGCCCTCAAGCGCGCCCTGCAGTCGCGCAAGCTGAAGATGGAGTCGCCGCTGGGCGAACTGGGCCGCATCGCCACCGTGACCCTCACCCCGCAGATGATCCCGCTGCAGGTCAAGGTCGTGATCATCGGCGCGCGCCAGCTCTACTACGCGCTGCAGGACCATGATCCGGACTTCCAGGAGATGTTCCGCGTGCTGGTGGACTTCGACGAAGAGATCCCGATGCACGACGAGAGCCTGGAGCAGTTCGCCCAGCTCCTGAAGACCCGCACCAGCGAGGAAGGCATGGCGCCGCTGACCGCCGACGCGGTGGCGCGCCTGGCCACCTACAGCGCGCGCCTGGCGGAAAACCAGAAGCGCCTGTCGGCGCGGATCGGCGACCTGTTCCAGCTGGTCAGCGAGGCCGATTTCATCCGCCACCTGGCCAACGACGAGATGACCGACGTCGGCCACATCGAGCGCGCGCTCAAGGCCAAGGCCACCCGCACCGGGCGGGTCTCGGCGCGGATCCTCGACGACATGCTCGCCGGCATCATCCTGATCGACACCGAAGGCGCGGCGGTGGGCAAGTGCAACGGCCTGACCGTGCTGGAAGTGGGCGACTCGGCCTTCGGCGTACCGGCGCGGATTTCCGCCACGGTGTACCCGGGCGGCAGCGGCATCGTCGACATCGAGCGCGAGGTCAACCTTGGCCAGCCGATCCACTCCAAGGGCGTGATGATCCTCACCGGCTACCTCGGCAGCCGCTACGCCCAGGAATTCCCCCTGGCGATTTCCGCGAGCATCGCCCTGGAGCAGTCCTACGGCTATGTCGACGGTGACAGCGCTTCGCTGGGCGAGGCCTGCACGCTGATCTCGGCGCTGTCCAAGACCCCGCTCAAGCAATGCTTCGCCATCACCGGCTCGATCAACCAGTTCGGCGAGGTGCAGGCGGTTGGCGGGGTCAACGAGAAGATCGAGGGCTTCTTCCGCCTCTGCGAGGCCCGCGGGCTGACCGGTGAGCAGGGGGCGATCATTCCGAAGGCCAACGTCTCCACCCTGATGCTCGACGAGCGGGTGCTGCAGGCGGTGCGTGCCGGGCAGTTCCATGTGTACGCGGTGAGCCAGGCCGACGAGGCCCTGAGCCTGCTGGTGGGCGAGCCTGCCGGTGCACCGGACGCCGATGGCCAGTTCCCGGCCGGCAGCGTCAACGCCCGGGTGGTGGAGCGGCTGCGGGTGATCGCCGAGATGATCAGCGAGGAAGACCTCAAGGAAGCCGAGAAAGAGCAGGCCGAACAGGCACTTGCCGAGGTAAAACCGGCCTGACGGGATACTGGCGGGCGTCGTGATGGCACTACCATTCGGCGCCCGCTTGCCGCCGGTCGCTTGTGCTGCCGGGATTTCTTCTATTCTTCAAAGCATGGATAGTCGTCGGTACAGGATGGAAACAGCCTTGTTCGAAGGCTGAACGAGATTCTTCCGAGGGTCGTCGCCATGCCGCGCAGCCTCAGCCTCACCCGCCAATGCCTGGGTCTGGTCACCCGCATTGAGTGCAGCATACGTCCGCTGGCCGGCGATACCGGCATGTGGACACTTCTTTTCGCCGCCGGCATGGCTGGCGAACAACCTTCCGCAATCAAGGCCCAGGGCCCGTTCCACGGCCCCTCCGTCGCCGAGTCGGTGCTCGACGCCATCGTCGACAGCCTTACCCTGCACGGCTACCAACTGGCCGACGATCCACAGATCTGGAGCGTGCACCTGCAGGCTCAACTGCGGCGGGTCAACGGGCACGTTCATCACTGAAAGCGCAGCCTTTCCCAAGGCTTACCGGCCTGCGACCGCGCACCGCAGGCTTTTTCCTACACATTCGGCTGATATACTCCCGCCCGATTTTCCCCGCCTTCAGGTGACTAGCTCAATGGAACGCTTTATCGAAAATGCGATGTACGCCTCGCGCTGGCTGCTCGCACCGATCTACTTTGGATTGTCGCTGGGCTTGCTGGCGCTGGCGCTGAAGTTCTTCCAGGAAATCTTCCACGTCCTGCCGAACATCTTCAGCCTGGCCGAGGCCGACCTGATCCTGGTGATCCTGTCGCTGATCGACATGGCCCTGGTGGGTGGCCTGCTGGTGATGGTGATGATCTCCGGCTACGAGAACTTCGTCTCGCAACTGGACATCGACGAAGACAAGGAAAAGCTCAACTGGCTGGGCAAGATGGACTCCTCGTCGCTGAAGATGAAGGTTGCGGCGTCGATCGTGGCGATTTCCTCGATCCACCTGCTGCGGGTGTTCATGGATGCTCAGAACATCTCGACGCAATACCTGATGTGGTACGTGATCATCCACATGACCTTCGTGGTCTCGGCCTTCGCCATGGGCTACCTGGACAAGCTGACCAAGCACTGATCGGCGTCTGCGCCCGCGTCATCGACCGCCCGTCCGTTGCCAAACGGACGGGCGGTTGCGTTTCTGCCTTGTGCTTTGTGCGGGGCTGTACAAAAAATGAACTGACGCTCGACTGTTCCCGCTGCGAGGTACTGTCATGAACCTGCACGAACTGAACGCCCAGGCCCGCACGGGCCATATCCAGGAGATCAACCTGATCGCCATCGAAGGCGGCGACTTCCTGCTGGAAGCCCGCGCCCACGGACACGCCCATGCCCTGACCGACGCCCGTGGCGGGCGCCTGAAAGTGCATTCGGTGGAGGAGGCGCACCATCTGCTGGACGGCCTGCCGAAGCTGCCGCTGCACCTGGTGCACTGGTCGGTGCAGGACGAAATGTGCGGCATGCCCGACGTTCCCGAGGAAGACCTCAAGCTGCCGGTGTCCAGTCGTTCCGCCAGGTAGCTGATGCGCTTCGCCGCAGTGTGCTAGGCTGCTCGCCCTTTTCATGAAGGGCGCGGTCGTCAGTGCGCCCTGCTGCGGAGTAGATCAATGTCCGAACTCAACCTGTCCACCGACGAATCCCGCGTCAGCTACGGCATCGGCCGCCAACTGGGCGGTCAACTGCGCGACAACCCGCCACCGGGCGTGAGCCTGGAAGCCATCCTGGCCGGCCTGACCGACGCCTTCAATGGCGCCGAGAGCCGTGTCAGCGAAGCCGACCTGTCGGCCAGCTTCAAGGTCATCCGTGAAGTCATGCAGGCCGAGCAGGCTGCCAAGGCTGAAGCCGCTGCTGCTGCCGGCAAGGAATTCCTGGTCGAGAACGCCAAGCGCGAAGGCATCACCACCCTGGCTTCCGGCCTGCAGTTCGAAGTGCTGACCGCCGGCGAAGGCGCCAAGCCGACCCGTGAAGACAGCGTGCGCACCCACTACCACGGCACCCTGATCGACGGCACTGTCTTCGACAGCTCCTACGATCGTGGCCAGCCTGCCGAATTCCCGGTTGGTGGCGTGATCGCCGGCTGGACCGAGGCCCTGCAACTGATGAACGCCGGCAGTAAATGGCGCCTGTACGTGCCGAGCGAGCTGGCCTACGGCGCGCAAGGCGTCGGCAGCATCCCGCCGCACAGCGTGCTGGTGTTCGACGTCGAGCTGCTGGACGTTCTGTAAGGCTTCTGGCCAGAGGGCAAGGATCTTCTTTGCTCTCCCGGGCCTCATCGCTGGCTTGCCAGCGATGAGGCCCTGAAGAACAACACAGGGATCGCGTGCACCGCTGAACCTGTGGGAGCTGGCTTGCCAGCGATGAGGCCTTGAAGAACAACACAGGGATCGCGTGCACCGCTGAACCTGTGGGAGCTGGCTTGCCAGCGATGGGGCCCTGAAGAACAACACAGGAATCAGCTAGAACCCCGCATGCGGCGTGTTCGGGCGCAACGCCCGGGCGTAACAGAACAGGAACAGGTTCCTCACCAGTTCCTTGAGCACGATCGGCTCACTCGAATTCAATCCGTTCAGGTCCAGGTCACCCTGGTCGCGCAGTTCGTCCAGTGCCGCTTGTTCGAGCACGGCACAGACTTCGCCGGTCTCGCGGTGAAGGATGCGCAGGTAAGGTTGCGGGCGGTCAAGCCAGGCGTCGATCAGATAAGTCATGGCTATTCTCCTTGAAAGCGTTCAGTGAGAATAATTCTTATTATCAGGATAGCAAGTGACAATTGGGAATAATTTGCATTTTCTGCCGAGGTGCGCGCCCGTGTCGCAGGGCGCACCTGGAAAAGGCGGGGGTCAGACCTTGCGGACGAACTCCGATTTCAGCTTCATCGGGCCGATGCCGTCGATCTTGCAGTCGATGTCGTGGTCGCCATCGCACAGGCGGATGTTCTTGACCTTGGTGCCGACCTTGACCACCAGCGAGGTGCCCTTGACCTTCAGGTCCTTGATCACGGTGATGGTGTCGCCGTCCTGCAGGACGTTGCCCACTGCGTCCTTCTTGACCACGTCGTCATTGGCCGCCTCGGCTTCGCCGTTGACCGACCACTCGTGGGCGCACTCGGGGCAGATCAGTTGAGCGCCGTCTTCATAGGTGTATTCGGAGTTGCATTTGGGGCAGGGTGGCAAGGTGCTCACTAAGTTTCCTCGGGTCGTGCGTGCAGAAAACCCACATTGTATAGGGTTTTGCCTGACAGAGGAAAAGCAGGCCCGCAGAGCAGCGGGCCGGGGAGGGGATCAGTGGGTGCGGGCGACGGCGAATTCGCTGAGTTCCACCAGCGCATCGCGGTATTCGCTGGCCGGCAGCACTTCCAGGCAGGCGATGGCGCGGGCCACGTAGTCGCGGGCCAGGTTGGCGGTGTAGTCCAGCGAGCCGGAGGCTTCCACGGCTTCGCGGATGCGTTCCAGGTCTTCGATCCCGCCTTTCTGGATGGCCTGGCGGACCAGGGCAGCCTGTTCCGGGGTGCCTTCGCGCATGGTGTAGATCAGCGGCAGGGTCGGCTTGCCTTCGGCAAGGTCGTCGCCGACGTTCTTGCCCAGGGTCTGCGCGTCGCCCTTGTAGTCCAGCAGGTCGTCGACCAGCTGGAAAGCCACGCCCAGATGGTCGCCGAAGGTGCGCAGGGCCTCGCGCTGCTCGTCGCTGGCGTTGGCCAGGGCGGCGGCGCTGTGGGTCGAGGCCTCGAACAGCATCGCGGTCTTGCCGCGGATGACGTCCATGTAGATTTCTTCGGTGGTGCTGGCATCGCGGATCCGCGACAGTTGCAGCACTTCGCCCTCGGCAATGACCCGGGTGGCCTTGGAGAGGATCTGCATGACCGGCATCGAACCCAGCTCGACCATCATTTCGAACGAGCGGGAATAAAGGAAGTCGCCCACCAGCACGCTCGGCGCGTTGCCCCACAGGGCGTTGGCGGTGGAGCGGCCACGGCGCATGCCGGACATGTCGACCACGTCGTCGTGCAGCAGGGTGGCGGTGTGCAGGAATTCGATGGTGGCAGCGAGCAGGCGCAGGTCGTCGCCTTCACGGCCCAGGGCCTTGCCGCAGAGCAGCACCAGCAGCGGGCGCAGACGCTTGCCGCCGGCCGAGGTAATGTAGTCGCCGATTTTCGATACCAGCGGGACGCGGGAAGTCAGCTGTTTCTTGATGATCTCGTCAACGGCGCTGAAATCGTCCGCTACCGCGCGGTAGAAAGCTTGGGGTTGCATCGGCCACAGGTGCTCCATAGAGGTTGCGCGGCATGCTAGGTCGCGGGTCCCGGCCTGTCAAGGCGCCCGGCCAGGCGGCCCGGGGCGCCACTTGCAAGGGCCGGATGGCTTGCGTACAATCGCGCACCCTACTTCCTGGGCAGCACCTGCCTTACGCAATTGCACCGGGCCGTTCCAGCCCCATGCAGCCATGCCAGCCAATACTCTTCCTATAAAGCGCTGGGTGAGCAGGATTATCGGAGAAATACCATGTCTTACGCAGTAATTGTTACCGGTGGCAAGCAGTACAAAGTCGCCGAAGGTGAATACCTGAAAATCGAAAAACTGGAAGTCGCCACCGGCGAATCCGTTACTTTCGACCGCGTTCTGCTGGTTGCCAATGGCGACGACGTGAACATCGGCGCTCCAGTCGTTGCTGGTGCAAAAGTTGTTGCTGAAGTGATCTCCCAAGGTCGTCACGACAAAGTGCGCATCATCAAGTTCCGCCGCCGTAAGCACCACATGAAGCGCATGGGCCACCGCCAGTGGTTCACCGAGATCAAAATCACCGGTATTCAGGCTTAATTTCCAGCCTAATCCCCCTTCAGGAGAATTGAACTCATGGCACACAAAAAAGCTGGTGGTAGTACCCGTAACGGTCGCGACTCAGAAGCCAAACGCCTTGGCGTGAAGATGTATGGCGGCCAGGCTATCGTTCCAGGCAACATCATCGTCCGCCAACGCGGCACCCAATTCCACGCTGGCTACGGCGTTGGCATGGGCAAGGATCACACCCTGTTCGCCAAGATCGCGGGTAAGATCAAGTTCGAAGTAAAAGGCGCCTTCGGTCGTCGTTACGTGAGCGTTGTCGCCGAGTAATCGCGCGCACGCTGGAAGAGCCCTGTCTTGCGACGGGGCTTTTTCGTTTTTGGAGTGAGTCTCTTGCAAAGCTGTCCGCATGGGCTGCCGGCGCTGTATTCGCATGACGGGAGTCGCCGCGCTCATTTTTGCAAGAGCCTTACGTTATCTGGTCACTCAGCTCGTCCATCCGACGAGAGGCGGTTTTGAATGAAGTTTGTTGACGAAGTATCGATCCGGGTCAAGGCCGGTGATGGTGGGAACGGCTGCATGGCCTTCCGCCGCGAAAAGTTCATCGAGAACGGCGGTCCCAACGGCGGTGACGGTGGCGACGGCGGCTCGGTGTACATGGTTGCCGACGAAAACCTCAACACCCTGGTCGACTACCGCTATACCCGCCATTTCGAGGCCGAGCGTGGCGCCAACGGCGGCAGCACCGACTGCACCGGCAAGAAGGGTGAAGACCTGGTCCTGCGCGTCCCGGTGGGCACCACCGTGATCGACGCCAGCACCCAGGAAATCATCGGCGACCTGGTCAAGGCCGGGCAGAAACTGATGGTCGCCCAAGGCGGCTGGCACGGCCTGGGCAACACCCGCTTCAAGTCCAGTACCAACCGTGCGCCACGCCAGACCACCCCGGGCAAGCCGGGCGACCAGCGTGACCTCAAGCTGGAAATGAAGGTCCTGGCCGACGTCGGCCTGCTGGGCCTGCCGAACGCCGGCAAGAGCACCTTCATCCGCGCCGTCTCGGCCGCCAAGCCGAAGGTCGCCGACTACCCGTTCACCACCCTGGTGCCGAACCTGGGCGTGGTCAGCGTCGACCGCTGGAAGAGCTTCGTCATCGCCGACATTCCCGGCCTGATCGAAGGCGCTTCCGACGGTGCCGGCCTGGGTATCCGCTTCCTCAAGCACCTGGCGCGCACCCGCGTGCTGCTGCACCTGGTGGACCTGGCGCCGCTGGACGAAAGCAGCCCGGCCGATGCCGCCGAAGTGATCGTCAACGAACTGGAGCGCTTCAGCCCGTCGCTGTGCGAGCGCGAGCGCTGGCTGGTGCTGAACAAGTCGGACATGATCCCGGAAGACGAGCGTGAAGCGCGGGTCAAGGAAGTGGTCGACCGCCTGCAGTGGGAAGGCCCGGTCTACCTGATCTCGGCCATCTCCCGCCAGGGCACCGAGCAGATCAGCCACGACCTGATGCGCTACCTCGAAGACCGCGCCGACCGCTTGGCGGCCGACCCGGCCTACGCCGAAGAGCTGCGTGACCTCGACCAGCGTATCGAAGACGAGGCCCGCGCCCAGCTGCAGGCCCTCGACGACGCCCGCACCCTGCGTCGCACCGGCGTCAAGAGCGTGGCCGATGCCAGCGATGACGACGATGACTTCTGGGGCGAAGAGGACGACGAAGACGGTCCGGAAATCATTTACGTGCGCGACTGATCCGTTGCAGTACACTGAACGCCGCTTTTTCAAGCGGCGTTTTGTTATCTACAGAATCTACAGAATCCACACAGATCGATAGGTTGGAAGAAGATGCGGAGCAAGGTGACAGGTGCCCAGCGCTGGGTCGTGAAGATTGGCAGTGCCCTGCTGACGGCGGATGGCAAGGGCCTGGATCGCGCGGCGATGGGTGTCTGGGTAGAGCAGATGGTGGCCCTGCGCGAAGCGGGCGTCGAGTTGGTGCTGGTCTCCTCCGGGGCCGTGGCTGCCGGCATGAGCCGTCTGGGCTGGACCAAGCGACCGAGTGCGATGAACGAGCTGCAGGCCGCTGCGTCCATCGGCCAGATGGGCCTGGTGCAAGCCTGGGAATCGAGCTTCGCCGAGCACGGCAAGCACACCGCGCAGATCCTCCTGACCCACGACGACCTCTCCGACCGCAAGCGTTACCTCAACGCCCGCAGCACCCTGCGCACCCTGGTGGAGCTGGGCGTGGTGCCGGTGATCAACGAGAACGACACCGTGGTCACCGACGAGATCCGCTTCGGCGACAACGACACCCTGGCCGCCCTGGTGGCCAACCTGGTGGAAGCCGACCTGCTGGTGATCCTCACCGACCGTGACGGCATGTTCGACGCCGACCCGCGCAACAACCCCGAAGCCCAGCTGATCTACGAAGCCCGCGCCGACGATCCGGCCCTGGATGCCGTGGCCGGTGGTACCGGCGGCGCGCTGGGCCGTGGCGGCATGCAGACCAAGCTGCGTGCGGCGCGTCTGGCGGCCCGTTCCGGTGCCCACACCATCATCATCGGCGGGCGTATCGAGCGCGTGCTGGATCGTCTCAAGGCCGGCGAGCGCATCGGCACCCTGCTGTCGCCGGAGCGCGGCATGCTGGCGGCGCGCAAGCAATGGCTGGCCGGCCACCTGCAGACCCGCGGCACCCTGGTGCTGGACGCCGGTGCCGTGCAGGCGCTGCGCCAGGCCAACAAGAGCCTGCTGCCGGTCGGCGTAAAGACCGTGCAGGGCAGCTTCCGCCGTGGCGAGATGGTGGTCTGCGTCGGTCCGGACGGCGTCGAAGTCGCCCGCGGCCTGGCCAACTACAGCGCCCTGGAAGCGCAGAAGATCATCGGCCAGTCGTCGGAAGCCATCGAGGGCCTGCTGGGTTACAGCGCCGAGCCTGAGCTGGTGCACCGCGACAACCTGATTCTGGTGTGAGGAGAATGAATTTGTTCAAGGGACTGTTTGCCGCCGCCCTGCTGGCGCTGCCGGTGTTGGCTTCGGCGGAAGTGGTGGGTGAGGTATCCACCGTGTTCAAGGTGCTCGGGCCGAACGACAAGATCGTCGTCGAGGCGTTCGATGACCCGAAGGTCGAGGGCGTGACCTGCTACCTGTCGCGGGCCAAGACCGGCGGGGTGAAGGGTGGCCTGGGCCTGGCCGAGGACCGTGCCGAGGCGTCGATCGCTTGCCGCCAGGTGGGGCCGATCACGTTCAAGGGTGACCTCAAGGACGGTGATGAAGTGTTCAAGGAGCGCACGTCGCTGGTGTTCAAGACCATGCAGGTGGTGCGTTTCTTCGACAAGAAGCGCAATACGCTGGTGTACCTGGTGTACAGCGACCGCGTGATCGAGGGCAGCCCGCAGAACGCGGTGACGGCGATTCCGATCCTGCCCTGGGCGCAGTGACCGACGATGTCCGATCAAATGGGGCCGCACTGCGGCCACATTTTTTTCGTGATCTATTCGCTGGTCTGGGGGCGTCTTTGCAGCAGGCGCTCCAGCAGGTTGAACTGGTAGACCAGCAGTGAAGCGACGACCACCAGCGAGCCGATGCCTTCGTTGAGCGTGACGAATTCGCGCAGCACCAGAAATGCCAGGATCGCGGAGAACACCGGCTCGGAGATCTCGAACAGTTGCACGGTAGACGCCGGGGCGTTGCGCAACGCCTTGACGGTGAAGAAGTAGCCGAGGATGGTCGGGAAGATCGCCAGCGGCAGCAGGAATCGCCAGGCCTCGGCGTTGAGCAGCAACTGGCCTGGCATGCTGGTCAGGGGCAGGAGATACAGCGTGCCGATGCCGATCAACAGCCAGGTGCCTTCCAGGCCTTCGGCGAGGTTCAGGTACTTGGCCAGGACCAGGAAGCCGCCGTAGCACGCACCGGAACAGATCGCCATCAACAGGTAGCGCGGCTCGGCATGGGCGCCGTGCGGCAGCATCATGAGCAGGCCGGACATGATCATCACCAGGCAGAAGAGGGTGTTGCGCGTGATTCGCTCGCCGTAGAAGAAATGCCCCGCGAGCAATGTCGTAATGGTGGAGGAGCCGATCAGGGTCAATACCACGAGCGGGGCGGCCATGCCCTGGTAGGCGATGGTCTCGAAGGTGAACAGGCCGAAGATGCCGAACAGGGCGCAGACCGCGACGGCCACCATTGCGCGCCCGCGCAGGTCCAGCCTGCGCCAGCGGCCGCTGAGGGCGACCCAGATACCGAGGAAGACGAAGGCGATCACGCATTTGCCGAAGGCGATATCGCCGGGTGTGTACGTATCGATCAGCAGCTTGGCGAAGATGCCTGAAGTGCTGTTGAAGAATGCGGCCAGCAGCGCGCAGATGATTCCCAGCCTGACGTTTTTTGCAAGTTCCATCTTCTCTCCGATACCGGCGCGCCAGGGCGGCGCGCCGGACTGTGTGCTAGATCCGTTGATAGAGGCGCCGGTTCACGGCACCCACCAGCCCGGCCATCCTGATGCTCTGCCCGGTCGCTTGCAGGTACCCTTCCGAGTCCGCATGGCTGAAGCTTCCGACAGCCTCCATGGAGGCATTGTCCTGATTGTACAGAGCGTCCTGCACCGCATGAGCGGCGACGAACGCCACGGTGCCCTTGTACAGCCTGACGGTGATCTCTCCGTTCACCACGCTCGACAAGTCGTCGATGGCTGCCATCGCCGCAGCGCAGGTCTTGTCGAACCAGGTGCCGCGATAGATGTGGTCGGCGATCAGTTCGCTCAGGTGGCCGAACAGGCGCCTTGCGCTGTCGTCGAAGACGATCTGGGCAAGGAACTCGTGGCAACTGCCCAGAAGCTCCATGCCGGGAGCCTCGTAGACGCCGCGCGACTTGATCCCGATGACCCGGTCTTCCACCAGGTGAACATGCATGCCGATGCCGTGCTGACCTGCAACGGCATTGGCCCGCTCCAGCAGCCCGAGTTCGTCGAATGGCTGTCCGTCGATGGCGCAAGGACGCCCCTGCTCGAAGCGAACGGTGACCTCTTGTGCCGACAGAGGAGCGTCGAGGACCGAGACACCCATCGTCGGTGCCACGACCGACGCTGCCGTTTCCAGGCTTTCCAGGACACCCGCTTCGTGGGTGAGGCCCAGCAGGTTGGCATCGGTGGAATAGATCACGTCGGCACTGGGCTTGAGGGGCAGGCCCTGGGCCTGGCAGTACTCGATCATCGCCTTGCGGCCTTGAAACTGCTGCAGGAACGCCGGGTCACGCCATGGCGCGTAGACGGTGAAGCCGGGTTCGAGCAGGTTGGTGATGTGCTGGAACCTGACCTGGTCGTTGCCGCGTCCGGTGCAGCCGTGGGAGACGATATCCAGTTGCAGCGTACGCATCTTCTCCAGCATGCCCTTGAGCAGGACATGGCGCGCGACGCCCGTGGTATTCCAGTAGCGCCCGGTATGGAACGCCCGGGCCTTGATGACTTCGAGGCCCGCCCGGGCCAGGTTGGCGCGCAGGTCGATGATGTGTACGTCCCGGGCTCCCGCCGCGAGCATGCGCTCACGGACGGCGTCGAGGTTGCGTTCGTCCGGTTGGCCGAAATCCGCAGTCACGCATTCCACGTTCACGTCATGGGCCTTCAGCCAACTGACGATGGTCATGCTGTCCAGGCCGCCGGAACCGGCGAAGCACAGGGTTTTTCCGGCAAGTTGTTCGATATGCATGAGCGAGTCCTTTCAGAGAGAGTCGAGGGCTGTCATCAGGTCCATGGCGAGATCGTGGGCATCTTCGATGCCTACCGACAGGCGGATCAGCGACTGGTCGGGTTTCTCGGAGCCAGAGGTGTCCAGCAGGTTTTCGTCCATGGCCTTGAGCATCGAGTGGGACATCGCCTCGGCGTGCTCGATGCAGGTGTGGATGCCGCCCAGGCTGACGGAGAGGCCGGCGACGCGGGTGCGTTCGAGCAATTGCGCGACCACGGTGGGCCCACCCTTGACGACGAACGACACCACGGCACCGCCGTGGTCGAGATAGCGCGAGGTCAGGTGCCGGTAGGCGTAGTCGTCGAGCATCGGGTAGATCACCTGTTCGATGGCCGCGTGTTCCTGCAATTGCCGGGCGACCTGCAATGCGCTGCGTGATTGCCGCTCAAGGCGCAGCTCCAGGGTCTTCAGGCCCTGTGACAGGTTCCATGCTGCCGTGGGGTCGATGGCGGCCCCGTACAGCGACTGGGTGTGCCAGATCCGTTCCTGGAGTGCTGCATTGCACGAGATCGAGCCGCCGAACACGCTGTAGTGGCCTCCGGCGTACTTGGTCAGGCTCATGATGACGATGTCTGCCAGTGCGACATCGGGCTTGCGCATGAATGGCGGGACGAACGTGCCGTCGCACACCGACAGGGCGCCGACATCCCGGCAGAAGGCCTGGATACCGTCGAGGTCGATGCCTTTCAGGTTCGGGTTGCTGAGGGCCTCGTAGTACACCAGGGCAGGACGGGATTCGCCGCAGCACTGCAATGTCGAGGCATCTGCAGGGTCGAACAGTTCAACCCTGACGCCCCATTTGCGCAGGTCTTCGAGGAAGAAGCGCGTGGTGTCGCCGTACAGGGTGTCGGCGGCGAGCACGAGGTCACCGGGCGTCAGCAGGGCGAACAAGGTGGTCGTGATGGCGGACATGCCGGACGGAAACACCAGGGATCTTTCCGTGCGCATGAGCAGGGACAGCTGGTTCTCCAGGTAGCTGACCGTCGGGTTGCCCCAACGTGTGTAGTAGGAGCCGGGGTGGACCCGGTGCTCCGTCGCGACGGCCGTGGAGTAGTCAGGCATGCGGAAGAGGCTGGTCTGGTAGATCGGCTGCACCAGTGGCTCGTACTCGTGGCCGACCGGCGGGACATTCATCAGGCGAGTGCTGTCTTTCATGCGGCGTCTTCCTGTTCGGGAAATTGAGGGGACGGGAGTTCGATCTCGCCGGCGATCAGCGAGGGGATCAGTGCCTTGACGCCATTGGATGACAGGAACACGCCACCGAAGCCGGCGTTGACCTCTCGGTAGCGTGGGTCTTCCAGCATCACGGCATGGGCCTGGCTCATGCGCCACCAGGGGATGCCCGGGCGCAGGTGGTGGACCAGGTGGTAGTTCTCCTGGTGAACGCTCAGGAAGAGTCCTTCCAGCGGATGGCTGAAGCGGTTGCGGCTCAATTCGAGCCCGTCCTCGCTGTGCCCCAGCAGCGGGTAGTGTTCCGCTATCTCGATGAACCGACCGATGACCATGAAGGCAGTCAGGTACGGCACGATCCAGAACAGCAGCAAGCTGCCAAGCAGGTCGAAGGCCTGGGCGACGGCAATGATCGCCAGCCATTGGACCAGCATCGACAGCGCCTCGCGGCGGTGCTGCAACAGGGACCCGAAGCGGTGCCTGAACAGATAGGCGATGTACTGCGGGGCATTGACCAGGAGGAGGGTCGCCAGCACATGCTCGGTGTAGAACGCCTTCCTGTCCTTCAGCTCGTAGAGGCCGACATCCTGGTAGAACAGGAAGTCCGGGTCTTTGTCCGCGTCCCCCAGGCAAGGGTGGTGTTGCTGTACGTGCGAGACACGGTAGGCATTGAACGACTGGAAGATCAGGAAGGCCGTCAGGTAACGGCCAATCACGTTGTTCAATACCTTGGACGTCGCGGCCCTGCCGTGGGCGGCATCATGCATGATCGTAGCCAAACCGCGCTGGCGGGCTGCGATGATCAGCACCGCGATCGGATAGGTATAGGGAAACTCCGTGGACACCCAGGCACAGCACAGCACCACGGTGAAATCGACCCCCAGCCCCAGCAGTGAATGCCAGTTGTCCGTCTTCGACAAATCATTCAGGCGCCGGGTGATCTCCGGCGAAAATCGGTAGTTCTTGAACGCCATCGTCTGCTCCATGACGAAAAGGATCGGCAACTGTCCTTAGTTGCCGCTGGGGGCGTGGAACGGGCATTTGCCCTGCATGACCGTTTCCCGGTCGCCCAGCCAGAATTGCTTCCAGTCGCGGTTCTCGCCCTGGCCATGGGTCGCCAGGTCGGGAGAGACCGGAACCGCGTCATAGGCGTCGATGCGTTTGCGGATGAAGTTGCGGATGACATCGCCCTTGCTGTCGGGGGGCGCGATGCAGTCGATGCCATCACGCAGTTGCAGCACCAGGACCAGGTGCCTGCCGAGGTTGCGGCTGCGACGCAACTGGTGTTCGGGGCTGGAGATGTTGACGAAGATGCGCTGGCCCTGGAAACAGTAGGCCCAGTCAGCCTCGTCGGGGTCCCGGGGCAGGTGCGCTGGCCAGGCAATGTCGTCGCGCCGGGTGAAGTCGTTCAGCAGTTCCCAGGCCAGTGCTTCATGGGATTCGGCCAGGCTCTCGCTGTTGATCACGATAAGCAGGATCTTCATCGCCGCAGTGCGCTCTTCCGGTGTCGCCAGGACGTCGGCGACATAGCTTCTGAACGCTTCGAAGGCCTGCTCACGGTCAGTAGGGCAATGAGCGTCGTCGACGAAGTGAAAGCTCAGGTGGTCCTTCTCGAAGGCCTGCTTGACGTAGATGCAGGGGTATTCATCGGCGCACGCCAGGGCCTTGAACTCGGCCAGGTAGTCGACGCGCCAATCGGTCTTCGACGAAACGGACGGGCATGGTTTTGCTGCGGGTGTAGACATCGAACGCTCCTTGCGTTTTTCGATATGCAAAGAAATGCATATCGGTGGATAAGACAGTCCTTGGTCTTGGCGTAATCCTTACGCCCCATCGATATGCACAAAAATACATAACGCTTTTGCAGCCTTCAAGTGGACATCTTTGGAAATATTCACCCCGGTTCCGGGCCTGTCGATCAAGCTACTGATTAATCTGGAGAAAATTTTTCGCGGGGCGAGTTGCGCTGCAGCTGGGAAGCGCTCCGGTTCGACGCCCGGTTGTCTGCGTGGTACCGTCCCGGCCTTCTTATCTGCTTGTTGGCAATGGAAATCATGGCATCCATACCCGTGGTGCTCGCGCTGGGGCACGACAGCAGCAAGCCCATCGCGTCGAATCGCATCCGCCTGCTCGAAGGCATCGCGCAAAGCGGCTCGATCACCCAGGCGGCGATCTCTTCGGATATGAGCTACCGCTCGGCCCTGGCCTCGATCGAGGCCCTGGAGGAACTCGCCGACTGCCGCCTGGTGGTGAAGACGGTGGGGGGTAAGCATGGTGGTGGTGCGGAGTTGACGGCCGACGGACACAAGCTCATCGCTTCCTATCGACTCATCGAGAAATTCCAGGCCGAACTGGTGGGTTTCCTCGGCGAGCACCAGGGCATCCTCTACGCCTACAACAAGATGATGCTCAAGACCAGCGCCAGGAACCAGTTGCAGGGCAGCGTCAGCGCCATCGACGATCACGAAGACATCGTCGACTGCGTGTGGGTCGACTTGTCACCGGAGCTGCGCGTTGCGGTGTCCGTGACCAAGGAAAGCACGGCTGAACTGGGCTTGCGCCCAGGGGTGGAGGTGTCGCTGCTGATCAAGGCGCCGGCCATCCGCCTGGCCACGACAGCGTCTCCGGGACCGGGGGTCAATCGCGTGCCGGCACGGATTCAGGGAGTACAGGTGGGTGGCAGGAAAAGCCGCTTGAAACTGGGCCTGGCCGATGGCATCGGGGTCTCGGCGATTGTCGACAGCGACAGCCTGCCGATGCAGGGCGTCGACCTGGAAGGCAGGGACATCTTCGTCGACATCGATGCCGAAGCGATCCTGATCGGTATTTCCTTCTGAATCGAGGGCAGGGGCTGTGGCGAACGCAGCCAGGCGCATTCGCCACCATCCCCGCAGCTGTCAGGCCTCGCTGGCAGCCCCTTCCTCTTCCCGAACCGTGGCCTTGACCTCGTTGAGCCGGCTGATGTACTTCCAGTCCGCCTCGTCGATGTAGATCCCGTTCGGTCCGCTACCCCCTTCCAGGTCGATCGCCACTCGTGCCGACACCTGCGGCTTCACGCTCGCCAGGATCGGCACGAAGCCCAGTTGCAGGCTGGTTTCCAGCAGCGCCGTCTGGTTGCGTTCGTCGATGTCCGCCGCCTCGTCGAGGTAGTACGGCAGGCGCACGCGGCCGGCCAGGTCGCGGTCCATCAGGTGCAGCAACAGGTACATGTTGGTCAGCGCCTTGATGGTCATGGTGGTGCCGTTGGACGCCGCGCCATCGATGTCGGTGTGGATCACCGGCTGGCCATTGACCTTGGTGATCTCGAACGCCAGCTCGAACAGGTCCTTCAGGCCCAGCTGGTTGTGGTTGGCCGCCACCAGCCGCGCCAGGTACTCCTTGGCTTCCTCGTTCTTGTTGTCCTGCTCGGCGCTCTGGCTCAGGTCGAACACCGACAGGGTCTCGCCTTCCTCGTACTGGCCGGCGCTGTGGATGATCTGGTCGATGTGCTTGAGCGCTTCCTTGTTCGGCGCGAGGACGATGCGGAAGCTCTCCAGGTTGGACACCTGGCGCCGGTTGATCTCGCGGTTGAACAGGGCCAGCTGGTGTTCCAGGCTGTCGTAGTCGCTGCGGATGTTGCGCAGGGTCCGGGCGATGTCGGTAACCGCCGCGCGGCGCGCCTTGCCCAGGGTCAGGGCTTCGTCGGTGCGGTGCGCGTAGGCGTTGATCAGCAGTTGGAGGCGGCGCTCCATGTCGTCTTCGCTGTCGAACTTGGCCACGCCCTTGAGGCGCACCTGGGCGTACAGCGCCTCGATCTGGTTGTCGATCCGCAGCAGGCCCTGCCAGCTGTCCTGATAGTCGCTCAGCAGCGGCAGCAGGTTGTCCATGGAATCGTCCACCGGCTCCATGAACGGCGTGCCGAACGGCAGGTCCGCCGGCAGCAGCTGGCGACGGCGCAGGGCGTCGTCGAGGGTGCGCTGCTTGGCTTCCATATCGGCGATCTGCCGGCCCACCAGTTGCAGCTTGGCGGACAGTTGCTGGACGCGTTCGGTGAAGGCGTCGCTGGAACGCTTGAGTTCGTCCTGGGCGCCTTCCAGTTGCGCCAGCTGCTCCAGCTTGTCGCCTTCCTCGGCGCTCAGGGTCTGGCTGCGGCGGAAGTCTTCCAGGGCTTTCTGGGCGTCCAGTACCTGCTGGTACAGGGCTTCGGTCTGGGTCTTGCTGGCAGCGCGGTCGGCGGCTACGGACTGCTGGGTCTTGAGCTGCTTGAGCTCCTTCTCCAGGCGTTCCTTCTGGTCGCGCAACGCGGCGCGGTCAGCCAGGGCCTGGAGGGCCGGCGGCTCGATATGCGACAGGTCGACGGAGATGCCCGGCACTTCGAAGCGCTCGCCCTTGAAGCCGTCCAGCAGGGCTTCGAGGGTCTTGATCCAGACATCGCTCTCGTCCAGCTCGATGCCGCGCTCGCCCAGCGGCAGGCTGAACAGCGCGCCGTTGAACAGACGCATCAGGCGCTCGACGTCCTGCTGGGAGAATTCCTCGCGCAGGCGGGCGTAGCTGTTGTTGTCGGCGTGATCGAGTTGCTGCTTCACCGACTTCAGGCGTTTTTCCAGATCGCGCAGGCGCTCTTCCAGGTCTTCGGCGCTGAACTGGCGGGACTGCGCCAGCGCACCGGCCAGTTCGTCGTGGGCGTCCTTGGCCGCCAGCAGTTGCTGCTCCAGCACCTTGACGTCATCCACCAGGGCAAAGCGGTTCTTCAGTACCGACAGCTCGCCGAGCCAGCGCTGGATACCGCTGATCTCGCGTTCCAGGCGCATCAGCTCCTGGGTGCCGCTGCGCTGGTCGTTCTGCAGCGCGTCCTGCTCGCCCTTGTAGTGCTCGGACTGGATCAACAGTTCTTCTTTGCGTGCGCTGGAATAGTCCTGCCAGGTGCCCAGCAGCGAATCGAGCAGCGGCGACAGGCGGTGCAGCTTGCCCCGCAGGATGTCGCGCTGGGCGACGCCGTTGGCCAGGGCCTCGACCAGTGGACCGGCGGCCACCAGCGAGTTGTAGTCCTGCTCCATGCGGCGCACGTCGCGGAAGGCTTCGTCGCAGGCGGCGATGTAGTCGACGCTGCCGGAACGCAGGCTGTGCTCGAAGGCATCGAGGAACAGCTGCTTGAGCTTGGCCGCGGTGATCTCGCGCATGTGCAGCAGGTTGATGAACAGCGCGCGGAAGGTCTTCAGGCTCTGCTCGCTGGTGGAGCGCAGCGGGATCAGGGTCAGGTCCAGCGGGATCGAGGTGTGGCCGCCGACCAGCAGGCGGCGCAGTTCGTCCGGCTTCAGTTCGTAGGCTTTCAGGCCGTTGCGTTCCAGGTTGGAGAACAGCTCCTTCTGGCGCAGGCAGGTGTCGTTCTTCTGGTAGTGGGCCAGGTCCAGCTCGCCGGCGTAGGCGAAGAACTGGTGGCCGAAGCCGCCACCCGGGCCGCGACCGACCACGCCGATGACGTGGGGGCCGTGGGGCAGGTTGACTTCGCAGAGGATGTAGCTGGTGTCGCTGGCGAAGTAGAAGCGCCGCGACTGCTCCAGGCTGTACTTGCCGAAGCTCATGTCCGACATGCGCGCCAGGATGGGGAACTGCAGGGCGTTGATCGAGGCACTCTTGCCCAGGTTGTTGGCGCCGTAGACCGACAGCGGGTGTTCCAGGGGGAACAGGCCAAGGCTGTAGCCGGCGGTGTTGAGCAGTGCGAAGCGGCGGATGCCGTAGCGTTCCTGGCTCATGCGTCAATCTCCTGTTGCTCTTCGGCGATGGCCCGGGCCAGGGCCTCTTCTTCGCTTTCTTCGGCGAACGGCGCCAGATCCAGCGGATCGTCGGTGCGGTTCAGTTCTTCCGGGGTTTCCTCCACCACCAGCACCGGGGTCGGCAGCGGCAGGTTGCTGTGCAGGCTGGCGGCCAGGTCGCGGTCCTGCTGGACCGACAGGCAGACATCGAGGAAGCGGTGCATCGGCGGCAGGAAGCGGTAGATGCCGTTCTCTTCGTGGGCGAAGCCGAGCTGGGTCATGCGGCGCATGATCTTTTCTTCCAGTTCGTCCGGGGTCTGCACCTCGGCCTGGAGGAACAGGTCGCGGTACTTGTCCAGCATCGACGGCAGTTCGTCACGGCCGAGGCTGCCGCCGTCCAGTACCGACATCGGGTCGCGGCCCTGGTCGGCCAGGTGCTCGACGAGGATGAAGGTGAACAGCGCCAGGCGCTGCGCGGTCTTGTTGACCTGGGCGGCGGCCTGCTCGGGCACGAAGTAGTAGAAGCCGCGGGTATCGCACACCAGCTCGTAGCCCAGGGCCTTGAACAGGCCGCGGTACTGGTCCTGGAAATTCGACAGCTGGGCGTACAGCTCCGGATCACGCCGGCTGATGTGGAAGCCCTTGAACAGCTCGCGGAAGATCGGTGCGAGCTGGGACAGTTCGGAAAGATCAAGATGCATGGGCAGGGCTCGCAGCAGGTTCGGGCGAAAGTCCGGGCGACGTTTCGCGGCTGGATGTCAGGGCGAAGGAGCGCAGGCTCACCAGGTGTTCGCGGGTGGTGTAGTCGCGGCGGTCGAGGCGTTCGCGCTTGAAGCGTTTTTCCCGCGACAGGCGCGAGAACCAGTACAGCAGCTCGTCGGTGGCGCCTTCCGGTTCCTGCTCCAGCAGCCAGACCATGAGGTCCGGCAGCGGCAGGGCGTCCTCGCAGCGTTCGAGCATTTCCTTGACCGTGCGCGGGGCGCGGGTCGGTTCGCCCTTGTGGGTCTTGTGCGCCTTGGGGAACTGCGCAGGCTTGGGTTCGAAGCGGGCCAGGGCGTAGACGTAGGCCTCGACCTGGCTGGCGCTGCCGAGGAAGGTACTCTGCGGCCGGGTGAACAGCGGCATGGCCGCCTGCGGCACGGCGTCGATGCCCTTGCGCCGGATCACCGAGAGGGCGAGGGCGGCGCCACGGGTCACGGCATTGTGCCGGCGCGCTTCTTCACGCAGCGGCAGCAGCAGTTCGCGGGCGTGGCGCAGGGTCAGCTGGGCGCTGGTCTGCATTTCGAGGATGCGCGCGTGGGTGCGCAGGAGCATGTCGTCGTCCACCAGCTGGCCGAGCCGCGCCTGTTCGCTGAGCAGGCGCAACAGCACGGTCTCGACCTTGCGCACGCCCTGTTCGAAGGCGCCGTCGGCGTTGACCAGCTGGATCATCGGCTCGACGTACTCGTCCCAGGTCGCCAGGACCTCGGCGTAGCGCTGGCGCAGGGGGATCTGCCGGTCGCTGGTCTTGGCCCGCTCGGCCACGCCGACCAGGGCCTGTTCGTCGTTGTCGAGCTTCTTCAGCACGTCGCGCACGCGCATGTCGAGCAGGCGCAGCTGGCGCGCCAGGTCGTGGCCGTCGCGAATGTCGAAGGCGTCCTGGATATGCCCGGCCAGGCGCTCCAGGTGGCGCAGGTAGGCCTCGATCTCCAGGCACAGGCCGAGGCGGTGCTCGCGGCGCAGGTAGGCGAGGAAATCGTGGATCTGCGCGTTCAGCTCGAAGCGGTTCGGGCTTTTTGCCACCGGGACCAGGATGTCCAGGCGGATCCACACGTCGAGCAGGGCGGTGATGTCCTGCGGCGTGCTTTCCAGCTGCTGGGCGGCCAGTTGCTGGCGCAGTTCGCCCAGGCTCAGGGTGCCGCCGTCAAAACGCTCTGACAAAGGTTCCAGCAGGTTCCAGTGCTCGGCCAGGGCGCGCAGGACGCGTTTCGGTTCGATCATTGGCGGGTCGACTCGCTGCCAAGTAAAACGCCGGATTGTACTGCATTGAACGGGAATGGTTTCACCCTTGATCGTTTGCAACGGTTGTCCGGCGGATTTGTCGTGATCGGCAGCGGCGCGGCGCGCGCAACGGCGTTAGAATGTCGCCCCGACTTATCCACAGATGGCCGAACCTCCTTGCTCACCGAGTCCCGCCGCCGCGCTTACCTGAACGCCATGCAAGTGGTGCACTGGCTGCCGCGTACCGAACTGCCGTTCGCCGCGCCTTCGCGCCCGGAGCTGCTGCTGCCGGTCGAGCCGTTGCTGGACGAGCCGCCCATGGCGCAGCCGGCCCAGGCCGCCCCGGCGCAGGTGGTGAGCAAACCGGCGGAACGGCCGAAGATCGAGATTCCGCGACCGAATGCCGCGGCCAAGGTGGCCAGCAAGCCAGTGGACAGCGCGGAGGAAAAGCCCGCGCCGGTGCGTGTCGTCGCCCCGCCACCGCCGCGTTTCGCCCTGCAACTGCTGCGCGCCGGGCGATGCCTGCTGCTGGTGGAGTTGGTCACCGG
Source organism: Paucimonas sp. (assembly GCA_031253995.1). GTDB lineage: Bacteria > Pseudomonadota > Gammaproteobacteria > Pseudomonadales > Pseudomonadaceae > Aquipseudomonas. The sequence goes on along the minus strand of JAIRVG010000098.1, from coordinate 28,233 downwards.
CCAGCCGTTCCAGAGCCGCGATCCGTCCTACCTGCTGCTCAAGGACATGCTGCGCGCCGCCGGCCTGCCGGACAGCCCGCAGATCCTTGGCGAGCCGATCCGCTGGCCGCTGCTGGTGCGCGGCAGCCTGGACCAGGGGCCGGACGCCGCGCGGGACTTCGTCCACGGTTTCACCCAGGTGCAACTGGAGCGCGAGCCCGCTGCCTGCCTGTGGCTGATCGGCCTGCCGGCCATCCGCCATGCCGGCGAGCGCGACGAAGACGCGTATTACCAGGAATTCCCGGTTCAGGGCCTGGGCACCGCCTGGGCGCTGCCCGGTCTAGAAGTGTTGATGGACGAGCCGCAGCGCAAGGCGGACGTCTGGAAAGCCATGCGCCAGCTGATGGCGCGCTGGAAGCCAAGCAATGAGTGACACCGTCAGTTTCCGCCGGATGACCGAGGCGGACCTGGATGCCGTACTGAAGATCGAATACGCCGCCTTCAGTCACCCCTGGACCCGCGGGATCTTCCTCGACGGGCTGAAGAGCTACGAGATCTGGCTGATGTTCGAAGGCGAGCAGCAGGTTGGTCACGGCGTGATCAACGTGATCATCGACGAAGCGCACCTGCTCAACATCACCGTCAAGCCGGAGAGCCAGGGCCGCGGCCTTGGCCTGCGCCTGCTGGAACAGCTGATGAAGCGCGCCTACGAGATGAATGGCCGCGAATGCTTCCTCGAAGTGCGGGCCAGCAACCAGTCGGCCTATCGCCTGTACGAGCGCTACGGTTTCAACGAGGTGGGCCGACGCCGCGACTACTACCCGGCTCCGGGCGGGCGCGAGGATGCGCTGGTGATGGCCTGCACCCTGATCGAATAAGCGGGCCTGGCCCGCGCATAACAACGCATCACTCCATGAGGCCTGACCATGCACGACCTGCAGGAACTGATCGACAACAACGCGCGCTGGGCTGACTCCGTCAATCAGCGCGACCCGGATTTCTTCGCCAGGCTGGCGCGCCAGCAGACCCCTGAATTCCTCTGGATCGGCTGTTCCGACGCGCGGGTGCCGGCCAACGAGATCGTCGGCATGCTGCCGGGCGACCTGTTCGTTCACCGCAACGTGGCCAACGTGGTGCTGCACACCGACCTCAACTGCCTGTCGGTGATCCAGTACGCGGTGGATGTGCTCAAGGTCCGCCATATCCTGGTGACCGGGCACTATGGTTGCGGCGGGGTGCGGGCGTCGATGCAGGATCGTCAGTTCGGCCTGATCGATGGCTGGCTGCGCTCGATCCGCGACATCTACTACGAGCATCGCGTGGAGCTGTCGAAGCTGCCGACCGAGGAAGCGCAGGTCGACCGGCTGTGCGAGCTGAACGTGATCCAGCAGGTGGCGAACGTGGGGCATACCACCATCGTGCAGAACGCCTGGCATCGTGGCCAGGAGCTGTCGGTGCATGGCTGCATCTACGGGATCAAGGACGGGCGGTGGAAGAGCCTGGACGTGACCATCAGCGGAGTGGCGCAGTTGCCGCCGCAGTATCGGTTGCGTCCGCAGGAGTAAACGCGACGTCATTGATCTAGCGGGGGCGGCGTAGGAGCGGATTTATCCGCGATTGGGCGCGAAGCGGCCATAAAACCTGAGTCCGGGGTGTGTCAGGAGAACTCGGGACTCAGGTTTTACGACGGCTGCGCCGCCGATCGCGGATAAATCCGCTCCTACGCCGACTGCAGCGCGTTCAGATCCCTTCGGCAGGCTTCTGCAGCTCCCTCAAGCTCCGCGTCACCGTCCCGGTATTGCACTTGGCACTGGCCTGCTCCGGTGTCAGGTTGCGAATGGTCCGGTAGAACAGCTCGCAGGTCTGCTTCTTCGCCGTCACCTGCCACTTCTGAGTACAGGCATTCAGCGTCAACTGCGGATCCGCCTTGGGATTGCTCCCCACCCCCGCCTGCCAGCACGCCGCACTCAGGTCCTGGCCCATCATCTTCAGCCCCGCCGCATCGGCCTTTTCCACATCACCGCCATAGCTGGCCGGGTCCGCCGTGTACCAGATCGCACTCGGGTGGTTGGAGCCCAGTACCGGCACCTTCTGCCCCTCGCTCGGGCTGATGGTCCCCAGGCCCAGCACCTTCAGGTCCACCCCATACTGCTGCTTGATCCAGCTGCGCACCGGCGAACCGAACGCTACCATCGGCAGCGAGTCGCCATTGGCGGCCACCGTGACCTCCTTGACCATGCGCACCTGGTAATCCTGGAAGTAGCCGTAGGTGCCTTCCAGGGTCGAGCCCGCGCTGGCCGGGGCGGCGATCGGGGCGATGTCGACGATGGTCTGGTAGGCCGGGGTCTGTTCGGCAGGAATGCCGTTGAAGGTCAGCAGGCTGGCCCAGCGGTCGGTGGTGTTGGAGCGCAGGTAGTCCTGGGCCTGGGTCAGCGAGTAATCCGGCGGGAAGTGCAGCAGCTCGATGCTGCGACGGTTCTCCAGGGCCATGCCCAGCGGCAGGAACAGGTACCAGTCGTAGGACCATTTGCCCTCGCCGTTGAGTTTCTGCGCGCCGTTGTAGGCCAGCTCGCCGGTGTCGAGCAGGGCGCTCAGGGGTTTCTGGTACTCGCTGGGGACACCGCTGATATCGGCGTAGTACTTGTCGTTGTCGCGGTGCACCGTCACCTTCGCGGCCGGGTAGCCATCCCGTTGCACGCTCTGGTTCAGGTAATGCTCGACGGTCTGCTCCAGCGTCCAGTTGCGAAAGCAGATCACGTTGCAGTTGTTGGGGTAGGCGAACAGCCGGGTCACCCGCGCCTGGTCGCCCAGTTCGACCCGGGCATCGGCCAGTACCTGGCCGGCCAATCCGAACGCGACCAGGCTCAAGGCAATCGGTGCAATCTTGTGCATGCTTAACTCCTTGTCAGATGGCTCCCTGCGGACGGGAGGCTCGCCATACTGGAGGACGCGCGGTGGTCGTGGGAAGAGGGCGGATGAACGGAGTGCTGCTGGTGTTGGTGGCGTTGCTACTCGGTGGCGCTGCGCGCGCCGACGAACGGGATCTGTGGATGTTCGCCCAGTGGACCGGCGAGCATGACACCCGCGCCTTCCGCGAGATGCTGGTGGACGCGCGACTGTATGGCGTGGTCCCGCTGTACCAGTTGCTGCGCTCGGCCAGTGACTGGCGCCAGTGCCGGGCCGAGCCGTTCGCGGTGGCGCCGGCATCCCACTGGGCGGATGTGCGCAGCACCTTGCGCCTGCTCGACCTGCTGCGCGACGAACGCATCCTCGGTCCTTTCGAAGTGGTCTCCGCCTACCGCGCCCCGGCGCTCAACCGCTGTGCCGGCGGCGCGCCGGGCAGTGCCCACATGCGCGCCTTCGCGGTCGACCTGTTGCTGGAGAAAGGTGCCGACACCCAGTCGCTCTGTGGTTTCTGGCAGCGCTACGGTCAAGCCTGGAACATGGGGCTGGGGCGTTACCCGTCAGGGCGGATCCATATCGACACCGCGGGCTACCGCACCTGGGGCGCCGCCTGCTCCATGACCCAGGCGGTGAAGCGCTGACACTTCTCCGACTCCGCCAGTACCGGCGGACATAACAGCACGTAGGCCGAGCCATCGCGGACGAAACCGTGGGGCGCCAGCAACTGCCCGCTGGCCAGCTCGTCCCCCACCATCAAGCGCGACGCCATGGCCACCCCGAGCCCTGCCACCGCGGCCTGGATGCACAGGTAGAAATGCTCGTAGTCGGCCCGCTCGGTGCCCCGTTCGGTTTTCCTGTTCAGGCGCAGCCAGGTCTTCCAGGCACCCGGTCGGCTGGCGCTGTGCAACAGGCGCTGACCGGCGAACCCCTTGGCCGGCAGGGCCAGGGTAGGACTGGTGACCGGTCCCACCCACTCGTCGCAGATCTTCTGCACATGCAGCCCGTCTTCCCACTGGAAATCGTCGCGGCGCAGGGCCAGGTCGACCCCGCTGCGCACGAAGTCCACCGGCCCGCCAGCGGCCATCAGGTGCACCTGGATGCCGGGGTGGCGGGCATGAAAATCCGCCAGTCGCGGGATCAACCACTTCATGGCCAGGGTCGGCTCGCAGGACAGCACCAGCACGTTTTCCCGGGTCTGCTGCTGCAGTCGCGACACCGTGCCTTCCAGCTGCTCGAAGATCGACTGGGTGGTGCCCAGCAAGGTACGACCGGCGGCGGTGAGGAAGATCGCCCGGTTGCGCCGCTCGAACAGCTCCACCCCCAGCGAGGCTTCCAGCAGCCGCACCTGGCGGCTCACCGCGCCATGGGTGACATGCAGCAGTTCGGCGGCGCGGACGAAGCTCTCGGTGCGCGCGGCGACATCGAAGTAACGGAAGGCGGTGAGGGCGGGCAGTTTCATATCTGTGAGGAAAACTAGCGGATTTGCTGCACTATAAATCGCTTTTTCTCCCGTAGTCAGGCTTTCGATAATGGCGGCCTTCATAACGATCGGCGCCATTTGCTAGCGCATTGCAAAAAGGAAAACCCTCCGTGAACGAACTCGTCGCCGTCGCCCTGTTCACCGTGCTGGCGGTCATCAGCCCGGGGCCGGATTTCGCCATGGTCACCCGTGCCAGCTACGCCTATGGCCGGCGCAGCGGCCTGCTCGCCGCGCTGGGCATCGCCTGCGGGGTGCAGGTGCACGTGCTGTACACCGTGCTCGGCGTGTCGGTGCTGGTGCAGCATTCGCCGACGCTGTTCCTGGTGATGAAGGTGCTCGGCGCCGGCTACCTGATCTACCTCGGCTACAGCTCGCTGACCAACACCTCCCGCCTGTCGCTGGACGGTGATGGCAGCGCCAGGAAGGGCACCTTCCTCTCCGGTTTCCTGACCAATGCCCTGAACCCCAAGACCCTGCTGTTCGTGGTCAGCGCCTACACCCAGGTGGTCGGGCCGGACAGCTCGCTGGCCCAGCAATTCGGCTATGGCCTGTTCATGTCCGTGGCGCATTGGGTGTGGTTCAGCATCGTCGCGCTGTGCTTTTCCAGCGCGCCGCTGCGCCGGGTGATGATCGATCGCCAGCGCCTGGTGGACCGGGTGATCGGCCTGGCCTTGCTCGGATTGGGGATGACGGTGCTGTTCGCCAGCGTGCGTTGAGCGGATTGCAACTATCTGTGTCGGAATCGTAAGATAGAATCATTCCCATTAAAGCTTGCCGCCATGAAAGCCACCCCGCCAGCAGACAGTCTCGATGCGTTGTACAAGGGCTATCACGGCTGGTTGCTGGGTTGGCTACGGCGGCGCCTGGACTGCCCGCACAATGCCGCGGACATGGCCCAGGACACCTTCATCCGCCTGCTCAGCGCCGGTGCCTACGTGGCGCCGAACGAACCGCGTGCCTTCCTCGCCACCGTGGCGCGCCGCCTGCTGATGGACCGCGGGCGCCGGCAGCGGCTGGAGCGGGCCTACCGCGACGAACTGGCGCGGCATGTCGAACACATGGAGCAGGCGCCGTCCGCCGAGCAGGTGACGGCAGCGGTGCAGGCCCTGGAACATATCGCCCGGGCGCTGGAGGCCATGACGCCACGCATGCGCCAGGTCTTCGTCATGCGTCACCTCGACGGCCTGGGCCACGCTGAAATCGCCGCGCACTTCAACGTCTCCACCAAGACCATCCAGAACGACCTGGTCCAGGCGCTGCTGCAGTGCCATGCCGCCGGCGGTGGGCTGTGAGCCTGTCGCCGACTGTGCTGCACCAGGCCGCGGAATGGCTGGTGCGCATGGACGACGAGCCGGACGCGGCGGCGCGGGAGGCCTTCCGTGACTGGCTGGCCGCCGACCCGACCCACGTCCAGGCAGTGGATGCCTTGCAGGGCAGCCTCGCGCCCTTGCGCGACCTGCCGCGGGCGCCGGTGCGCGCGGCACTCGGCGGTGTTGGCGCACGGCGCGGTGGACGCGCGCTCAAGGCCCTGGCCGTGGCGGTCGTGCTCGCGCTCCCGGCAGGACTGGCCTTGCAGCAGTTCCCGCCGTCGTACCTGCTGGCGGATATCCGCACCGGCGTCGGCCAGTGGAGCAGCCAGCAGTTGCCGGATGGCAGTCGCATCCAGCTGGACGGCCGCTCGGCCGTGGACCTGCAGTTCGACGGGCAGACCCGCACCCTGCGCCTGGTCAGCGGCGAGATCCTCGTCGATGTCGCCAAGGACGCCAGCCGGCCGTTCCTGGTGGTCACCGAGCACGGTAGTGTGCGGGCGCTGGGCACGCGGTTCGTGGTGGAGCGACTGGGTGATGCCACGCGCCTGGCGATGATCGAATCCAGCACCGAGGTGAAGAGCGCCGGCAGCAGCGTCACCGTGCGCGCCGGGCAGCAGGTGCAGTTCGATGCCCAGGGGATCCGGCCCGCGCAACCCGTCGATGGCACCGGGCTGGAGCAGGCCTGGCAGGCGCACCAACTGGTGATTCGCGAGCAGCCGCTGGACCAGGTGCTGGAGCGCCTGGCGCGTCACCATGGCGGCTACCTCAGCTACGACGCCAAGGCCCTGAACGGGCTCCGGGTTTCGGCGGTGCTGCCGGCGGACGACAGCGAGCGAGCCTTGCGCCTGCTGGCCCGCAGCCTGCCGATCAAGGTCGAGCATTTTACGCCGTGGGTTACCCGCGTCAGCCTGCAACCGAAATAATTCCCACGATCTTTTTCCACTTGTCCGTGGCCGTGCGTCCTCTGTACTAGCCAACACTCAACGAGGACCACGGAAGATGTCTGTTTCGCTACGCCCCCGCACCGCCGGCAGCGCCCTGGCGCTGGCCATTCATGTCGCCATCGGCGGCGCGCCGCTGCTCGCCGCGCTGCCGGCCCAGGCCCAGCAGCAACTGCAACGCTACGACATCCCCGCCGGCGCCCTCGGCGATGTGCTGAGCCGTTACGCCCGCGAGGCCGGCGTGGCGATCTCGTTCAATGCCGAGCAGGTGGCGCACAAGCGCAGTGCCGGCCTGCAGGGCAGCTACGGGGTGCTGGAGGGGTTCGCCGCGCTGCTGCATGGCCAGGGCCTGCAGGCGCAGTCCAGCCCGGACGGCTATGTGCTGGTGGCGGTGGCGCAAGATGCCGCTGCGCTGGAACTGGGCGCGACGAGCATCACCGGGGCGGGGCTGGGGAGCACCACCGAGGGTAGCGGGTCCTACACCACCGGCGTCACCAGCACCGCGACGAAACTGCCCATGAGCCTGCGCGAGACGCCGCAGTCGGTCAGCGTCATGACCCGCCAGCGCATCGACGACCAGAACCTGCGCAGCATCGGCCAGGTCCTGGAGCAGGCGCCGGGCCTCAACGTGCAGAGCCCGGGCAGCGACCGGCTCTACGTGTTCTCCCGCGGCCTGGCCATCGACAACTACCAGTTCGACGGCATGCCCACCACCTCCTTCGCCTTCAGCCAGGCGCTGCCCCATGCCCTGGCGGACATGGCGATCTACGACCGGGTCGAAGTGGTGCGCGGCGCCACCGGCCTGCTGAGCGGCGCGGGCGATCCGTCCGGCACCGTCAACCTGGTGCGCAAGCGTCCCACCGACAGCTTCAAGGGCTACGTCAGCGGCGGGCTGGGTTCGTGGGACCTGTACCGCGGCGAAGTGGATGTCTCCGGCCCGCTGACCGAGACCGGCAACGTGCGTGGTCGCGCGGTGGCGGCCTACCAGCAGGCCAACAGCTTCACCGACCACCTGCAGCAGGAAAAGACCGTTCTCTACGGCATCACCGAATTCGACCTCAGCGACAGTACCCTGCTGACCGTCGGTGCCAGCTACCTGAACAATGACCCGCGTGGTTTCTCCACCACCGGCCTGCCGGTGCTCGACCGCTACGGCAACAAGTTGCACACCTCGCGCTCCGACAACCCCGCCAGCCGCGACAGCACCAACCGCCAGCAGATCTTCGATAGCTTCGCCTCGATCGAGCAGAAGCTGGCCAATGACTGGAGCCTGAAGCTGTCCGCCAGCTACCTGTACGGCACCCGCGACTACGACTCGGTGATCGCCGGCACCTCCACCGGTTTCGTCGACCCGGCCACCGGCAGCGGCCTGAAATACACCGCCACCAAGGGCGAGAACTGGCAGAAGCAGAAGGGCCTCGACCTGATGCTGTCCGGGCCGTTCCAGGCGTTCGGCCGCGAGCACGAGCTGGTCATGGGTTTCAACTACCAGGACTACGAAAACCGCCGCAACGGCTTCGGTCACCCGACCGCCGCCGGAGGCAGCGACAACCTGGTCAGCGGCAAGCCGGTGAACATCCGCACCTGGGACAACTACGCCCCACGGCCGACCTACAGCATCAACCGCGAGGACGACAACCTCACCCAGCGGCAGAACGGCGCCTACCTGGCGACCCGCCTCAAGCCGGTCGACGACCTCTCGCTGGTGCTCGGTGCGCGAGTCAGCAACTACAAGTACGACGACAGCTACACCTACAACGTCCCGGCCATGGTCCGCCTCAATACGGCCAACGCGACCCGGGTCAGCGGCGAGGTCACGCCCTATGCCGGCGTGGTCTACGACCTCGACAGCAACCACTCGGTGTACGCCAGCTACACCAGCATCTTCAAGCCGCAGACCTACAAGGATCGCAACGGCAAGGTGCTGGAACCGCGGGAAGGCGACAACTACGAGATCGGCCTCAAGGGCGAGTACTTCGATGGCCGGCTGAACACGGCTATCGCCCTGTTCGAGGTCAAGCTGGAGAATGACGCCATTGCCGACGGCATCATCATCGGCACCGACTACGACACCGCCTACACCGCGAAGAAAACCACCACCCGTGGCCTCGACCTGGAGATCAGCGGCGAGATCCTCCCCGGCTGGAACATCGATGCCAGCTACAGCCACTCGCGGGTCGAAGACAGTGAAGGGGAGCGGGTCAAGAGCCTGATCCCGCTGGATATCTTCAAGCTGTGGACCACCTACCGCCTGCCCGGTGCCCTGGAGCGCCTGACCGTGGGTGGTGGCGTGAACTGGCAGAGCAGCATCCACTTCACCTCCGAGAGCTGGATGCTCCCGCAGGCTTCGACCTACAAGCAGGATGACTATGCGACGGTGGGGTTGATGGCGCGGTACCAGCTGACACCGCAGTGGTCGGCGACGGCGACGGTGAACAATCTGTTCGACAAGAAGTATGTGAGTTCGCTGGATGAGAACTTCTATAGCGGGAGTTATGGGGAGCCGCGGAATGTGGTGGTGACGAGTAAGTGGGAGTTTTGACCGAGAAACAGGCCCCCTCCGTAGAGGCGGGGGCAGCTCTTGTGAAACCACATAACCCATTGATTTAGCCGGAACGGCGTGGGAGCGGATTAATCCGCGATTGGCCGCGAAGCGGCCATAAAACCGGTATCCCGTGTGTGTCAGGAAAACTCGGGACTCAGGTTCTACGACGGCTGCGCCGCCGATCGCGGATGAATCCGCTCCCACGCCGTCCCCGCTAAATCAATGAGCTATGTGTTGTTCCATGAGGGCCGCCGTTCCGGTGATCAAGCCTGAAACCATAAACAGCAGTGGGCAATCTCCCCATCATTCGTCAGAATGCGCGACAAAGAACCATTCTCATTAGCAGGCTCCCTCCCATGCACCTCGCCACCGCCACCCGCGCCCCGGTGCGCATCCTCGCCATCGAGGACGATCCCTTGCTGGCCGCGCATATCGACAGCCACCTCGGCCAGCGCGGCTTTGCCGTGACCCTGCGCCACGATGCCCGCGACGTCGTCGAACTGGTACGCGATGGCGGCTACGACCTGGTCCTGCTGGACATCCTCCTGCCCGACAGCAACGGCCTGGACATGCTCGCCGAACTGCGCCGCCGCCAGCGCGTGCCGGTGATCCTGATGTCGGCGCTGGGGGCCGAGCAGGACCGCATCATCGGTTTCAGCCAGGGCGCCGACGACTACCTGCCCAAGCCATTCAGCATGGGCGAGATGGACGTGCGCATCGACGCCATCCTGCGCCGCGTGGCCTACGAGCGCGCCGAACACAAGGAGCACGAGGAACTGGGCCAGGCCCTCGGCCTGACCTTCGATCCGCTGCGCAGCGACGTGTGCAACAACGGCACCTGGGCCGACCTGACCAGCACCGAGTACCGCATCCTCGAAACCCTGCTGCATTCGCCCAACGAAGTGCTGAGCAAGACCTTCCTCTACCAGCAGGCCCTGCACCGCGCCTACTCGATCCACGATCGCAGCCTGGACATGCACGTCAGCCACATCCGCCGCAAACTCCAGGCCATCGGCTACAGCGCCGGCCGGGTGGAGACGGTGCGCGGCGCCGGCTACGTGCTCAAGCGCGTCGCGCCATGAACCTGCCCGACCGCCATTCGCTGTTCTGGAAACTGATCGGCGGCATCGTCCTGCTCAGCCTGCTGATCATCAGCCTGCACGTGGACGTCAGCGAGCGCCTCAACAGCGCCACGGCCACGCTTCCCGAGTCCACCCGCAACCTGCTCGCCGACTACGCCCGGGAAGCCGAGACCGCCTGGGTGGGGGAGGGCACGCCCGGCGTTGATGCCTTCCTGCGCAGCCTGCGTGAACGCGAGGGCGTGTGGGCGGTGGTGGTGGGGCAGCACGATCTTTCCCTGTCGTCCCAGCCGCTGCGCGGACGCGAGCGCCGCAAGCTCGATTTCATGCGTCCGCTGGATTGGTCGGTGGGCCGCCCCGGCGGCAAGCCGACCTTCTACGTGCCGTTCAGCGACAGCGAGGCGCGGCTGGTGATGGACCTGCCGGCGCGCCTCGATCCGCGCCAGTACAACCACCTCTGGCGCCTGTTGCTGGAGCGCATCCTGCCGGCCTGCCTGGCCATCGGCCTGGGGCTGCTGCTGTACCGCACGGTGATCGCGCCGATGGTGATCCTGCGCCGCCAGGCCAATGCCTTGAGTACCGGCAATCTGTCGGCGCGGGTCGGCGCGCAACTGACCCGCCGTCGCGACGAACTGGGCGAGCTGGCCCGTGCCTTCGACCATATGGCTGGGCGCCTGGAAAACACCGTGGCGTTCCAGCGTCAGCTGTTGCGCGATCTCTCCCACGAACTGCGCACGCCCCTCAGCCGCCTGCGCGTCACCGGCGAACGCGAGCAGGACACCGCCGCCCTGCGCCAGCGCCTGGAGCGGGAAGTGCAGGGCATGGAGCAACTGATCAACGACACTCTGGAACTGGTCTGGCTGGACACCGAACGCCCGCAACTGCCAGTGGAGACCGTGGATATCGGCCGCCTCTGGGACGTGCTGTGCGAGGACGTCTGCTACGAAAGCGAGTGGTCCGCCGAGCGCTTGCGCAACGAGCTGCCCGGCCCCTGCCAGGTCATCGGCAACCTCAACAGCCTGGCCCAGGCCCTGGAGAACATCCTGCGCAACGCCGTGCGCCATTCACCGCCGGGCGGGGTGGTGCACCTCGGCGGCGTGCGCGATGGCGAGGACTGGCACCTGTGGATCGAAGACCAGGGCCCCGGCGTGGATGCGGCCAAGCTGGAGAGCATCTTCCTGCCCTTCACCCGCCTCAACGCGGCGCGCCCAGGCGGCGATGGCTTCGGCCTCGGGCTGTCCATCGCCCGCAGCGTGGTGCAGTTGCAGGGCGGCGAGGTCTGGGCGCAGAACCGCTCGCCGGGCCTGCGGGTCAACCTGCGGCTGAGAAGTGTATGAAATGTAAAAAAGATTTACTCTCATTTGAGAGAAAGTAGCATTCGCGCTCGTCCCGGGCTGGTCAACGGGGTGAGCCGGATGTCGTTATCGCTCGATCCTGTCGCCCCTTTCCAGCCTGCCCGCCACTGCGAAAGGAGCGTCGTCGATGCAACCCCGGTTCAAGCTCAACCCTCTCTGCCTGGCCCTGCTGGCCATTTCCCCGTCGTCCCTGCTGGCCGCCGAGCAGGCGCTGGAACTGACCGACACCCACGTGGTGGCCACGGCGGCGGAAGAGCTGAAGCAGGCGCCAGGCGTGTCGCTGATCACCGAGGAAGACATCAAGAAACGCCCGCCGGTGAACGACCTTTCCGAAATCATCCGCAAGATGCCCGGCGTCAACCTGACCGGCAACAGCGCCAGCGGCACCCGCGGCAACAACCGGCAGATCGACCTGCGCGGCATGGGCCCGGAAAACACCCTGATCCTGATCGACGGCAAGCCGGTCACCTCGCGCAACTCGGTGCGCTACACCCGCTCCGGCGAGCGCGACACCCGCGGCGACAGCAACTGGGTGCCGGCCAGCGAAGTGGAAAGCATCGAGGTCCTGCGCGGCCCGGCAGCGGCGCGCTACGGCTCCGGCTCCATGGGCGGCGTGGTCAACATCATCACCAAGCGGCCGACCCAGGCCCTCACCGGCAGCGTCTCGGCCTTCACCAACCTGCCCGAGGACGATGCCGAAGGCGTGACCAAGCGCACTACCTTCAGCCTGGCCGGCCCGCTCACCGATTCGCTGACCTTCCGCGTCTACGGCAACCTGAACAAGACCGACGCCGATGATGCCGATATCAACGCCGACCATACCGCCACCGGCGGCTCCCTCGCCGCAGGTCGCGAGGGCGTGCGCAACAAGGACATCAACGCACTGCTCAGCTGGGCCCTGGACAACCAGCAGACGATCGATTTCGAAAGCGGCTTCAGCCGCCAGGGCAATATCTACACCGGCGACGTCGGTACCGGTGCCACCGACTCCCTGACCCCAGGCAGCACCATCAACCGGTGGCTGGGCCGCGAGACCAACACGATGTACCGGCAGAACTTCTCCGTCACCCATCGCGGCGACTGGGAGTTCGGCAGCTCGCGCCTGCTCGCGCAGTACGAGAAGACCCGCAACAACCGCCTGCTGGAAGGCCAGACCGGGTCGGTCGATGGCGACATCAGTGGCAACGACAAGTCCACCAGCACCTACGACAGCTACCTGGTCCAGGGCCAGCTGGATATCCCGCTGCAGGTGCTGCTGCCGCAGACCCTGACCCTCGGCGCCGAATGGAACTACCAGGAACTGGACGACCCGAGCACCATGGACCGCACCATCGGCACCACCCTGCCGAACTCTGCAGCCGGCGCACGGGCCACCGACATGGACGCCACGATCATGGCGGTCTATGCCGAAGACAACATCGAGCTGACCCCCGACTGGTACCTGACCCCCGGCCTGCGCCTGGACCACCACGACCAGTTCGGCGCCAACTGGAGCCCGAGCCTCAACACCTCGTACAAGCTCACCGAGGACATCACCCTCAAGGGCGGTATCGCCCGTGCGTTCAAGGCGCCGAACCTGTACCAGTCCAACCCCAACTACCTGTACCGCAGCAACGGCAACGGCTGTGCGCCGAGCCTGGCTTCGACCGGCTGCTACGTACTGGGCAACGAGGACCTGGACCCGGAAATCAGCATCAACAAGGAAATCGGCATCAGCTTCGTCCGCGACGGCTGGAGCGCCGGCCTGACCTACTTCCGCAACGACTACGACAGCAAGATCGTGTCGGCCAACGACCTGGTCGGCCGCACCGCCACCAACGAAGCGATCCTGCGCTGGGACAACGCCAAGGACGCGGTGGTCAAGGGCTGGGAAGGCAACATCGGCGTGCCGCTGCTGGGCGAGGCGGGCGAGGTGCTGAGCTGGAACACCAACTTCACCTACATGGAGTCCAACGAGGACAGCGACGGCAACCCGCTGTCGGTGGTGCCGGAGTACACGGTCAACAGCATGCTCGACTGGCAGGTGACCGAGGCGCTGTCGCTGAGCCTGACGGGCACCTACTACGGCAAGCAGGAGCCGCGTCGCTTCAACCCGACCCGGGATGTCGACGTGACGGCGGCGAACGAGTTGAAGACGCTGGATCCGTACCATGTCTGGGGCATCGGCGGCACCTATGAGCTGAGCAAGCACGTGTCGTTCGGCGCCGGCATCAACAACCTGTTCGACAAGCGCGTGTACCGCGAAGGCGCGGGCACCAGTGCCGGGGCCAGCACCTACAACGAGCCGGGCCGGGCGTTCTATGCGTCGGTGACCACCAGCTTCTGACGAGCAGGGCGCGGACCGTGTGGGAGTCCACCCAGCCCGCAAGTGCGCCGCGGTTGGCGTGGGAGCGGATTTATCCGCGATCGGCGGCGTAGCCGTCGTAAAACCTGAGTCCCGAGTTTTTCTGACACACCCGGGATACCGGTTTTATGGCCGCTTCGCGCCCAATCGCGGATGAATCCGCTCCCACGCCGACCGCGGCGCACTTGCGGGCTGGGTGGACTCCCACAGGGCCGCGTCGCTTCCATGTCGAGGTAAGAATGACAACTACAACCTTCTCCTGGCCAATGCTCTCCCGCATCGCCGCCGCCATCCTCGGCGGCTACGCCTTCACCTATGCCTTCACCGCCGCCCTGGCGCGCCTGTTGCCGCTGGGCAAGGGCGATGCACTGGTGGTCGCCACCCTGCTGTCCTTCGCCGTCTACACCGGCGCCATTCTCTGGGCCTTCGCCTGTCGCAGCGCCGCTCGCGCCTGGCTCGGCCTGGCCACGGCCGTGCCGCTGGCGCTGATCGGCTTCTGGCCGCAACTGCTGGAGCGCCTGGGATGAAACACAAGACCATCACCCAGTCGCTGTCGTGGATGCACACCTGGAGCGGCCTGGTGTTCGGCTGGGTCCTCTTCGCGATCTTCCTCACCGGCACCGTGGCCGTGTTCGACAAGGAAATCGATGGCTGGATGCGCCCGGAAATCCCGGCCCATTCCGTCAGCCAGGTGGAAGCGGCGCAGCGCGCGCTGGACTACCTGCAAACCCACCACGCCGGCGCCAGTGCCTGGAACATCGGCCTGCCGGGCGAGCGTTCGCCGACCCTGAGCGTGTCCGCCGGCGAGCAACGCCGCGGTGGCGGCGTTGCTCTCGACCCGACCACGGGCGAGCAACTGGACGTGCGCGAAACCGCCGGCGGCAGCTTCTTCTTCCGCTTCCACTTCACCCTCAACCTGCCGCGCAACCTCGGCATCTGGGTGGTCGGCCTGGCCGCCATGGCCATGCTCGCGGCGCTGGTCAGCGGCATCGTCATCCACAAGAAATTCTTCAAGGAGTTCTTCACCTTCCGCCCGGCCAAGGGCCAACGCTCCTGGCTCGATGCGCACAACGCCACGGCCGTGCTGGTGCTGCCGTTCCACCTGATGATCACCTACACCGGGCTGGTGATCTTCTACCTGATCTACATGCCGGCGGCTTCGGATGCGTTGTTCGACGGTGATCGCGATGCGCTGAACCGGACGCTGCGTGGCGCCCCGGCGGAGCAGCATGGACAGCGCGGTGGGCGAGGGGGACCGGGCGAGGCGGCCGCGTTGACCGATCTGGGAGCGGTACTGAGGACTGCGGAACAGGCCATGGGCCCGCTGTCCGGCCTGTCGATCCAGAACCCCGGGCGCAGTGACGCACGCATCGAAGTGCGCCCGGTGCTG
This sequence comes from Paucimonas sp., assembly GCA_031253995.1. Classification (GTDB taxonomy): domain Bacteria; phylum Pseudomonadota; class Gammaproteobacteria; order Pseudomonadales; family Pseudomonadaceae; genus Aquipseudomonas. The sequence goes on along the minus strand of JAIRVG010000098.1, from coordinate 12,906 downwards.
GGCAATCGCATCGAGCTGACCAAGGGCCAGAGCATGGTTTTCGATGGCGTCAGCGGCCGCGTCCTGCGCGCGCCAGCAGAAAGCCGCCCGAGCCTGCTGACCCAGCGGGTGATGTCCGGCCTGCACTTCGCCCAGTTCGGCGGTTACCCGATGCGCTGGCTGTATTTCCTCTGCGGCCTGGCGAGCTGCGCGATGATCGCCACCGGGCTGGTGCTGTTCACCGTCAAGCGCCGGCGCCGGCATGACGGCGAGGGCGCGCTCGGTGCGCTGCTGTACCACGTGGCCGAACGGCTGAACGTGAGCGTGGTGGCCGGGCTGTCCATCGCCTGTATCGGCCTGCTCTGGGCCAACCGCCTGCTGCCGGTGGAACTGGCACAGCGCGGGGGCTGGGAAGTGCGGGTGTTCTTCCTGGTCTGGCTGGCGACCCTGGGGCACGCCATCGCCAGGCCGTGGTTGAGCGCCTGGCGCGAGCAACTGGGGCTGGCGGCGTTGCTGTGCCTGCTGCTGCCGTTGCTGAACTTCTTCACCGTCAATCGTGGTGCCTTCGTCGAGCTGGAACTCACCTGCGTGGCGATCGGGGCGCTGTTGGGCTGGTGCTGCTGGAAACTGGGGCAGCCGCCCAAGGAGCGTCCGGCGCGACGCGGGGCTGCTGCCGTGGCGGAGGTCAATTGAGATGAGCGTGATGTTATCCACCGGGCTGCTGCTGGCCTACAGCGGGATGCTCGGGCTGTGCCTGGGGCTGGAGGGGCATTACAAGCAGGTCTGGCAGCGGATACCGGGAGCGGGAGTGCGACGCGCATTGCGCATCGGTGGCTGGCTGGCGCTGGCCGGCAGTTTCGCCGCCAGCGTCGCGGCCTGGGGCTGGGCCATGGGGCCGATCGGCTGGTTCGGCCTGATGTCGCTGGCCGGACTGGGGCTGGTGTTGCTGCTGCCCTACCGGGCGCTGGGTGCGGTAGGGCTGGCGGTGGCGGCTTGGCCATTGCTGGGGCTGTCCGTGATCCTGTGAGGGACCCGTGTCGGATCACACTTCTTCGGTTCGACACGCAACCTTGTGGGAACGGGCGTTGCCAGCGATGGACTGCGCAGCGCTCCCCGGAAACACCTCGGTGACGGGAGCGAACCACTGCGGCCACGAACTGCGATGCCGCCCACCCACTTCCACGCAGGGAATCAACCGCTCCGTCAGCACCGCCGTCTGCCCCACGGATTTTGCGGTGCGGTACTTGAAGCTGTGGATGCACTCGCGATCACCGAACTCGCAGCGGTTCAGCTGCGTGCCGCCGCAGGGGCCGTTCGCCAGCCCCTTGGGACAGGTCTCGGGACAGACATACAGCGTGTCCTCCAGCCGGCAGCTGCCGCAGGTATCGCAGCCCACCAGCGGTCGCTTCGCCCCCCGTTCCAGCCGGTGCAGCCAGCGTGCGCCGGTGGGCGTCGACCATATCGGCCGCTGCACCGCCCAGCCGAAGGCGCGGCTCAGCAAGTTCTTGCGACTGAACAACAGCGAATGAAACGCCGACAGCAGGTGATAGCGCAGCTTCTCCCGCGTGCTGGCCTGGACCTGCGATTCACCCGCCTTCCAGTCCGACGCGGGCGGATGGAAGGTCACCGCAGGCACCTGCGGCATACGCCAGCTCTCGGCCCAGGCGACCGCCCATTCTTCCTCGCTGCGGATTTTCCCGTCCCATTCCTCCAGCGCCGCTTCCAGCGCCAGCAGTTGTTCCAGCTCATGCACGCCGGACAGATTGATCCCGGCATAGCCCATAAGTCGCAGGCCGATGATCTGCAACGCCAGGCGGCTGACACTGCGGGCCTGGGCAAAGGCCTTCGACACCGCTTCCTCCGCCGCCACCAGCGCGAGCATCGATGGCGACACGGTGACGCCGGCCACATGCTCCAGCATCTTCGCCCGGCCATGGGTCAGTCCCATGATGCACGCGAGCATAGGCCGCGGCGTCGGCTGGCGTTGCATCCAGTCCATGGCCTCGCGGTACTTGGCCATGTCGAAGCCGAGCTGGAGGATGAGGAAGTCGGCGCCGGCGGCGAGTTTCTTCTGCGCCTTGAAATACTGCGCGCCGCCTTCTTCCTCGCGGTACTTGAACGGGTTGAGCGCGGCGCCCAGCAGCCAGTCCGGCCGCGCTTGGCGCACGATGCCGAGGGCGGCCACCGACTCCAGGTAGCGCACCGGCCGCTCGCCCGGCACATGGCCGTGCAGGCGGTCGCCGGTGAGCAGCAGGAGCTGGTCGAGGCCGAGGGTATCCATGCGTTCAAGTTGCGCCAGCAAGTCCTGGCGTTCGCGGTCCTTGCCGGAAAAATGCGGGATCACCGGAACCGGGCGGGAGAGGGCGGTGAAGGTATCCAGGGGCGACAGGTCGAGGTTGCTGCCGACCCGGTCGGCGATGCCGGCGAGCATCGGCCAGCCCCACAGGTGTCCGCGCTGCATCAGCGTTTCGAAGGCGGCCATCCGTTGCGGCTTGGGCACGAACTCCATGACGCACACGAACTGCTGTTCGCGCAGGGCCTGTTTCAAGACATTCATGTAGGTCGCCATCGGCTCAGCTCATCGACCTGCCGATTCTGCGGCACGACCGGACAGGGTCCATGTCCGAAAACGCAGGGAAATGTTTTGAACGAGACATCGAGCAGTGCTGCATCAAATTCCAGGCACAAAAAAGCCCGCGCGAGGCGGGCTTTTTCGTTTGCCTTGAAGCCGAACAACAACTTCAGGGCGGGGTATGGTGGCTACACAGGGACTTGAACCCCGGACCCCAGCATTATGAATGCTATGCTCTAACCAACTGAGCTATGTAGCCAAGTGGCGCGCATTATTCGCTCGAAACGGATTGCTGTCAACATTCTTTTTCAAAAAATTTTACGCGCTTTCAACCGCTTAGCCGAAACCCGCCTCAGAACTCGTATCTGAACCCCGCCATCACGTTGCGCGGCGTGCCATAGGTGCCGTAGCTGCCCGCCATGCTCAGGTACTTGCGGTCGAACAGGTTGTCCAGGTTCAGCGTGGCGCTGAGGTTGCGGTTGATCTGGTAGCGCGCCATCAGGTTGGTCACCGCGTAGCTGCCCTGGGTGAAGGTGTGCAGGTCGTTGCCCACCTTGCTCTGCCAGTTCACCCCGCCACCCACCGTCAGCTTGTCCAGCGCGCCCGGCAGCCGGTAGCTGGTGAAGGTCTTCAGGCTGTGCCGCGGCAGGATGGTGTTGATGCGCTGGTCGTCCTTGTCCGTGGTGGTGGTGTAGACGTACCCCGCCGCCGCCTGCCAGCCCTCCGCCAGTTCGCCGTTGAGCTCCAGTTCCACGCCCTCGGAGGTGGTGTCCTGCTCCGCGTCGTACACATCGTCATGCACCCAGATCGCCAGGTTGTCCTGCTGCAGCTTGAACAGCGCCAGGCTGGAATTCAGCTTGCCGTCCAGGTGCGAGCCCTTCAGGCCGATCTCGTAGCCCACGCCCTCCATCGGATCCAGCGGCTGGTTGGCCTCGTTGCGCACGTAGTAGGCCTGCGGGCTGAAGATCTTGGTGTAGCTGGCATAGGCCGACCAGGTGTCGTCGAGGTCGTAGACCAGGCCGGTGTAGGGAATGAACACCCCGGTCTCCTTGCGATTGACCTCGGTCGTCGCGCCGCCGTAGCTGTAATCCTCGTTGTCGCGTTTCCAGTCGGTCAGGCGCCCGCCGACGATCAGCTTGAGATCGTCGGCCAGGTTCAGGCGCGTGGTGGCGTAGGCAGCGTACTGGTCCTCGTCCATGTCCGACTTGCCGCTGACCGAAAACGCCGGCTTGGGCTGCTGGCCGTCCCAGTCGAAGATATTGCCGATCACCGCTGCAGGGCTGCCCTGGTAAGCCCAGTTCCAGCCGCCGTAGCTCGGCACGTGCTCGCGGTACTGCGACAGGGTCATGCCGGTGATCAGCTCGTGCTCGCGGCCCAGCAGGCTGAACGGGCCGGTCAGGTACAGGTCGAGGTTGTCCTGGCGCGGGGTGCCGGAAAAGCGCACCGGCAAGGTCGACAGGCCGCTGCCGTCTTTCTGCAGGTCGCCCATGGCGTAGCCGAACAGTTCGCTGTACTGGTTTTCCGCGTGGCTGTACTCGACCTTGCCGCTCCAGCCATGGCTCAGTTGCTGCTCCAGCGAAACGAAATAGCTGGTCTGCTCGTGGTCGTTGTAGGACCACGCCGGACCGCTGCTGGTCGCACGGCTGAAATTGATCCGCTCGCCGGTGCCGAAGCGTGTCGGCAGACCGCTGCGGGCCGGGGCGTCGATATCGGTGGCGAGGTAGCTGAAGCCGACGGTGAGCAGGGTGTCTTCGCTCAGGTCGAACTCGCTGATGCCGTAGAGCAGCTGCGATTCCAGCTTGTAGCGGTCGACCCAGGCGTGCTCGCTCTTCAGGTCGGCCACCAGGCGCCCGCGCACCGTGCCGCTGTCGTTCAGCGGGCCGGAGACATCGAAGCCGCTGCCGTAGCGATCCCAACTGCCCGCCGAGCCGGTGATGCTGGCCTGGTTCTCGTAGGTCGGGCGCTTGCGGATCAGGTTGATGGTCGCCGCCGGGTTGCCCATGCCGCTGATCAGGCCGCTGGCGCCGCGCACCACCTCGATGCGGTCGTACATGGCCATGCTCTGGGTGTAGTTCTCCATCCGCGAGGCGGTGGGCACGCCGTCGATCTCGTAGTTGATGATCTGGAAGCCGCGGGACCAGAACGCATCGCTCTCCGCGCCGAGGCCGTCACGGGTGACGATGATCCCCGGTGTCGCTTCGAGGGCGTCGGTGAGGTTGGTCAGGCGCTGGTCGTCGAGGCGCTGGCGGGTCATCACGGTCAGCGATTGCGGGGTTTCCCTCGGGCTCAGGTTGAGCCGTGTCGAACTGGACGACGAGTAGGTGGTGTACAGGCCGGTGCCTTCGGTGATCGAACCCGGCGCCTTGCCGGAAATGCTCAGGGCATCCAGTTGCAGGCTGCCGGCGCCGAGGTTCAGCGGCAGGTCGAGGACGAAGCTGTTGGCATTGGGCTGGCTCAGCCGCGCGCCGCTGCCTGCGAGCAGGCGCTGGATGGCCTGGTCGGCACTGAGCCGGCCTTGCACGCCGGGAGACGCCAGGCCGCCGACCTGTTCGCTCTGGTAGATCACCTGGTAGCCGCTCTGCGCGCTGAACTGGTCGAGGGCATCGGCCAGGGGTTGGGCGGCGATATGGAAGTCGAAACGCCGGGCGGCGGCTTCGCTGGTGGTGGTTTCGGCGGCCTGCAGGGTGGCCGTGGGCAAATTGGTGAACAGGGTGGCGGCCAGGATGGCGCGGGCCAGCGGCAGGCGTTTGAACGGATGGTGCATGGATCCTCCCCCAAGGAAATACGAACGTAAATGCTTCTTGTGTGGAGGTGTGACGCGGCAGGAAGGGGAATCCCCGGACGGGCCGAGAATTTTTTCAGCGCACGATCAGCCAGCGTCCGGCGAGGGTATCGCCGCGCAGTTTCTGGCTGCCGAGCAGGGCGTCCAGGGCGCTGTCGGCCTGGTCGAGGTTGAAGCTGCCACTGACCAGGCGCCCACCGGCTGCTTCATCGAGCAGCAACAGGTGCTGGCCACGGTAATCGGCCAGGCGCTGCAGCACCTCGCGCAGCGGTACGTCGCGTACCCGTAGCTGGCCATCGCGCCAGGCCAGCAGGCGCTCGGCGTCCGCCGCCTGCGGGGCATCGATGCGCTCGCCGTGCAGGGTCAGGCGCTGGCCGGGGGCGAGCACCTGGCGCTGGGTGGCGCTGACCACCTCGACCTTGCCGCTCTGCAGCAGCACTTCGTCGTTGTCCTCGCCGCGGGCCACGGCGAAGCGCGTGCCGAGCACGCGGACCTCGGCGTCACCCACCTCGACGATGAAGGGGCGGCCGTCGTGTCGCACATCGAGGAACACCCGGCCCTGGCGCAGGTGCAGGAGTCGGGTGTCGCCGGTCAGCGTGACATCCACCGCGCTGTTGCTGTCCAGGCGCAGTTGCGAGCCATCGGCCAGGGTCCAGGCGCCGCGTTCGCCGGCGCGGGTCGCGTAGTCGCTGCCCAGGCCTTGCAACGCCGGCCATTGCAGCAAGGCGATGCCCGTGGCCAGGAGCAGGCAGGCCGCCGTCGCCAGCACGGGCCAGCGCCGCCGTTCGGCCCTGCGGACGCGGCGGGCCGGCAGTTCCAGGCTGCGCCACAGCGATTCCACCTCGGCATAGGCGCGGGCGTTGTCCGGCACCTCGCGCCAGCGGGCGAAGGCGTCGCGCTCGCTGGCGTCGAGGTCGTCGGCGCGCAGGCGGGTGAACCAGTTCAGGGCCTGCTGCTGCGGGTCGGGGGTGGAAGAGGCGGTCATGGCGATTCGGTCGGCTGGCGCGCATGCAGGGCGGCGGCTGCGCAGTGGCTCAGGGCTTTGTTCAGGTGTCGCTCGACGGCGCGGGGCTCCAGGCCCAGTTTCGCGGCGATGTCCTTGTAGCTCATTTGCTCGACCCGGGCCAGCAGAAACACCTCGCGGGTCGGCGAGGGCAGGCCGTCGATCAGGCGCTCCAGGTGCTCCAGGGTATTGCCCGCCACCGCGCTGCGTTCCGGGGTGGTTTCGCTGAGCAGCGTGTCCAGCGCCTGCTCGTCGTTGACCCCGCGCACCTGGTTGCGGCGAGCGTGGTCGATGCTCAGGTTGGTGGCGATGCGATAGAGAAAGGCGCGCAGGTTGCCGACCTCGCCTCGTTCACTGTGCATCAGGCGTACGAAGGCGTCCTGGACCAGGTCGCTGGCGGTTTCGCGGCAGCGCGTGCGGCGCGTGAGAAAGGCCATCAGCTCGCTGCGGTGGCGCTGATAAAGCCGCGCCAGGCTTCGCTCTTGCTGATCCTCGGACATGCTCGACGCCACACAGGGGAAATGAGCGGGGGATCCTAACGTTATTGAGAATTGTTAACAAGCAGCCTGGTCTTGCCGAAGCGGGGAGCGTGGCCATGGCAGATACGCCACCCCGCGCCGGATTTGCCCGCAGGGGGTGCTATTTAGTAACGTTGCGCATCGCCCCTGTGGTTGTTCGCCGAAGTCGCTTTCCATGCCCAACGCTTCCGATTCCGAGCCGCTCCCCGAAGGACAGGAAGTTCTTCGCCTGCGGGAAATCATCGCGCACAACTCCGACTGGCTCTGGGAGGTCGACAGCCAGGGTCGCTATACCTTCTGCTCCGAGCACAGCCGGCAGATGCTCGGCTACGCGCCGAGCGACGTGCTGGGCAAGACCCCCTTCGATTTCATGCCGGCGGAAGAAGCGGCGCGGGTCGGGGCGATCTTCGCCGGCATCGTGGCCGAGCAACGTCCCTTCGCCGGGCTGATCAATCGCAACGTCCGCTCCGACGGCCGCCTGGTGGTCCTGGAAACCAGCGGCGTGCCGGTGTTCGACAGCACGGGGCAGTTCACCGGCTACCGCGGCATCGACCGCGACGTGACCCCGGCCATCGGCCCGCTGGACCGTCGCGAAGTGCAACTCGAAGCCCTCTACGCCGCCGCCTCGGTGGCCCTCGGCCTGGTGGACCGCCAGGGCGTGCTGGTCAACGTCAACCATGCCCTCGGCCAGCTGCTGGGCGGTGAGGTCACGCAACTGGTGGGGCAGCCGCTGACGGCGCGGATGCCGATGGCGCAACTCGACCTCGGCCGCTGCCTGGCCGAGCTGGAACAGGGACGCACGCTGGCCGATCGCGAACTGGACTGGCGCGAGCGCACCTATCTGTTGCAGGTCGGCGCGGTACGCGACCTGGACAATCAGGTCCTGGGCATGACCCTGGCCTTCAGCGATATCACCGAGCAACGCCTCATGCGCCAGGCCCTGGCCGAGAGCAATGCGCAACTGGCCGAAGCCAACGCGCGCCTGCAGGCCCTGGCCAGCGAAGACTTCCTCACCGGCCTGCCCAACCGCCGGCGCTTCGACGAAGCGCTGTTGCAGGAAAAGGCCCGCGCCCGCCGCGAAGGGCGACCGCTGTCGTTGCTGATGGTGGATGTGGACCACTTCAAGGTGTTCAACGACCACTACGGCCACCAGGCCGGCGACGAATGCCTGCGGCGCATCGCCCTGCTGCTGGCCCAGTCGCTGCAACGTCCGGGGGATCAGGTCTGTCGCTACGGCGGTGAGGAATTCGCGGTGATCCTCCCCGACACCGATGCCCAGGGTGCCCGCAACGTCGCCCGCTATCTTTGCCATCAGGTTTTCGACGCCCACCTGACTCACGCCGCCAGCCCGCTGGAGCGGGTGACCCTGAGCATCGGCAGCGCCAGCCACGACCCCGACCAGCCCGACGACAGCGTTGCCCTCGGCGCGTTGCTACGGACTGCCGACCTGGCCCTGTACCGAGCCAAGCAGGGCGGGCGCAACCGCCTGGTGCAAGGCGGGCAGGAAGAACCCGCGGCCTCTCACTGAGCCTGGCAGGACGGCCAGCGCTGCCAGCGCAGCCAGGTCCACTCATCCCTGGCGTCTTCGTCGCTGCTCATGACGCTGGCGGTGGGCAGCAACGACACGATCAGGAACGCCTCCATCCCCAGGCGCGGATGGCTTTGCACGGTGGGCAGGACGCGCAGCAGGTAGACACCCTTGCGGCCGGTGACCGGGTCGCTCAGGTTGCCTTGCAACACGACCCGGCCATTGGCTTCGAGGCGCAGCGACAGGCTGGTGACGCTGCGCACGATATCGCTGGCAACGCGCTGCACGCCGCGCAGGCCGAAGCCATGGTCGAGCCGGCCGCTTTTCAGATGTCGGGCAAGCAGGAACTCGCCTGTGTCCGGGTCGATGCTGGCGGTGAGGATCTTGCCGTCGTCCAGCAAGGCCGAGCGCTCCAGCGGCATCACCGGTGCGAGCGCAAGGTAGTCTTGGGCCGCGAATCCGTGATCGAGCGGGGCGGGGGCTTGATTGTTGTTCTCAGTTGCCATGGCCGGGTCTCCAGGGAAGGAAGAACTGGGAATACCGAGCCTTGTTTTTAAGCCTGTCAGGCAGGGCCGTCTACTGACAGAAATATCAGGTCGCCAGTATCGGGCCCTTCAATCGAGGCTCGGTGCCTAGGCGAAATAGCGGGTGAGCAGGTAGAACCGACCCTGCGCTGCCATCGGATTGACCACGGCAGCGAGGAGATTGCCGTCCTCCTGGACCGCGAGCATCCTGCAACTATCCATTCCACCGTAATCGGTCATCACCTGGCCGTTGTTGCCAAAGCTGCCATCCAGCCCACCGTTGGCCGTGAAGCGCATCAGCACGAAGTTATGGGTCTCGACGGTGCCGATGGACTGGCCACCGATCACCAGCTTGCCGTCGGCTTGCAGGGCAACGACGATGCCCTGGGTCTCGTAGCCCTGGAACACCATGATCTTGGGCTCGCCACCGTTGAAGGTCATGTCCATGCTGCCATCCGGGTCGAGGCGGGTGATCATGCAGTGGATGCCAAGGCCCAGCTCCGCGCTCCCCACCACCACGATCCTGTCGTCCGGTTGCAGGAGCATCTCAAAGGCCTCGATCTGGCCATTTTCGATGGCCAGCCGGGTTTCGCCGCCGTTGCCGAAGGCCGGGTCGGGTTTTCCGTCGGGCAGGTACTGGCGGAAGATCAGTGCCGAAAACCCGGAGGCGATGGTCCCCTGCAGGAAACTGCCGTTGGCCAGGAGCAGGAAGTCGATCATTTCGCCGTTGCCTACCGCGACCAGCCCTGAGCCGCTGTCGCCAAAGCTGGGGTCCAGGTGGCCGTTGTCCAGGCGTACCAGGTAGTTCTGCGAGGACATGTCGTCGGGATCGCTGGTCGTCATGTGCAGGACGACCTTGCCATCGCTGGGCAGCACGGCGTCACTGATGGTGTTGCCTGGCTTGCCAAGGTGCAGGGTGCAGTAGCCGGAAACGCCGAAATCGCTGTCCATCTCGCCATTGGGCAGCATGCGAAACACAACGGCGAGGCTCGTCAGGTAACTACCCATCGCGGCGGTCACCAGCACCGAGTCATCCGCCATTGGCCACAGGTTCAACGCACCGGCCTGGCCCGGATGGGGCGGGTTGATTCGCACCGTACCCTGTTCACCGAACGAGGTGTCGATCTGCCCCGTGGGCAAATGACGAACCAGCCAGATGGACGCGCCCTGTTCCTCGGCACCGCATGTGAGGATGTTGCCGTCGTTGAGGATTTTCGTCTTGATGATGCGCAGGTCAACCGGGAAGGGGGCCAGGCCGTCGATGCCGAAACTGGTATCGATGTCGCCGGGGGCCTTGGGAATGATGGGAGCGTTCATGGTCGGGATCCTTGGCCCGCCGCTTGAGTGTGATGGCGGGCGATGAGTTGAGGACGGCCGTCCGGCGCCGGCGAGGTGCTCTCGTGGGTGCGCTGGCGACCAGGCCATTTCTACGCCCGACCTTTCCTGGCGCCTACTGACAGAAATACCAGGTGCCGCCGCCAATTGACGGGCACGGCAGCCATGGCCTAGAGTGCCGGCCCTCTCTTCCTTCCCTGCTGTCGCCGAACATGAACGCTGTAGTCCGACCGCTCACTGCCTTGCTGCCCGTCCTCCGGGCCGCTCGTCGTGCGTGGCCGCAGGACACCGTGCTCAAGCGTCGGCGCAGCGTGCTGTTCGCCTTCACCTTCTCGCCACACCACGGCGCTCGCTGAACATCGCGGGCCGCTTCGGCTCGTCCTTTTTCTTTGTCATCGAGCGTGAGCCTGCCTGCGCCCAGGGTTTGTCCTGGTGTCGGCGGTCGTGGAGTGAGTTGTGAACAAGCGTTTTCTCGTGGGTCTGTTGTTCGTCGTATCCATCATCGGTTTCAGCCTGGGCGCGACCCTGCCGCTGGTGTCCCTGCGCCTGCTGGACGCCGGCGCCAACAGCCTGCAGATCGGCCTGCTGTCGGCCATGCCGGCGGCGGGCATGATGCTCTCGGCGTTCCTCGTCGATGCCTGTTGCCGGCACCTGACCCGGCGGGTGATCTACCTGCTGAGTTTCAGCCTCTGCGCCCTCAGCGTCGGCCTGATCGAGTGGGCGTTTTCCTCGCTCTACCTGCTGGCCGCGTTGCGCCTGATGCTGGGGCTCGGCATGGGGGTGGCGATCATCCTCGGCGAATCGTGGGTCAACGAACTGAGCGAGGAACACAATCGCGGCAAGGTCATGGCGCTATACGCCACCGCCTTCACCGGCTGCCAGATGCTCGGCCCGGCCATGCTCTCGCTGCTCGGTGCCGAGGGGCCGTGGTTGATCGTGATGGTCTCGGTGGGTTATGCGCTGGCGCTGGCCTGCATCGTCTTCAGCGTGCCCAACGACCATGTCGAGCACGGTGAAGACGGCGAGAAGAGTTTCTCCCTGGCCGGCTTTTTCCGTGTTGCCCCGGCGCTGTGCATGGGCGTGCTGTTCTTCTCCTTCTTCGATGCGGTGGTGCTCTCGCTGCTGCCGGTGTACGCCACCCACCATGCCTACGCGGTGGGCGTGGCGGCGCTGATGGTGACGGTGATCCTCACCGGCGACATGCTGTTCCAGCTGCCCATCGGCTGGCTCGCCGACCGCTGCGAGCGCACCACGCTGCACCTGGTCTGCGGGGTGGTGGCGATGCTTATCGGCATGGCCTTGCCGTGGCTGATCGAGGTGCAGTGGCTGCTGTGGCCGGCGCTGGTGCTGCTGGGGGCGGTGGCGGGTGGGGTGTATACGCTGGCGCTGGTGCTGATTGGTCAGCAGTTCAAGGGACAGGACCTGGTTACGGCCAATGCCAGTGTCGGCTTGCTGTGGGGCGTGGGCAGCCTGGTGGGGCCGCTGGTGAGTGGGGCGGCGATGGATGCGGCGCCTCACGGGCTGCCGATGGCGCTGGCGGTGATGGCGGCGTTGTTCGTGTGTTTTGCGCAGTCGGCGAGTCGGAAGGCGTATCGGGTTTCGGTGGTGGAGTGAGGGGGCGAGCGACTGCCGCAGTGTGCGCGCTCGGGGTATTTTGCGGACCCTATGAAGAGGTTGCTGGATAGCTGGCTCAGCGGCCTGGGGGCGGTGTCGGCTCTATAACCTGTCCTCATTATTCATAGCGTGACCTCCGTACTGAACAAGGTCGTCAGCCCAGACTATCCGTACTGGATAGTTGTATTTGGCTCTGACCTTTTTTTCCGCTTCAGTCTTGTTTTCGGCGGTCACTCTGCCCGATCTGGTGTTTTGGCTGCCGTCTGATGGATGGGCAACATAAGCGAAACCTGCCATGTCGTATTCCTCGTATTTGCATGAGTGGTATGACGGAGGAATGCAGGCGACCGTCATCCGCAGTGTGCTCCGTGTGGATGCGCTGTCTACCTGATAGAAATGACAGGTAGGCCAAGGCCTTCCCGGCAACACTGCCCCCCACGAGTCGGCATTGGCATGGGGGGATCGAATCGGCGCGCCTTCGACTGTGCAATGCAAAGTTTCAGTTCGCCGCGAGCCCGACCTACTCGGACTTCGTGCTCACTGCACAGGCGGAGTTGGGGAAGGTGAACTTACCGTCCTCGCCTTCGTTCTTGATGATTGTGATGGGGTCACCGGGAGTGCAAGGCTTGAGCCTGACCGGGTAATCGAACCTGGCTCTGGCCAGCTTTTGCGCTTCCTTGTCGTTGGCGGCGACCACGGAGGTCTTTGTATCTTCGTGGCTGCCGTCCTCTGCATGAACGACGTAGTGGAATTCTTCCATTTCGAACTCCTTGCGTTTGCCTGGATGAGACTGGTCACCGCAGTTTGCATGTGATCAGGGCTTCATGGTGCGCGCTTGGCTGGGGCTGTCTACTGACAGAAATATCAGGTACCCCGGCAGAGGTTGTCCGGCGGTCCGCCATCGTCGGCAACACCGACTCCCACGAGCCGGTGTTGGCATGGGTGGTTATTGAATCGGCACGCCTTCGGTTGTGCCGGTCATGGCGACCGTCAACATGGCCTTGCAGATCTTCAGGTCGAGAAGGGCATCGCTGAGCAGGGTCTGACTGCC
>JAIRVG010000030.1 GCA_031253995.1 Paucimonas sp. | reverse complement strand
TGTTCGTGGGCATCCAGCACCCGGGTGAAACCGGCGGCTCGACCTTCCCCGAGCATCTGCCGAACGGCAAGCCACGCTCTCATAGAACACCACATAACTCATTGATTTAGCAGGGACGGGGTGGGGGGGGGGGGTTACCCGCGTGGGGGCGGGGGGGGGCCAAAAACCGTGGCCGCGGGGGGGGGGGGGGGGGCGGGGGTTTTGTTTTTTTTTTGTCCGCGGCGCGCCCCCCCCCGCGGTCAGCCCCCCCCCCACCCGCCGACCGCGGCGCTCTCGCGGTCTAGTTCTCTGCGCGACAGCGCAGCCCAGCGGGCTGGGTGGACTCCTACAGGGTCAGCCTGAGTTAACATGCTCGAAACAGCCGGAGCCCGAGCATGTCCCACCCCTTCGATACCCTCACCCCCGACCTGGTCCTCGATGCCATCGAAAGCCAGGACCTGCTCAGCGACGCCCGTGTCCTCGCCCTCAACAGCTACGAGAACCGCGTCTATCAGGTCGGCATCGAAGGCGCCGAGCCGGTGATCGCCAAGTTCTACCGCCCCGACCGCTGGACCGATGCCGCCATCCTCGAAGAACACGCCTTCACCGCCGAACTCGCCGACTGCGAAGTACCGGTGGTGGCCCCACTGCTGCACAACGGCAAGACCCTGTTCGAACACGCCGGCTTCCGCTTCGCCCTGTTCCCCCGCCGCGGCGGCCGCGCCCCGGAGCCGGGCAACCTCGACCAGCTCTACCGCCTCGGCCAGCTCCTCGGCCGTCTGCACGCAGTGGGTGCCAGCCGCCCCTTCGAGCACCGCGAACACCTGGCTGTGGACAACTTCGGCCACGCCTCCCTCACCACCCTGCTCGACGGCGACTTCATCCCGAAAAGCCTGCTGCCCGCCTTCGAATCGGTGGCCCGCGACCTGCTCAAGCGCATCGAGGCGATCTACGCCCGCACCCCGCACCAGACCATCCGCCTGCACGGCGACTGCCACCCCGGCAACATGATGTGCCGCGACGAAGTGTTCCATCTCGTCGACCTCGACGACTGCCGCATGGGCCCGGCGGTTCAGGACCTGTGGATGATGCTCGCCGGCAGCCGCGAGGAACGCCTCGGCCAGCTGGCGGAACTGATGGACGGCTACAACGAATTCCACGACTTCGACCCGCGCCAGCTGGCCCTGATCGAGCCGCTGCGCGGCCTGCGCCTGCTGCACTACAGCGCCTGGCTGGCACGGCGCTGGGACGACCCGGCGTTCCCCCGCAGCTTCCCCTGGTTCGGCCAGGAACGCTATTGGGGCGACCAGATCCTCGCCCTGCGCGAGCAATGCGCCGCGCTGGATGAAGAGCCACTGAAATTGTTCTAGAAGCCAGCGGCAGTCTGTCTACAATGGCCGCGCATTTAGCTAGCTAAGCAAGGACCCATAATGACTGCCGCAAACCCGCGCCGCGGGTACATTCTCGGCCTGACCGCCTACATCATCTGGGGCCTGTTCCCCCTCTACTTCAAACTGCTGCAAAGCGTGCCGGCGGTGGAGATCATCGTCCACCGCGTGCTCTGGTCGGCGCTGTTCGGTGCGCTGCTGTTGCTGGTGTGGAAGCATCCGGGCTGGTGGCGCGAGCTGCGCGACAACCCACGGCGCCTGGCGGTACTGGCCCTCAGCGGCCTGCTGATCGCCTTCAACTGGCTGACCTATGTCTGGGCGGTGAACAATGACCGCATGCTCGAAGCCAGCCTGGGCTACTACATCAACCCGCTGGTGAACGTGCTGCTGGGCATGCTCCTGCTGGGCGAGCGCCTGCGCCGCCTGCAATGGATCGCCGTGGGCCTGGCGGCGCTGGGCGTGGCCCAGCAGGTATGGCAGGTGGGCAGCCTGCCCTGGGTCTCGCTGGCCCTGGCGCTGAGCTTCGGCTTCTACGGACTGATCCGCAAACAGGCGCCTGTAGCGGCCTTGCCCGGTCTTGTAGTGGAAACCTGGATGCTGGTGCCCATCGCCCTCGTCTGGCTGCTGCTCAACCCTGCCGTAAGCAGCGCCCAACCCGAGTTCTACACCACCAGCCAGGCCCTCTGGTTGATGGCCGCAGGCCCGGTGACCCTGGTCCCGCTGGTGAGCTTCAACGCCGCCGCGCGCCACCTGCCCTACACCACCCTGGGCTTCCTGCAGTACCTGGCGCCGACCCTGGTGCTGCTGCAGGCAGTGCTGCTGTTCGGCGAGCACCTGTCGAGCGCCACGCTGGTGGCGTTCATGTTCATCTGGGCCGGCCTGGCCCTCTACAGCGTCGATGCCTGGCTGAGCCTGCGCAAACGCGCCTGATCAATAATTGATCAAACCTCTGCAGGCCACGGATTTCGTGGCCTGCAGCGACATCCCCCAAGGTTATCCACACCCTCATCCCCGCCCTTTGTGCACAAGCTCCTGATTTCTGGCGATTTTTTGCTCAATCGCCGGAAAGCCACGGTTTGCATGGCCTGGCGCGGTGACTCCCCAGCTTATCCACAGGGCGGTCCCCGTTAAAACGGGATAAGTGCACTGGGGATAACTACTCTTCCGGACGCAGTTCCAGCTCTACCATCAGGTCGTCGGCGAGGTCTTCGAGGCGAGCTTGCAGGGTATCCAGCGCCAGGGTCAGCGGTACCGCCAGCAAGGCGTCGGCATGGAACAGCGGCTCGCTGCTCATCGGCGCCGGGCGCACGTCGGTGCTCAGGCGCTCGACGTTGACCCCTTGCTCCGCCAGCAGGCGGGTGATGTCGCGGACGATGCCGGGGCGGTCATTGCCCACCAGGCTCATGGCGATCGGCTTCCAGGTGCAGGACGGCTCGATGCCGCTTTCCGCGATCAGCACGCGGATGCCGTTTTCGCCCAGGGCCTGCAGGGCATCGACCAGTTCGTCATGGGATTCGGCCGGCACCGCGACCCGCAGGATCCCGGCGAATTGCCCGGCCATCCGCGACATGCGACTCTCCAGCCAGTTGCCGTTGTGATTGGCGATGGTTTGAGCGATACGCTCGACCTGGCCTGCCTTGTCGGCGGCGATGACAGTGAGGACAAGATGATTCACGCGGACGACCCTCTGCTGGAAAACCCGTGGAAACCCCCGTGGCAGTGGGGCGTCGGGAAAGTATAGGCAAGGCGCGGCAACCTGCCGCAGGCGCTTCGAAAATCAAATCGTGTACTGTTTTAAGATTTATCTGGAACAATCCACCTGTTTTTTGCGAACATACGCCGTCCCAGCATGACCCCGATGCGACCAAACGGTCGCGAAACGACGTATTTAGTCTGATTTTCACATGCGCAGCGCATCATGTAGTATGCCGCGGCGTGGACTACAAAACGTCCCGATCCGATGTCTGCCAAGCGCCTGCAGAAGATACGCACCGCCCGCCGGCCCGTCTGACGGGCCGCACCCAGCCGTCCGTCAGGACAAGAACTGGTGCCGTGTCCAGAGAAGCGCGCAAGGCGTAAATAGAAAGCGAAATAGCTGAGCAGAGTGAGGCAAGCAATGACTGAACACGTTCAAGTCGGTGGCCTTCAGGTCGCCAAAGTCCTGTTCGACTTCGTGAACAACGAAGCCATTCCCGGAACCGGCGTCAGCGTCGAACAGTTCTGGGCAGGTGCGGAAAAGATCATCAACGACCTCGCTCCAAAGAACAAAGCCCTGCTGAGCAAACGCGACACCCTGCAAGCGCAGATCGATGCCTGGCACCAGGCGCGCAAGGGCCAGGCACACGATGCCGTGGCCTACAAGGCATTCCTCCAGGAAATTGGTTACCTGCTGCCAGAAGCAGCGGATTTCCAGCTGGCCACCCAGAACGTCGATGACGAGATCGCCCGCGTGGCCGGCCCGCAGCTGGTGGTCCCGGTGATGAACGCACGCTTCGCCCTGAACGCCTCGAACGCCCGCTGGGGCTCGCTGTACGACGCACTGTACGGCACCGACGCCATCAGCGAAGAAGGCGGCGCCGAGAAGGGCAAGGGCTACAACAAGGTCCGCGGCGACAAGGTCATCGCCTTCGCCCGCGCCTTCCTCGACGAGTCCGCGCCACTGGCCGCCGGCTCCCATGTCGACGCCACCCGCTACAGCATCGACGGCGGCAAGCTGGTCGTCGCCCTCAAGGGCGGCAGCAACAGCGGCCTGCGTGACGACGCGCAACTGATCGGCTTCCAGGGCCAGGCCTCCGAGCCGACCGGCATCCTGCTCAAGCACAACGGCCTGCACTTCGAGATCCAGATCGACCCGACCACCCCGGTCGGCCAGACCGACGCCGCCGGCGTGAAGGACATCCTGGTGGAAGCCGCGCTGACCACCATCATGGACTGCGAAGACTCCGTCGCTGCCGTGGATGCCGACGACAAGGTCGTGGTCTACCGCAACTGGCTGGGCCTGATGAAGGGCGACCTCTCGGAAAGCGTGAGCAAGAACGGCCAGACCTTCACCCGCACCATGAACCCGGACCGCGAGTACACCGCGCCGAACGGTGGCACCGTCACCCTGCACGGTCGTTCGCTGCTGTTCGTGCGCAACGTCGGTCACCTGATGACCATCGACGC
The DNA here is from genome assembly GCA_031253995.1 of Paucimonas sp. Classification (GTDB taxonomy): domain Bacteria; phylum Pseudomonadota; class Gammaproteobacteria; order Pseudomonadales; family Pseudomonadaceae; genus Aquipseudomonas. Next base: position 22,390 of record JAIRVG010000030.1, on the reverse strand, counting down.
GATCCTCGACAAGGACGGCAACGAAGTGCCGGAAGGCATCCTCGACGGCCTGGTCACCAACCTCGCGGCGATGCATAACCTCAACGGCAACACCACCCGCAAGAACACCCGTACCGGCTCGGTGTACATCGTCAAGCCGAAGATGCACGGCCCGGAAGAAGCCGCGTTCACCAACGAGCTGTTCGGCCGCATCGAAGACATGCTGGGCCTGCCGCACAACACCCTGAAAGTCGGGATCATGGACGAGGAGCGCCGTACCACGGTCAACCTCAAGGCCTGCATCAAGGCGGCCAGCGAGCGCGTGGTGTTCATCAACACCGGCTTCCTCGACCGTACCGGCGACGAGATCCACACCTCCATGGAAGCCGGCGCCATGGTGCGCAAGGGCACCATGAAGACCCAGAAATGGATCGGCGCCTACGAGAACTCCAACGTCGACATCGGCCTGGCCTGTGGCCTGCAGGGTCGTGCGCAGATCGGCAAGGGCATGTGGGCCATGCCTGACCTGATGGCGGCGATGCTGGAGCAGAAGATCGCCCACCCGCAGGCCGGTGCCAACACCGCCTGGGTGCCGTCGCCTACTGCCGCCGCGCTGCACGTGCTGCACTACCACAAGGTCAACGTCCAGGAGCGCCAGGCCGAGCTGGCCAAGCGCGCGCCGGCTTCGGTCGACGACATCCTGACCATCCCGCTGGCGCCGGACACCAACTGGTCCGCCGACGAGATCCGCAACGAACTGGACAACAACGCCCAGGGCATCCTTGGCTACGTGGTGCGCTGGATCGACCAGGGCGTGGGTTGCTCGAAGGTGCCGGACATCAACGATGTCGGCCTGATGGAAGACCGCGCCACCCTGCGTATCTCCGCCCAGCTGCTGGCCAACTGGCTGCGCCATGGCGTGGTGAGCGAGGCCCAGGTGCTGGAAAGCCTGAAGCGCATGGCGCCGGTGGTGGACAAGCAGAACGCCAACGACCCGCTGTACCGCCCGATGGCACCGGACTTCGACGACAACATCGCCTTCCAGGCGGCGGTCGAGCTGGTGGTCGAGGGTGCGAAGCAGCCGAACGGCTACACCGAGCCGGTGCTGCATCGTCGTCGTCGCGAGTACAAGGCGCGTAACGGCCTGTAAGTGACAAGGTCGGGCCAGGCAATGATCGTTGCCTGGCCCGACCCTTTTCAGCTGATCCCCAGTTCCCTGCGCACCAACGGCATCAACCTCTCCACATCGATCGGCTTGAGCAAAAAGTCCACCACGCTCAAATGCATCGCCGTGATCGCATCCTGCACCTCTGCATCTCCCGAAATGATGATGATCGGCAACTCCGCGCGCTCCGAGCCGCGCACCTTGCCAATCAATTCCAGGCCATCGAACGGCCCCATCCGCAAATCCGTAATCAACAACCCGATGCGCCGATCCCGCAGGATCGCCTGCAGCGCGTCGCCTGCGTCGGTCAGGGCGAAGCTTTCGATGCCCTCGGCTTCGAGGTACTGGGCCAGCAGCTCGCTGGCATCCTCATCGTCGTCGACGATCAGCACTTTCTGCGGGGCGGCCGGGGGCGCGGTCACCTCCGCGAGCGCCTCGCGCTCGGCATCACTCAACAAATCGTCGTGGTCAGGCATCGGTATTCCATCGTTCCAGAGCCCGTACGGGGCTCGTTCAATCAAGTTCAGACCGCAATCAAGGCGCTTGCAACCTGCATTTCGTCGGCGCCCTAGACTTACGTCCAATGGGCACCCGGCTGGCCGCGTCCGACCATGGGGATCAATAACAACAATCGGTTTCGCCCAACGAGACCCCGAGACGGTGCCGCTGATGAGCAAAATGGACGCGTTCGACCAGGCCGGTAAAACCGCAATCATGCAGAACATCCAGGGGACCATGCAGTTCCTGCAACGCTTCCCGCCGTTCAACCAGATGGAAAACGCCCACCTGGCGTACCTGGTAGAACAGTGCCAACTGCGTTTCTACGCCGCCGGCGACAGCATCATCAAGCCCGCCGACGGACCGGTCGAGCACTTCTTCATCGTCAAGCAGGGCCGTGTGGTCGGCGAACGCACCCACGTGGTCAAGGGCGATACCGAGACCACCTTCGAGATCGCCCGCGGCGAATGCTTCCCCCTGGCCGCCCTGCTCGGCGAGCGGGCCACCCGCACCGAGCACATCGCCGGCGAAGACACCTTCTGCCTGCAGTTGAACAAGTCTGCGTTCATCCGTCTGTTCGCCATTTCCGACGTGTTTCGAGATTTTTCCCTACGCGGGGTCAGCAGCCTGCTGGACCAGGTCAACCAGCAGGTGCAGCGCCGCGCCGTGGAAACCCTCGGCAACCAGTATTCGCTGAACACCCGCCTCGGCGAGCTGGCCATGCGTCATCCGGTGGTGTGCACGCCCGCCACCAGTCTGCGCGAGGCGGTGCGGCTGATGGACGAAAGCCAGGTCGGCAGCATCGTCATCGTCGACGAGCAGCGCTTCCCGGTGGGCATCTTCACCCTGCGCGACCTGCGCCAGGTGGTGGCCCGCGCCGAGACCGACTTCGACTCCGCGGTGTCCGGCCATATGACTGCCTCGCCGTTCTACCTCACGCCCCAGGCCAGCGCCTTCGACGCCGCCATCGCCATGACCGAGCGGCATATCGCCCACGTCTGCCTGGTGGAAGACCGGCGCCTGTGCGGCGTGGTCTCCGAGCGCGACCTGTTCTCCCTGCAACGGGTCGACCTGGTGCACCTCGCCCGCACCATCCGCAGCGCACCGCGCCTGGACACCCTGGTGGCGCTGCGCGGCGAGATCGGCCAACTGGTGGAGCGCATGCTCGCCCATGGCGCCTCGTCGACGCAGATCACCCATATCATCACCCTGCTCAACGACCACACCGTGTGCCGGGTGATCGAGCTGGCCCTGGAAGAAAAGGGCGACCCCGGCGTGCCCTTCACCTGGCTGTGCTTCGGCAGCGAAGGCCGCCGCGAGCAGACCCTGCACACCGACCAGGACAACGGCATCCTCTTCGAGGCCAGGGACGCAGTGGAAGCCGCCGAGATCCGCGGCCGCCTGCTGCCGCTGGCGCAGCACATCAACCAGGGCCTGGCGCAGTGCGGCTTCAGCCTGTGCAAGGGCAACATCATGGCCGGCAACCCGGAGCTGTGCCTGTCCCGCAGCGAATGGGCGCGACGCTTCGGCGCCTTCATCCGCGAGGCGACGCCGGAAAACCTGCTGGCCTCGAGCATCTACTTCGACCTGCGGGTGGTCTGGGGTGATGACCGCGGCTGCGAGCAACTGCGCCAGGGCATCCTCGACCAGGTCGCCGACAACCGCCTGTTCCAGCGCATGATGGCGGACAACGCCCTGCGCCAGAAACCGCCGGTGGGGCGCTTCCGCGAGTTCGTCCTGACCCGCAGCGGCAACGACAAGGCCGCCACCCTAGACCTCAAGGTCCAGGGCCTGACGCCCTTCGTCGACGGTGCGCGACTGCTGGCCCTGGCCAATGGCATCAGCGCCAACAACACCCTGGAACGCCTGCGCCAGCTGGTGGAAAAGCAGGTGATCGACCCGCTGGACGGCGGCGCCTTCGAAGAGGCCTACCATTTCATCCAGCAGACCCGCATGCAGCAGCACCAGATCCAGACCCGGCAGAACCTGCCCTACTCCAACCGCGTCGACCCGGACAACCTCAACGACCTGGACCGGCGCATCCTGCGTGAATCCCTGCGTCAGGCCCAGCGCCTGCAAAGCAGCCTGGCCCTGCGGTATCAACTATGAGTCTGTTTGCCTGGCTGCGTCCCAGCCAACCCGAGCTTGCCGAAGCACAGCGCCAGCGCCTGGAAGGCCTGGCCGCCGCGCCGACCTGGAGCGACCTGTCGCTGCGCCAGCAGCGCTGGGTGGTGCTGGACCTGGAAACCAGCGGGCTCAACCTCAACCGCGACCAGGTGCTGTCCATCGGCGCGGTGGTGATCGAGGACGGCGCCATCGATTTCAGCCAGCAGTTCGAACGCACCCTGCACCGCCATGACCACAAGCTCGCCCCCAGCACGCTGATCCACGGCATCGCCCCCAGCGCCATCGCCGCCGGCTGCGACCCGGCGGAGGCGCTGCTGGACCTGATGGACTTTATCGGCAACAGCCCGGTGCTGGCCTTCCACGCCCCCTTCGACCAGCGCATGCTCGGCCGCGCCCTCAAGGACAGCCTCGGCTACAAGCTGCAGCACCCGTTCATGGACGTCGCCGAACTGGCGCCGCTGCTCAACCCGGACGTGATCCTGCGGGACGCCGGGCTCGACGACTGGGTCAACCATTTCGGCCTGCTGGTGGAAGAACGCCACAACGCCAGCGCCGACGCCCAGGTCACCGCCGAGCTGGCGCTGATCCTGTTCCGCCAGGCCCAGCGCCAGCAGCTGGACAGCCCGAAACAGCTGGAACAACGTCTGCAAGGCTGGCGCCGCAAGCGCCAGCAGAGCCACGGCTTGTAATACCTTTCGCGGAAAGACGAGCGAGTAATCCGATGAGCGTTAATTGCACAGTGCCACGTGCTCTGACACAATCGCGAATAATTCTCGTTAGTTAACACTTTCTTCTTTCCGGGGAACGCCTTGTCGTCGGTACCTAGCCCTCACAACGAGCTGGTTGGCGCGCTGTATCGCGATCATCGCGGCTGGCTGCTGACCTGGTTGCGCCGCAACCTTGCCAGCGCCGAACGCGCCGAAGACCTGAGCCAGGACACCTTCTTGCGCCTGCTCGGGCGCGACGAGCTGCCGACGCCGCGCCAGCCGCGCGCGTTCCTCATGGCCGTGGCCAAGGGCCTGCTGTTCGACCATTTCCGCCGCACCGCCCTGGAACAGGCCTACCTGGAAGAACTGCTGCTGGTGCCGGAGGCCGAACACCCGTCGCCGGAAGCCCTGCACCTGATCCTCGAAGACCTCAAGGCCATCGACCGCCTGCTCGGCAAGCTGTCGAGCAAGGCCCGCGCGGCGTTCTTCCACAATCGCCTGGACGGCATGACCCACGCCGAGATCGCCGAGAAGCTCGGGGTCTCCGTGCCGCGGGTGCGCCAGTACCTGGCCCAGGGCATGCGCCAGTGCTACATCGCCCTGTATGGCGAGCCGACATGAGCGCCTTGAATGCCGCCCCGGTGTCCGCCCGGGTGCTCGATGCCGCGATCAACTGGCAGCTGTGCCTCGACTGCGGCAGTGGCAGCGCCCAGGAGCGCGCCGACTTCGAGCGATGGCATGCCGCCAGTGAAGAACACGCCCGGGCCTGGTCGCAGTTGGGCATGCTCGACCAGCGCTTCGCCGCGGCCGCCGGCCCGGCGCGCAAGGCCTTGCAGCAGTCACGCGTGGGCCTGCGCCAGCGCGTGCGCAAGTTGGGCGGCGGGCTGGCCAGCCTGGCGGTGGCGGCTGGCCTGCTGGGCTGGATGAATGCGCACCAGAGCCTCGGCTACTGGCTCGCCGACCAGCGCACCGGCACCGGCGAGACCCGCAGCCTGCGCCTCGACGACGGCACGCTGATCAGCCTCAACACCCATTCCGCCGTGGATATCCGCTACAGCGCCAAGGAACGCCTGATCGTCCTGCATGACGGCGAGATTTCCATCGAGACCGGCCACAAGGACAACGATGCCCGGCCGTTCATCGTCACCACCGAGGATGGCCGCATGCGCGCCCTGGGCACGCGCTTCCTGGTGCGCCTGGAAGACGAAGGCACGCGCCTGAGCGTGTTGCAGTCGGCGGTGGCGGCCAAGCCGCAGGAAAGCGGCGACGAACAGGTGCTGCACGAAGGCCAGCAGGTGCTGATGAGCCATGACCGGCTCGGCCGCGTCGACAAGCTGGGCCTGGGCGCCGATGCCTGGACCCGCGGCATGCTGGTGGTGGACAACGTGCGCCTGGGCGATCTTGTGGAAGAGCTGGGTCGCTATCGCACGGGTTACCTGGGCGTGGCGCCGGAAGTCGCCGACCTGCGGATCACCGGTAGTTTCCCGCTCAACAACACCGACCTGGCCTTGCAATCGCTGCTGCCGACCCTGCCGGTGCAGGTGCAACAGCGCACGCCGTGGTGGGTGACCGTGGTGGCTCGCACCGAGAAATAAGTGCTGCCCTTGAGGGCCTCATCGCGGGTGAACCCGCGATGAGGCCCTCAAATCCATCACCGGAAATCTAAATCAAAAATATTTTCACTAAGCCCTATCACTTTCCCACTCTCGCTCGGCATGGAGGCTAGTCAGTACAAAATTCCCGTCGAGGACCCGCATGACCCGCTCAATCGAAAGCTTCCTGCGTCCAAGCCTGCTGGCCATGGCCATCGCCATTGCCGCCCCCTTGGCCAGCACCCCACTGATCGCCGCCGAAGCCCGCAGCTACAACCTGCCTGCCGCCCCCCTGGCCAGTACCCTGAACCAGATCGCCAGCCAGGCCGGCATCGCCCTGGCCCTCGACCCGGCCCTGGCCAACGGTCGCACCTCGGCACCGGTGAACGGTCAGTACGACGCGGTTGGCGCGCTGCAACAGGCGCTGCGTGGGACGGGGTTGCAGTTGCAGCAGAGCAGTGCGGGGACCTATAGCCTCGTAGCCGTGGAAGACGGCGCCGTCGCCCTGCCAAGCACCGACATCAATGCCCGCCTCGCCGCCGTGGAAGGCAGCGCCGAAGCCGGCTATCGCGTAGAAAGCGTGAAGAACGTCGGCGCCTTGGGCGGCATGAAGCTGCAGGACACGCCCTACTCGATGAGCGTGGTCTCCCAGGAATTCCTGAAGAACACCCAGACCACCAGCCTCGACGACGTCTTCAAGCGCAACCCCGCCACCCAGTTGTACGGACCGCGCGCCGCCGGTTATGCCAGCGCCGTAGCGATCCGCGGCTTCAGTGGCTCGGGCAACATGAACATCGCCAACGATGGCCTGCGCTTCAGCAACGGCGCCGATGCCGGCAACTTCATCGAAGACACCGAGCAACTGGAAATCATCACCGGCCTGACCGGCTTCCTCTATGGGCCGGCTACGCCTGGCGGCTTGGTCAACTACGTGCTCAAGCGACCGACCTACGAGCGTTACAACAGCGTCACCCTGGGTAATGCCGGCGGCGAAAACTATTACCTGCACGGCGACTTCGGCGGCAAGATCGACGACGCCGGTGTCTTCGCCTACCGCCTGAACGTGCTGACCCAGGACGGCGAGACGGCCATCGACCTGCAGAAGCATCGGCGCCAGATGATCAGCGCGGCGCTGGACTGGAACGTCAGCGACGACCTGCAGATCCAGTTCGATGCCTCGCACCGCAAAAACCAGGTACGCGGCCTGAGCAGCTATTGGTATGTGTTCCCGGGTGTCGAGCGGCCTGACGCCTCGTCGCTGAAGAACGACAAGCTGTACAGCCAGAAGTGGTCGTTCTCCGATAACGAGACCGACAAGGCCGGCGTGCGGGCCAACTGGCGTCTGAACGACACCTTCACCCTGCGCGCGGCCTTCGCCGCCCAGCAGTACACCGACGAGTTCACCTATACCGGTCCGACCGTAGGCAGCGCCGGCACGTACAGTCAGCCGATCTACGCCTTTGCGCCCATCGAAAGCGAAGAGAAGTCCGGCTCCCTCTTCCTCGATGCGGCCTTCGCCACGGGCCCGCTGCAGCACAAGCTGACGGTGGGTTACCAGGGCAACACCACCCGAGTGAAGCAATACGAGGACCATATCCCGTACCCAGGCTGGCAGTACCAGTCTCCAGTCGGCACCCTGCCGCTGGACCAGCGTCCACAGGTCGACAAGCCAAGCTGGTACATCGGCCACGGCGACCAGCGCCTGGCCAACAGCGCTGAAACCAACAACTTCCTGCTCGGCGACGTCATCACCTTCAACGAACAGTGGTCGACCATCCTTGGCGTGACCCAGACCCAGATCAAGAGCTACACCAACGAGTTCGTTTATGCCAAGGCCTTCGGCACGCCGGAAGTCGAGACCAAGTACAACAAAAGCAAGACCTCGCCGAACATCTCGATCATCTACAAGCCGGTGCCATGGCTGACCACCTACGCAACCTACATCGAAGGCCTGCAAGCAGGCGGCATCGCCCCGAACGACGCGGTCAACGCCGGCCAGGCGCTGGCACCGCAGGTCAGCGAGCAGTATGAGATCGGCGCGAAGGCGACGGTGGGCGAGACGCTGTTCACCCTGGCGTTCTTCAACATCGACAAGCCGAACAACTACAAGAACAGCTTCAACGTCTACGCTCAGGACGGCCGCCAGGAAAACAACGGCATGGAGTTCAGCGTGACCGGCAAGGTCATGCCGGAGCTGACCGTGGTGGGTGGCGTCACCCTGCTGGATCCGAAGATCAAGAAAGGCGCAGTCGCCGCCAACGACGGCAATGCCCCGACCAACGTCGCCAAGCAACTGGCCAAGGTCTACGCCGAGTACGACGTCGATGCGATCCCGGGCTTCGCCCTGACCGGCGGTGCCTACTACACCGGCAAGCAGTACGCCGATGAAGCCAACCACGTCAGCCTGCCGTCGTTCACCACCTTCGATGCCGGTGCGCGCTACAAGATGCACGTGGCGGAAAACGACGTGACCTTCCGGTTCAACGTCGCCAACCTGGCGAACAAGGAGTACTGGCTGAACAGCTTCTACCTGGGTGATCCGCGGACCGTGCAGTTCTCGGCTCAGCTGGAGTTCTAAGAAAAGTCCGGGGCCGCTTTGCGGCCCTATTACCGATTAGCCCAAGCCTATGCAAGCCAAGACCATCCGCCGCTGGTCCACGATCCACACCTGGACCAGCCTCATCTGCACCCTGTTCCTGCTGCTCCTGGCAGTGACAGGGCTGCCCTTGATCTTCCATCACGAGATCGACCACCTGCTGGGCGACGCGCCCGAGCTCAAGGTCATGCCCGCCGACACGCCGAAGCTGGACCTCCAGCAACTGGTGCTGAAAGCCCAGGCACATCGTCCGGGCGAGGTGATGCAGTACTTCGGCTGGGACGAGGACGACGCCAACGGCGTGGTCGCCATCATGGCCGCCAGCGCCGGTACCGAGCCCAACTCGTCGCACACCTTCATGCTCGATGCCCGCACCGGCGAGGCCGTGGAAATGCCCTCGGCCAATGGCGGTTTCATGATGGTCATGCTGCGCCTGCACGTGGACATGTTCGCCGGGCTGCCGGGCAAGCTGCTGCTGGCCTTCATGGGCGTGCTGTTCGTGGTGGCGATCGTCTCCGGAGTGGTGCTGTATGCGCCGTTCATGCGCCGGCTGGACTTCGCCACGGTGCGCCACGACAAGTCGCGGCGCCTGCGCTGGCTCGACCTGCACAACCTGATCGGCATCGTCACCCTGACCTGGGCGCTGGTGGTGGGGGTGACCGGGGTGATCAGCGCGCTGTCCGACCTGGTCATCGCCGCCTGGCGCAACGAGAGCCTCACGGCGATGGTCGCGCCGTACCGCGACGCACCACCGCTGACCGAGCTGGCCCCGGTCAGCCGGGTGCTGGACATCGCCGCCGAGGCGGCACCGGGCATGCAGCCGGACTTCATCGCCTTCCCCGGCACGCGCTTCTCCAGCGAGCATCACTATGCGGTGTTCATGAAGGGCAGCACGCACCTGACCTCGCACCTGCTGACGCCGGTGCTGATCGACGCCAGCAACCTGAAGGTCACCGCCGTCGGCGAGCGCCCCTGGTACATGGACGCCATGGGCCTGTCGGGGCCGCTGCATTTCGGTGACTACGGCGGACGGCCGATGCAGATCCTCTGGGCGGTGCTGGATGTGCTGACCATCATCGTGCTCGGCAGCGGCCTGTACCTGTGGTGGGTGCGCCGGCGCACGGAGGCGAGCCGATGAACTGGAAGGTGTTCGGCATGCCGCTGCTGATCGGGGTGCTTGGGGCGGCGGGGTTGTTTGCCGCACTGCTGGGCGATGGCTGGTGGGATGCGTTGTCCTGGGTCGGTCTGGGATTGCCGGCATGGTATGGGATCCGCGGTTTCTTCCGTTCCAACGGCTAGCGCGAACCCTGTGGGAGTCCACCCAGCCCGCTGGGCTGCGCTGTCGCGCAGAGAACTAGACCGCGAGAGCGCTGCGGTCGGCGTGGGAGCGGATTCATCCGCGATCGGCGGCGAAGCCGTCGTAAAACCTGAATCCCGAGTTCTCCTGACACACTGCGGACTCAGGTTTTATGGCCGCTTCGCGCCCACTCGCGTCTCCACCGCCTCCCACGCCGTCCCTGCTAAATCAATGAGTTATGTGGTGTTCTATGGGAACGTACTGCTTCCCGCCGGGAACATTCCCCCCGAAATCTACTCCAACACCTCGTTTTCCCTGCCTTTACGGCTGACGAGGTCCCCTCCCATGAAACGTTTCGCCCTGGTCACCCTGGTGACCCTCGCCGCCAGTTCGGCCTTCGCCTTCAACCTCAACGACGCGGCCAACGCCGTCTCGGCCATGCAAGGCCAGTCGGACAAGGCACCGGTGCAGGCTCCCGAAGCCTCGGCCAACCTGCTCAACACCCTGGGCAAGGACCTGGACATCACCCCGGAACAAGCCATCGGCGGCACCGGCGCCCTGCTGGGCCTGGCGCGCAACCAGCTGAGCAGCGGCGACTATGAGCAACTGAGCAAGGCGGTTCCGGGACTGGACATGTTGTCGGGCGAGAATGCCCTCGGCGGACTGGCGGGCCTCGGCGACCTGCTCGGCAAGAGCGGCCAGGCCTCGGCCCTGAGCAATGCCCTGGGCGGCAATGTGAAGAACAGCGAGGACCTGAGCAGCGCCTTCAGCGCCCTGGGCATGCAGGACGGCATGATCGCCCGCTTCGCCCCGCTGATCCTCCAGTACCTCGGCCAGCAGGGCGTGGCCGCGTCATTGCTGCAGAATCTCGCCGGGATCTGGGGCAACGGCGTCACCACACCCCTGGCCCCGGTTCCGTCAGTTTAATTCCGCGCGCAGGCGCTCGATCCGCGCGTCCTTTTCCTGCCACAGCTGGTTGACCCAGGCCTGCACGGCCTGGCGCACCAGCGGATCGGTCTCGTAGTCGCCGGCCCACAGCGCCGGGTCCAGCTCGCGCACTTCGATATCGACGATCACCCGCGGAATCGATCCGCTGACCAGGTCCCAGAAGCCCGGCGCCTTGTTGCCCGGGTAGACGATGGTCACGTCCAGCAGCGCGTCCAGCTGCTCGCCCAGCGCCGCCAGCACGAACGCCACGCCGCCGGCCTTGGGCTTGAGCAGGTGCTGGTAGGGCGAGGCCTGGGCCTGGCGCTTGGCCTGGGTGAAACGGGTACCCTCCAGGTAGTTGACCACCGTCACCGGCTGGCGCTTGAACAGCTCGCAGGCGGCCTTGGTGATCGCCAGGTCCTGGCCCTTGAGGTGCGGGTTCTTGTCGAGGAAGGCCTTGCTGTAGCGCTTCATGAAGGGGTAGTCCAGCGCCCACCAGGCCAGGCCCAGCAGCGGCACCCAGATCAGCTCCTTCTTGAGGAAGAACTTGAAGAACGGGATCTTGCGGTTGAGCACCTGGATCAGCGCCGGGATGTCGACCCAGGTCTGGTGGTTGCTGACGCACAGGTACGAGGTGTCCAGCCGCAGGTTGGCATTGCCACGCACGTCCCACACCGTGGGGATGCACAGGGCGAAGATCAGCTTGTCGATCTCGGCCCAGGTCTCGGCGATCCACATCACCGCCCATGACGCATGGTCGCGGTAGCGGCCAGGCAGGACCAGCTTGAGCAATGCGAAAACCAACAGCGGCCCGATCAGGACCAGCGTGTTGAGCAACAGCAACAGGGTGACGAAACTGCCGGTGAGCAGGCGACGCATAAGTCCACTCTTGTCGTGGGAAAACAGTCGGACAGTTTAAGCAGGCGAATGCGGAACGCCAAACGCCACCGGCATACCGTCACAGACAAATGTTTCACATTGTGTGAACTACCCTGTCTTGCCGAACCAACAGCCGGACGGCAGTCTAAACCCCTGTCTTGTCCCAGGAAGCCTGACCCTTGAAACCACTGATTGCCCTGCTCGGCCTGCTGTCACTGCCGGTGATGGCCGCCGAACCCACCCTCTACGGTCGCTACGAGTACATTGCCGTGTCCGACATCGGCGAAACCTTCAAGGCCAAGATGGACACTGGTGCCCTCACCGCCTCGCTGTCGGCGAAGAACATCGAGCAGTTCACCCGCAACGGCGAGGACTGGGTGCGTTTCCGCCTGGCCACCAAGGACGCCGACGGCAAGGTCTACGAGCACAAGCTGGCGCGCATCAGCAAGATCAAGAGCCGTGCCGACGAAGACGAGGAAGAGAACCTCGATCCCTCGCACCGCCCGGTGGTCGAGCTGGAGCTGTGCCTGGGCGACGTCAAGCGCACCGTCGAGGTCAACCTCACCGACCGCAGCAACTTCAACTACCCGCTGCTGATCGGCGCCAAGGCCCTGCGCGAATTCGGCGCCGCAGTAAACCCGGCCCGCCGCTTCACCGCCGGCAAACCGGACTGCTGACAGCAGCGGCAAGCTCCAAGCCATAAGCTGCAAGTAAAGGCAGATCGCTTACACTTGCAGCTTTCCACTTGAAGCTTGTAGCTGCTTTATGCCGCATATCCTGATTGTTGAAGACGAAGCCGCCATCGCCGACACCCTGATCTTCGCCCTCCAGGGCGAAGGCCACAGCACCGAGTGGGTGAGCCTCGGCCAGGCCGCGCTGGAACGCCAGCGCCAGCAGCCGGCGGACCTGGTGATCCTCGATATCGGCCTGCCGGACATCAGCGGCTTCGAGACCTGCCGCCAGCTGCGCCGTTTCAGCGAAGTGCCGGTGATGTTCCTCAGCGCCCGCGACGGCGAGATCGACCGGGTGGTGGGCCTGGAGATCGGTGCCGACGACTACGTGGTCAAGCCGTTCAGCCCCCGCGAGGTCGCGGCCCGGGTCCGTGCCATCCTCAAGCGCATGGCGCCGCAGGCCACCGCCAGCGTGAACGCCAGCACACCGTTCAGCCTCGACACCCTGCGCATGCAGATCCACTACCGCGAACAGTTGCTCAACCTCACCCGCCACGAATTCCGCCTGCTGCAATGCCTGCTGGAACAGCCGGAGCGGGTGTTCAGCCGCGAGCAGTTGCTGGATGCCGTGGGCGTTGCGGCCGATGCCGGCTACGAACGCACCATCGACAGCCATATCAAGAGCCTGCGCGCCAAGCTGCGCGGGGTCGCCGCCGACGCCGAGCCGATCCAGACCCACCGCGGCCTGGGCTACAGCTACAACCCGGCGCTCAGCTGATGCGCCTGGGCATCCGCATCTTCCTGGTGTATTTCCTGTTCGTCGGGCTGACCGCCTGGTTCGTGCTCAATACCGTGCGCGAACAGGTGCGCCCGGCGGTGCGCCAGTCCACCGAGGAAACCCTGGTGGACACCGCCAACCTGCTGGCCGAGATCCTGCGCGACCAGGTCAAGGCCGGCACCCTGGCCCAGAGCGACCTGCCCGAACTGCTCAAGGCCTACGGCCAGCGCCGGCCCAACGCGCAGATCTGGGGCCTGGCCAAGACCGAAGTGAACCACCGCATCTACGTCACCGACGCGCAGGGCATCGTCCTGCTCGACTCCGCCAGCGATGCCGTGGGCCAGGACTATTCGCGCTGGAACGACGTCTACCTGACCCTGCGCGGCCAGTACGGCGCCCGCTCGACCCGCAGCGACCCGAACGACCCGGATTCCTCGGTGATGCACGTGGCCGCGCCGATCCGCGACGGCGAACAGGTGATCGGCGTGGTCACCGTGGCCAAGCCCAACCTCTCGCTGCAGCCCTATGTCGACCGCTCGGAACGGCGCCTGATCAACCTCGGCATCGGCCTGATCGTGCTCGGCCTGCTGGTGGGCGCGGCGCTGTCCTGGTGGCTGGCACGCTCGCTGCGCCGCCTGACCCGCTATGCCCAGGCGGTCAGCGCCGGCGAGCGGGTGGCCCTGCCCCATTACCGCGGCGGCGAACTGGCGGTGCTGGCGGCGGCGGTGGAACGGATGCGCAGCCAACTGGAGGGCAAGGACTACGTCGAGCGCTACGTGCATACCCTGACCCACGAACTGAAAAGCCCGCTGGCGGCGATCCGCGGCGCCAGCGAGTTGTTGCAGGGGCCGATGACCGACGAACAGCGCCAGCGCTTCGCCGGCAATATCGAAAGCGAAAGCGCGCGCATGCAGCAGTTGATCGAACGCCTGCTGGGCCTGGCCCAGGTCGAGCAGCGCCAGGGCCTGGAAGAGCAGCAGCAAGTGGCCTTGGCGGCGATGATCGACGAGTTGCTGCTGGCCCGCAGCGTGCGTATCGAGAGCGCCGGCCTGCAGGTGCGCCAGCGCGTGCCGGCCCTGGCGCGGCTGCATTGCGAGCCGTTCCTGATGCGCCAGGCCATCGGCAACCTGCTGGAGAACGCCCTCGACTTCACCCCGCCCGGCGGCCTGCTGGTATTCGAACTGGAGCACGAGGCGCAGCGCGTGGCCCTGAGCCTGTACAACCAGGGCGAGGCGATTCCCGACTATGCCCTGGGTCGTCTCAGCGAGCGCTTCTACTCGCTGCCGCGGCCCGGCACCGGGCGCAAGAGCACGGGGCTAGGGCTGAACTTCGTCGAGGAAGTGCTGCAACTGCACGGCGGCTCGCTGGAGATCGCCAACGTCGAGGACGGCGTGCGCGTGCGCCTGTGGCTGCCGGTCAGCCGCTTGAGCTGAGTTTCTCCACACAATCTCCACATTCGCTCCCAAGCCACTCCACACAGCGCCGGCAGACTGGGCTCCTTCTCAAGCGGAGCCCATTGCATGAACAAGAACCTGAGTCTCAAACTCGGCACCATCGCCTTGCTGGTGATGGTCTTGCTGATCCCGTTGCTGATGATCGGCGGACTGATCGACGAGCGGCAGTCCCTGCGCGACAGCGTGGTCGAGGATATCGCCCAGAGCTCCAGCCATGCCCAGCAGATCAGCGGGCCGCTGCTGGTGGTGCCGTACAGCAAGTACGAGCGGGTGTGGAAGGTGCAGGACGGCAAGAGTTTCCAGGAAACCCAGGTGCACAAGAGCTACCTGGCCTTTCTTCCGGACAGTTTCGTCCTCGACGGCAGCGCCACCACCGAGCTGCGCTCCCGGGGCATCTACGAGGCGCGGCTGTTCCATGCCCAGAGCCACATCAGCGGGCAGTTCAGGATCCCGGCCAACTGGGGGATCACCAGCGACCTCGATGACTACCGCTTCGACACGCCGTTCATCGCCGTGGGTATCAATGACATCCGTGGCATACAGAACGGCCTGCAACTGCAACTCGGCGACCGCACCCTGGACTTCGCCGCCGGCAGCAAGCTGGACTGGCTCGGTGGCGGCGTGCACGCCGTGGTCGACAACCTCGACAGCAAGGCCGAGATGCGCCTGGACTATGCCTTCGACCTCAACCTGCAAGGCACCGGGCAACTGCATGTGCTGCCGGTGGGTCGCAGCAGCCGCGTGACCCTCAGCGCCAACTGGCCGCACCCGAGCTTCATCGGCAACTACCTGCCCACCAGCCGCGAAATCGATGACAAGGGTTTCAAGGCGCAATGGCAGACCTCGTTCTTCTCCACCAACCTTGAAGAAGCCCTGACCCGCTGCATCGACCTGCAGAACTGCAAGGGCTTCCAGGGCCGTGCCTTCGGCGTCAGCTTCGTCGATCCGGTGGACCAGTACCTGAAGAGCGAACGGGCGATCAAATACGCACTGCTGTTCATTGCCCTGACCTTTGCCGGCTTCTTCCTCTTCGAGGTGCTGCGCGACCTCAGCGTGCATCCGATCCAGTACGCCCTGGTGGGGGCGGCGCTGGCGCTGTTCTACCTGATGCTGCTGTCGTTGTCGGAGCACATGGGCTTTGGCCTGGCGTACCTGGTGTCGGCGGCGGGTTGCGTGGGACTGATCGGCTTCTACCTGTGCCACGTGCTGCACAGTGCCGCGCGCGGGCTCGGTTTCGCGATGGGGCTGGCGGTGCTGTATGCGCTGCTGTACGGACTGCTGAGTGCCGAGGACTATGCGTTGCTGATGGGGGCGTTGCTGCTGTTCGCGCTGCTGGGGGTGTTCATGGTGCTGACGCGGCGGCTGGACTGGTACCGGGCCGGGCAGGTGCGGGTATGAGCGGGCTGAGGGAAGAGAGGGAGTTTGGGGAAGAGCTGGTGAAGGGGATCAGGGTCTTGTGGACAGCAGAGGTTTTTGTGGGGGCTGTCAGTCAGTCATCGCTGGCAAGCCAGCTCCCACAGGTCCAGTGTCCAGCCCTGATAGCAAGGGCAGCCGAGAACCCTGTGGGAGCTGGCTTGCCAGCGATGAGGCCCGAGAGTCAGGCCGGGACAGTAGCCTTCATCGAGGCCCGCTGACTGACCTCGGCATACCAGGCCGCCAGCTTCGGCTGCCGCTCGCGCCAGCCGAAGTCCGGCATGCGCAAATCGATGTAGCCCAGGGCACAGGCAACGCCGATCGCCGCGACATCGAAGGCCGAGGCGATCTCGGCCAGGTGATTCTCTTCAAGATCCGCCAGCGCCCGGCGGATCTTCTCCGACTGCGCCTCGACCCACGCGTCCCAACGCTTCTCTTCCGGCCGCAGGAAGGTCTCGTAGCGGGTCAGCACCGCCGCGTCCATGATCGCGTCGGCCTGCGAGGCCAGGGTCAGGCGCCGCCAGCGCGCCATGCCCTCACGGGGGATCAGCGGACTGCCGACATGCTGCTGGTCGAGGAAATCGACGATCACCCGGCTGTCGTGCAGCACGGTGCCGTCCTCCAGGCGCAAGGCCGGCAGCTTGCCCGACGGATTGCCCTGGTTGAGGTCGGCATCCGGGCTCACCGGACTGACGTTGACGGATTGCAGCGCAACCCGGTCGGTCTGCCCGGTTTCATGCAGTACTACCCTCACCTTGCGCACGAACGGCGACAGCGGCGAGTGGAACAGCGTCATGCTCGGCGTGGCCATGTCGACTCCTCAGTTGCCTTGCAGGCTGGGTGGCAGGCAGACACCGGTACCGCCGATGCCGCAGTAGCCGTCCGGGTTCTTCGCCAGGTACTGCTGGTGGTAGGCCTCGGCGAAGTACACGGTCGGCGCCTGGGCGATCTCGGTGGTGATCTCGCCGAAGCCGGACTTGGCCAGCTCGGCCTGGTACTGGTCACGGCTTGCCTCGGCTTCCTGCAGTTGCTGCGGCGAGGTGCAGTAGATCGCCGAACGGTACTGGGTGCCGATGTCGTTGCCCTGGCGCATGCCCTGGGTCGGGTTGTGCAGTTCCCAGAACATCGCCAGCAGCTCGCGGTAGCTGACCTTGTCCTTGTCGAACACCACCAGCACCACCTCGGTGTGGCCGGTCAGGCCCGAGCAGACTTCTTCGTAGGTGGGGTTGGGGGTGATGCCGCCGGCATAGCCGACCACGGTGCTGATCACGCCTTCACGCTGCCAGAAACGACGCTCGGCGCCCCAGAAGCAGCCCAGGCCGAAGATGGCGAAGTCCACGGCGTTTTCGAAGAAAGGACCGAGCAGCG
The DNA here is from genome assembly GCA_031253995.1 of Paucimonas sp. GTDB lineage: Bacteria > Pseudomonadota > Gammaproteobacteria > Pseudomonadales > Pseudomonadaceae > Aquipseudomonas. Next base: position 4,939 of record JAIRVG010000030.1, on the reverse strand, counting down.
GCGTTTCGCTGAAGACGAAGTGCTTTTCCGGCAGCGGCATCGGGGTTTCGCGGCCAGGCAGGGCCTGTTCCGCGGTAGGCAGGACGTTTTTATTCACGAGGATTTCCGAACGCAGGACCATGAACCCATTCCTCTTGTCAGTAAGGGCGGGCAGTATCGCGAGCGATACCGTCAACGGGATAGACCGGTAGTGTGCCCGAGTGTTGCGTGGCTGTCAGGCCGTCGGGAAACGCGGATAGCGCTTGAGCTTGTCCACCAGCTCGTCGCCCGGGATCGGCTTGTCGAACAGGTAGCCCTGGCCGACGTCGCAGCGGTGCCGGCGCAGGAAGGCCAGCTGCTCGGCGGTCTCGATGCCTTCGGCGACCACCTTGAGCTTGAGGTTGTGGGCCATGGCCACCACTGCCGAGGTGATCTCCATGTCGTCCTGGTTGTCCGGGATCTCGTTGATGAAGCTGCGGTCGATCTTGATGATGTCGATCGGAAACTTCTTCAGGTAGCTCAGCGACGAATAGCCGGTGCCGAAATCGTCCATGGCCAGGGTCAGGCCCAGCTGCTTGAGCTGGTCGAGCTGGCGCCGGGTGTCCTCGGTGGCTTCCAGCAGCAGGCCCTCGGTCAGTTCCAGTTCCAGCAGGTGCGGCGGCAGCGCCTCTTCCTGGAGGATGTTGGCGATCGAGGCCACCAGGTCCGGGTCGGAGAACTGCTTGGGTGACAGGTTGATCGCCACCTGCAGGTTGCCCATGCCCTCCTCCGCCAGTTGCTGGCTCATGCGGCAGGCCTGGCGCGCCACCCACTTGCCGATGGGGATGATCAGGCCGGTTTCCTCGGCGACGCTGATGAACTGGTCCGGGCGGATCATGCCCTTTTCCGGGTGGTTCCAGCGCAGCAGCGCTTCCAGGCCAAGCAGGCGGCCGGTGCGCAGGCACAGCTTGGGCTGGTAGAACACCTGCAGCTCGTTCTGCGCCAGGGCGCGGCGCAGGTTGTTCTCGACGAACAGCTTGTAGCTGGCCTCGGCGTTGAGCACCTCGGTGAACACCTGGACCTGGTGCTTGCCGCTGGCCTTGGCCTTGTGCAGGGCCAGGCCGGCGTTCTTCATCAGGGTCTGCGGGTCGCTGCCATGCAGCGGCGCACAGGCCAGGCCGACGGAGCCGGTGACGTTGATCAGCTGGTTGTCGACGAACATCGGCTTGTCGAGGGTATTGAGCAACTGCTGGGCGATCTGCTGGCCGCTTTCCAGGTCGGTGTTGTCCAGCAGCACGGCGAATTCGTTACTGGCGAAGCGCGCCAGGCTGCCGCCCGGGCTGAGGCTGTTGCGCAGGCGCCGGGCCAGGCTGACCAGGAGCTTGTCGCCGGTCTGGTGACCGAGGCTGTCGTTGATCCGCTTGAAGTTGTCGATATCCACCAGCAGCAGGCAGATCGGCGTGTCGCTGTCGCGGGCGAAGCGTTCGTCGAGGTTGCGGATGAACGCCGGGCGGTTGCCCAGGCCGGTCAGGTTGTCGGTGTAGGCCAGGCGCTCGATGCGCTGCTGGGCCAGCTTGGTCTGGGTGATGTCTTCGTAGATGCCGATGTAGTGGGTCAACTCGCGGTTGTCGCCGTACACCTTGGAAATCGACAGCTGGCCCCAGTAGGGTTCGAGGTTCTTGCGCCGGCTCTTGAACTCGCCCTGCCAGCTGTTGCCCATGGCCAGGCTGGACTCGTCGAACAGCAGCTCGCTGAGGTTTTCCAGGGCCGACAGCTCGGACAGGCGATGGCCCTGCACTTCCTCGGAGCTGTACTGGGTGATCGCCGTGAAGCTCGGGTTGACGTACTCCACCACGCCGTCGCGGTTGACCAGCAGGAAGGCGTTGGCGCTCTGCTCCACCGCACGCTGGAACAGGTGCAGCGCGTTGGTGGCGGCACGCCGGTTGTGGTTGTTGATGACCTGGGCGAACTGGTCGGCCAGCTCGCCGGCAAAGGCGATCTCGTCGGTCTGCCAGGCCCGCGGGCTACCACCGTGTTCGAGGCAGAGCACGCCGACCACCTGGCCGTCGATGCGGATGCTGGCGTCGAGCATGGCGATCACGTCACGCGGGCGCAGGCTCTCGGTGATGTCACGGGTGCGCGGGTCGTGGCTGGCGTTGTGGGCGTCGATGGCGCGGCTGGTGTGCAGGGCTTCCAGGTAGTCCGGGAACAGCCCCGCGTCGATCGGCGCGGGCATCCGGTATTCGCGGGTCTCGCGGTAGAACGCGGAGATCGGCTCCAGTTGCTGGCCTTCCAGGTACCACAGGCTGGCGCACTCGATCTTGTAGATATCGCAGGCGCTGCGGGTGATCAGCTCGGCAGCTTCCTGCAGCGAATTGCTGGCGCTGTAGCGGTGCCGCGCGAGGTGCAGGATCAGGTCCTGCTGGGCGCGCACGCGCTCCAGGTGTTCGAGTTGTTCCTGCTGCGCCTGCTGGTTCAGCTTGAGGGCGATCTGCAGGCGGCTGTTGCGGGTTTCCAGGTCTTCGGCGCTGAGCTCGGGGCTCAGGCCATCCTGTTCGTCCAGCACCAGCAGGTAGCCGCGCAACAGCTGGCGGTTGTGCTGCTTGTAGGCTTCGCCCAGTTCCAGCAGGTTCAGCGGGCCGTTGCCGGTGTGCAGGGTGTAGCGGCTGACGTAGTGATTGCTCACGGCCAGCTGCGCCTGGATGGCGTCATGCAGCTTGTAGCGGGCTTCCGGCTCCATGAGGCTGGCGTAGGGCGAGCCCACCAGGGCACAGAGTTCCACGGCCGGCAGGCCGAACTGGCGTTCGCAGCCCGGATCGAGAAAGAGCATCGCCCAGCTCGCTTCGTTCAGCCGCTCGAAACGCAGCATGCCGAGCCGTGATGGCACCGGTAACTGCGTCACTACCTCGGCCGCCGGACGGCTGGCGGCATCGGTTTGGCTCTTCATGGGAAGCTCGCTCGAATAAGACTGATGGCACGGGCTTGGCACTTTGCTATGCACGTTCGGGCAAGGTTGCATCATGCGCCGGAGGCTGACAAGCAATTGGTTTGATGCTGGTTTGATCTATGTCGGCCTGGCGGCGCATTTCTTCAGTTCTGGAGGTGCATGTGGGAGCTGGCTTGCCAGCGATAGCTATGGTGAATTCACTACAGCAATCGCTGGCAAGCCAGCTCCCACAGGGGACGGCGTCGGTTTCCAGAAGGCAAAAAAAGCCCCGCCAGATGACGGGGTTGAGGTACGAGCGTGGCAGCTCGAAAAGGGTGCGCCAGCCCGCCCGGCAGGGCGAGACTGGCTGGACAGCAGTTACAGCAGCATGGTGCGGATATCGCCCAGCACATCGCCCAGACGCTTGGTGAAGCGGGCGGCGGCAGCGCCGTTGATCACGCGGTGATCGTAGGACAGCGACAGCGGCAGCATCAGCTTCGGCTGGAAGGCCTTGCCATCCCAGACCGGCTGCATGGTGGCCTTGGAGACACCGAGGATCGCCACTTCCGGCGCATTGACGATCGGCGTGAAGCCGGTGCCGCCAATGTGGCCGAGGCTGGAGATGGTGAAGCAGGCACCTTGCATCTCGTCTGCAGAAAGCTTCTTGGTCCGGGCTTTTTCAGCCAGGGCAGCCGCTTCGGCAGCCAGTTGCAGCAGGCTCTTCTGGTCGACGTTCTTGATCACAGGGACCAGCAGGCCATCCGGGGTGTCAACGGCAAAGCCGATGTGCACGTATTTCTTGCGGATGATCGCCTTGCCGCTTGGCGCCAGCGAGCTGTTGAAGTCCGGCAGTTCCTTGAGCAGGAAGGCGCAGGCCTTGAGCAGCAGCGGCAGCACGGTCAGCTTGACGCCAGCCTTCTCGGCCACGGCCTTCTGCGCAACGCGGAAGGCTTCCAGCTCGGTGATGTCGGCGGAGTCGAACTGGGTCACGTGCGGCACGTTCAGCCAGCTGCGGTGCAGGTTGGCGGCACCGACCTGCATCAGGCGGGTCATTGCCACTTCTTCCACTTCACCGAACTTGCTGAAGTCGACCACCGGGATCGGCGGGATGCCCGCGCCACCGGTAGCGCCGCCAGCGGCAGGTGCTTCCTTGGCCTTCTGCATCATGGCCTTGACGTAGACCTGCACGTCTTCCTTCAGCACGCGGCCGTGAGGACCGGTCGGCGACACGGCGCTCAGCTCGACGCCGAACTCGCGGGCCAGCTGGCGAACAGCAGGACCTGCGTGGACCTTGGCACCGCTTGGCGCAGGCGCGGCGGCCGGAGCAGCAGCGGCTGGAGCCGGCGCGGCAGCAGCAGGGGCCGGGGCAGCAGCAGGTGCAGCAGCCGGAGCCGGTGCAGCAGCGGCAGGCGCCGGAGCAGCGGCAGGTGCAGCACCCGCCACTTTCAGTTTCAGGATCAGGTCACCGGTGCCGACTTCGTCGTCCAGTTTCGCGATCACGGCTTCGACCACGCCAGCAGCAGGCGACGGGATCTCCATGGAAGCCTTGTCGGACTCCAGGGTGATCAGCGACTGGTCGGCTTCGACGGTGTCGCCGGCCTTGACCAGCACTTCGATGATCTTGGCCTTGCCCGACGAACCGATGTCCGGCACGTGGATGTCTTGCACGGTGGCAGCGGCCGGGGCAGCTGGAGCAGCAGCAGGCGCCGGTGCAGCTTCGGCCGGTGCGGCGGCAGGCGCGGCAGCGGCAGGAGCAGCAGCAGGTGCCTCGGGGGCCGCGGCAGCGGCACCCTCGACTTCCAGTTCCAGCAGTTCGTCGCCTTCTTTCAGGCGGTCGCCCAGCTTGACCTTCAGCGACTTGATCACACCGGCCTTGGGAGCCGGGATCTCCATGGAGGCCTTGTCGGACTCCAGGGTCAGCAGGCTCTGGTCTGCTTCGATACGGTCACCGACCTTGACGAACAGCTCGATGATTTCACCTTCACCGCTGCCGATGTCAGGTACGCGAATGAGTTCGCTCACTTAAAAATACTCCTCAGCAGTCCAGTGGGTTGC
>JAIRVG010000066.1 GCA_031253995.1 Paucimonas sp. | reverse complement strand
AAAGGTGACTACGACCACCTGCCAGAACAAGCGTTCTACATGGTCGGCAGCATCGACGAAGCGATCGAGAAAGCCAAGAAACTGTAATCCCGGCGCCCCGAAAGGGGCGCTAATCAGGTCGAGGCAAGCAAATGGCTATGACAGTCCATTGCGATATCGTCAGCGCGGAAGGAGAAATCTTCTCCGGTCTGGTCGAGATGTTGGTTGCACACGGCAACCTGGGTGATCTTGGTATCGCCCCGGGTCACGCGCCGCTGATCACCAACCTCAAGCCGGGTCCGATCACGCTGACCAAGCAAGGTGGCTCGCAGGAGGTGTTCTACATCTCCGGTGGTTTCCTTGAGGTCCAGCCGAACATGGTCAAGGTTCTCGCCGACACCGTGCAGCGCGCTGGTGACCTGGATGAAGCTCAGGCGCAGGAAGCAGTGAAAGCTGCTGAAAATGCCCTGAATGCAAAAGGCGCGGATTTCGACTATTCGGCCGCCGCCGCACGTCTGGCCGAGGCCGCAGCCCAGCTGCGTACCGTCCAGCAACTTCGCCGCGGGAAGTAACTGGCATCAAGCCGGTCTTTTCCGACGCGATTGAGTTAAAGGGTAGCCTCGGCTACCCTTTTTCTTTTTCCGCTGTTCCTCTTCCGGTCACAGCGCTGACCACCCAGGATTGGTAGCCAGTCAATGTCTCTCGATATCGTCATTCTCGCCGCGGGCCAAGGCACGCGCATGCGTTCCGCCCTGCCCAAGGTCCTTCATCCGGTCGCCGGCGATTCCATGCTCGGCCATGTTATCCACAGCGCCCGCCAGCTTCAGCCCCAGGGCATCCATGTGGTGATCGGCCATGGCGCCGAACTGGTGCGCGAACGCCTGGCGGCGGATGACCTGAATTTCGTCCTGCAGGACAAGCAACTGGGCACCGGCCACGCCGTCGCCCAGGCCCTGCCGGCCCTGAGTGCCGACACCGTGCTGATCCTCTACGGCGATGTGCCGCTGATCGAGGTCGAGACCCTGCAGCGCCTGCTGGCCAAGGTCAGCGACCAGCAGCTGGGCCTGCTTACCGTGACCCTCGACGACCCGACCGGCTATGGCCGCATCGTGCGTGATGCCGATGGCAAGGTCGCGGCGATCGTCGAGCACAAGGATGCCAGCGATGCGCAGAAGGCCATCCGCGAAGGCAACACCGGTATCCTCGCCGTGCCTGGCAAGCGCCTGGCCGAATGGCTGGGGCGCCTGTCCAACGACAACGCACAGGGCGAGTACTACCTCACCGACGTGATCGCCATGGCCGTGGCCGATGGCCTGGTGGTCGCCACCGAGCAACCGCACGACCCGATGGAAGTGCAGGGCGCCAACGACCGTCGCCAGCTGGCCGAGCTGGAGCGTCACTACCAGTTCCGCGAAGCCCGCCGCCTGATGGCCCAGGGCGTGACCCTGCGTGATCCGGCGCGTTTCGACGTGCGCGGCGAAGTCACTGTCGGTCGCGATGTGCTGATCGATATCAACGTGATTCTCGAAGGCAAGGTGGTCATCGAGGACGACGTGCAGATCGGCCCGAATTGCGTGATCAAGAACAGCACCCTGCGCAAGGGCGCGATCATCAAGGCCAACAGCCATCTCGAAGGCGCGGTGATGGGCGAGGGCAGCGATGCCGGTCCGTTCGCCCGCCTGCGTCCGGGCAGCGTGCTGGAGGCCCGTGCCCATGTGGGTAACTTCGTCGAGCTGAAGAACGCCCACCTGGGCGAAGGCGCCAAGGCCGGTCACCTGACCTACCTGGGCGATGCCGAGATCGGCGCGCGTACCAACATCGGTGCGGGCACCATCACCTGCAACTACGACGGTGCCAACAAGTTCAAGACCATCCTCGGCGAGGACGTCTTCATCGGCTCCAACAACTCGCTGGTCGCCCCTGTGGATATCCACTCTGGTGCCACCACCGCCGCCGGCTCGACCGTCACCCAGAACGTTGCCGAGGGCCAATTGGCCGTGGCGCGCGCGCGCCAGCGCAATATCGATGGCTGGAAGCGGCCGGAGAAGATCAAGAAGAGCTGATCTATCCACAGCCAGGAAAAGGGCCGACCTGCCTTGTGCATAAGTCGGCCTTTTTCATTTCCGCTTTGGCATGTGGATAAGAACAAAAATGTTATCCACATCGCCTTTCATCGAATTCGCTCTTGACCGAATGAAAGCTTTAGGTTTTGATCTGCGCCATTATCTTTCGAATCGAAACTTAACAGCGAATGTCGAAACGAAACACGCCACAACGCCGCCATAACATCCTCGCCCTGCTCAATGAACAGGGCGAAGTGAGTGTGGATGAGCTGGCCAGGCAGTTCGAAACCTCCGAAGTGACCATCCGCAAGGATCTCGCCGCTCTCGAAGCCAACGGCCTGTTGCTGCGCCGCTACGGCGGCGCGGTGACCATGCCGCAGGAACTGATCGCCGATCAGGCCCAGCCGGTTTCCCAGTACAAGAAAGCCATCGCCCGTGCCGCCGTCTCGCGGATTCGCGAGCATGCGCGGATCATCATCGACAGCGGCAGCACCACCGCCGCGATGATTCCCGAACTGGGCCAGCAGCCCGGCCTGGTGGTGATGACCAACTCGCTGAACGTCGCCCGCGCCCTCAGCGAACTGGAGCATGAGCCGGTATTGCTGATGACCGGTGGCACCTGGGACCCGCATTCCGAGTCCTTCCAGGGCCAGGTCGCCGAGCAGGTGCTACGTTCTTACGATTTCGACCAGTTGTTCATCGGTGCCGATGGCATCGACCTGGTCCGTGGCACCACCACTTTCAACGAGCTGCTCGGCCTGAGCCGGGTCATGGCCGAGGTGGCCCGGGAAGTGATCGTGATGGTCGAGTCGGACAAGGTGGGGCGCAAGATTCCCAACCTTGAGCTGCCGTGGAGCAGCGTGAATACCCTGATTACCGATGAACGCCTGCCCCGTGAGGCACGCGAACAGATTGAAGCCCGCGGCATCAACGTGATTTGTGCCGCTATCAGCCAGGAGCATTAATTTATGTGTGGAATCGTTGGCGCTATCGCCGAGCGTAATATCACCGCCATTCTGATCGAAGGCCTCAAGCGCCTGGAGTACCGCGGCTATGACAGCGCCGGCCTGGCTGTCTTCACCCAACAGGGCAACCTGGAGCGCCGTCGCCGCATCGGCAAGGTCAGCGAACTGCAGGCCGCCGTGGCTGCCGACCCGCTGGCTGGCCAGCTGGGCATCGCCCACACCCGCTGGGCCACCCACGGCGCACCAACCGAGCACAACGCCCACCCGCATTTCTCCGGCGACCAGCTGGCGGTGGTGCACAACGGCATCATCGAGAACCACGAGGTCCTGCGGGAAAACCTCAAGTCCCTGGGCTACGTGTTCAGCTCGGAGACCGACACCGAAGTCATCGTCCACCTGCTGGACCATACCCTGAAGACCATCCCCGACCTTGCCGATGCGCTCAAGGCCGTGGTCAAGCAGCTGCATGGCGCCTACGGCCTGGCCGTGATCAGTGCCAAGCAGCCTGATCGCCTGGTTGCCGCGCGCAGTGGCAGCCCGCTGGTGATCGGCCTGGGCCTGGGCGAAAACTTCCTGGCGTCCGACCAACTGGCCCTGCGCCAGGTCACCGACCGTTTCATGTACCTGGAAGAAGGCGATATCGCCGAGATCCGTCGCGAGCAGGTGAGCATCTGGGACGCCAGCGGTGCCCCGGTGCAGCGTGAAACCGTGCAGTACCACGAAGGCGCGGAGGCTGCCGACAAGGGTACCTATCGCCACTTCATGCTCAAGGAAATCCACGAGCAGCCCACCGTGGTGCAACGCACCCTGGAAGGCCGCCTGGGCGCCGACCATGTGATGGTCCAGGCTTTCGGTCCGAAAGCGGCCGAGCTGTTCGCCAAGGTGCGCAACGTGCAGATCGTTGCCTGCGGCACCAGCTACCACGCCGGCATGGTCGCCCGTTACTGGTTGGAAGAACTGGCCGGTATCCCGTGCCAGGTCGAAGTGGCCAGCGAATTCCGCTACCGCAAGGTGGTGGTGCAGCCGGACACCCTGTTCGTCTCCATCTCCCAGTCCGGCGAGACCGCCGATACCCTGGCCGCCCTGCGTAACGCCAAGGAGCTGGGCTTCCTCGGCAGCCTGGCAATCTGCAACGTCGGCATCAGCTCGCTGGTGCGTGAATCCGACCTGACCCTCCTGACCCTGGCCGGCCCGGAAATCGGCGTCGCCTCGACCAAGGCCTTCACCACCCAGCTGGTTTCCCTGATGCTGCTGACCCTGGCCCTGGGCCAGGTGCGTGGCACCCTGGGCGCCGGCGTCGAAGCCGAGCTGGTGGAACAACTGCGTCGCCTGCCGGTGCGCCTGGGCGAGGCCCTGGCAATGGACTCCACCGTCGAGAAGATTTCCGAGCTGTTCGCCGACAAGCACCACACCCTGTTCCTCGGCCGCGGCGCGCAATTCCCGGTAGCGATGGAAGGTGCCCTGAAACTCAAGGAAATCTCCTACATCCACGCCGAAGCCTATCCGGCGGGTGAGCTGAAGCATGGTCCGCTGGCCCTGGTCGACGACGACATGCCGGTGGTGACCGTGGCGCCGAACAACGAGCTGCTGGAAAAGCTCAAGTCCAACCTGCAGGAAGTCCGCGCACGTGGAGGTCAGTTGGTGGTGTTCGCCGACGAGCAGGCCAGCATGAGCAATGGTGAAGGCACCCATGTCATCGTCATGCCGCATATCGCCGATGCGCTGGCGCCGATCCTGTACACCATTCCGCTGCAGCTGCTGTCGTACTACGTGGCGGTGTTGAAGGGGACTGATGTGGACCAGCCGCGGAATTTGGCGAAATCCGTGACGGTCGAGTAAGCAGACGGTTTGCGCATGTCGGTGGTTTAGACAATAAAGTCTGTCACACCCGGCTGGGCGATCTGATTTGATCGCCCAGCCGTTTCTCTTCAGTGCTCTATGCACAGGCCTCAGAAATCGAAAGTAATCCCTGCATACACTGCTCGGCCATCCCCGGGAGGGTGCAGCGAAGCGTCTGCTCCGTCCGGGTCATACCAGACGTATTCGTAATAGCGATTGGTCAGGTTTTTCAGCTGCAGATCCATGCTCATCGACTCGCTAATCTTGTACGTCGCCCCGAGGTTCATCAGCACGTAGCCACCGTAGGTGCCTTGAGTGTTCTCGCGCTCCAGGTAGTAATTGGTTTGCCCGTTCGCCCAGGCTGTCAGCTGTAGCGCAGGTGTGGCCTGGTAGCTGATGCCGGTGTTCCACAGATGGTGTGGCACATGGTCGATTTCCTTGCCCTTGCTACCCGGGAGTGCACTGCTGGGCTCAAGGATTTTCGAGTACTGCCAGGAATAGGACATCCACACCTCGGTACGCTCGTCCGGGTGCAGGTTGACCTGCAGGTCATAGCCCCAGCGGCGGGTTTCGCCGACGTTATCGGACTCGCCGCTCGGGTCGTTGAGGCGACGGCTGACCTCGCCCGTGGCGTCCTGGCGCCAGTACGCCACTCGGCCATCGATCCAGTTGGCCGGGGTGAACTTGACCCCGGTTTCCCAGCCTTCGTTGATCGAAGGATCCAGGTCCTCATTGCGCGGCGGAACCTTGTACGACGCCGCGCCGGTACCCACCTGGAAAGTCCGGCCCCAGTTGGCGTAGACACTGGCGAACGTCCAGGGCGAGTAGACGATGCTGAGTTTGGGCTGCTTGATCAGCCCATAGTCGTTGATGTCCGAATCCAGCCCGGTCATCTTGTTGGTGAAGTCGCCGCTGATCTTGTCTACCCGATAGGCAGGAACGATCTTCAGCGATTCGACCGGCTCGATTTCAGCCTGCACATAGGCGCCGACGGTATTGAAGTCGAAGTCCTGGTTGCGGGTCTGCGCCTGGCGGACCCGTTGTAGTGTGCGATACCGCTCGCTGCGGTTTTCCTGTTTCTGCACATCACTGCCGCCTTCCAGCGCGAAGGCGTGCAGCCAGTCGACCTGTGGTCGCCAGGTCAGCGAAGTGATGGCGCCGTACTGATCCTCATAGGTATCGCGCTCCTGTTGGGAACTGGTGCGCCAGTACTGCGTCCAGCGACGATCGTCGAAGGTATTGAGGTAGGTCTTGGCTGACCAGGACAAGGTGTCCGCAAGATCGGTATCGAAATGCAGGCTGACCTGGTTCATCCGCCGCGTGCCTTTGTCCGTGGCGTTGTAGTCGTTGCTCATGCGCGGGTGGTGGCGGGCGTCATCTTCGGTCAGGTAGCCGGCCTCCTGCGCCTCCGATTCATAATGCCGAGCAATCAGGCCAAGGCGGAAGCTGCCGTCGTCGGGGGTATAGAACCACTTGCCGCCGAAGCTGTAGCGCTCGGTTTCGCCGTGGTCGCGATAGCCATCGACCTGTTGGCGGGCGAAGAAGTAGTTCTGGGTCCAGTTGCCGGTTTCGATGCCCTTGGCCAACTGCACCTCACGGGTGTTGAAGCTGCCGTAGCGCAGGCGGGCCTTGTTGTAGTTGCCGCCCGTGCGGGTGTTGATGTTGACGTTGCCGGCGATGTTGTTCAGGCCATAGCGCGGGTCGCTGGTACCGCGCACGACCTCGATGCTGTCGATGTCCATGGGGAACACCGAGTCGATGAAGGGCATGTTGCCGTCGTTGGTGTTGCTCGGGATGCCATCGATCAGCAGCTTGACCGCGTTGACTTCGCCCTCACCGTTGAAGCCCCGGAAAGACAGCTTGCCCGAGGTGGTGCCCTGGTTGAATTCGGTCAGCATGACGCCGGGTGCGCGCCTGAATAGCTCCCAGCTGTAGGCCACGGGCATCTTTTCGATGATGTCGCCGCCGAGGATGTCCACCGAGCTCAACACGCTACTGGTGGCCAAGGGGCCGGTGCTGTTCCCGCTGACCGTGACGGCGCCAAGCGTAAGGGTGGAGTTATCACTGGACAGCGTGTCAGCCACTGCTTGGGACAGTGGGCTCAGGCTGGAAACACAGGTAAGGGCAAACACGGGCAGTACGGCACGTGCGGTGCTACTGAACGCAGGCATGGATAGCTTCCTGGCAAAAAAGTCGGGCACGGTCATCAGGCGTGTTGTGCGCAGGACCGGGTAGAAGTCGACAGCTCAGGAAAGGGGAGAAGCGCGCGGATTCAGGCTGGGCCACTGCTCCCGGGGCAGAGGCAAGGAGGGGACGTGGCCCAGCAGCTCAGCGGGCCAGAAACGCGGAAAAAGATGTTTGAAGTAGTCGCCGGCCAACGCAGCCTGGCCGGCGTGACTGCAGCAGCAGTCACCGGATTGCAGCTTGCTGTCGTCATGGCCCGCCAGTTCGGACTGATCGAGCTTGAGTTGCGCCAGCAGCGACTTGGGCAGGCTCTGCACGCCGTGCAGGCTGCAGAAACTGCCGAGAATCAGTGATTGGTCTGCAGGAGGTTCGCGCAAGGAACGGTCGAGCGGCATCACCAGCAGGTTGAACAACACTGCGAAGCAAGCGAGCAACCAGAGGTGAGTGCGAACGCGTGACAGCATGGACCGCTCCATGAAGTAAGCTGCGCATTAAGCCGCATCCGGGACGGGCTGTAAAAGTTAGATGCAGCGCCATTTTGTCGCATACCGGCTTGTGCAGTCCAGTTTGCTTGGTGACTCGCCTGTGTCAGTCCAGGAACTTTAAAGCGCGAGACAACAAACCATAGATGATTGTTGCGCCTTACCGGGATGTGCCGGGAGTCATGGCTAGGCCCTGGAAGGGTTCCATAATATAGAAACCACTGTCGCCATTTCATCTTCTGACAAGGCATCCAGGCTTTTATTGAACATGCGTCTCGCCAACCGTTCGGCTCCATAGTCGATCCCGTTGAAAGAAAGAGCGCAATACAGGCTGTAAATTTCACTTTCCGAAAAATCAATGGCTACCAGAGCGCTCCATATAAAATATTTCGTGTGCCACTCAATCATTGAGTGGCTGGACTGGTCGCCGAGTCTGGATATTATTTTTCTAGCCACTGCCGATACGAGTGGCGTGCCTTTTCCATGAGCGATTTTTATGAATTCCTTGAGTAGCGGTGGTGGGTTTGTATTTTCCGCTTCACTCTCTTCCAACAGCGTATAAATTTGAGCCTTGTGCGACTTGAACTCAATGAGTTCTTTTCCCAAGACAACGGCGAAAATAATTGAAATCGCTGTTGCAGCACCGAAAACACACCGCATGAATTTTATTTTTGCTGACATCATTTTCGCTCTTGGATTGTCTTGAGTGCAGCCTCAAGAATGGCCTGAAAACTTGCAGGTCATGACAAGACGCATGAAGGTCTGCGTTTTTCAGAAATCAGTGCATTTATCGACTTGTCCACATCGTTGTCGGCTGTACCGCGAGTACAGCCTGACTATCGGTGATGGTCAGCCATTGCTAAAACTTAATTAATCTTAATTAAATGTATTCGTATATGTTGAATAACATCACGCACCGCCGTATGCAATGGACCCTGCATGAACCATCCTGAGAACTCTTACCAATGTCGCTCATGAAACGGCGTGATCGCCTGTCAATCAACTACGGTAGTATCAACGCTCCGTTTTTGTGCATGTCTCCCTCCATTGTGTTGAGCGCGCTCCTCATTCCCCCGCGTCCCGTATTGGTATGGGTTCTATGGGGACTTCTCAGTCTTCTGGTTTGCAGGGCGTTCTACGCAGTCATGGTAACGATGCGGCTGCCAGTCAAAATCCCGACTGGCTTGCGCTTCCTCGCCTGCCTGCTGGCGCAAGCAGGTTTCTGGTACCTGTTGATCCACTTCAATGCCGCGTGAGATACCCGCCCCATGGCTCCTGCGGTCCCTTGGAGATTGATTAAGTAAGGAAAATTCCTTACCATCCTGGGCATTCACTTCGGGAGCCCATCTAATGGCTGAAATCCACGAAATCGCGACCTTGACTTCCAAAGGCCAGGTCACGGTCCCCAAATCCGTTCGCCAGCTCCTTGGCCTGGGTACGGGTGGCAAGATCGCCTTCGACGTACGTGCCGGGGAAGTGGTCGTCAGCCGAGTAGATACGCCGCACGAAGACCCTGCTATCGGAGCATTCCTCAGCTTGCTGGAGGCCGACATTCGCGCCGGCCGCAACCTCCACGCACTCCCGCAAGATCTAGCCGATGTGCTGCTGGCCAATGCCAGCCACCCTGTGGATTTCGACGACGATATCGAGGGTGAGGTTTCACTCTGATGCAAAGCCATGGCTGGACGCTGCTGTTCCATCAAGGATTGATCGTCCAATTACGCAAGTTGCAAGAGGCCGCTGCCCGGGCTGAGCAGAATGACCCGCAAGGCTATGCAAGCAATGCCAACGTGAAGTTGCTACGTGCGTTGAGCCAATTGATCCTGGAAGTGGTTCCGGTTGACCCGGCTCGGGACGAATTTCGCCAAGGCAATACCCTTGGGACTGCATATCGCCATTGGCGCCGGGCCAAGGTCGGCAGGCGTTTCCGGCTGTTCTTCCGTTATGACTCAACCTCGAAAATCATCGTGTTCGCCTGGGTCAACGACGAACAGACCCTGAGGTCGGCGGGCAGTCGCTCCGATCCTTATGCCGTGTTCGAGAAAATGCTGGGCCGGGGCAACCCGCCTGATGACTGGGATGCCTTGATTGCATCGACCCATGGCGACTGGAGCCTGGAGCAACTTCGGTAGTTGTCGCAGGCGATAAGGCTCACGCAACGCGACGTTTTCCCAGGCTTGCGGCCATCCTGATGGTCCAGGCCCCCGGCCCCGTAATGGCCAACCCCGCATACAGCACCGCAAACAACCACGCGAACTGTGCCTCTCCCAACGTCCACTCCGGATGCACCACCACCAGCGCCACACCCAGTACCGCCAGCACTGGCAGACACGCCAGCCGGGCAAACACGCCCAGGATCAGCAGCACCGGACAAACCACCTCCGCAAACACCGCCATCCCCAGGGTCAGTGTCGCCCCCAGGCCAAACGGGTCCTCGATCCGCTGCAGCTCGACGCTCCAGTCGAGCAGCTTTGGCAGTCCGTGAATCTGCAACAGCAGCACGGCCGCCGAAACCCGCAGGAACAGCAGGCCGAAAGGTAGCGAAAGGTCGGCCCAGGTTTTCGTGAGGCGTTGGATGTTCATTCGTTGAGTCCTTGATTCGAGAAGTTGAAAGTGTCGACCGCTACCGGCTGAGCGGACGCCCCATGGCGTGTCTCAGCGCTGAAGGTGCTACCCGGAAAACCAGCAAGGCCAGAACACCAACTCCCAGCGTCACCAGGCCGAGCTCCAGGTACTCCTTGAGGCTGTCGAAGGCATGCAGGATCGCTTCGCCAAACCCTGCGCCCAGGGCCAGCGCACTGCTGCTCCAGAGCATCGAGCCGAGCAGGCTGCAGGCAACGAAATGCGCCTTGGACATGGCCATCTGTCCCGCCAGCAAGGTGGAAACCGCGCCCGCTCCGGGAATGAACCTGGCGACGACCATCACCATCGGGCCATGTCGCAGGTAGGCCTTTCGTACCTGGGCCAGAATCGCGTTGGTCCTCGGTGAGGCGCCGCCCACCCTGTGGATAAGTGCGTCGCCGAAGCGCGCGCCCAGCAGGTACCAGAGGCTGTCGGCCAGCAAGCAGCAGAGCATTGCCATCACCACGATCAGCACGGGATCCGGCGAGCCCTGTTCGCTGGCGAAGGCTCCCGCCAGCACCAGCGACGGGTAGGACGGCACTGGCAGGCCGAGCTGATCGCCGAGCACGTTCACGCCCAGCAGGAACAACGGATGTTGGGTTGCAAGGCTCTCGACGGGACCCATGGCGACACCTCCGGCAAAAGGGATGAAAGCGGGCTCAGTGGGCGTGACGTTGTGCCAGCAGGTGACGAATCCGCACCGGTACGCCGTCCGTTTGATACTTCCGCACCCGGGCCTCGATCTTCAGCTCGCCGCGGGTCACGCGATGGTGATGGCGCAGGTGTTCGAGCCAGGACTCCTCGAAGAAGAACTCTTGCCACAAGGCAGGCTCGGCGCTGTCCTGCATCAGCCCCCAGGACAGGGCGCCATTACGCTTGCGCATCGCCTCCAGGTCGCGAGCCGCTTCGACGAAGGATTCAACGTTGCTCGGATCGATGTGGTATTCGACGGTCACCATGACCGGGCCACGCTCCTGATCCATCTCTTCGTTCAGCAGCGGCGTCGGCCAGTGCAGCGACGGCGCCAGCTCCTCGGCTTCGGTCTCCGGCAGCGCAACCTTGCAGGTGAGTAGGGTGCCGACCGCCAGCCCGCCCGCAGCCAGCAGCAGGCTCAGGGTGATCGAGGCGTGGCTGGCGATGCTGCCCCAGAGCAGGCCGCCGCCGGCCATGGCGCCGAAGAACACCAGGATGTACACCGACAGCGCCCGTGCCCGGACCCAGGCCGGCACTGCGGTCTGGGCGGCCACCTGCATGTTGGAGAGCACGGCGATCCAGGCCGCGCCGCTGAGTAGCATGGCCGGCATCAGCACGTAGAAGTTGCGCACCGACGCCAGCACCAGCAGGAACACCGCGTAGAGCAGGCTGGCGATCATCACCAGGCGATCCCGGCTGACCTTTTCCCGCAGGCGTGGCAGAAGGGTCGCACCAGCGACGGCACCGATGCCGATCGCGGCGAGCAGCATGCCGAAGTCGGCAGCCGTGCCCTGCATTTCACCGCGCACGATCAGCGGCAGCAGCGAAGTCCCGGCGCTGGCGAACAGGAAGAAGGCGAGGGCGCGAACCAGCACCGCCTGCAGTGGCCGGGAGCTGCGGGCGAAGCGCAAGCCGGTGCGCATGGCGCCGAGGAAACGTTCCGCCGGCAGCAGCGGCTCCTTCACCTCGCGCTTCCAGGTGAACAGCACGAGGATGACCCCGGCGAACGAGACAGCGTTGAGGGCGAAGGTCAGCCATGGACCCACCAGGCTGACGATCACGCCCGCCAGCGCCGGCCCGATCGCCCGCGACACGTTGATGCCGACACTCGAAATCGCCACCGCATTGGGCAAGTCTTCCTTGCCGACCAACTCCGGCGTGAGCGCGCTCCAGGCGGGCATCATCAGCGCGGTGCCGATGCCCAGCGCGAGGGTGAGGACCAGTAGCAGTGGCACGTTCATCAGGCCCAGCAGGGTCAGGCTGGCCAGGGTCACGGCCACCGCGGACATCCACAACTGCACCAGCAGCAGGTAACGACGCTTGTCGACGATGTCCGCCGCCGCGCCGGCCGGCAGGGCGAGGAAGAACATGGGCAGCGAGCCGGCGACCTGGATCAGCGCCACGTGCAGAGGATTCGCCGACAGCGTGGTCATCAGCCAGCCGGCGCCGACCTCGTGCATCCAGGTGCCGATGTTGGACGCGATGGTGGCGATCCACAGCATGCGGAAGGTGGTGTTGCGCAGGGGGCTCCAAGCGCCTGATGTCGATGAAGTCATTCCGTTGTCGCCTTTGAGAGGGAGATCTTGATCCAGGACGGAGCCCGGCGCGTTAGGTAAGCCACTTTACTGTCGCCATCTGCGCACACAAATAGCGGTTAAGTTGAATGACTGTCCCTCTCAAGGTGACAAAGATTACCTGCTCTCGTGTTTTTCCACTTTTCCCGAGCACGCGGGTCCCGGCCGCGCCGTGTTGCGAACAGCTTCCAGCAGAAACGATCTCTCAGGCAAAAGCAGTGAAAACAGACAAGAATCTGTCCTGTCCATACGATCAGTTTTGCGCGAAACCCCGTAAATTCGGGGGCCAAACGCCATTCCGGTGTCTTGCGCCGGCAACACCAAATTGCCATCCTCCGAAGTGCTGAAACGTCCAGCAGAGCGGTTTCCTCGCCCTCGGCCGGCGCGCAGCAGCAGATCCCAAAGCCCCCTGAGTCCGTGAACTCATGGCACGTCGTATCGGAAGCCAACGCATGAATATAAAAACAAAGCTGACGTGTGCATTCGGCGTTCTCGCCGTCATCCCGGTGGCGTTGATCGCCTGCCTGGTGGTCTACAACCTCAATGAACAAGCCCGCGACGGCTTCGTGGATACCTCTGGCCGGGAGATCCGGCAGATCGACAACACGGTCAATGTCTTCCTCGACTCCATCGCGCAGAACGTCACGCAGTGGGCGGCGGATCCGCTGATCGTCAACGCCGCCGACCTCAAGCTCTACACCAGCGCGGACGCCCCGAGCGTTGCGCTGCCCGCAGGCAGCAAGCTGCTGCTGGAGCATTTCACCCGCTACGCCAAGGCCCATCCGAATACTGCATTCGTGTCCTACGCCCGCACTGATGGCACCTACGCCGCGTGGCCGGACGAGCCGGACCTGAAGAACTACGACCCGCGCCAGCGCCCCTGGTACCAGCTGGGGCTGGCCAACCAGGGCAAGGTCGCGCGGACCAGCGCCTACCTGTGGGGCAATGAAGCGCTGATCTGCACTGTGCGCACCGTCCATGGTCCCGGCGGCGAAGTGGTCGGGGTGATGGGCACCGATGTGTCGCTGGCCCAGCTGGCCGGCTTCATCGGCAAGACCAAGCTGGGCGAAAGCGGCTACCTGATGCTGGTGGAGGACACCGGCGCGGTGCTGGTGGACCCTAGCAATCCGGGCAACGCCTTCAAGCAGCTCAAGGACCTGGGCGGTGACTACGCGCAACTGGCCGGCACCAGCAAGGGCCTGGTCGAGGTCGAGCTGGGCGGCAAGCGCTACATGGCCAATGTCTGGACCTCGCCGACCCTGGGCTGGCGCTTCATCGGCCTGATCGAGAAAAGCGAAGTCATGGCCGGCGTCACCAGCCTGACCTGGACCATCGTCGCTATCGCCCTGGTCCTGGCGGCGCTGTTCGCGATTCTTGGCGCGGCTTTCGCCAACGTGATCATCAAGCCCATCAATGGCGTGTCCGGCAGCCTGGAAGACATCGCCCAGGGCGAGGGCGACCTGACTCGCTCGCTGCCGATCCACGGCAACGACGAAACCGCGACCCTGGCCGGCTGGTTCAACCAGTTCCTCGAACGCATCCGGGCGCTGGTGCAGCGCATCGGCCATGCCTCGGCCGACCTGCAGACCGCTTCGGAAACCAACAGCCAGGTCGCCTCGAACATGGGCGATGCCACCGGGCGCCAGCGCCAGGCGGTGGAGCTGGTGTCGACGGCGTTCAACGAGATGGTCGCCACGGCCAACGAAGTGGCGAAGTCCTGCAGCCAGGCGGCGACCTCGGCCGACGCCGGGCAGCGTCAGGTCAGCACTGGCCAGCAACAGATCGAGCAGGCCACCAGCAGCGTCGCCCGTCTCAGCGAAAACCTGCTGCAGGCCACTGAGGCCATGCAGGAGCTGGAGCGCGAGAGCCAGGACATCAACACCATCCTTGGCACCATCCGCTCGATTGCCGAGCAGACCAACCTGCTGGCGCTGAACGCCGCGATCGAGGCGGCGCGGGCCGGGGAGCAGGGACGTGGTTTCGCCGTGGTAGCCGATGAAGTGCGGGCGCTGGCGAAGCGTACCGCCGACTCGACCGGTGAGATCGATGGATTGCTCGGTGGGCTGGCGCGGCGGGCGCAGGATGTGACGCAGCAGATGCGCAGCAGCCTGGACATGTCGCAGCAGAGCGTGGACAGCATTCGCGAGGCGCGGGACAGCTTCGAAGGGATTCGCGCGTCGGTGGACGAGATCCGCGACCAGAGCACGCAGATCGCCACGGCGGCCGAAGAGCAGCACCAGGTGGCCGAGGACATCAACCAGCACATCATCCAGATCCAGGCGGATGCGCAGTTGATCGAGGAACTGGCCGGGTCGGCGCAGGCGGATTCGCGGCAGTTGAACGAGTTGTCGAAGGAGTTCAGGAGCCTGGTGTCGCGGTTCAGGACTTGAGTGATCGGGGCCTGCTTTGCAGGCCTTCGCGGGCAAGCCTGCGAAGGGCTGCAAAGCAGCCCCCTGGCTCCATCAGATCTGCATCGCCTTCCCATCCACATTCATCGCCGCCTGGCGCAAGGCCTCGGAGCGGGTCGGGTGCGGGTGGCAGATCAGGGCGATGTCTTCCGCCGACGCCGAGAACTCCATCGCCACGCAGTATTCGCCGATCATCTCGCTGACACTCGGCCCCACCAGATGCACCCCCAGCACCTCATCGGTATTGGCATCGGCAATGACCTTGGCGAAGCCTTCGGTCTCGTGGTTGATCTTGGCCCGGCTGTTGGCCAGGAACGGGAACTTGCCGACCTTGTAGGCGCGGCCTTCGGCCTTCAGCTGTTCCTCGGTCTTGCCCACGGTGGCCAGCTCCGGCTTGGTGTAGATCACGCCCGGGATCAGGCCGTAGTTCACCTCGTGCGGCTTGCCGTGGATCAGTTCGATGCAGGCGATGCCTTCGTCTTCGGCCTTGTGTGCCAGCATCGGGCCGGAGGTGACATCACCGATTACCCAGATACCCGGCACGCTGGTGCGGTGGCCCTGGTTCTCCAGCATGCCGCGCTTGTCGGTCTGCAGGCCGACGCTTTCCAGGCCCAGGCCCTGGGTATACGGACGACGACCGATGGCCACCAGCACGTAGTCGGCCTGCAGGGTCTGGGCTTCGCCGCCAGCAGCAGGCTCCAGGGTCAGGCTGACGCCGTCGGCCGATGGCGTGGCCTGGGTCACCTTGCTGCCCAGCTTGAAGGTCATGCCTTGCTTGGCCAGGGAGCGTTGCAGGGTCTTGGCGGTTTCCTCGTCGATGCCGGGGCAGATGCGGTCGAGGTACTCGATCACGGTCACCTCGGCACCCAGGCGGCGCCACACCGAACCCAGCTCCAGGCCGATCACGCCGGCACCGATCACCACCAGGT
Organism: Paucimonas sp.; assembly: GCA_031253995.1. Lineage (GTDB taxonomy): Bacteria > Pseudomonadota > Gammaproteobacteria > Pseudomonadales > Pseudomonadaceae > Aquipseudomonas. The sequence goes on along the minus strand of JAIRVG010000066.1, from coordinate 40,891 downwards.
GCTTGGGTACCTGCGGCAGCGCCAGGGCGCCAGTGGAGTCGATGATGCGCTGGTTGTCGATGGTCACGCCGGGCAGGGGCGTGGGCTCGGAACCGGTGGCGATGACGATGTCCTTGGCCTGGTACTCGGTGACGTTGCCCTGGTCGTCGCTGACCTTGACCTTGCCGACGCCGTCCAGCTTGCCCCAGCCCTTGATCCAGTCGACCTTGTTCTTGCGGAAGAGGAACTCGATGCCCTTGGTCAGGCCGGTCACGCTCTCATCCTTCTGCTTCATCATCTGCGCCAGGTTCAGGCTCGGCTTGACCTCGATGCCGAGATGACCCAGCTCGCCGCTGGCGGCTGCCTCGTACAGCTCGGAGGCATGCAGCAGCGCCTTGGACGGCATGCAGCCGACGTTCAGGCAGGTGCCGCCGAGGGTTGCGCGGCCTTCCACGCAGGCCACGCTCAGGCCCAGCTGGCCGGCGCGAATGGCAGCGTTGTAGCCGCCGGGCCCGCCGCCGATGATGATGACGTCGTAGCTTTTCATTGTTTTGCTCCCGGATGAAGAATCGACAGTGGCGCCAAGATTAATCGCTCGATTCGCTGATTGTATACAATTCGAGTTCCGTTCTTGTGCAATTGCCCTTATAGCGTTCGACTATCGTCTTCATAGCCGGACAGATGGCACTTATGAACTACCCTGTTTCGGTGACGTCCGTATGTATAAATGGGGAGGCTCAGTTCATGCTCGTGCAACTTCCACCTGTTTTACAAAGCCTGCACCTTCCGCTCCGTCTGCGTCTGTGGGACGGCCATGAGTTCGATCTGGGCCCGCAGCCCCAGGTCACCATCATGATCAAGGACCCGAGCATGATCAGCCAGCTGACCCATCCGGGGCTGGACGAGCTGGGCTCGGCGTTCGTCGAGGGCAAGCTGGACCTGGAAGGCACCATGAGCGAGGTCATCCGCATCTGCGATGAATTGAGCGAAGCCCTGCTCAAGGACGAAGAAGACGTGCTGCCGGTACGCAGCCAGCACGACAAGGCCACCGACGCGGCGGCGATTTCCTACCACTACGACCTGTCGAACGCGTTCTACCAGCTGTGGCTGGATCGCGACATGGCCTACTCCTGCGGCTACTTCAAGACTGCAGACGACAGCCTCGACCAGGCCCAGCAGAACAAGTTCGACCACCTGTGCCGCAAGCTGCGCCTGCAGAAGGGCGACTACCTGCTGGATGTCGGCTGCGGCTGGGGCGGGCTGGCGCGGTTTGCCGCGCGGGAGTACGGGGCCAGGGTCTTCGGCATCACCCTGAGCAAGGAGCAACTGGCCCTCGGTCGCGAGCGGGTTGCAGCGCAAGGCCTGAAGAAGCAGGTCGAGCTGCAGATCCTCGACTACCGCGACCTGCCGCAGGACGGCCGTTTCGACAAGGTGGTCAGTGTCGGCATGTTCGAGCATGTCGGCCACGCCAACCTCGAACTCTATGCCCAGCGCCTGTTCGGCGCGGTGCGTGAAGGCGGCCTGGTGATGAACCACGGCATCACCGCCAAGCACACCGATGGCCGCCCGGTCGGCCGTGGTGCCGGCAACTTCATCGAGCGCTATGTCTTTCCCCATGGCGAGCTGCCACATATGACGATGATCAGCGCTGCTATCAGCGAGGCGGGGCTGGAGGTGGTGGACGTGGAAAGCCTGCGCCTGCACTACGCGCGCACGCTGAAGTTCTGGAGCGACAATCTCGAATCCCGTCTCGCCGAGGCCGCCAGCATGGTCCCGGAAAAGGCCCTGCGCATCTGGCGCCTGTACCTGGCCGGCTGCTCCTATGCCTTCTCCCGCGGCTGGATCAACCTGCACCAGATCCTCGCGGTCAAACCCCGCGCCGATGGCAGCCACGACCTGCCGCTGACCCGCGAGGACCTCTATCGCTGATCACAGGATCGGCGAGATCAACCGCGCGATACGCATCCCCAGTTGTTGCAGGCGATGCGTGTCGCGGCTGTCTTCCGGGGTGATTTCCCGGGCTTGCTCGAAGTCGTTGACCAGCATGGTTTCCACCGTGGCGGCGAAGCCTGGGTCGATGGTCACCAGGGTGATTTCGAAGTTCAGGCGCAACGAACGGTTGTCCAGGTTGGCACTGCCGATGGCGGCGACATCATCGTCCACCAGCATCACCTTCTGGTGCAGGAAGCCGGGCTGGTAGCGGAACATGCGCACGCCGGCGCGCACCGCCTCGAAGGCGAACAGGCTGGAGGCGGCGTAGACCACGCGATGGTCCGGGCGTGACGGGATCAGGATGCGCACGTCCACCCCGCGCATGACCGCCAGGCGCAGCGAGGCGAACACGGCCTCGTCGGGGATGAAATACGGGCTGGTGATCCACACCCGGTGCTGGGCGGCCTGGATGGCATCGACGAAGAACAGCGAACAGGTTTCCTGAGGATCGGCCGGGCCGCTGGCGAGGACCTGACAGAGCAGGCCGTTCTCCGGATAGGTTTCCGGGAGGATCAGCGGTGGCAGCTTGCGCGCCGCCCAGTACCAATCCTCGGCGAAGGATTCCTGCAGGCACGCCAGCACCGGGCCGGTGACCTGCACGTGAGTATCGCGCCAGGGCGACAGCCGTGGACTCTCTCCCAGGTATTCGTCGCCAACGTTGTGCCCGCCGAGGAAACCCTGGAGCCCATCCACCACGACGATCTTGCGGTGATTGCGGAAGTTGACCTGGAAGCGGTTGAACCAGCCGCGCCGGGTGGCGAAGGCGCGAACCTCCACGCCACTGTCGCGCAGGGTCTGGCTGTAGCGGGCGGGCAGTGCATGACTGCCGACGCGGTCGTAGAGCACGTAGATCTTCACCCCCTCGGCCGCCTTCTTCAGCAGCAGGGCATGCAGGCGCCGGCCGAGCTGGTCGTCATGGATGATGAAGAACTGCACCAGCACCGTGTCCCGCGCCTGCTCGATAGCGTGGAAGATCGCTTCGAAGGTCGCCTGGCCATCGACCAGCAGGCGTACCCGGTTGTTCGCCAGGCAGGGCATGCGTCCGAGCTTGGACAGCGCACGCAGCCCGGCATAGGCGGGCGAGTTGCTGGCGGCCAGGGCTTCCTCGACCCAGGGGCGCCAGTTCAGGTCGGCCATGGCCACGTGCATTTCCTGGTTGGCCTGGCGGCGTGCGTGGATGTAGGCGTCGAAGGTGCGGCTGCCGAAGATCAGGTAGGGGATCAGGGTCAGGTAGGGCATGAACAGCAGCGACAGGGCCCAGGCGATGGAGCCTTGGGCGGTGCGCACGGTGAGTACCGCGTGCACGGCGGCGAGTGCACCGATGAAATGGGTCGCAGCGATGAGGTACCCGAAGAACTGGACGCTGTGGTAATCCATGACCATCCCGTGCGAGTCGCCAATCGAGCCTCTAACAGACCACGATCCCGACTGGTCTTGCAACCCGAAGGGCTTTTAGAAGTCCAAGCAACTGTCCGGCACAGGGCCGGAAATTTCAGGAGTTACAAGATGAACATTCGCGTGTCGGCGCTGGCGCTGCTGGTTGGCCTGTCGAGTCCCCTGGTCCAGGCGCAGATGCTGCAACCAGGGTTGTGGGAACTGACCACCAGCAACATGCAGGTCGATGGCAAGCCGCTGCCCGACATGGAGTTCATGCTCGGCCAGCTGAAGAACCTGCCGCCCGAGCAGCGGGCGATGATGGAAGGGGTATTGGCCAAGCAGGGCATCACGGTCGCCGGCAAGGGCGTGCGTTCCTGCCTGACTCCGGAGCAGGTGAAGACTGATGACATCCCGCTGCAGGATCCACAGTCGGGCTGCACCCAGCGCATCACCGACCGGAGCGGCAAGACCTGGAAGTTCGAGTTCAGCTGCCCGAAAGCCCAGGGCACCGGTCAGGCGCAGTTCCTCAGTGACCGTGAGTTCACCACCACGGTACAAGGCACCTTCAATGCCAGTGGTGTTCAACAGCAGGGCAGTATGAACACCCGGGCGGTATGGCTGGGCAGCGACTGCGGCACGGTGAAGCCGCGCAGCTAGAACTCGTTCTGCAGTGCCTTGTAGCCCTTCACCAGATCGATATTGGTATGGGCAACGTCTTCGGAGAACTCCGAGGCGCTGACGCTCACCGGTGGGAACTGCGCCAGGTCGGTGGCCGGGCCGATGCGGGTGGTGGAGGGTACGTAGAAATTCTCCGGCAGGTCGCGGCCATCCACCACCGAGTTGTGCCGCACCACGCTACCGTCGCCGACCACGCAGTTGAACAGCACGCTGTTGAAACCGATGAACACCCGGTTACCCACGGTGCACGGCCCATGGACGATGGAGCGGTGGGCGATGGAGCTGAACTCGCCGATGGTCACCGCGGCCCCGGACTTGGAGTGGATCACCACGCCGTCCTGGATATTCGAGTTGCAGCCGATGGTGATCGGCTGCATCGAGCCGCTCTCATCCACTTCGTCGGCGCGGATCACCGCGTAGGGACCGACGAACACATTCTCTCCAATCACCACCTTGCCGCAGATGATGGCGGTGTGGTCCACGTACGCGGACTCGGCAATTACCGGCAGGTCGCCGGTCGGGTTCTTGCGGATCATCGAAGCATCTCCGTTCGGTTACCAGTTCCACTGGCTTTGGGCGACAGCATCGTGGGCGTGCAGGCTCTCCGCGTGTTCCACGCGCAGTTGAAAGCCAGCCACCGAAGGCAAATGTCGTACTGCCAGGTTCAGGCGCCGTGCGGCGTCTTCGCAGAACATCAGGTTCTGTCCGTTGGCCAGGGCGAACGCCTGTTCGTCGGCGCGCTTTACCGCCGTCTGCACGGCGGTGCCCAAGGCGGCCTCGGCCCGGTCGATCAGCTCCAGGATCGGTAGCTCGTTGCAGCCCTTCTGTAAGCGTATGCGCAGTTTTGCGGTGCTGCGCTGGCTGTGAGGGGTGGCGACGATGCCTTGCGCGCTGCCCAGCCAGCTCAGGACGTCTTCGTGGGACAGGCCGCGATTGCCGAAGTCGGTCAGAAACTGCTGCTGGATCAATTGCCTGGCGAGGGCGGCGGAGCAGGGACATGTGGAGGAATAGACCACGTCCGCCAATAGTTCCACGTGGAACACTTCGTCGGAGAGCCTGGCTTCGAGGACCAGCGGATAGCGTTTGAAGCCGGACTCCGAGCTGACCAGGGCTGGTCGTTCCAGAAGGACGTCGAAGCGCAGGGTGAGGTGGGCGCAGGTGGACAGTCCTTGATGGCTGTCGAGGAACTGGCCGAGCACGCGGCGGATCAGGGGCACCGACAGCGGCTCATCCTTGAACGCCGCCAGTGCCAGGTACAGGCGCGACATATGGATGCCGCGGGAGGTGCCGTCGCTCAGGTCTACGCCGGCGTCGGCAGTGGCGTGCAAGGTGTGCTGGTCGAGGCGGATCGGCAGGGCGATGCCACACATGCCGACCCAGTCCAGCGGCAGGGATTGTCCGCTGGCCTGGGCGGCGATATCGGGAAGGGTCAGGGCGGTCATGTTGCGAACCATCGAGTAGAAGTTCGCGATACGTTACATTATAACAATGCTATTGCCAGCACTTTTTCCACCGCCTCAATCGCAACCGGTCAGGCGGCTGCAGCGCAGGCTGAACCGCTGGCTGCTGGAACTGGAGATACGGTTCAGGGTGGTCCAGCCCACCCGGCGGCTGTAGCCGACCCAGGCTTCGCCATCGCTGGCCAGGCCGGTGTGGAAGGTCAACTGGCCGTAGCGGCTGCTGGTCTGTGCCCAGCGTCGTTGGCTCGGCGCGTCGTAGCCGCGCACGTAGATGGTCGAGCCTTGGGTCTGCACGCTGTAGTAGCTGCCTTGGCGATCGGTACAGGCCAGCAGGTTGGCGCTGCGGGTGCAGTTGGCAAGCTCGACGTTCGGTACCGCCGCCTGGGCGCTGCCGACCGCGCAAAGCAGGGTTATCCACAGCAGGGGCTGTAATGACTTCATGAAGATCCTTTCACCGTCGCCGCAACGACGCGGACGGGCGGTTGGCTAAATTGCATCGTTATAATATAACATTCGCACCAAGCATCGCTCGAATGCACTTTGCCGCCCTGATGAGGAACTGCGCCATGTCCGATCGTCTTCCCGTAACCGTGTTGTCCGGCTTTCTTGGGGCCGGCAAGAGCACGGTGCTCAATCATGTGCTGCGCAACCGCGACAACCTGCGGGTGGCGGTGATCGTCAACGACATGAGCGTGATCAATATCGACGCCACCGAGGTGCAGCGCAACGTCAGCCTCAATCGCACCGAAGAAAAACTGGTGGAGATGAGCAACGGCTGCATCTGCTGCACCCTGCGCGAGGACCTGCTGGAAGAAGTCGGCCGCCTCGCCGCCGAAGGCCGTTTCGATTACCTGCTCATCGAATCCACCGGCATCGCCGAACCGCTGCCGGTGGCCGAGACCTTTACCTTCCGCGATGACCAGGGCCGTAGCCTGGCGGAAATGGCCCGGCTCGACACCATGGTCACCGTCGTCGACGGCCTCAACTTCCTGCGCGACTACCACGCCGCCGACAGCCTCGCCTCCCGTGGCGAAACCCTGGGCGAAGAGGACGAGCGCTCCATCAGCGACCTGCTGATCGACCAGGTGGAATTCGCCGACGTCATCCTCCTGAGCAAGATCGACCTGATCAGCAGCCACGAGCGCGAAGAACTGAGCGCCATCCTGCGCCGCCTCAACGCCCACGCGCGGATCGTGCCTATGGTCATGGGCGAGGTCGACCTCAAGGACATCCTCGACACCGGCCTGTTCGACTTCGATCGCGCCGCCAGCGCCCCGGGCTGGCTGCAGGAACTGCGCGGCGAGCATGTGCCGGAAACCGAGGAATACGGCATCGCCGCCAGCGTGTGGCAGGCCCGCCGGCCGCTGCATCCGCAACGCTTCTTCGACTTTATCCACAGGCCCTGGGTGAATGGCCGGCTGCTGCGCTCCAAGGGTTTCTTCTGGCTCGCCAGCAAGTACCAGGAAGCCGGCAGCTGGTCCCAGGCCGGCGGCATGATGCGCCATGGCTTCGCCGGGCGCTGGTGGCGCTTCGTGCCCAAGGCGCACTGGCCGCAGGATCCGCAGAGCACCGCGGCAATCCTTGAACAATGGGACCCGGAGTGTGGCGATTGCCGCCAGGAGCTGGTGTTCATCGGCCAGTACATCGACGTGGCGCAACTGCATGCCGAACTGGATGCCTGCCTGCTCGACGACGAGGAAATGGCCTTGGGTGCCGCCAACTGGCGGCGCTTGCCGGATCCTTTCGGCGCCTGGCATGACGAAGAGGAGGTGGCCTGATGCTGCTGGCTGAAGCCCTGGTGCCGGTGCGCCAGGCGTTCGGAGAAACCCCCGACGTGCTCACCGAAGCCCTGCAGGATGGGGTCAACCTGGCGGTCTGGCAGCGTCGCCTGCCCGCGCATATCGAGGACTTCGCCCGCCTGTTGCTGTCACTGAACGAGCCGCTGGCCGATTCGCTCACCCTGGAGATTGGCCAGGACGGCGAGGTGCCGCCGCTCGACGGGATCGCCAGCGCCTACGCCGATCTCGCCGGCTATGAAGGCTTCATCGCCGACCTCGGCTGGCTGGTGGGCGCCTACGCCTGCCTGCTCGATGCGCGCCGTGTCGGTCTGCGCCTGCGGGTGCTGGACAGCGCCATGTGCCCGCGCTTCCACGTCGACCATGTGCCGCTGCGCCTGATCAGCACCTACGCGGGGCCTGCCAGCGAGTGGCTGGAGGAAGGCGCGGTCGATCGGCGGCGCCTGGCCCAGGCGGAAGTCGACCCTGTGCATATCCGCCAACTGGCCTGTGGCGACGTGGCTTTGCTCAAGGGCGAGAAATGGCTGGGCAACGAAGGCAGCGGACTGGTGCATCGCTCGCCGTCTGTGGATAAAGGCAATCGCCGGCTGATCCTGACCCTTGACTGGCTGGCCTGAGTCCGGAGCATAGTGGCGAAGATTTCCGTGGGAACGGTCCACTTATGCTTCAGAACATTCCGACTCACCTGATTGCCGGCCCGCTGGGGGCGGGCAAGACCAGCCTGATCCGCCACCTGCTCGGCCAGCGCCCGGCCCATGAGCGCTGGGCCGTGCTGATCAACGAATTCGGCCAGATCGGCCTCGACGCCGCGCTGCTCAGCACCGACGACGACGGCGTGAGCATGGGCGAGGTGGCGGGCGGTTGCCTGTGCTGTGTAAATGGCGCGCCATTCCAGGTGGGGTTGGGGCGCTTGTTGCGCAAGGCGCGGCCGGACCGGCTGTTCATCGAGCCGTCCGGTCTCGGTCACCCGGCCCAGTTGCTGGCGCAGCTACAGCTGCCGCCGTGGCGTGGCGTGCTGGCGGTGCAGCCGGCGGTGCTGGTACTCGACGCCCAGGCGCTGGCGAGCGGGGCGGCGTTGCCGGAGGCGCAGGCCCAGGCCTTGGCCACTGCCGGGCTGCTGGTTATGAACAAGGCGGGTGCTGTGGATGAAGAAAAGCGCCTGTGGATAAGCGCTCGATTGCCGGCGGTGGCGCTGCGTTGGGTGGATCACGGCGGTCTCGACCTGGCCGATCTGCCCAAGGCAGACGTGGAAATCATGGACCCAGCGCCTGTGGATAACGTTATCCCGGATGGAAAAGCCCCGGTCACGCCGCTGTGGACAGACCCGACCCGGCCCCTGTGCAGTTATCAACAGGCGGCCGACGGCTGGAGCATCGGCTGGCGCTTTCATCCACGGCAACGTCTCGACCTTGCACGGCTGCAGGTGTTTATCCACAGGCTGGAATGGCGACGGGCGAAGATGGTGGTTCACGGTGAGCAGGGCTGGCGTTCAGCCAATGTGCTGGCCGGACAGCCGTTGGCCTGGGAGGAAAGCGCCTGGCGCAGGGATTCGCGGATCGAGCTGATCTTCGCCGGCCCCCAGGATCATGCGGCCCTGGAGCAGGGAATGCTCGACTGCCGCCTGCCTGTGGATCACTGACGCCAGCGATTGTGTTCCTGGCGCCACTGCTTCATTTCGATGACGTTGTCGCCGTGCACTGGCGGCTTGATCTCGAACGGGTAGGGTGCCAGCTCGATCTGCACGCTGTGGGCGCCGAACTGGGTGACGGTGCCGGGGTGACGCTGCTCGCCGGTCACGGTGAACTCGAAGTTGTAGATCCGCGCAAGGCGCTTGCGGCCGTTGGCGTCGCGGACGAAAGCGATCTTCTTCAGCGCGACGGCGCCGTCGAGCAGTTCGAGGTCGAGCTTGGCGCAATGCTGCTTGACCTGCTCCAGCGCCTTTTCCCGCAATCCATGGTTGTGCCACAGCCAGGCTGCCGCCGTGGCCAGGACCATCAACACCAGGATGTTTTCGAGGGTAACCATCTACACATGCTCCAACGAGGTGTGCCAGCTTAACTGCCACCACGGTCTGTCGTACAGGTGGCGTTTGGCGCCATACTGCGCCCCTTGTTTGTCATTCATTGGTTTGGACGTCCCGCATGAAACGCACCCCGCACCTGCTTGCGATCCAGTCTCACGTCGTGTTTGGCCATGCTGGCAACAGCGCCGCGGTGTTTCCCATGCAGCGGGTCGGGGTGAACGTCTGGCCCCTCAATACCGTGCAATTCTCCAATCACACTCAGTATGGCCAGTGGACTGGCGAAGTGCTTGCGCCGGCGCAAATTCCCGCGTTGGTGGAAGGGATTAGCAATATCGGTGAGTTGGGCAATTGCGACGCAGTTCTGTCCGGCTACCTGGGCAGTGCCGCCCAGGGCCGGGCGATTCTGAGCGTGGTGCAGCGGATCAAGCAGGCCAACCCGCGGGCGCTGTACCTGTGCGACCCGGTGATGGGGCATCCGGAGAAGGGGTGCATCGTGCCCGCCGAGGTCAGCGATTTCCTGCTGGAAGAAGCGGTGGCGGCGGCGGATGTGCTGTGTCCGAACCAGCTGGAGCTGGACAGCTTTGCCGGGCGTCGCGCGCAGTCGCTGGAGGATTGCATCGGCATGGCGCGGGAGCTGCTGGTGCGCGGGCCGAAGGCGGTACTGGTGAAGCACCTGGCCTATCCGGGCAAGGCGGCGGACGAGTTCGAGATGTTGCTGGTGACAGCGGAGGGCAGTTGGCACCTGCAGCGGCCGTTGCTGGCGTTTCCGCGGCAGCCGGTGGGGGTTGGCGACCTGACGGCCGGGGTGTTCCTGGCGCGGTTGCTGTTGGGGGACGAGTTGGTGGCGGCGTTCGAATTCACCGCGGCGGCGGTGCATGAGGTACTGCTGGAGACCCAGGCCTGTGGCAGCTATGAGCTGGAAGTGGTGCGGGCGCAGGACCGGATCGTGCACCCGCGAGTGCGCTTCGAGGCGCGGCGGATCTGAAGCACGACTCTCTGACCCGCTCCCACAGGGTCAGAGAGTCGTGATTTATTTCGTCAGTCAGCGTCCGTCTCGGTCTTCAATTCCTGATACCGCTTCTCCAGCTCCTGTCGGATCAAGCGCCGCTGCTTGCCCTGCAGGAAGCGGCGCTTCTCTTCGCTGGTCTGCGGCTGGCGCGGTGGCACGGGCACCGGTTTGCGATCATCGTCCACCGCCACCATGGTGAAGAAGCAACTGTTGCTGTGCCGCACCGAGCGCTCGCGGATGTTCTCGGTCACTACCTTGATTCCCACCTCCATCGAGGTGTTGCCGGTGTAGTTGACCGACGCCAGGAAGGTCACCAGCTCGCCGACATGCACCGGCTCGCGGAACACCACCTGGTCCACCGACAAGGTCACCACGTACCGCCCGGCATAGCGGCTGGCGCAGGCATAGGCGACTTCATCGAGGTACTTCAGCAGGGTGCCGCCGTGGACATTGCCGGAGAAGTTGGCCATGTCCGGGGTCATCAGGACGGTCATCGACAGTTGGGCGTTTCCGGGTTCCATAGTGTGCTCACGGTGAGATTGCGCTGAGGCGGGGCGGCGCGGTCTGGGCGCTTCTTCCCCCTGTGTACTGCCATCTTGAAACGGGACGTTGACCATTGGGTTGCCGTCACGTGTTTCACGCCATTGGCGATGATGAAAGTGCCGATCTGTTTCTACATATTGCGCGGCCAATTTGCACGCGGCGTCGATGTTAACCTGCGGGCAGGGCTCAGCAACGAGGCCATTTCCTACATTTAAAACCGAAAATTCCGTAGCTCAACGAGACCTGACGGTCGGGCTGCGCTCGGTTTTCTTCGTCTTGTTCTTCGTCATGGAGATAAGGAGCGTCCGCCGTGCATGCCATAAGCTTTATCCAGGATCTGGCGGTCATCATGCTGGTGGCCGGCGTGGTCACCATCCTCTTCCACAGGCTCAAGCAGCCGGTGGTCCTCGGCTATATCGTCGCCGGCTTCATCATCGGCCCGCACACCCCGCCCTTCGGCCTGATCCACGACGAAGACACCATCAAGACCCTCGCCGAACTGGGAGTGATCTTCCTGATGTTCTGCCTGGGCCTGGAGTTCAGCCTCGGCAAGCTGTTCAAGGTGGGGGCCACGGCGTTCATCGCGGCGTTCCTGGAAATCGTCCTGATGATCTGGATCGGCTTCGAGATCGGCCGCTGGTTCGGCTGGAGCACCATGGACTCGCTGTTCCTCGGCGCGATCCTGGCGATCTCCTCGACCACCATCATCGTCAAGGCGCTCAACGACCTGAAGATGAAGAACGAGCGGTTCGCCCAGCTGATCTTCGGCGTGCTGATCGTCGAGGATATCCTCGGCATCGGCATCATCGCCCTGCTGTCCGGCATCGCCGTCAGCGGCACGGTCAGCTCCGGCGAAGTGTTCTCCACGGTGGGCAAGCTGTCGCTGTTCATGATCGTCGCGCTGGTGGTGGGCATCCTCCTGGTGCCGCGCCTGCTGGCCTACGTGGCGAAGTTCGAGAGCAACGAAATGCTCCTGATCACCGTGCTCGGCCTGTGTTTCGGCTTCTGCCTGCTGGTGGTCAAGCTGGAATACAGCATGGTCCTGGGCGCCTTCCTGATCGGCGCGATCATGGCCGAGTCGCGTCAGTTGATGAAGATCGAGCGTCTGATCGAGCCGGTGCGGGACATGTTCAGCGCGATCTTCTTCGTCGCCATCGGCCTGATGCTCGACCCTGCCGTGCTGGTGGAATACATCTGGCCCATCGTGGTGATCACCATCGCCGTGGTGCTGGGCAAGATGCTGTCCTGCGGCATGGGCGCCTTCATCGCCGGCAACGACGGACGCACCTCGCTGCGGGTCGGGATGGGACTGTCCCAGATTGGCGAATTCTCCTTCATCATCGCCGCGCTGGGCATGACCCTGCAGGTCACCAGCGACTTCCTCTACCCGGTGGCCGTGGCGGTCTCGGTCATCACCACGTTGCTGACCCCTTATCTGATTCGCGCCGCCGACCCGCTGTCGCTGACCCTTGCCAAAGTGGTGCCCGGCCGCCTGGCCCGGGTGCTGTCGCTGTACGGCGAATGGCTGCGCAGCATCCAGCCGCAGGGCGAGGGTGCCATGCTGGCGTCGATGATCCGGCGCATCCTGTTGCAGGTCGGGGTCAACCTGGCGCTGGTGGTGGCGATCTTCTTCAGCGGTGGTTACTTCGCCGCGCAGATCGGTAGCTACCTGGGCGAATGGATCAGCGACGTCGGCCAGCAGAAGGCACTGATCTGGGGCCTGGCGTTGCTGCTGTCGCTGCCGTTCCTGATCGCCGCGTACCGCAAGCTCAAGGCGCTGTCGATGCTGCTGGCGGAAATGGGGGTCAAGCCGGAAATGGCCGGGCGCCATACCCAGCGGGTACGCCGGGTGATCGCCGAGGTGATTCCACTGATCTCGCTGCTGGTGATCTTCCTGCTGCTGGCGGCGCTGTCGGCGAGCATCCTGCCCACCAGCGAGCTATTGCTGGTGATCGCGGTGGTGGCCGCCGGCGTGGTGGCGCTGCTCTGGCGCTGGTTCATCCGCGTGCATACACGGATGCAGATCGCCCTGCTGGAAACCCTGGAGAACCAGAAGGAACACCATCACTGAGGCGTGCAGCGCACCGGCTTGTGACGCCATTGCGCCCAGGCGTCGGCCCAGCCGTTGGCATGGTCGACGCCCGGCAGCCTGACCACCTCCAGGCAATCCACCGGGCCGAGGGAGCGGCGGTAGTGCTGGTAGAGGATGGGCGGCACCGTGCGGTCTTCGAAGCCGATGAAGTGCCGCTGGGTCACGTGGCGCAGGCGCTCGGCGCGGTCCAGGGGTTCCAGGGAGCCGCGCAGGGGCGTCAGGTCGAGTGATTGCGCCCATTGCCGCGGGCTGAGGTTGCCGGCCAGGGTCTGCACCACGGCGATATCGTTACGCTGCGCGGCCAGCAGCAGGGCCAGCGCGGCGCCGCCGGAGTAGCCGATCAGTTCGAAATCCCGATTGCCGTATTGCCTGCGGACCTGGTTCAACGCCTGGTCGAGGCTGTCGAGCACGGCCTGGCCGAAGCGCTGGTCGGTCCAGACCTGTGGGTTGCAGGCCGGAGCGCTGACGAACTGGCAGGGACGGGCGAGGTACAGGCTGGGTTGCGGGTCGGCGACGGCCAGGCGAGCCATGAGCAGGGTGCGCGGGCTCGGGTCCAGGCTCGGTTGCGAGGCGGTGGCCCAGGCGTGGCCGTCGCCTTCGAGGTAGATGCGCAGGCGGGCGCTGCCGGGCTTGATGGACGGCACGCTCATCGCCAGCGGGAAGGGCCGGGTGGGTTGAATGACGACCTGGTGGGCGTTTTCGCTGCTGAGGGTCTGGAGCTGGGTCAGCGGGGACTGGCAGCCGGAAAGCACCAGCAGGGCGAGGAACAGCACATGACGGAGCATCCGGGCCTTCACACATGAGCCACTGGTCAGCGCGGACCTTGTGGGAGCGGTACAACGAAAATCTGGCTTCTTGTGCGAGCGGGACGTATGTCCGAGGGGATGGAGCGGTAGCGACCCGCCACGCACAGGAAGGCGTGGCGATTCTACGAACATTGATGGCTCCAGGCCATTACTTTCCCAAGGGAAATGATTCAGCTCTCCAGCCAGACGTCCCGCGCCCAGTGCCAGACCGACTCCCAGCTGTCCTCGGTGACGATTTCTTCCTCGCCGGACCACAGCACCACGGTGCCATCTTCCTCGACGCAGTAGTAATCATCGCCGTCCTGGCACAGCGGAATCAGGTCCCGCGGTACGCCGGCGTCCCAGGCGTTGGCGGCAACGTCCGGCAGGTAGGTGTGGGACTGCGGGTCGGTGACGGTGACTGGCTCCAGGCTGCCGTAGACCACGTCGCTGACGGTGAGGAGGAATTCCTTGAAGACGAACGGGATGTTGATGAACAACTGCTCTTCGATCTCTACCAGCAGGTCTTCGTCGGGCAGTTCGAGCGGTACCGGTACCGGCTCGTTGGCTTCACGAAGTTGTTCAATGACTTCTTCCACGGTTCGCGTCCTCTATGTCCTGACCTTGTGTAAACGTTGCGCGTTATACCCTAGTAGGGCAGTGCGCTAAAAGCAAAACCCCGGGCAAGCCCGGGGTTTTTTGTGCAACGCCTCAAGATCAGCCGTTCTGGCGGATCCCCGCGACCAGCCAAGGCTGGTTTTCGCCCTGGGCGCGCTCCATGTTCCAGCTCTCGCTGAACACTTCGCCCTGGTCGAAACGGGAGGACTTCGACACACCGCTGAAGGTCAGGGTGGCGATGGTCTTGTCGGCGCGATCGTCGACGCCTTCCAGCTGCACATCGAGGTTGTCGATGTAGGTGGACTGGAAGCCGTCACCCAGCTCGGCACGCTCGCGCTTGAGGAACTCAAGCAGCTGCGGGGTCACGAACTCGGCGATCTTGTCCATTTCGTTGGCGTCCCAGTGCTGCTGCAGCGTCTGGAAGTGATTGCGCGCGGCAGCCAGGAAGTTCTGCTCGTTGAACCAGGCCGGAGCGTTGATCACCGGACGTGCTGCTGGCGCAGCCGAACCACCGAAGATCGACGACTGTGGCTGGGCTGGCTGCTCGTAGGCTTCGCGCTGGTAGGCCGGGTGGCCGGCGGCGGCCATTTGTGGCTGCTGCTGTTTGCGGCGACGGGCCGCAATGAAGCGGAAGACCAGGAACGCGATCAGCGCCATGATCAGGATGTCGAAGATCTGCATGCCTTCGAAGCCATCACCCATCAGCATCGAGGCCAGCAGGCCACCGGCAGCGATGCCGGCCAGTGGGCCGAGCCACTTCGAGGCACCGCTGGCAGCGGCGGGAGCACGGCCTGGCGCAGTCGGGGTGGCGGCAGGGTTGGCAGGGGTGGCCTGACGGGCCTGGTGCGTCGGCGCGGCGCCAGAGCTCTTGCCGCCGCCGAAGCGCTTGGCGTTGGCGTCGAGGCTCATAGTGAGACCGATGCACAGCGCCAGGGCGATGCTGAGAAAACGTTGCATAGAAGGGTATTCCCGTTTTGTGGATTACACGCGCGCCATGTTGCACAAGTTCAGGGACGCATGACAGCGACAAGATGTTTCGAGCTTTTGCCTGAAGTTTCCGAGTGCCTATGTAGGACGTCGTAGGCCTTTCTTTCAGGTGATGAAAGAAAGGCCTACGCCGGTAGTCGGAAATTTCCGTTTAGATGGCTTCGAGCTTGGCGTAGCCGAGCATCAGCCACTTGCTGCCCTCGGCGAAGTTCACCTGGACCCGGGCCTGGGCGCCGGAGCCTTCGAAGTTGAGGATGACGCCCTCGCCGAACACCGCGTGCTGCACGCGCTGCCCCAGGTTGAAGGCGGTCTGCGGGATGTTGGCGTTGGCGAACAGGCTGCTGGCGGTCTGCTTGGCGCCAGCGAACGGCCGGCTGACGCTGTTGGACAGGCGCACTTCCTGGACCAGCCCGGCGGGAATCTCGCGGACGAAGCGCGACACCTTGTTATAGGTCTCGCTGCCGTACAGGCGCCGGGTTTCCGCGTAGGTCATCACCAGGTTCTGCATGGCCCGGGTCACGCCGACATAGGCCAGGCGGCGTTCCTCTTCGAGACGGCCGGGTTCTTCCAGGCTCATCTTGTGCGGGAACAGGCCTTCTTCCATGCCCACCAGGAACACGTAGGGGAATTCCAGGCCCTTGGCGCTGTGCAGGGTCATCAGCTGGATGCTGTCCTCGTGCTCGTCGGCCTGGGCATCGCCAGCTTCCAGCGAGGCGTGGCCGAGGAAGGCGGACAGCGGCGAGAGGTCGGCGTCTTCGTCGCTGGTCTCGAAGTTGCGCGCGGCGCTCACCAGTTCCTCAAGGTTTTCTACCCGTGCCTGGCCCTTTTCACCTTTTTCTTCCTGGTGATAGACGATCAGCCCGGACTGCTCGATGACGGTCTGGGTCATCAGGTGCAGCGGCATGTCGAGGACCTTGGCCGAGAGGTTTTCCAGCAGCTCGATGAATGCAGCCAGGGCGCTGGCGGCGCGGCCCTTCAGGGCCTTGTTGGCCAGCAGCTGGAGCATGGCTTCCCACATCGACAGCTGGGCATGCCGGGCATGCTCGCGGATGCTTTCGACGGTCTTCTCGCCGATGCCCCGTGGCGGCACGTTGATCACCCGCTCAAGCGCCGCGTCGTTGCCGCGGCCCTCCAGCAGGCGCAGGTAGGCCATGGCGTTCTTGATCTCGGCGCGCTCGAAGAAGCGCTGGCCGCCATAGATGCGGTACGGGATGCGTTCGCGCAGCAAGGCTTCTTCCAATACCCGCGACTGGGCGTTGGAACGATAGAGGATGGCGATGTCGCTGCGGGCCAGGCCGGTCTTCAGCGCGCTTTCGATGGTTTCCACCACGTAGCGGGCTTCGTCGTGTTCGTTGAAGGCGGCGTACAGGCTCAGCGGCTCGCCGTCGCCGCCCTCGGTCCACAGTTCCTTGCCCAGGCGCCCGCTGTTGTTGGCGATCAGGGCGTTGGCGGCCTTGAGGATGCCGGCGGTGGAGCGGTAGTTCTGCTCCAGGCGGATCACTTCGGCATTGGCGAAGTCGCTGGAGAATTCCTGGATGTTCTCGATGCGCGCGCCGCGCCAGCCGTAGATCGACTGGTCGTCGTCGCCCACCACCATCAGGCTGTCGCCACCCTGCGCCAGCAGGCGCAGCCAGGCGTACTGCACGGCGTTGGTGTCCTGGAACTCGTCCACCAGCAGGTGGCGGAAGCGGCGCTGGTAATGCTGCAGCAGGCCGGGGTGGTCGCGCCACAGGTCGAGGGCGCGCAGCAGCAGCTCGGAGAAGTCGATCACGCCGGTGCGCTGGCAGGCCGCCTCGTAGGCTTCATAGATGCTGCGCATGGTGCCGAGGAACAGGTCGCCGTTGACCTGGATGTGCTGCGGCCGCAGGCCTTCGTCTTTCTGTCCGTTGATGAACCACTGCGCCTGGCGCGCCGGCCAGCGCTGCTCGTCCAGGCCCAGCTCGCGGATCACCCGCTTGACCAGGCGCTGCTGGTCGTCGCTGTCGAGGATCTGGAAATTCTGGTTCAGCCCGGCTTCCTGCCAGTGCGCCCGCAGCAGGCGGTGCGCCAGGCCGTGGAAGGTGCCCACCCACATGCCGCCCGGGCTGATGCCCAGCAGTTGCTCGATGCGGTGGCGCATCTCGGCAGCGGCCTTGTTGGTGAAGGTCACCGACAGGATCGAGTGCGGCGAGGCCTGCTCGACCTGGATCAGCCAGGCGATGCGGTGCACCAGCACGCGGGTCTTGCCGGAGCCGGCACCGGCCAGGACCAACTGACGCCCAACCGGCGCGGCGACGGCCTGGCGCTGGGCATCGTTGAGGGAGTTCAACAGGAGAGAGAGATCGTCATGCATCCGCCCATTCTATGGGGGCAGGGGATCCATGGGCAAACCCGCCTGGCAAAAAGACATGCCCGGCGACCGACCGGTCATCGGCTCCAGCCCTTGGCCCGCGTGCTTGAGCGGTCGGCTTGTACGAAGGAATGAGAATTGCGGGGTGCGAATTTATGACACAGAGCAGTTTGGCCCCGCGCGATGCTTGTGTATGCTCCGTCCACGTTTGTGGCTCACCATTACAAGAACACTGCCCATGACACTCGCATCTGCTCCTGCCGGTGTGCCGCTGGAGGCACGCCGCGGCATTCGCAAGCAATTCGCCACGCAGCTGGCGGTTGAGCGTACCCGCTTGTTGTACCAAGGTTCTCTGTTGCCCACCCTGTTCATGCTGCTGAACGGCCTGGTCTGTGCCTGGCTGTTGTGGAGTCCGCAGCGCTACCTGCTGGTCAGCGTGTGGGTGGTGTGGCTGATGGCGCTGGTGTCGCTGCGGGTGATCCAGGTGGCGGCGTTCGATGCGGCGATGCCCGACCGCCAGGCCAAGCCGACCTGGCGACGCATGTTCCTGGTCGGCTCGGCGTTCAGTGGCCTGACCCTGGCCAGCGCGGCAATTGCCCTGGTCCCTGTGGATAACTTCGTGCAGCAGGCCTGGGTCTTCGGCCTGCTCGGCGCCGCAGCGCTGTCCGCCAGCGTGGCCTATGCGGTCAGCCTGCCGGCCTTCCTCAGTTTCGTCCTGCCGTGCCTGGTGCCGCCCATCGCCTTCCTGTTCTGGAGTGGCGACCCGGAGCATCGTGGCTGGGGCCTGCTCGGCCTGTTGCTGCTGGGGGCCTTGCTGGTGGTGGCCTGGCAGGTCAACCGGCTGATCGAGAACAGCCTGCTGCGGCGCTTCCAGAATCAGGCGCTGATCGAGCATCTGCAGGCGGCCCATGCCCGTAGCGAGCAGCTCAACAAGGCGCTGGCCGATGAGGTCGAGCAGCGTCGCGGCGTCGAGGAACAACTGCGCGAGGCCCAGGCCGGGCTGGAAAACCGGGTATCGCAGCGTAGCGCCGAGCTGGATGCGGCCAGCCAGGCCCTGAGCAAGAGCGAGCAGCGCCTGGCCCTGGCCCTGGAAGCCAGCGAACTGGGCCTGTGGGACTGGAACCTGCAGACCGACGAGGTCCACCACACCCAGCTGCGCGAGTTGTTCGGCCTCAACCCCGAGGACGTCAAGGCCATGCTGGTGCACCTCAAACCGCGCCTGCACCCGGATGACGTGCCCGCGCTCAAGCGCACCCTGGTCGAGCACCTCAAGGGCCGCACCGATGACTACCGCATCGAATACCGTTTCCGTCACAACCAGGGCCACTGGTGCTGGATCGAGGACCGCGGCCGCGCCGTTGAGCGTGACAGCGAGGGGCGGGTGGTGCGGATGATCGGTACGCGCCGCGATATCAGCGCGCGCAAGGCCCAGGAAGAACAGCAGCGCCTGGCGGCGACGGTGTTCGAGGCCGCCAGCGAGGGCATCGCCATCCTCGGCCCGGACTATGAACTGCTGGCGCTGAACCAGGCGTTTTGCCGCATGACCGGCTACAACCGCCAGGAACTGCTTGGCCGCAATGCCCTGGAATTGCCCTGCAGCCTGGATGCACGGCGGCATTACGGCGCGATCGACCAGGCGCTGGAGCAGCAGGGTCGCTGGCAGGGCGAGCTGGTCGAGGCGCGCAAGGACGGCACCCTTTATCCGCAGTGGCTGCAACTCAATGGCGTGGTCGACAGCCGGGGCAAGATCAGCAACGTGGTGGGCTTCTTCAGTGACCTGTCGGAGCGCCGCGAGTCCGAGGAACGCCTGCGCTACCTGGCCCATTACGACGAACTGACCGGCCTTGCCAACCGTGCCCTGTTCCGCCTGCGCCTGCACGAGGCCGGCCTGCGTCTGCGCACCAGCGGGCGTAGCCTGGCGCTGATGCATATCGACCTGGACCGCTTCAAGCTGCTCAACGACAGCCTCGGCCATGAAGTCGCCGACCAGTTGCTCAAGCAGATCGCCCTGCGTATCGCCAACGCCATGCCCGAGTCGGATACCGTGGCGCGCCTGTCCGGTGACGAATTCGTGGTGCTGTTCGATGGCTACAGCAACCTGTCGAGCCTGGTCCGCGTGGCCACGCGCCTGCTGGAAAAGCTGCGGGTGCCGGTGCGTTTCGACAACCATGAGCTGGTCATCAGTGCCTCGGTGGGCATCGCCCTGCTCTCGGACATGAGCCTGGACCTCAACCAACTGGTCAGCCAGGCCAACATGGCCATGCAGCACGCCAAGCACCTGGGCGGCGACAACTTCCAGTTCTACACCGAGAGCCTGCAGGCCAGCACCCTCGATCGCCTGCAACTGGAAAACCAGCTGCGCAAGGCCATCGACGAGCGCCAGCTGGAGGTCTACTACCAGCCCAAGGTATTACTGGCCAGCGGCCGCCTGCATGCCGCCGAGGCGCTGGTGCGCTGGAACCATCCGGTCATGGGCATGGTGCCGCCGGGGGATTTCATCGGCCTGGCGGAGGAAACCGGGCTGATCGCGCCGATGGGCGAATTCGTCCTGCGCCAGGCGTGCTGGCAGGCCTGCGAATGGCAGCGCCAGGGCCTGGAGCCGATCCGGGTATCGGTGAACCTGTCGGTGTACCAGTTGCGCCAGGGCAAGCTGGTCAGCCTGGTGCGCCAGGTTTTGGAGGAAAGCGGGCTGGCGCCGCACCTGCTGGAGCTGGAACTGACCGAAAGCCAGTTGCTGGACAGCGTCGAACACATCATCGCGACCTTCCAGCAGTTGCATGCGCTGGGGGTGAAACTGGCGATCGACGACTTCGGGACCGGCTATTCCTCGCTCAGCTACCTGAAACGCCTGCCGGTGGACTACGTGAAGATCGACCAGGCCTTCATCCGCGGCCTGAAGGAAGGCAGCGAGGACGCGGCGATCACCCGGGCGATCATTGCCATGGCCCACAGTCTGGAGTTGATGGTGGTGGCCGAGGGGGTGGAAACCGAGGAGCAGTTGCGCTTCCTGCGCGAGCAGGACTGCGATGAGGTTCAGGGGTACCTGATCAGCCGGCCGGTGCAGGCCCATGTGCTGGCGAAGCTGCTGCAGGAAGAGACGGTCTGGTAAGGCCGGCTCGCGCTAATCCCGTAGGAGCAAGCAAGCCTAGCCGTGCCAGGACCGGCCATGCCGCGCCAGCAGGCTGTGGGCCTGCTCCGGCCCATTGCTCCCGGCATGGTAGGGCCGCGGCGTCTGGAAATGCTCCTGCCAGCCATTGAGGATCGGGTCGATCCAGGCCCAGGCCGCTTCCACTTCGTCGCGGCGCATGAACAGCGTCGAATCGCCTTCCAGCACATCCAGCAGCAGACGCTCGTAGGCGTCCCAGCGGCGGGTCTGGCCGAACACCTGGGCCAGGTTGAGGTTGAGCTCCACCGGTTCCAGGCGCATGCCCTTGCCCGGCGTCTTGGTCATCATCTGCAGGCTGATGCGTTCGTCCGGTTGTAGCTGGATCAGCAACTGGTTGGCGCGGTCGCCATCGAACAGGCGATGCGGCACCGGCTTGAACTGGATGACGATCTGCGACGAACGCTTGGCCAGACGCTTGCCGGTGCGCAGGTAGAAAGGCACGCCGGCCCAGCGCCAGTTGTTGATATGGGCTTCGACGGCGACGAAGGTCTCCGTGTCGCTGTCGTTGTCCACGTCCTTCTCGAAATAGTAGGCCGGCACTTCCTGTCCGCCGATCTTGCCGGCGCTGTACTGGCCGCGCACGGTCTTGTCCTGCACGTCCTGGTCGGTGATCGGCTTCAGCGCGCGGAGGATCTTCACCTTCTCGTCACGCACGGCCTCGGCGTCGAATTGCGCCGGCGGCTCCATCGCCACCAGGCAGAGCAGTTGCAGCAGGTGGTTCTGCAGCATGTCGCGGGTGGCGCCTGCTCGGTCGTAGTAGGCGCCGCGGTTTTCCACGCCGAGGGTCTCGCACACGCTGATCTGCACATGGTCGATCTGGCTGGCGCGCCACACCGGTTCCAGCAGGGCGTTGGCGAAGCGCAGGGCCATGAGGTTCTGCACTGTCTCCTTGCCCAGGTAGTGGTCGATGCGGAACACCTGGGACTCCTCGAACACGGCGCCGATGGCGCTGTTGATCGCGGTGGCCGACTCCAGCGAGTGGCCGATGGGTTTTTCCAGGACGATGCGCGACTCGCCGTCCACCAGGCCGGCGATGTTCAGGTGGGTGACGATGGGTACGAACAGGTTGGGCGCGGTGGCCAGGTAGTAGATCCGCGCCAGGCCTCCCGGCTCGCCGAGAAAGTGCGCCAGGCGGCCGAAATCGGCGCTCTGCGAGGCGTCCATGGAGAAGTAGTCGAGGCGGGTGGCGAAGCGGTCCCAGGTGTCTTCGTCGAAGTCGTTGCGGGCAATCTGGGCACGGCAGCGGCGCTCGGCAAGCTTTTGAAAACTATTGCGCGGCATCGGGCTGCGGGCCAGGGCGACGATCCGCACCGCAGGGTGCAGGCGCCCCTCGCGATACAGGTGGTAGAGCGCCGGAAGCAGTTTGTGCAGGGCCAGATCGCCAGTGCCGCCGAAGACCAGAATGTCACATGGAATAGTCAAACCCACTACTCTCCTGTCTCGTTTAGCTGGGCGGTTCGCCAGTCATGTAGTATAACTACAAGATTGCTACAACCGGCCAGCCGATCATAACCGAGTCCAGCCATTGAATCTGTTGCAACACATCGCCCAGTCGCGGCATCTGCTACGCAAGTCGGAGCTCAAGGTTGCCGACCACGTATTGCTTGACCCTGCGGCGGTCATGCATAGCTCCATGGCCGACCTGGCGCACAGCGTCGGCATCAGCGAACCGACCATCGTGCGATTCTGCCGGGCCATTGGCTGCTCGGGCTTCCAGGACCTGAAACTGAAACTGGCGCAGAGCCTGGCTGCCGGTGCCAGCTTCGGCCAGTTCGCCATCCATGAAGACGACTCCGTCGCCGACTACAGCCTGAAGATCTTCGACACCACCCTGCATACCCTGATGGAAGTGCGCGAGCACCTCGATCCGGTGGCCCTGCAGCATGCGGTGACCGCCATGGCCCAGGCTCAGCGCGTGGAGTTCTATGGTTTCGGTGCTTCCGGCGCGGTGGCGGCGGATGCCCAGCACAAGTTCTTCCGCCTGCTGCTCAGCGCGGCGGCGTATTCCGACCCGCACATGCAGGCGATGTCGGCGGTGACCCTCAAGCCTGGCGACGTGGCGGTGTGCATTTCCCAGTCCGGTCGCTCCAAGGACCTGCTGATCACCGCGAACATCGTTCGCGAGAGTGGCGCCAACCTCATCACCCTGTGCCCGAGCCAGACCCCGCTGGCCGAGTTGTCGACGGTCAACCTGGCCATCGACGTGCACGAGGACACCGAGATCTACACCCCGCTGACCTCCCGCATCGCCCACCTGGTGGTGATCGACGTGCTGGCGATGGGCGTGGCCATGGCCCGCGGGCCGAGCCTGGTCAATCACCTGAAGAGCGTGAAGCGCAGCCTGCGCAGTCTGCGGCTTTCGCCGAAGTCCTTGAAGAACATGGAAGACTGATCGGAGCTTCAAGCTGCAAGCCATAAGTTGCAAGAAGAAGCGGCCACTGCGCCGACCTGGCTCTTCTTATGGCTTGGAGCTTAAAGCTTGAAGCTGCGCTTCATCACCCTTAACACCCCTGTCACCCTCCCGCCGTCAAACCGTCAACTTCGCGATTCAGTCTGAAACTCCCGTAAGCACTCGATCAGGGAGATAAGCAATGGCTCGTGAACTCGATGGCTCGTTTCAACCCAACGCCAAATCCCGCAAGCAGCAGGAAAAGGATCAACGCCGGATGGAATTCCGCCGTGCGATCGAAAGCTATTCCGAACAGCGTCGCCTGCTCCAGGACATCGCCGACTTCCCCGACCTGAAAGACTTCAACGTGTGGCAGGTGTCGGCGGCAGAACCCCGGAGAACCGCTCAACAAGCCCGCTGATCTGTGCACGTTCGCTGCGGATGAACGCAAGGAACGCCAAGGCCACCGGCGACTGCCGCTTGGCCTTGGACTGCACCACGCACCAGCTCCGATACAGCGGCAACTCCTCCACCGGCAGCTCGCGCAACACCCCGGTGGCCAGCTCCAGATTCAACGCGTGACGGGTCAGCAGGGCGATGCCCAGGCCGGCAATCACGCACTCGCGCTGGGCGTCGGCCGAGGCCACTTCCAGCGTCTGGGTGAAGTGCACGCGCTTCTCCTTGAAGTACTCCTCGCAGGCCTTGCGCGTGCCCGAACCCTGCTCGCGGACCAGCAGGGTATGCGGTTCCAGGTCCTGCAGGCGAAGGCTGTCCAGCTTGCACAGCGGATGATCCGGAGGGGCCACGGCAACGATGGGATTGTTGAGGAACGGCAGGAACTCCAGGCCCATGTCCTGCGGCACCATGGACATGATGATCAGGTCGTCACGGTTGTCGGACAGACGCCGGATCGCCTGGGCGCGGTTGACCACCGTCAGGGTCAGGTTGACCTCGGGGTGGAGCTTCTTGAACGCCGCGAACAGGTGCGGCACGAAGTACTTGGCGCTGGACTCCACCGCCAGCTTCAACTGGCCCTGCAGCGAGCCCTGCATGTCCGAGAGCTGCATGTCGAGGCTTTCCAGGCGCCCGAAGATGTCCCGGCTGGCGCGTTGCAGGGCTTCGGCGGCCTCGGTGAGATAGAGTTTCTTGCCGACGTACTCGAAAAGGGGCTGTCCCACCAGTTCTTCGAGCTGGCGGATCTGTAGACTAACGGCGGGTTGCGTCAGCGCCATCTCCTCCGCCGCGCGGCTGTACGAGCGCAAATCGCACACCTCATTGAAGATCTGCAATTGACGCAATGTCATACGCATCAATGACTTACGCACGTTATCCCCAGCCTTCTGAAAAACCTTGTTACCGCACTATAAGCAATTGCTAATAGAGCCCCTAATAATTATTGATTTTTGTTTATTCACGCACGGCGCTAGGGTGATTGCACGACTGGCCAGTTGATTCTGGTCACGCGCCGACCCGCATTTCCGGGTCGTTTGTCCAGCGGCTTTGGGAAGACTCCAGTGATAAAAAAAATCCTGATCGCCAACAGGGGTGAAATCGCAGTTCGGATCGTGCGGGCCTGCGCCGAGATGGGCATTCGCTCCGTGGCGATCTTTTCCGACGCCGACCGTCACGCCCTGCACGTCAAGCGTGCCGACGAGGCCCACAGCATCGGTGCCGAGCCCCTGGCCGGCTACCTGAACCCGCGCAAGCTGGTCAACCTGGCGGTGGAAACCGGTTGCGACGCCCTGCACCCGGGTTACGGCTTCCTCTCGGAAAACGCCGAACTGGCGGATATCTGCGCCGAACGTGGGATCAAGTTCATCGGCCCGGCTGCCGAAGTCATTCGCCGCATGGGCGACAAGACCGAAGCCCGCCGCAGCATGATCAAGGCCGGCGTCCCGGTTACCCCGGGTACCGAAGGCAACGTTGCCGACATCCACGAAGCCCTGAACGAAGGCGACCGCATCGGTTACCCGGTGATGCTCAAGGCCACTTCCGGTGGTGGCGGCCGCGGCATTCGTCGCTGCAACAGCCGTGAAGAACTGGAACAGGCCTTCCCGCGGGTGATTTCCGAAGCGACCAAGGCCTTCGGCTCGGCCGAAGTCTTCCTGGAAAAATGCATCGTCAACCCGAAGCACATCGAAGCCCAGATCATCGGTGACAGCTTCGGCAACGTGGTGCACCTGTTCGAGCGCGACTGCTCGATCCAGCGCCGCAACCAGAAGCTGATCGAGATCGCCCCGAGCCCGCAGCTCACCCCGGAACAGCGCGCCTACATCGGCGACCTGGCGGTGCGCGCGGCCAAGGCGGTCGGTTATGAAAACGCCGGTACCGTGGAGTTCCTGCTCGCCGAGGGCGAGGTGTACTTCATGGAAATGAACACCCGGGTGCAGGTGGAACACACCATCACCGAGGAAATCACCGGTATCGACATCGTTCGCGAGCAGATCCGCATCGCCTCGGGCCTGCCCCTGTCGGTCAAGCAGGAAGACATCCAGCACCGCGGCTTCGCCCTGCAGTTCCGGATCAACGCCGAAGACCCGAAGAACAACTTCCTGCCGAGCTTCGGCAAGATCACCCGTTACTACGCCCCCGGCGGCCCCGGCGTGCGTACCGACACGGCGATCTACACCGGCTACACCATCCCGCCGTTCTACGACTCCATGTGCCTGAAACTGGTGGTCTGGGCGTTGACCTGGGAAGAAGCCATGGACCGCGGTCTGCGCGCCCTGGACGACATGCGCGTGCAAGGGGTCAAGACCACCGCCGCGTACTACCAGGAAATCCTGCGCAATCCGGAATTCCGCAGTGGCCAGTTCAACACCAGCTTCGTGGAAAGCCACCCGGAACTGACCAACTACTCGATCAAGCGCAAACCCGAAGAGCTGGCGCTCGCCATCGCCGCCGCCATCGCCGCGCATGCAGGCCTGTGAGGAACCCATAATGTCCAAGAAAATCTTCGTAACCGACACGATCCTGCGCGACGCCCACCAGTCCCTGCTGGCCACTCGCATGCGCACCGAAGACATGCTGCCGATCTGCGACAAGCTCGACAAGGTCGGCTACTGGTCGCTGGAAGTCTGGGGCGGCGCCACCTTCGACGCCTGCGTGCGCTTCCTGAAAGAAGACCCGTGGGAGCGCCTGCGCAAGCTGCGCGCCGCGCTGCCCAACACCCGCCTGCAGATGCTCCTGCGCGGCCAGAACCTGCTGGGCTACCGCCACTACAGCGACGACGTGGTCAAGGCCTTCGTCGCCAAGGCCGCGGTCAACGGCATCGACGTGTTCCGCATCTTCGACGCCATGAACGACGTGCGTAACCTGCGCGTCGCCATCGAGGCGGTGAAGGCTGCCGGCAAACACGCCCAGGGCACCATCGCCTACACCACCAGCCCGGTACACACCATCGACGCCTTCGTCGCCCAGGCCAAGCAGATGGAAGCCATGGGTTGCGACTCCATCGCGATCAAGGACATGGCCGGCCTGCTGACCCCGTACGCCACCGGCGAACTGGTCAAGGCGCTGAAAGCCGAGCAATCGCTGCCGGTATTCATCCACTCCCATGACACCGCCGGCCTGGCCGCCATGTGCCAGCTGAAGGCGATCGAGAACGGCGCCGACCATATCGACACCGCCATCTCCAGCTTCGCCTGGGGCACCAGCCACCCGGGCACCGAATCGATGGTCGCCGCGCTCAAGGGCAGCGAGTTCGACACCGGCCTGGACCTGGAGCTGCTGCAGGAAATCGGCCTGTACTTCTACGCCGTGCGCAAGAAGTACCACCAGTTCGAAAGCGAGTTCACCTCGGTGGACACCCGCGTGCAGGTCAACCAGGTGCCAGGCGGCATGATCTCCAACCTGGCCAACCAGCTGAAAGAGCAGGGCGCGCTGAACCGCATGAACGAAGTGCTCGCGGAAATCCCGCGGGTCCGCGAAGACCTCGGCTTCCCGCCACTGGTGACCCCGACCTCGCAGATCGTCGGCACCCAGGCCTTCTTCAACGTCCTGGCCGGCGAGCGCTACAAGACCATCACCAACGAAGTGAAGCTGTACCTGCAAGGCGGTTACGGCAAGGCCCCGGGCGTGGTCGACGAAAAACTGCGTCGCCAGGCCATCGGCAGCGAAGAAGTGATCGACGTGCGTCCGGCCGACCTGCTCAAGCCGGAAATGGCCAAGCTGCGCGCCGACATCGGCAGCCTCGCGCACTCCGAAGAAGACGTGCTGACCTTCGCCATGTTCCCGGATATCGGGCGCAAGTTCCTCGAAGAGCGTGAAGCCGGCACCCTCACCCCTGAAGTGCTGCTGCCGATTCCGGAAGCGGGCGCCGTGGCCTCGGCCGGCGGTGAAGGTGTTCCGACCGAGTTCGTCATCGACGTCCACGGCGAGACCTACCGCGTCGACATCACCGGTGTCGGCGTCAAGGCCGAAGGCAAGCGTCACTTCTACCTGTCCATCGACGGCATGCCGGAAGAAGTGGTGTTCGAGCCGCTCAACGAGTTCGTCGGCGGTGGTGGCAGCAAGCGCAAGCAGGCCAGCGAGCCGGGCCATATCAGCACCTCCATGCCGGGCAACATCGTCGATGTGCTGGTCAAGGAAGGTGACGTGGTCAAGGCCGGCCAGGCCGTGCTGATCACCGAAGCGATGAAGATGGAGACCGAAGTGCAATCGCCGATCGCCGGCAAGGTCACCGCCATCCACATCGCCAAGGGCGACCGCGTGAATCCGGGCGAAATCCTGATCGAGATCGAGGGCTGAGATAGCCTTCGGCGGTAAACGGTTAACCTCATGGGGAGCGAATTGCTCCCCTTTTTTTATTTTAACGGTCTGCATTAAAGTGCAGTTTATTCGACCTCTCACTGCTGGTTTCTGCACTTTAATACAGATTAGCCAGGTGGAAGTCGCTCAAAACTGCACTATATTGCAGATCGGTCGTTTTAACTGATTGAGGCCAGCATGTACTGGGGATTGCTATGACGTTTTCGATCGAGATTCGCGCCTTGCTGATCGAGAGCGTTCTGGAGGGGATCGCCGATGGTTCGCTGGAATTGGGCGCTGCGGTGCGCAAGTTGCGCACGGAGGTGGCGAAGCTGCAGCAGACCCAGTTCGCGAAGATGTGCAGGATCTCCGTGCGGACCCTGATCCAGATCGAGCAGGGCGAGGGCAATCCGACGCTCAACTCGTTGAATGCGGTGTTCCGGCCGTTCGGGTTGCAGATGGGGGTTCTGCGGCGGCCTGACAGATTGAGGTGATCTTCAGATCATCGCTGGCAAGCCAGCTTCATAGAACAACACATAACTCATTGATTTAGCAGGGACGGCGTGGGAGCGGATTCATCCGCGATTGGCCGCGAAGCGGCCATAAAACCTGTATGCCGGGTGTGTCAGGAAAACTTGGGACTCAGGTTTTACGACGGCTGCGCCGCCGATCGCGGATGAATCCGCTCCCACGACTGCTCGCACTTGCGGTCTAGTTCTCTGCGCGACAGCTGAGTGGACTCCCACAGGTACGGTGCATCCAGGAACCTGTGGGTGGCTTGCCAGCGATTCAGGCGCCGCGGTCAGCGCTCGAACCCTTTGCCGTAATGCTTCTCCAGCCGCGCCTGCACCAGCTCCAGCGCCACCGACAGCAGCCAGTAGATCAACGCCGCTGTCGTCAGCATCTCCAGGTACCGATAGCTCGACCGCCCATACGACTGGGCCAGGAACATCACTTCCCACACCCCCATCACCGAAATCAGCGACGAGTCCTTGAGCATCGAGATGAACTGGTTCGCCCCCGGCGGGATGATGGTGCGCATGGCCTGGGGCAGGGTGATCTGCCAGAAGATCGTTGCCGGGCGCATGCCCAGTGCCATCGCCGCCTGGCGCTGGCCCGGGGCGACGCCGAGAATGCCGGCGCGGAAGATCTCGCTGAGGTAGGCACCATAGTTGAGCGACAGGGCGATGATCCCCGCGCTGATGGCGCCCGGCACCAGGCCGATCTGCGGCAAGCCGAGGTAGATCAACAGGATCTGGATCAGCAGCGGCGTGCCGCGGAAGAACGAGGTGTAGAAACTCGCGACACCCAGCAACACCGCACTGCTGGACAAGCGCGCCAGCGCCGCGGCAAAGCCCAGCGCCACCGAGCAGAACATCGAGCACAGGCAGAGGAACAGGGTCAGCGCCGCACCCTGCAGGAAGCCGTTGGGCCCCAGCTTGAAGCCGGCCAGGTTGGGAAACTTCTCGATGATGATCGAAAACTTCAGATCAAAACTCAGGAAGAAGCCGACGAACACCAGCAGCAGGACCAGCCAGGTCAGGTACAGCCGCGTCCGGAAGCCCGGTAGCGGCAGGCCCGCGCGGGTCGCGGCGGGCTTGGGCGGGGTCTGGTGGGCACTCATTTACTGATGTCGGCGCCGATCCATTTGTTCGACAGCTTCGCCAGGGTGCCGTCGGCCTTCAGCTGGGCGAAGACTTCGCGGACCTTGGCGTCCCACTCCGCATCGCCTTTCTCGATGGCGACCGAGTTCGGCTCTTCATACAGCGGCGCGCCGGCCAGCTTGAAGCGCTGGTCCTGGTTCAGGCGCGGCTGCGCGGTGACCAGGTTGGTGAGGATGGCATCCAGGCGCTTGCCGGCACCCAGGCCGAGGTCCTGGAAGGCGACGTTGTCGGTGTCGTACGGGGCGATCTGCACGGCTTCGAACGGGTAGTCGATCTTCTGGTCCTCGGCACCCTCGATCACCAAGTTCTTGTTCAGGTAGCTCTCGTAGCTGGAGGCGCTGGTCAGGCCGACCTTGAGGCCGTCCAGGTCCTTGGCCGAATGAATGCGATCGTCCTTGGCGTTGACCACGATAACGGCGGGCGAGGCGTAGTACTCCACCGGGAAGTCGAAGACTTCGGCGCGGGCCTTGCTCGGGGTCATGGAGCAGATGCAGATGTCGTAGCGACCGCTCCAGCGCCCGGCGGCGATCACGTCCCACGACGGGGTTTCCAGGCGCAGCTTGACGCCCAGCTTGTCGGCGACGGCCTTGGCCACGTCCACATCGAAACCGTCGAGCTGGTTCTGGTCGTTGAGGAAGGAGAACGGTGGATAACTTTCCATCAACACGTTGACCAGTTCCTTGCGGGATTCCACACGGTCCAGGGTGGCGCCGGCGAAGGCTTGGGTGGCAGCGGTCAAGGCCAGCAGGCCCGCGCCCAACAGAGAGGAAAGTTGCATGGGAATCACCGGAAAAAGTTGTAAGAAAAAACTTGTAAGGTATTAAATAGTTATAAATATATTGGCACTAATACGTTTTATTTCTATTCATAGAAGCGAGTGTTATATGGGCGAAAAGTCGTTGGTCATTCTCGATGGCGGCATGGGCCGGGAACTGCAGCGCCGTGGCGCGCCGTTCCGTCAGCCGGAGTGGTCGGCGCTCGCGTTGAGCGAGGCGCCGGAAGCGGTGGTGGCAGTGCACCGCGCTTATATCGAGGCCGGTGCGCAGGTAATCACCAGTAACAGTTATGCGGTGGTGCCGTTCCATATCGGCGAAGAGCGTTTCAAGGTCGAGGGCCGCGCCCTGGCCAGCACCGCCGGGCAACTGGCGCGTGCAGCGGCGGATGCCGGACCGCAGAAGGTGCGGGTTGCGGGCTCCTTGCCGCCGCTATTCGGCTCCTACCGTCCGGACCTGTTCCAGGCCGAGCGTGTCGGCGAGGTGCTGAACCCGCTGGTGGAAGGCCTGGCCGAACATGTCGACCTGTGGCTGGCGGAAACCCAGAGCGCTGTCGCCGAGGTGCGCGCGATCCGGGCCGGGCTGCCGCAGGACGGCAAGCCATTCTGGGTGTCGTTCACCCTGCAGGACGAGGACGTGGATGAAGTGCCGCGCCTGCGTTCGGGCGAGCCGGTGGCGGAGGCGGCCGAAGCGGTGGCGGCACTGGGTGTGCAGACCCTGCTGTTCAACTGCAGCCAGCCGGAAGTGATCGGTGATGCCATCGATGCCGCGTTGGCGACCTTCCAGCGCCTGGGTGTGGATATCTCGGTGGGCGCTTATGCCAACGCCTTCCCGCCGCAGCCCAAGGATGCGACGGCCAATGATGGGCTGGATGAGCTGCGTGAGGACCTGGATCCGCCGGGTTACCTGCAGTGGGCGCAGGACTGGCGCAAGCGTGGTGCCAGTCTGTTGGGTGGTTGCTGTGGTATCGGGCCGGAGCATATCGCTTCGCTGGCTAGCGGCCTCAAGTAGTCAGCAGAGACCTTGTGGGAGCGGGAAACCCGCTCCCCACAGGGCGCCGGGAACGGCTAGCCCTTGCGGCAAGCCTCCAGCGTCCTGACCTGCCCGCCAGGCTGCTGGTTCTCCTCGCTCAACCAGCGCTCGAACCCGGCCGCAACCGCCGGCCATTCATCATCGGTAATCGAATACCAGGCCGTATCGCGGTTCTGGTCCTTGACCACCATATGCTGGCGGAACACCCCCTCGAACGCGAACCCGAAGCGCTCCGCGGCTCGCCGCGAGCGGGCGTTGGCGTTGTTGCACTTCCATTCGAAACGGCGATTGCCCAGCTCGAAGGCCAGCTTGCCCAGCAGGTACACCGCCTCGGTGCCCTTGGGCGTGCGCTGCATGGCGGCACCGAAGGCGATATGGCCAACCTCGATGCGACCATGGGCGGGCACGATGGACATCAGGCTGAGAATGCCCTGCACCTGGCCGCTGGCAAGATCGATCACGCTGTAGAACAGCGGATCGCGGCCGCTGGCGTTGTCCTGCAGCCAGCGGTCGAACGGCGCGCGTTCGGTGAAGGGCCCGTAAGGCAGGTAGTCCCACAGCGCGGTGTCGGCGTCCCGACCTTGCAAGACTTCCCACAGGTCGTCGCCATGTCTCGCGGGATCGAGCTTCTCCAGGCGAATGAAACGTCCGGTCAGCGGTTCGGCTTGCGGCTCGGTGGCCGGCTTCCAGTTCAGTTGGCTGCTCATGAAGGCTCCTCGGCTTACAGCGGTGATTTGCGGAACTGGATGAAGCCCGGACGCTCGGCGACCTGTTCGTACAGGGAAATCGCGGTGGCGTTGGTTTCGTGGGTCAGCCAGTGGACCTTGTTGCAGCCGGCCGCGCGGGCCACGGCGTAGACGTGCTCGATCAACTGACGGCCAACCCCCTGGCCACGCTGGCCGCCGTCCACGTACAGGTCCTGCAGGTAGCAGGAGTTTTCCACAGACCAGTTGGAACGATGGTAGATCCAGTTGACCATGCCCACCGCCTTGCCATCGACCCAGGCCAGGGCGGAGTTGGTGGTTTCCGCGGGGTCGAGGAAGCGTTTCCAGGTTTCGCCACTGACCGCCTCGGGCAGCGAGGTTTCATAGAAACGCAGGTAGGCCTGCCACAGCGGCAGCCAGGCGGCGTGGTCGGCGGCGGTGACCGGGCGAATCTCTACGGTAGACATGGGACGCGTTCCTTCAGGATTGCCGCTGCATGAGCGCAGCGAGGTTGTTGTCCAGCGGGTCGGCGCTGGCGGCCAGGCCGCTGCGCACACCTTCGTGATCGATGGCCGAGCGGTTCTGGCTCAGCTTGCGGCTGTATTGCAGGCGCTCGATGGGCACCGCGAAGCCGACGATCGCCTTGAGCATGCCTTGCATGTAGTCCGCCGGCGCATCGTCCACCGACCAGGGGCGAGCGCGGCCCTGTTCATGCTGGTCGCTGAGGCGGCGGACGATATCGAGCAAGGCTTCCGGGCTGTGGATAACCTGGGGTGTGCCCCATGCATGCAGCGCGACGTAGTTCCAGGTCGGCACGGTGCGCGGATCCTGTGCCTTGCTCGGATAGTAGCCGGGGCTGACATAGGCATCGGCACCAGGGAATACCAGCAGCACTTCGGCGCCGCTTTCCAGGTCGCGCCACTGCGGATTGCCCCGCGCCACATGACCGTACAGGGTCCCCTTGGTGCCCGCTTCGCGGTCCAGCACCAGCGGTACGTGGGTTGCCTGCAGACCGTGCTCGCCGTTGCTGACCAGCACGGCCAGGCGAGTGTTGGCGATGTGTTCGAACTGACGCTGCAGGTCGTCGTCCTTGAAGGCGCTGGGTATGAACATGGAAAAAATTCCTTGGCGAGTGGTGCTCATCCTAGGCAGGCTATTGGTTCAGAGTAAGAGCCATTACGTGCCAATTTCATGGGTCCATTAGCCATGGTCGAGTCGTCCGTTTCCCTGCTTTTCGATCCTTCCGGCATCGTCCTCGACCGCCGTCAGGGGTTGAGTCGCCAGCTATACCAGGCCTTGCGCGCGCGGGTGCTGGACGGGCGCCTCGGTAGCGGTACGCGGCTGCCGGCGACCCGGGACATGGCGGCGATCCTCGGGTTGTCGCGCAACAGCGTCGTGCGTGCCTACGACCAGCTCTATGCCGAAGGCTTCATTGAAAGCCGGGTGGGCGACGGGACCTACGTCAGCCACCTGCCAAAACTATCCACAAAAGTATCCACAGGGTTATCCCGGGGTTTATCAACAGGTTTATCCACATTTTCGGCTGATTCCACTGGTGATTTGTCCAGTGAAGTTATCCACACGGCGCCGCTTTTTCGTCTGAAAAATCACCATTTGCCTACACCCCGGACCGGTCCGCCACGGGCATTTCGGGTTGGTGTGCCGGCCTATGACCTGTTCCCGTTCGAGGTCTGGGCCAAGCTGCAGGCGGGTTTCTGGCGAAATCCGGATTCGGCGGCACTCGGTTATGGCGATCCGGCGGGAGAACCGCTGCTGCGGGAACTCATCGCTGCCTACCTGCGTCGATCACGCGGGCTTTCCTGTTCTCCTGAACAAATTGTGATCACCACCGGTGCACAGCAGGCCATCAGCCTTTGTGCACAGTTGCTGCTGGAGCCGGGGGCGGGGGTGGCTGTGGAAAACCCGGGTTATCGCGCGGCTGCCTGTGCCTTCGCCCTGACGGGGGCGGCGGTGCACGGCGTGGCTGTGGATAACGACGGCCTGGACTGCGCGGCGCTGGCGGCCCTTGATGATTGCCGCCTGGCCTATGTCACGCCGTCCCACCAATACCCCACCGGAGTGGTCATGAGCCTGGCCCGGCGCCTGGAGCTGCTGGCGTGGGCCGAGCGTAACCAGGGCTGGATCGTCGAGGACGACTACGACGGCGAGTACCGCTACAGCGGCGCGCCGCTGGCGCCATTGGCCGCGTTGGACCGCAGCGGGCGGGTGCTGTACGTGGGAACGTTCAGCAAGGTGGCGTTTCCGGCATTGCGCCTGGGTTACCTGGTATTGCCACGACAGTTGGTGAAGCCGTTTGCCCAATGCCGGGCGCTGATGGTGCGGCATTCGGAAGTGGGCACGCAGACGGTGATGGCGCAGTTCATGGCCCAGGGGCATTTCCAGCGGCATATCCGCCGGATGCGGCGGGCGGCGCTGGTGCGGCGCAATGTGTTGCTGGCCGGGTGGCCTGTGGATATTCCCGGGGTGGGGGGACTGCCGGAGATGGTCGCCGGGTTGCATGTGAAGGTGGATGTGGATAACCCGGAGCGGGAGCGCTGGCTGGTGGAGAAGGCTCTGGAAGTGGGGGTCGAGCTGAACGGGCTGGGGGGCTACTGGTTCTGCGAGCCGGAGCGGGCTGTGGATAAGAAGGCGGGGCTGGTGCTGGGGTTTGCGGCGGTGGGGGAGAAGGAGATTGCCGAGGCGTTGGGCAAGCTCCGGAAGGTGTGGAGGGGCTGATGGCCTCATCGCGGGTTTACCCGCGATGAGGCCATCAGCAGCGACGCAGAACTAGGTCCCGGCCTTGATCTTGGTCCACGCCCGGGTCCGTGCCCGTTCACCCTCGCGATCCAGCGGCTGCAAGGTATACAGCTTGGTCATCGCCTCCGCCGTCGGGTACAGGTTCGGGTTGTTGCGGATCGCCGGGGCGACCATCTCGGTGGCGTCCTTGTTCGGGTTCGGGTAGCCGACGAAATCGCTGATCGGCGCGATCACCTTCGGCTGCAACAGGTAGTTGATGAACGCGTGGGCATCCTCCGGGTTGGCCGCGCCCTTCGGAATCGCCAGCATGTCGAACCAGATCGGCGCGCCTTCCTTCGGCAGGCGCATGTCCACCACCACGCCGTTCTTGGCCTCGATGGCACGGTTGGCTGCCTGCGAGAAGCTGCCGGAATAACCCACCGCCACGCAGATATCGCCATTGGCGATGTCGGCCATGTACTTGGACGAGTGGAAATAGGTGATGTACGGCCGGATCTTCAGCATCAGCGCCTCGGCCTTCTTGTAGTCGGCCGGCTTGTCGCTGTTCGGCGGCAGCCCCAGGTACTGCAGGGCCAGCGGCATGATTTCCGACGGCGAATCCAGCAGCGCCACGCCGCACTGCTTGAGCTTGGAAATGTTCTCTTCCTTGAAGATCAGGTCCCAGCTGTCCACCGGCGCGTTGTCACCCAGCGCAGCCTTGACCTTGGCCGGGTTGAAGCCGATCAGCACGGTGCCGTACATGTACGGCACGGCGAACTTGTTGCCCGGGTCGTTGGCTTCGATCAGCTTCATCAGCGCCGGATCCAGGTGCTGCCAGTTGGGCAGCTTGCTGCGGTCCAGCGGCTGGAACACCCCCGCTTCGATCTGCTTGGCGAGGAACACGTTGGACGGCACCACCACGTCGTAGCCGGAGTTGCCAGTGAGCAGCTTGGCTTCCAGGGCCTCGTTGGTGTCGAAGATGTCGTAGACCAGCTTGACTTGGCCATCCTTCTGGAAGTCGGTCAGGGTCTGCGGCGTGATGTAGTCGAACCAGTTGTAGACCCGCAAGGTACGCTGCTCGGCGACAGCCTGGAGGCTGCCGGCGAGCAGGGTGGTACACAGCAGGGGGGCGAGCAGTCGCTTGAGTCGAGTCATGCGTGGGCTTCCTGTTGGGCGCGTTCGAAACCTTCGAGAACGTTCACGGCGTTGATGCCGATTTCTTCCACTGCGTAGCCACCCTCCATGACGAACAGGGTCGGCTTGCCCAGGCGCGCGATGCGTTCGCCCATGGCCAGGTAGTCGGGGCTGTCGAGCTTGAACTGGGAGATGGGGTCGTCCTTGAAGGTGTCGACGCCCAGGGACACGATCACCACGTCCGGGGCGTAGGCGTCGATGCGGGCGCAGGCCTGGTCGAGGGCGGCGCTCCAGGCGGCCCAGTCGCTGCCGGCGGGCAGCGGGTAGTTGACGTTGTAGCCCTCGCCGTCGCCTTCGCCGTGCTCGTCGGCGTAACCGAGGAAGAACGGGAATTCGGCCTGGGGATCGCCGTGGATCGAGGCGAAGAACACGTCGTTGCGCTGGTAGAAGATTTCCTGGGTGCCGTTGCCGTGGTGGTAGTCGACATCGAGGATGGCCACGCGCTTGTGGCCCTGGTCGAGGAAGGCCTGGGCGGCGATGGCGGCGTTGTTCAGGTAGCAGTAGCCGCCCATCACGTCGCTGGCGGCGTGGTGTCCCGGTGGACGGCAGAGGGCGAAGGCGCTGTGGGCGCCTGCCTGGATCGCGGCCTGGGCGGTGAGGGCGACCTGCGCCGCGCTGTAGGCGGCCTGCCAGGTGCCGGCGGTGATCGGCGCGCCGGCGTCGAAGCTGTAGTAGCCCAGTTCGCCCAGCAGGCTGGTGGGCTTGACCTTGCGCAGGGTGCGCGCCGGCCAGGTGAACGGCAGCAGGTCGCCGTCGCGCTCAAGCTCGGCCCAGCGGGCCCAGGCGCCTTCGAAGAAGGTCAGGTAGTCGGCGCTATGCACCCGTTGCAGGGGCGCGCGGCCGAAGTCGGTGGGGCCGCTGATGGGGCCGATGTTGCGCGCCTTGACCCGATCGAGGACGTGGTCGGCGCGGGAAGGCATCTCGAAGCAAGGCTTGAGCTGGCCGTCGATCAGCTCGCAGCGGCCGTGGTGCAGGCGGTGGTCATCGGAATAGATCGTCAGCATTGTTGTTCTCCAAATCACTGGCGTTTTTTTTCCCGAATGGTGCTGGGTGGGGCGGTGAAGCTGAACGGCGCAAACGGCCAAAAGGGGATCGAAATGGCCAGGGTGGGTGGCCAGGCTTCAGTGGTGCTCCCAATCGCTGGCAAGCCAGCTCCCACAAGGACCGCGCTGCCCACAAGGACCGCACTGCCCACAAGAACACCGCTGTACCTGTGGGAGCTGTCTTGCCAGCGATGAGGCCGGCTAATGCCCTGAAGTGGCTCGGGGCTACCCCACTCCAACGCATGAACGCATGCCGGAAACTGGCCGTTTCGCTGAACCCCAGCACTTCCGCAATCCGGTAGATCGGCATCTGCCCGTCACCGAGCAGTTGCTTGGCCCGTTCGAAGCGTAGTTCATCGAGCAGTTGCTGATAGCTGCTGCCCATCTCACCCAGATGGCGACGCAAGGTCCGCGACGAGCAGTTCATCTGCCGCGCCAGCCCCTCAAGCCCCGGCGGCGCATCGAGCTGGTCGATGAGCAACTGGCGGATCTTGCCGAGCCAGGCCTGGCGCCCGGTGAATTCCAGGTTCAACTGCCGGCAACGCTCGCTCATCGCTCGGTGGGTCACCAGGTCCGCCAGCGGCAAGGGCTGCGCCAGCCAGGCCCGGTCGAAGGCGAAGGCGTTGTCGCTGGCATCGAATTGCAGCGCACAGGTGAAGGTGGCCCCGTACTGGGCGTGGTAGTCCGGCTCGGCATGGGCGAAACGCGCGCCGAGCAGCGGCAGCGAACGCCCCAGCAGGTCGTCGCAGATGACCTTCAGCGACACCAGGCAGAACTCGGCATTGAACGCCGCCAGCTGTGGCTCTTCGCGGTACTCGCTGGCGCTGAACCAGATGCGCTCGCCATCCTCGATCAGGCGCAGGCGGAAAAGTGTTCCCAAGAGCGCGGGGTAGTGCAGCGCCAGGCGCAAAGCGTCACCTAAGGTGGCACTGGAGAGCAGGGCATAACCGAGCATACCGTAGGACGAAACGTGCATGCGCCGCCCCAGTTCCAGGCCGATATCGCGCCGCCGCGCGACCGCGTTGGCGCACACCTGCATTTCCTGGCGGGTGGTGATGCGCGGGTCGGCGCGGCCCAGGTCGGCCGCGCTGATGCCGCTGCCGTGGAGCAGGGCATCGTCGGCCAGTCCCTGGTCCTGGAAGGTCTGCAGGACCAGGGAAACCGCGTTCAGGGTGGTCAGGTGGGAGTGCAACATGCTCGGTACCGGGCTGATGGACTGTTCGGGGAGCGAGCAAATTGCATGCCTTCAGCGCAACTCGCCGGCCAGGTCCTGTTCCGCCAGGCGACGCACGTCTTCCACCGGCAGGCCGCTGCCGAGCAGCAGTTGCAACTTGCCGAACGCCGCTTCGCGGGTCATGCCGCCGCCGGAAAGCACGCCGGCCTGGCGCAGGCGGCTGCCGGCCTCGTAGATGTCCAGCTCGACCCCGCCTTCATGGCATTGGGTGATGGCGATCACCACCAGGTCCCGTGAATGGGCCTGTTCCAGGGCGGCGAGGAAATCCGCGTCATCGCTCGGCCCGGTGCCGCTGCCGAAGCATTCGAGGATCAGGCCCTGGGCGCCGCTGTGGATAACTGCCCGCAGCAGGTCCGCGGAAAAGCCCGGAACCAGGGGCAGCACGGCGATATCCACAGGCTGGCGTGGCTGGCGGTAGT
Organism: Paucimonas sp.; assembly: GCA_031253995.1. Taxonomy (GTDB): domain Bacteria; phylum Pseudomonadota; class Gammaproteobacteria; order Pseudomonadales; family Pseudomonadaceae; genus Aquipseudomonas. Next base: position 2,120 of record JAIRVG010000066.1, on the reverse strand, counting down.
CCAGGGCAGCAGGCAGCGCGGGTGTGCCGCTCGCCGAGGCGTTGCGGGCAAGGGCAACGAAGGGATGCCGGCCATAGCTGCGCACCTTGGCGGTGCGGTGTGGCGGCAGCAGTTCACCATGGAAGAACAGTTGCACCCCGGCCGGTTGGCCTGTGGTCAGGGCATGCAGGGCACCGGTGAGGTTTTCCCAGGCGTCGCTGTCATCCACGCCCGCCGGCAGCATCGAGCCGGTGAACAGTACCGGCGCCTCCAGCCCGAGCAACTGGAAGCTCATGGCCGCCGCGCTGTAGGCCAGGGTGTCGGTGCCATGCAGCACCAGCACCGCGTCGCAGCCGGCGTCCACCGCCTCGATGATCGCCGCGCGCAAGCGTAGCCAGTACTGCGGGGTCATGTTGGCGCTGTCGATCAGCGGTGCCATTTCGCGGAAGCGCCACGGGGCCAGGTCGGTCCTTGTGGATAACCCGGCGCGCATGCGTTGCTCGAAACCGGAAGCGGGGGTCAGGCCGTTGGCACTGGCTTGCATGCCGATGGTGCCGCCGGTGTACAGCACCATGATGCTGCGGGCGGGGCGGGGGGACGCCGAAATCATGCGCCATTCTCCATGGTCGGTCTTGTTCGTAGCCGGGCACAGTACGACATCCGGAGAAAGGCTGTAAGACGAATCGCGTGGCAGGGTATTTCGCGGGCATAAAAAAAGGACCCAGGGGTGTAAGCCAAGGGCCCTTGAAAGGTGAGAGGTGTCTAGTCCCTCGACCTGGTGAGACGGTTGTCGCGGGTGGTTACGCCTTCAGCGGAACCAGACGCGGAGCGATCATGTTTTCCGGACGCAGGATGTCGTTGAGCATCGCTTCGTCCAGCAGCTGTTCTTCGCGCACCAGTTCCAGTACGCCGCGGCCGGTTTCCAGGGCGACGCGGGCGATACGGGTGGCGTTTTCGTAGCCGATGTACGGGTTCAGGGCGGTGACCAGGCCGATCGAGTGCTCGACCAGTTCACGGCAGCGCTGTTCGTTGGCGGTGATGCCGACGATGCAGTGCTCGCGCAGCATGTCCATGGCGCGTTGCAGCAGGCGGATGGAGTCGAAGATCTTGTAGGCGATCAGCGGTTCCATGACGTTCAGCTGCAGCTGGCCGCCTTCGGCAGCGACGGTCAGGGCCAGGTCGTTGCCCATGATGGCGAAGGCCACCTGGTTGACGGCTTCCGGGATAACCGGGTTGACCTTGCCTGGCATGATCGAGCTGCCTGGCTGGCGAGCCGGCAGGTTGATCTCGTTGATGCCGGTGCGCGGGCCGCTGGACAGCAGGCGCAGGTCGTTGCAGATCTTCGACAGCTTGACCGCGGTACGCTTGAGCATGCCGGAGAACAGGACGAAGGCGCCCATGTCCGATGTGGCTTCGATCAGGTCGGCAGCCGGTACCAGTGGCTGGCCGCTGATGGTGGCCAGGCGCTGTACGGCCAGGGCCTGGTAGCCTGGGTCGGCGTTGATGCCGGTACCGATGGCGGTACCGCCCAGGTTCACTTCGGTCAGTACTTCCGGAGCCAGGGTGCGCAGGCGGTTCAGGTCTTCGGTCAGGGTGGTGGCGAAGGCACGGAATTCCTGGCCCAGGGTCATCGGTACCGCGTCCTGCAGCTGGGTACGACCCATCTTCAGTACGTGGTTGAATTCTTCACCCTTGGCAGCGAAGGCCTGGATCAGGCTGTCGAGGCTGGCCAGCAGTGCGTCGTGACCCAGCAGCAGACCCAGGCGGATCGCGGTCGGGTAGGCGTCGTTGGTCGACTGCGCCATGTTCACGTCGTTGTTCGGGTGCAGGTACTTGTATTCGCCTTTCTCATGGCCCATGGCTTCCAGGGCGATGTTGGCGATCACTTCGTTGGCGTTCATGTTGGTAGAAGTACCAGCACCGCCCTGGATCATGTCGACCACGAACTGCTCGTGGTAATCACCGCGGATCAGGCGGGCGCAGGCCTCGCTGATGGCGGCGTGCTTGGCATCGCTCAGGTGACCCAGCTCACGGTTGGCGTCGGCAGCGGCCTGCTTGACCATGGCCAGGGCCACGACCAGCTTCGGGTAGTGCGACAGCGGAACACCGGAGAGGTGGAAGTTGTTGGCAGCGCGCAGGGT
>JAIRVG010000090.1 GCA_031253995.1 Paucimonas sp. | reverse complement strand
CGGATCACGGCATCGTTGTAGCGGAAGTTGTCTTCCAGCTCGGCCAGGGCCTTGCCGGTGCACTCAACGTTCAGCATCACGTAGTGAGCCTTGTGAACGTTGTTGATGGCGTAGGCCAGTTGACGACGGCCCCAGTCTTCCAGACGGTGGATTTTGCCGCCGTCTTCTTCGATCAGCTTGGTGTAACGCTCAACCATGCCGCCGACTTGCTCGCTCTGATCCGGGTGGACCAGGAAGATGATTTCGTAATGACGCATGAATGCTCCTTACGGGTTGTAGTCTGCCGACAAAGCGGTCAGACAAGGAGTGAATGACACTGTATGTCTTGCCACTGCAACAGGCACATGTGCCTGAGACAAGGCGCGCAATTGTAGAGAAGCGCGGTGGGACAAGCAAGGTGATTGGTGAAATATTGAGCAGCGCCCCCAAAAGCATCGCTGGCAAGCCAGCTCCCACAGGGTCAGCGGTGCACGCGATCCTGTAGGAGCTGGCTTGCCAGCGATTGGGCTCAACGAATCACTTGCTGACGGAACGCTGCCGAACGGCTTCGAACAGGCAAACCCCGGTAGCCACCGAGACGTTCAGGCTGCTGACACTACCGGCCATCGGCAATTTCACCAGGAAGTCGCAGTGCTCGCGGGTCAGGCGGCGCATGCCCTTGCCTTCCGCGCCCATGACCAGCACGGTCGGCCCGGTCATGTCCTGCTGGTACAGCTCCTGCTGCGCCTCGCCGGCGGTGCCGACGATCCACAGGCCGCGCTGCTGCAGCTTTTCCAGGGTCCGCGCGAGGTTGGTCACCGCCACCAGCGGGATCACTTCGGCCGCCCCGCAGGCAACCTTGCGCACGGCGGCGGTCAGGGTCGCCGACTTGTCCTTCGGCACGATCACCGCCAGCGCGCCGGCAGCATCGGCGGTACGCAGGCAGGCACCGAGGTTGTGCGGGTCGGTGACGCCATCCAGCACCAGCAGCAGCGGCACCGTCTCGGTGCGCTCCAGCAGTTCTTCGAGCATCAGCTCGCCCCAGACCTGGCTCGGGCTGACCTCGGCGACCACGCCCTGGTGCACGCCCTCGACCCAGGCATCCAGCTCGCGGCGCTCGGCCTGGCCGACCGCCACGCGGTTTTCCGCGGCCAGGGCCAGCAGCGCCTGGAGGCGCGGCTCGCTACGGCCCTCGGACAGCCAGATCTGCTTGACCCGCTTGGGGTGATGACGCAACAGCGCTTCCACGGCATGCACGCCGTAGATCTTTTCCAACTGACTCATGACTTGCCTTTGCTCTTGCGGGAAGAGGAACCGGATTTAGGCGGTCCCTTGCGGTGCTTGGTCGGCTTGTCCGACTTGCCGGACGACTTGCCCCCGGGCTTGCCGCTGGCATGGGCATGCTTGGCATCGGACATCAGGGCCTTCTTCATTTCCCGGCTCTTGCGCACTTCGGCGTTGTTCGCCGCGGCATGGGAGGAGAAATACGCCTCGGAAGTCTCGCCCTTCTTGGCGCGACGGGCCGGACGCTCTTCCTGGGCAGGCTCCGCGGCCTTGGCCTTGGCGCCCACGCCGATCTTCGCCGAAGGGGCCGGTGCCGCTGGCTCGGTCGAGCGCTGCTTACGACCGATCGGCGCCTTCAGGGCATTCTCGGACATCTCGAAGTCGATCTTGCGCTGCTCCAGGTCGACGCGCATCACCCGCACTTCGACGGTGTCGCCGAGGCGGAAGCTGCGACCGGTGCGCTCGCCGGTAAGGCGGTGGTGAACCGGGTCGAAGTGGTAGTAGTCACCCGGCAGTGCGCTGACGTGGACCATGCCTTCGACATAGATGTCGGTCAGCTCGACGAACAGGCCGAAGCCGGTCACCGCCGTGATCACGCCCGGGAAGGACTCGCCGACGCGGTCCTTCATGTACTCGCACTTGAGCCAGTTGACCACGTCGCGGGTCGCCTCGTCGGCGCGCCGCTCGCTCATCGAGCACTGTTCGCCCAGTTGCTCCAGGGTGTTCTCGTCGTACGGGTAGATTCGCGCCTTGGGAATGCTCATCGCCCCGGCGCGCTTGACGTGCGGGGTTTCCTGGCGGGAACGGATCACGCTGCGGATGGCACGGTGCACCAGCAGGTCCGGGTAACGACGGATCGGCGAGGTGAAGTGAGTGTACGCCTCGTAGTTCAGGCCGAAGTGGCCGTTGTTGTCGGCGCTGTACACCGCCTGGCTCAGGGAGCGCAGCATGACGGTCTGGATCAGGTGGAAGTCCGGACGGTCGGCGATGTTGGCCAGCAGGGCCTGGTAGTCCTTCGGCGACGGACCGTCCTTGCCCTTGTGCAGGGACAGGCCGAGCTCGCCGAGGAAGGCGCGCAGTTTTTCCAGGCGCTCCGGCGGCGGACCGTCGTGGACCCGGTACAGGGCCGGGATCTCGTGCTTCTTGAGGAACTCGGCGGTGGCCACGTTGGCCGCCAGCATGCATTCCTCGATCAGCTTGTGGGCGTCGTTGCGCACGGTCGGACGGATTTCCGCGATCTTGCGCTCGGAACCGAAGATGATGCGGGTTTCCTGGGTCTCGAAGTCGATCGCGCCACGGGTGTGACGGGCGGCCAGCAGCACCTTGTACAGCGCGTAGAGCTGCTTCAGGTCCGGCACCACTTCGCTGTATTCCTCACGCAGGGCACGGCCTTCGCGGGTACGGGCGTGCTCCAGCATGCTGCTGACCTTGTTGTAGGTCAGGCGCGCGTGGGAGTGGATCACCGCTTCGTAGAACTGGTAGTCGACCATCTGCCCGGACTTGTTGATGGTCATTTCGCAGACCATCGCCAGCCGGTCGACGTGCGGGTTCAGCGAGCACAGGCCGTTGGACAGTTCTTCCGGCAGCATCGGGATCACCCGCTCGGGGAAGTACACCGAGTTGCCGCGGACCAGGGCTTCGGCATCCAGTGCCGAACCGAGACGTACATAGCTGGAGACGTCGGCAATCGCGACGTAGAGGCGCCAGCCGCCGGAGAACAGGCGCAGCTTGCCCAGGCTTTCGCAATAGACGGCGTCGTCGAAGTCGCGGGCGTCTTCACCGTCGATGGTGACGAACGGCAGGTGGCGCAGGTCGATGCGCTTTTCCTTGTCCTTCTCTTCCACTTCCGGCTTGAGCTTGCGGGCTTCCTTGATCACGGCCTCTGGCCAGACGTGGGGAATGTCGTAGCTGCGCAGGGCAACGTCGATTTCCATGCCCGGGGCCATGTAGTTGCCGATGACCTCGACCACATCGCCTTGCGGCTGGAAGCGCGGGGTCGGCCAGTGGGTGATCTTCACCTCGACGAACTGGCCGATCTTGGCCCCGGCGTTGCGGCCCGGGGTGACCAGCACTTCCTGCTGGATCTTCGGGTTGTCGGCGGTGACGAAGCCGATGCCGCCTTCCTCGAAGTAGCGACCGACGATGCTTTCGTGGGCGCGGGAGATGATTTCCACCAGCACGCCTTCGCGGCGGCCACGGCGATCGACGCCGGAGACCCGGGCCAGGGCGCGGTCACCGTCGAACACCAGGCGCATCTGCGACGGGCTGAGGAACAGGTCCTCGGTGCCGTCGTCGGGAATCAGGAAGCCGAAACCGTCGCGGTGGCCGGAGACGCGGCCGAGGATCAGGTCGAGCTTGTCCACCGGGGCATAGGTGCCGCGCCGGGTGTAGATAAGCTGGCCATCACGCTCCATGGCGCGCAGGCGACGACGCAGGGCTTCGATCTGGTCCTCGGTCTGCAGGCCGAATTCCTCAACCAGTTGCTCGCGCGCAGCCGGCGAGCCTCGTTCGGCGAGGTGCTGGAGGATCAGCTCACGGCTAGGGATGGGGTTTTCGTATTTTTCCGCTTCACGAGCGGCCTCGGGATCGAGGGACTGCCAATCGGCCATTAGGAGGGGTTCACCTTGTCTATATAAGGGTTAGTTTGGCATAGCCGTATTGAAACCGGAAATTTCCGCCTTGGACAGCCCCGCCGGGGACGGGCTTCGTAGCGCTTCTCTGCTCGGGTAGATCAACGGCTTGAATTTTTTAAGATTTTTTTCGAATGGGGGTTTACAGCCCATAGGGCCGTCCGTATAGTGCGCACCACAGCGACGGACACCGTCGTTATAGTTGAGAAGCCGCACGATGTGAAGCCTTGGCAAGCATCGAAGCGAAATCAGCGAAATGCCCAGATGGTGAAATTGGTAGACACGCCAGCTTCAGGTGCTGGTGACCTTACGGTCGTGGAAGTTCGAGTCTTCTTCTGGGCACCAATTTCAAATTTCAGATCAGCGATCTGGAATTTACGCGACACGCTACACTGTTAATGTTTCAAATGCTTCAACCTTTGCCCAGATGGTGAAATTGGTAGACACGCCAGCTTCAGGTGCTGGTGACCTTACGGTCGTGGAAGTTCGAGTCTTCTTCTGGGCACCATATTTCTAAAGAAACCCGCGAAAGCGGGTTTTTTTATGCCTGCGATTTCGTCATGCACTATGCGGACCCGCTCCCACAAGGTCCGCATCTCTTCAAAAAGTCTTCTCGAACTTCAACGCCACCTCGGTCTGCCGGTAGCTGTACGCCCAGTCGATGCTGCTGTCGGTCACGGTGCGCTTGGCATACAGGCTCGGTACCACGCCGGCAAACGCCAGGCGCGGCACGCTCAGGCTGGCGATGTAGATCTGCTGGCGATCCTTGCGCAGTCCGCCGAGGAAGGCATCGGGCTCGTCGTAGCGAGTGCTGCGGTACAACCCGATCAGGCTCAGGTTCACCCCCGCATCGAAGCTGTGATACGCCCCGAGACTGCCCATGTACTCGCGATTGCTCGCGGTATCCGCGTCCTGGCTGCGACGGGTATAGGTCACGCCCCCGAACACCAGCGTCTGCGGATCGAGCAGGTACGACAGCGACGTTCCCACCTGGCGCTCGTCATAGTCATCGAAGTAGTCACGCTGCTCGCCCTGGAAACGGAAGTGCTTGTGCTGCGCCTGCACGCTGACCTGCAGGCGGTTGGTCAGGTTGTGCTTCCACTCCCCGCGCACGCCGCTGGCCTGGTACTTGGTGTGGTGATCGGCGTAGTAGTTCTCGAACAGCGGGGTCAGCGACACGTCGTTCAGCGCGCTCTGGTAGTTGTACCCGGCGTAGAGCACGCTGGTGTTGTCGTCGTACCAGGTCTTTGTGTCGTTTTCCTTGTCGTCGTTGTGCCGGTCGTAGTTGTTGCCGTAGGTAAGGCCCCGCACCAGCACATGGTGGTTGCCGGCGATCTGGAAACGGCGCTCGGCGGTGGCGTCATAGACCACGCTGGAAGAACTGATCGGCTTGGGCATCTGCCGGGTGTAGTCGAAGCAATCGAAGAACACCGAGCAGACCTGGGTCACGGTGGTCATGCCGTTGCCCTGGTTGATATTGCTGTTGTAGCCAAAGCCCAACGACGCCGAGCCATGCCACTGGCGGCGCATGTCGATGCCCTTGCGGTACTCGCCGAGCACCCCCAGCACCTGCTCGGGCACGTCGCTGGTGGCGACCTCGGCGAACAGCGCCTCGGCCTCGCGGGTCTGGCTGTCTTCGAACAGGGTGCGCGCCAGCTCCAGGCGGGCGCGGACAAAACCGGGTTGCAGCTCATCGGCCCGCCGCAGGTGGGCGATGGCCTGCTTGTACTTGCGCCCGGAACGGTCGATCAGGCCTTCGGCCATTTCCACCAGCGCCGGCTCATGGCCGGGCAGTTGCCGGTAGCGCTCGACGAACTGACGCACCTTGCCCCACTGCTGCAGGTTGATGGAGACATAGATGGCAGGCCCGAGGTCTTCGAGGGTGTTCTGCAAGCTATAGGTCTGACCCTCGATGGTGATCAGCGAATCGTCGTTCTCGGCCGGATCCGGCGCGCCAAGGTTGGCCCGCTCGCGCGCTTCGGCGCTGCGGTCGATCTTGTTCAGCAACAGACGGGTGTCGTCATCGTCGGCCAGCAGCGCGGTGGAGAACAGGGTCGAGCAGCACAACAGGGCGATGCGCACCCGCAGGAACGGCAGCATGGTGATCGGTCCGGGACAGGAAGGGATGATGACAAGGGGGCGCCGAAGCGCCCTCTTGCAAATATGCGCGGGGGATTACTGCTTGGCGCCGCCGAAGGCGACCTTGGTGGCACCGTTGACGTAGATGCCTGCCAGCGCTTCGGCGTTGGCACCGTAGAACTGGCCCTGGATCTGGGTGCTACGGGCAAACGAACCGTTCGACGCGATGGTGGTGCCGCCGAAGTTGATCGAGCCGACGCTGCCGCTGATGGTGCCGCTGCCGGAACCGTAGTTGGCGGTCAGCACGCCGGAGGTCACACCGGTGCCGGAGCCCGGGTTGTACTGGTTGATACCGACCACGTTGTACTTGGCGTTGACCAGGGTCGGCATGCTGGTGGTCGGGTTTTCGCCGACGAACCAGACGGCGCGATCAGGGCTGGACAGGTTCAGGTCGGTGCTGTTCAGCGGCTGGGTGCCGGTCTTGCGGGGGGCCCATTCACCAAAATACACCTCGGCGCCGGAGACCTTGGCGATGACTTCACCACCGAACTGCGGGAAGGTCGGGACCGGATCGCTGATCTGGCGATAGGCGTAGACGTTGGTGTTGTAGGCGACAGTGTTTTTCCACGTCTCGGAGACGATGGTGGTGGCGCCGGTGGAAGGATTGTATTGGGAGATGTGTGCCAAAGCACTGCCTGGCGTGGTAATCAACGCGTTGGTCTGGGCAATCGGACCGGCAGCGAAACTGACCACTTTCGAGGTGTCGGCAGCGCCACCGACGGTGGTCGGCATGGCGATACCTGCGGTACCAGCAGCGAGCATGTTGGACGGCGCCGCCTTGACGTAAGCGTTGGACGATCCCCCTGACACAGTTGCAGCAAAGCTGGTGGATGCCATCAACGACAATGCGGAAAGAACGAACAGCTTTTTCATGGAACCTCCTTGGATAGTTGAAACAACACTGTTTTTAATTAAAAAACAGCAAAAAAATCCGGCGTGATATTCATCAGAATCGTGCAGTGATGCCCAACTTCATCGTACGGCCTGGCGCCGGCATCATGGCCCGTGCCAAAGGATCGATGTAATAACGGTTGGTCAGGTTGTTTACGCCGAAATCGACGTCCAGGTTTTCAGTTACCTGATAACTTGCGAAGGCATCGAATACCCAGATCGGATGCCATTGATAGGGCCGTCCGAATCCTTCCGCGCCAACGACGTCGTTGGCAATCCACTTCGCCTCTTCCTCGTTCCTGGCGCTGCTGTGGTAGACCATCCGCCCACCCAGTTCGAGCTTCTCGCTGAACAGCCGCACGCCGCCGTCGAGGTTGATCGAGTACTGCGGCTGCAAGCTGGTGCGCGCCATGGTCTGGGGGAAGCCCCCGGTTACACAGCTGGAAATGGCATTGTTGTAGAAAGGATCGAGGGTAGCGGCATAGTCCTTGTCGCAAAGTTTCTGTTCGAGTCGATAACTGATGCCGAAGTTACTGAAGTAACGACCGGTGTCCGTGCGCGCCTGCAACTCGATACCCGAATAAGTCTTCTTGTCGAACTGAACGATGTTGTACATGCGGTCGCGATCGATGAAGTCGTGTATTTCATTCTTGTAGTAGTTGATGCGAAAGTCCGCATGGCGCCACTCCGGAACGAAACTGCGCAAGTCATGCACATAACCGACTTCCCAGTTATAGGCATGTTCCGGGTTCATTGAAGCAGTCGAACTTCGCCCGAAAGCCGTGCCTGCCTGGAGATCCTCGTACAGCGTCGGGAAACGCACCATTTCGCTGTAGCGCACATAGACCCGGGCGTTGTCCGTGAGCAGGAAGGTGAGCCCCGCCATGGGTGCCCAGGCATGGTCGCGACGCTTCTCCGGCTTGGCCCACTTGTCCTGTTCCGCGACGGGGGTACTGACATCGCTCAAGCTCTCGGGCTGGATATAGCGCTTGGCTGTACCCGTGGTCCCCTGAGGGTTGGTCACCGTCTCGTTGAGATCGATAGAGCCATTGAGGAACTGGTTGGTCGACCTGTCGATCTTGAATCCGTCGTAAGAGGAGGTGAACTTCTCCTGTCCTCGCGCGGTGTAATAAAGCCCATTGACCTGGAAGTTACCCAGCGTGCCTGGCAACTCCTGCTCGATTTCCTCCGGCGTGAAGCCCCACGACTCATATTCTGCGCGCAGATCCTGCTCAAGCGTCGCGACCTCTTCATCGGTCATCAGTCGCCGGTAGCCAAACACCCGGCCGGTTTTCACCTCGCTTGCATCCCAACTTGTGTCCTGATTCTCCCGGTGCCTGGCCAGCCCCTCATCGAACGAGTTGTAGTCGCTGTAGCGCGCCCCGGCGTTTACCACCAGCCACGGCAGCGCGGTCCACTCATTGTTGAAACTGAAGTTGTATTGCTGACGCTTGCCGCTGCGCGGTCCGAAGTGCGACGTGCCGTAGACGATCTCGCTGCCGAGCATTTCCGGTGCCGCATAGTTTTCATCCAGCTTCTCGTGACTGAAATCGCTGGCCAGTGTCACGTTGAACGTGTCGCTGAACGCCATGCGGTTGCTCAGGTTCACGCCCCAGCGATCATGCCTGGATACTTGCAGCGACCTGGCAATGATCGTGAAGCGGCCATCACTGTTATCCATTGGCACTGGCTGGGTACTGGGGGCAAGCGCACAAAACACCGGGTTGCCGGAATACTGGCAATGAGTCCAGTTGTCCCAGGCACTATCGCGATCCCCGGCAGTGGCCGCGACACCGTAGATCGAATCGCCAGTCTGATAGCGCTTGCTGTCGTTATGGGTCTGCCAGATCCCGGCCTTGAGATTGATCAGGTCATTGTCTTCGGGATTCCAGGTGTAACTGAGCGACCAGGTATCCTGCTTCACTTGCGAATAGGGGTACTGGATGCCGGTGTTCAGTACGCCATCGAGCCCTTGGAACGTGGTGAGGCTGTTGACGAAGGGTGAGCTCTCGCCATATTCCATGTCGGTATGCATGTAGGACAGCTTCAGGCTCTGCTGATCGGCGAGGTACCAGGTGCCCTTGACCAGGCTGGTGCGGATATCAGTCGACGTATTGGTTACCTCGTAACCAGGGTGATACAGCTGCGCCACGTAGGAAGTGCCCGCGCCCGGCACCGTGTGCTGGGCTTCGGCCTTGGCCTTGTCCAGCCAGTCCTCGGTTTCATAGCGCTGGCTACCGCCTTTGCCGCTGTAGTAGTTGCCCTTGCGCCGGTAGCTGTAGGCCGCCAGCAAGTCGAAATCTTCCTGCCGGGTCCCCGCCGCGATCCGGAAAGCGTTGTCATCGAAGTTGAAATCGGTGCCGCCCGCCCCCTTGCGCGGTGTCACTCGGCCACCGTTGGGCAGGGTAAACCCCACTATGCCCTCGTAGCTGACGTTGGCTCCCGGCACATCGTGATAGTCCCGCCCGAACAGCCTGGCCCCCGAGTCATCCGGCGACACCGAATTGCTCGCCGTCTCGGTCTTGATCTCGATGCCCCACGGCTGCCCCGGCTTGACGATATCGTCGACGTCCAGGGTCTTGATCTGCACCGATCCACCGATCCCGGTCTGTACCCCCTCGCTCAGCGAAGGCCCCTTCTCCACCGAAATGCTGCCGATCATGTTGGGGTCGACGTAGTTGCGGTTGGAGATGCCACCCGAGCCCTGCCACACCGACATCGCCTGCTCGGTGCCATCCACCGTCACCGGGATCCGGCCTTCGCCCTGGATACCGCGGATGTTCGGGTCCAGCGCACCGCTGTTGCGCGCATCGCCGCTGTAGACACCGTTGAGGCCGCTGAACACGTCGGAGACCGAGGTGCCCTTGTAGCGCTCCAGCTCCTCCTTGCCGGCATAGACGTTGGAAACATCCTTGCGGTAGACGTCGCTGCGCCCCTTGTCGTCGCGCTCCTCGTACTCCGCCTTGACCTCCTGCGCCTCCAGCACCTGCAGCCCCTTCTGCGAGGTTCCGGACTTGCTCAATTCCTCTTCATAGCCCGCCGGCAGCTCGATCTCGATCGGCCCCATGTTCGGCGTGGAAGCAGGCGCGACCGGGGCTTCACCCTCGGCCAGCGCGGCGGCGCTGGACAGCGCCAGCAGGATCGACCAGGCCAGCGGCTTGAGGCGCAAGGTCGACGGTGGTGTGGTGGAGAAGGACATGACGAGACCCGTGTTTATCAGTACATGGCAGTTTCGAGACCGCTCTGTGGCGGCGAATCGATACTACCGATAAACGCAAATGACTCTCGTTTAGATTGGTATGCGAGAAGCTGAAATATCTATGCGCGGTGAGCGACCATCACCGGAGGGGCCCAGGCCGCCGTATACGGCCCGGGCCCTCAGCGCTTCCTGCCGAAGATCGACTTCGGCGCCCGCCCGAAGTAGCGGGTAAAGGCCACGGTGAAGTTGTTCGGGTACTTGTACCCCACCTGCCACGCCGCCTGCGCCACCTGCTGGCCGGATTCGAGCAGGGTCATGGCCTTGCGCATCCGCAGGTCGAGCAGCATGCGCGCCGGGGTGCTGTCGAACAGGTAGCGGAAGCCTTCCTTGAGCTTGTGTTCGTTGATGCCCACGCTGGTCGCCAGGTATTCGACGGTCAACGGCATGTGCAACTGCTCATGCAGCAGGTTGCGCGCGCGCTCGATGCGTTCGACGTCGCTGGCACTCAGCGGCGAAGCCACGGGCTGCGGCGGCGCCAGCAGGTTGAACTGCTCGGACAGCAGGCTCAGGGCATGGATGTGCAGGTCGAGGCGCGACGACGGGTTCATCGGCCCCGGATGCAGGTGCCGCACCAGCGCTGCGGCATGGCCCATGGCGGCGCTGGAGCTGGCGCGAAAGGCCAGGCGGTTGAGACGGCCATTGCCCAGCACCTGGGCAGCGCGCTGTTCGCCGAGGTACTTGCACAGGGCCGCCTGGTCGATCACCACGCGCAGTTGCGAGGCGGTCTGGTTGGCTTCGTAGCGGCGCTCGCCCGGCGTGGCGCGGAACGCGGTGATGGTGGTGTGGCCGGCCTGGAACAGCACATCGTTGTCGCGCCCTTCGAAACCGGATTTCCCTTGCAGGCCAATGGTCACCACCATCACATGGCCGCTGTGGGGCCCGCAGGTTTCCTCGATCAGCGGGCGCACCGGGTGGTAGTGCAGACGCCCGAGGCTCAGGCCCTGCTCCAGCTGCAGCAGCTCGGAATAGCAGTTTCCGAGGTCGTCATCCAGTTGCATGCGCAATCGCCCATCCGCCAGGACCGTGCGGGCATGTGGGTGATCGAGGCGCAGGCGGCAGCTGCCTTTCGACATGGTCATGAGGACATCCCTGAAGGTGCGCGACGTTTCCCATAGAAATGGCTCCGCTGCGCATATTTATCATTAACGATTCTCATTTAACGTATATCACCGTTTCCGGTGACTCGGCCATGGGTCGTTTCACTGCCGTGATCAGTACAGGGAGTCACCGTGCACCAGTCAGCCAATCCATCCGATCCTTGCGCCCTGACCGGCGCCCACGACCTCCAGCCCTGCTGGGACCTGCAACTCGCCGGTCTCGGGGCCGATGCCTTGCACCTGGCGCTGGAATGCGGGCTGTTCGACCAGCTGCAGGAGTTCGCTGCACCCCACGAGGTGGCCGGCGCGCTGTGCCTGGACCACGCCAACACCGGCTACTTGCTCGAACTGCTGTGGAGCATGAACCTGTTGCAGCGCGACGTGCGCCAGCGCTACCGCAACACGCCACTGGCCGCCGACTACCTGCGCCAGGATGCGCCGACGTATTGCGGCGATGCGCTGCTGTTCCGCCACAAGGTGATGCGCCAGACCGGCGAACAACTCGGCGACCTGCTACGCAACGGCAGCACCGCGCCGCCTGCGCTGTCCGACGCGATCCGCCGCGGCTGGGCCAACGCCGCCCGGGTGCAGATCGCCCAGGAGCAGCGTGCGGTCACCGCCGGCGTCGCCTGCGCCCTGCTGGAAACCTTGCCCGAATACCCGCGCCTGGAACGCATCCTCGACCTCGGCGGTGGCCCCGGCCTGGTGGCGGTCGCCCTCGCCCGGCGTCTTCCGGCACTGCGCGGTGTCGTCTTCGAGTACCCGGAATGCGCGGCCGTGGCGGCCGACAACATCGCCGCTGCCGCCCTCGACACCCGCCTGCAGGCCGTCGGTGGCGATCTCGACCAGGATGACTTCGGCGAGGGCTACGACCTGATCTGGTGTTCCTCGGTCCTGCACTTCGTCAAGGACCTGCCCGCCGTGCTCGACCGCCTGCACGCGGCCCTGAAACCCGGTGGCGTGCTGGTCTGCTGCCAGGCGGAAGTCCCCGCCGTGCCGAAGCAAGCCGGCCGGGTCCTGCCCTACTACCTGCACATGCGCATGCATGGCCGGCATGTCCTGGCCGAAGGCGAACTGGCGCGCCTGCTGCGTTCGCATGGCTACCAACGGGTGCAGCAGCTCAACGACCTGCGCTTTCCGGTCACCCCGGTGAACGCCGTGATCGCCCGCAAGGAGCAGCCATGAACGGATCCCGCATCGCCGGCCTGCAACTGCTGTTCGGCTGGCTCAACCTGGTGCTGGCGATCCCCAGCATCTACCTGATGTTCGGCATGCCGCTGGTGATGCGCCAGTACGGCTGGAGCGGCACCGAGATCGGCCTGTTCCAGCTCGCCGGGTTGCCGGCGGTGTTCAAGTTCGCTCTCGCCGTCCCCGTGCAGCGGGTGCGCCTGGGCAAGGGCCACCTGGTGCACTGGATGCTGCTGCTCGGTGCCGTGCTGCTGGTGCTGTACTGGCTGATCGGTCGGCAAAACCTGATCGAACAGCGCGGCACGCTGTTCGCCATGACCTTGGCCATCAGCGTGCTGGCGACCTGGATGGACATTCCGCTGAACGCCCTGGCGGTGCGCTGGCTGCCCCGCACCGAGCAACTGCGCGCCGGTAGCATCCGCTCTGCGGCGCTGTTCCTGGGGGCGATCATCGGTGGCGGGGCGATGCTGCTGGTACAGGCGCGTTTCGGCTGGCAGGCGCCCTTCCTGCTGATGGGGCTGGGCTTGCTGGCTGGCGTGCTGCCGCTGCTGATGCTGCGCCACCGGGAACACAGCGAAACTGCCGCGCCAGGGCCGCAGCCAGGCTTCGTCGCAGACTGGGTGAGCTTCTTCAACCAGCCCGCCGCACGCCAGTGGACCTGTCTGCTGCTGACCGGCTTCCCCTTCATCGGTGCCGCCTGGCTGTACCTCAAGCCGCTGATGCTCGACCAGGGCATGCCGATGGAACAGGTGGCCTGGCTGGTGGGCATCGTCGGCGGTGGTACCGGCGCGCTGGCCAGCCTGCTGGGCGGGCGCCTGGTCCCGGTGCTGGGCGCGGCGCGGGCGATCGTCATCTACCTGCTGGCCGCCCTGCTCGCCCTGCTGCTGCTGACCGCCACGGTGTGGCTGCGCCTCGGCCCGGCCTGGTTGATCGCCAGTGTCCTGTGCCTGGCGGCGAGCATGGGCGCGGTGTCGGCATTGATGTTCGGCCTGACCCTGTTCTTCACCCGGCGCCAGCGCAATGCCAGTGACTATGGCCTGCAGTCGAGCCTGTTCGTCATCACCCGCCTGGCGGTTCCGGTAGCGGCGGGACTGCTGCTGGATCGGCTGGGCCACGCCGGGATGCT
Organism: Paucimonas sp.; assembly: GCA_031253995.1. Classification (GTDB taxonomy): domain Bacteria; phylum Pseudomonadota; class Gammaproteobacteria; order Pseudomonadales; family Pseudomonadaceae; genus Aquipseudomonas. The sequence goes on along the minus strand of JAIRVG010000090.1, from coordinate 30,509 downwards.
CGCGGTGCTCAGTGGCGGGGTGCTGGTGGCGTTCGTGCTGGCCTGGCGGGTGCGGCACAGCATCGGGCGGGGGACGGAGTCGGTACTGGCGGATGAACGGTCGCTCACGGGCTGAACCTCATGGAGCCGCTTCGCGGCTCCACTGACAACACCGGGCTGGATAAACGATAGCCTGCTCATGATTTTTCCTTCATGGGCGTACCTGAGAAATAATATCGTTTATCATTGCAACAATTTGTAAAGCCCGTAAGCGAGGAACCACCCGCATGACGATCCGCCGTACCCCGATTCTGCGCGGCCTGGCCGTTTCCCTCCTTGGCCTGGTGCTCGCCGCGCCGGCCGCCCTGGCCGCCGATCCCGTGAGCCTGACGCTCTACAACGGCCAGCACAAGGAAATCGGCGAAGCCATCGCCAAGGCCTACGAGGCCAAGACCGGCATCCATATCAACATCCGCAAGGGCAGCAGCAACCAGCTGGCCAGCCAGATCATCGAGGAAGGCGACCGTTCCCCCGCCGATGTCATCTACACCGAGGAATCGCCGCCGCTGAACAACCTCGGCGAACTGGGCCTGCTGGCGAAGATCGAGCAGACCACCCTCGACGTCCTGCCCAAGGAATTCGTCGCCGCCAACGGCACCTGGATGGGCGTGACCGCGCGTACCCGCGTGGTGGCCTTCAACCCGAAGAAGATCGACGAGAAAGACCTGCCGCAGTCGGTCATGGACTTCGCCGATCCCGAGTGGGACGGCAAGATCGGCTTCGTGCCTACCAGCGGCGCCTTCCAGGAACAGGCCGTGGCCATCCTCAAACTGCACGGCCGCGAAGCCGCCGAGGAATGGCTGACCGGCCTCAAGGCCTTCGGCAAGACCTACACCAACAACATGGTCGCCCTGAAGGCCGTGGAAAACGGTGAAGTCGCCGCGGTGCTGGTGAACAACTACTACTGGTACGCCCTCAAGAAAGAACGCGGCCAGCTGGATTCGAAGCTGTACTACCTGGCGGACGGCGACGTCGGCGGCCTGATGACCATCTCCGGCGCCGCCGCGGTGAAAGCCAGCAAGCATCCGAAGGAAGCCCAGGCCCTGCTCGCCTGGATGGCCAGCGAGGAAGGCCAGCGCGTCATCACCCAGACCACCGCCGAGTACCCGCTGCACAAGGGCATGGTCTCCGACCAGGGCCTGAAGCCGTTCGAAGACCTGCGTCCACCGAAGATCACCCCGGCCGACCTGGGTAACGCCGAGGAAGCGCTGGAACTCGAACGCGAAGTCGGCCTGCTCTGATGAGCGCCGCGCTTCCCGTGGCGCCAAGCACCGGCTTCGTGCCGCGGCGCAAGCGACCTTCGATCTGGGTGGTGCTGCCGGTCCTGCTGCTGGTGGGCCTGAGCCTGCTACCGCTGCTGTATGTGGCGCTGAAGACCTGGCAGGCCGGCTGGCATGAAGCCCTGCGCCTGATCTGGCGGCCCTTCGTCTGGGGCCTGATGCGCAACACCCTGCTGCTGATGGTCGGGGTCACGGTCGCCTGCGCGGTAGTCGGGATGTCCCTGGCCTGGCTGCTGGAACGCAGCGACCTGCCGGGACGGCGCCTGTGGGGCGTGATCCTGTGCCTGCCGTTTGCCGTGCCGTCGTTCGTCAGCGGTTTCACCTGGGTGTCCCTGAGTCCGAAGTTCGAAGGGCTGTGGGGCGCCATCCTGGTGATGAGCCTGTCCAAGTACCCGCTGGTGTTCCTGCCGGTGGCGGCAACCCTGCGCAACCTCGACACCTCGCTGGAAGAATCGGCGCGGACCATGGGCTGCAACCGCTGGGCGGTGTTCCGCCGGGTCACCCTGCCGCTGCTGTGGCCGTCGATCCTCGGCGGCAGCCTGCTGATCGCCCTGCACATGCTGGTGGAGTTCGGCGCCCTGTCGATCCTCAACCTGCAGACCTTCACCACGGCGATCTACCAGCAGTTCGAGCTGGAGTTCAGCAACGCCAACGCGGCGATGCTCTCGGCGGTGCTGTTGCTGATGTGCCTGCTGATGCTCTGGCTGGAGCTGCGGGTACGCGGCAAGGCGCGGCATGTGCGCATCGGCCAGGGCGTGGCCCGCCGTGGTGCGCCGGTGCGCCTGCGTGGCTGGATGCCGGTTGGCCAGCTGTATTGCCTGGGCCTGGCGATCCTCGGCAGCGGGATTCCGCTGGGGATGCTGGCGTACTGGTTGAGCGTGGGGTCTTCTGCGGCCTTCCCGGTGGCGGACATCAGCCGGGCGCTGCTCTCGTCGCTGTCGCTGTCCTTGGGTGGCGCGGGCGTCAGCCTGTTGCTGGCCTTGCCGGTGAGCTTCCTGGTGGTGCGCTACAAGGGCCGCCTGGCGATCTGGGCCGAGCGCCTGCCGTACCTGCTGCATGCCCTGCCGGGCCTGGTGATCGCCCTGACCCTGGTGTACTTCGCCCTGCACTATGTGCCGGCGATGTACCAGACCACGGGGCTGTTGCTGCTGGCCTATGCCCTGCTGTTCCTGCCCCTGGCCCAGGCGCCGGTGCGCACGGCACTGACCAAGGCCGCGCCGCAGCTGGAAGAAGCCGCCAGGACCCTCGGCGCGACGCCGTTCACGGCGTTCTGCCGGGTGACCCTGCCGATCATCTTCCCGGCCCTGGCCGCCGCCTTCGCCCTGGTGTTCCTCGACGCCATGAAGGAGCTGACCGCGACCCTGCTGCTCAGCCCCACCGGCATGACCACCCTGGCCACCGAGGTGTGGGCGCACACTGCCAATATCGAGTTCGCCGCGGCGGCGCCTTATGCGGCGCTGCTGATCCTGGTGTCCGGGTTGCCGGTGTACCTGCTGACCACCCGGATGTACCTGAACCGCGCCTGATCAGGCGCGGAACTGGCCCAGGCTGGCCTTGAGCTGGGCCGCCAGGCCATCGAGGACCTTGCTGCTGGCGGTGGTCTGCATGACCACCTCGGCAGCACGCTCGGCCTGGGCATGGATGTTCTCCACCCGTCCCCGTACCGCCTGGGCACCCTGCGCCTGCTGCTCGGCCGCGCGGGTGGCGAGGCCGATGGCCGCATGCACCTGCTCCACCGAGACCTGCACCGACTGTTGCAGACGGGCGTTGTCGCGCAGTACCAGCAAGCCTTCGCTGGCCTGACGCCCGGCCTGGCTGATGGCCGCCACCGCTTCCTTGGCCCCTTGCTGCAAGGCACCGATATGGGCCTGGATATCGCCGGTGGAGCTTTGCGTCTTGCTCGCCAGGGCCCGCACTTCATCAGCCACCACGGCAAAGCCGCGCCCGGTCTCGCCGGCCCGCGCCGCCTCGATCGCCGCGTTCAGCGCCAGCAGGTTGGTCTGCTCGGCGATGCCGTGGATCACCGTCAGCACCACTTCGATCTGCTCGCTCTGCTCGGCAAGACGCTCGATCACCTTGGAGCCGGTATCCACCTGCCCTGCCAGCGCCTCGATCAGCTTGGCGACCTGGGCCGAGGTGCGGCTGTTCTCGTCGGTGGCCTGGCGGATGTCCACCACCTGTTGCAGGGCTTCCTGCATGGCCCGGCTTTCCGCCTGGGCTTCGTCGGCCATGCTCGACAGCGCGCGCAGGCTCTCGGCCACTTCATCACGCTGGGTCGCTGCGGCGGAGTCGGCACCGGCGTTGCGCTGGGCCATGCTGCTGATCTCGACGCCGGTGCGCTGGGCCACTTCGCCGGCCTCGCGAACGATCGGCTGGAGCTTGTCGACGAAGCGGTTGACCGCTGCCGCCATGTCGCCGATCTCGTCGCGGCTGTCGATGGCCACGCGCTTGGTCAGGTCGCCTTCCCCGGCGGCCAGGTCGTTGAGCGCGGCGATCAGCAGGCGCAGCTTGTTGACCACGCGACGGCCGAGGACCACCGCCACCACCAGCAGCACGCCGCAGCCGACCAGGGCCAGGCCCAGGCCAATGCGCCAGCGCAGGGTGGTCGCCGCGTCCTGCACCGATTGCGAGGTGTTGGCCTTCATCTGCAGGGCGCTGTTCTGCGCGGTTTCCAGGCGGCTGCGTAGGGCCTTGGTGCTGTCGGCGGCGGCGCTGGTGAGGCTGTCGGCCACCAGTTGGTCACCACTGGCGATCAGCGCGGAGAAACGCTTGTCCAGGGCCTTCAGTTCGGCGTCCACCGAGGCGGTGGAGATACCCATCAGCACCTTGCCGATCTCGACGCCGTTGGGGTTGATCGAGGCTTCGACGAAGTACACCGCCGGATCGTTGCGCGCGGCGTCCAGCACCTTGTCCAGGGCACGCTCGCCCTGCCCCTTTTCCAGCAGGGCCTGGTTGATAGGATTTTGACGGTTGAGGTAGCGGGTCAGGTGTTCGCCCTTGTCGTTGTCGTAGACCACGAACAGGACGTTGGGATTGCGCTGGGCCCGGCGGGCGAATTCCGACAGGGTCGGCACGTCCACGTCCCAGATGGCCCGGGGCGCCACCGAGGCGAGCAGTTCGGCCATGTCGTTGGCCGAGTCGCGCAGGTTCTTCTCCAGGGTGGCGCGCAATTGCGCCTGTTCTTCTTCCAGACGCGACGACAAACCGGCGGTCAGGCGTTGCCGGGTACTTTCGGACAGGCTGCTCAAGCCCGAGCTGACTTCCTTCGCCGCCTGGTCCAGATCCGACGCCAGCTTCTGGCTGTCAGCCCCCATGCGATTGCCCAGATCGGCTTCCAGTGCGGTGACCGTGCTGCGGGTCAGCACCACGGCGACCACGACCTGCACCAAAAGAGCGATACCAAGCGCCACAAAGACAGGCCGCAAGAGGCGGCTTCGTAACAATGAGATAACGGCAGACACAATAAATCCCTCTGCTTTTCGGAGCCATTACAGTGATGGCATCCCTGAAGGCAATTTCACAGCAAGGCTTGTGCCGTCGCAAAGGGACAAAAACGACAAAGGCCCCTGAAAAGGGGCCTTTGTCGTTGACGCTTGACCTGAATCAGGCGAACGGATGACGCAGCACGATGGTCTCGTTGCGGTCAGGACCGGTGGAGATGATGTCGATCGGCGCGCCGACCAGCTCTTCCACACGCTTGATGTAGGCACGGGCGTTGGCCGGCAGTTCTTCCAGGGTCTTGGCGCCCACGGTCGATTCGGTCCAGCCTGGCATCTCTTCGTACACCGGCTCCAGGCCGATGTAGCTGTCGGCGTCGGTCGGTGCATCGATGACCGCGCCGTTCTCGTTCTTGTAGCCCACGCAGATACGGATGGTTTCCAGGCCGTCCAGTACGTCCAGCTTGGTCAGGCACAGGCCCGAGATGCTGTTGACGTCGATGGCGCGACGCAGGATGACGGCGTCGAACCAGCCGCAACGACGGGCACGGCCGGTGGTGGCACCGAACTCGTGGCCACGCTTGGCCAGGTAGGCACCGACGTCATCGAACAGTTCGGTCGGGAACGGGCCGGAACCGACGCGGGTGGTGTAGGCCTTGGTGATGCCGAGGATGTAGTCGATGTACATCGGGCCAACGCCGGAACCGGTGGCGATGCCGCCGGCGGTGGTGTTGGAGCTGGTGACGTACGGGTAGGTACCGTGGTCGATGTCCAGCAGCGAGCCCTGTGCACCTTCGAACATGATGTCCTTGCCAGCGCGACGCAGGTTATGCAGTTCGGCGGTGACGTCGAGCATCATCGGCTTCAGCTGCTCGGCGTATTCCATGCACTGGTCCAGGGTTTCCTGGAAGTCGATGGCCGGCTCTTTGTAGTAATTGACCAGCTGGAAGTTGTGGTAGTCCAGCAGCTCGCCCAGCTTGGCGGCGAAACGCTCGCGGTGGAACAGGTCGCCGATGCGCAGGCCGCGACGGGCCACCTTGTCTTCGTAGGCCGGGCCGATGCCGCGACCGGTGGTGCCGATCTTCTGCTCGCCACGGGCCTTCTCGCGCGCCTGGTCCAGGGCGACGTGGTAGGACAGGATCAGCGGGCAGGCCGGGCTGATGCGCAGGCGATCGCGAACCGGTACGCCCTTCTCTTCCAGCTTGACGATTTCACGCATCAGCGCGTCGGGTGCAACCACCACGCCGTTGCCGATCAGGCACTGCACGCCTTCGCGCAGGACGCCCGAAGGGATCAGGTGCAGCACGGTCTTCTCACCGTCGATCACCAGCGTGTGACCGGCATTGTGGCCACCCTGGTAGCGCACTACGGCGGCAGCATGTTCGGTCAGCAGATCGACGATCTTGCCTTTGCCCTCATCACCCCATTGGGTGCCCAGGACTACGACATTCTTACCCATAACACTTGTCCTCATTCGCGCAAACTTGGCGCCGGCGAGAGGGCCGGCGACTAATCTCAGATGGCCAGTGGCAGAACCTGCCAGAGCCCGTTTTGCAGAATCAATTGCCGGTCGCAGTCCGCCTCGACGGCGGCAGCCAGTGGCTGGCCAGGCAGTGCCTGCACAACCCGCTGACCTTCAGTGCGCAACTGGCAGACCAACTGCCACAGAGCCGCGTCGCCGCTGTCGGGCATCCAGATCCCGCCAGTGGGCAATACGACCTCTGCCCGCCCCAGTGTGACCAGGGTCTTCAAATCCGTGGAGAAACCGGTGGCCGGACGTGCCCGGCCAAAGTCCGCTCCGATGTCGTCGTAGCGACCACCCTGGGCGATCGACTGGCCGACACCCGGGACGAACGCGGCGAACACCACGCCGGTGTGGTAGTGGTAGCCACGCAGCTCGCCCAGGTCGAAATACAGCGGCAACTGTGGATAACGCGCGGTCAGCCGGTCGGCGATCGCCAGCAGGTCATCCAGGGCTGCCAGTACGGCTGCCGGGGCACGGCCCAGGCGTACGCGGGCCGCTTCCAGCACTTCGCGACCGCCGCACAGCTCGGTCAGGGCGCGGAGCATGCCGGCCAGGTCGGCTGGCAGGTTGGCGGTCAGGGCCACCACTTCGTCGATGGCCTTGCGTTGCAGGGCATCGAACAGCTGCTGCTCGACCGCGCCGGACAGGCCGGCGGCACGGGCCAGGCCGCGGTAGATGCCGACATGGCCGAGGTCCATGTGCACGTCCGGCACATCGGCCAGTTGCAGCATGGCCAGCATCAGGCTGATCACTTCCACATCGCTGACCGGGCTGGCATCGCCATACAGCTCGGCACCCAGCTGGATCGGGCTGCGCGAGGTCGACAACGCCCGTGGCTGGGCGTGCAGCACGCTGCCGGCATAGCACAGGCGGGTCGGGCCTTCGCGGCGCAGGGTGTGCGCATCGATGCGCGCCACCTGCGGCGTGATGTCGGCGCGGAAGCCCATCTGCCGGCCGGACTGTGGATCGACCACCTTGAAGGTACGCAGGTCCAGGTCCTGGCCGGCACCGGTGAGCAGCGATTCCAGGTACTCGATATGGGGAGTCACGACGAACTCGTAACCCCAGCTCTGGAACAGATCCAACACCTGGCGACGCGCGATCTCGATGCGTGTCGCCTCAGGTGGCAGTACTTCTTCGATGCCATCTGGCAGCAGCCAGCGGTCTACCGTTGCCATTACGCCTATTCCCCTTTGGTCCGGGCGGCCTGCTCCGAGCTGGCCGTGAGTAAAGCAGGTCGCGGCAAATCACCCGCGCAGCGCCGATTCCAGCGTTGCCGCAGTGCCGATACCCTCGTGAATCCTGAATTGCCTCGCCTGGCGGATCATTCGATCTCGCAGACGCAAAAAAGCCGGGAATTTCCCGGCTGCCGCATCATACACCCGTTGTCTTGCAGAAATCACCCCGCCAGACGTATTAGCCGCCCAGCGGGGTGATCGGGTGTCACGGTTTCGCTTTGTTCATGAAACGGAAGAACTCGCTGCTCGGGTCGAGGACCAGAACGTCGTTCTTGCTGCTGAAGCTTTCGCGGTAGGCATTCAGGCTACGGTAGAACGCGTAGAAGTCCTGGTCCTGGCCGTAGGCCTTGGCGTAGATCGCCGCTGCCTGGGCATCGCCGTCACCGCGGGTCTCTTCCGATTCCCGATAGGCTTCGGCCAGCAGCACGCGGCGTTGACGATCGGCGTCGGCACGGATGCCTTCGGCCAACTCGTTACCCTTGGCGCGATGCTCGCGGGCTTCCCGCTCACGCTCGGTGCTCATCCGCTCGAACACGCTGCGGTTCACTTCCTTCGGCAGGTCGATGGCCTTGACGCGGACGTCGACCACCTCGATGCCCAGCTCCTTCTCCGCCATGCGGTTCAGCGAGCCGGTGATGTCGGCCATCAGCGCATCGCGCTCGCCGGACACCACTTCGTGCAGGGTGCGTTTACCGAACTGGTCACGCAGGCCGCTTTCCAGACGACGGGACAGACGCTCGTCGGCGATCTGCTTCATGCCGGAGGTCGCGGTGTAGAAACGCTCGGCGTCCTTCACCCGCCACTTGGCATAGGCGTCGACCATCACCGCTTTCTTCTCCAGGGTCAGGAACCGCTGGGTCGGGGCGTCGAGGGTCATCAGTCGCGCGTCGAACCTGCGCACCTGGTTCACGTAGGGAACCTTCACGTGCAGGCCGGGCTGGACATCCGCCTGGACCACACGACCGAATTGCAGGAGTACCGCACGTTCGGTCTGGGCCACGATGTAGAAGCTGTTCCAGGCAACGATGGCCAGGACGACGCCGACAATCAGGGCGATCAGCGATTTATTGCTCATCAGCGACTCTCCCTGGTGCGCACTTGCGACTGTTGCTGTTGCAGCTCGGCAGCCCGGTTCGCCGCGTCATTGACCGAGGTCGCGGGGACGCTGACCGGTGCATTGGCGTTGCGGCTGCCGTCGACCATCTTGTCCAGCGGCAGGTAGAGCAGGTTGTTCTGCCCGTCCTTGCCGGTGACCAGGACCTTGCTGGTGTTGCTGTAGACGTGCTGCATGGTTTCCAGGTACAGGCGCTCGCGGGTAACTTCAGGCGCCTTGCGGTACTCGGTGACCAGCTTGGTGAAGCGGTCGGCCTCACCCTTGGCGCGGGAGACGACTTCGTCGCGGTAGCCGTTGGCGTCCTCGATGATGCGCTGCGCCTGGCCGCGGGCTTCCGGCACCACGCCGTTGGCGTAGGACTCGGCCTGGTTGCGGGCGCGTTGCTCGTCTTCGCGGGCACGGATCACGTCGTCGAAGGCTTCCTGCACTTCACGCGGGGCTGCCGCGCTCTGCACGTTGACCTGGGTCACGGTGATACCGGTGCGATAGGTGTCGAGGAAGCGTTGCAGACGCTCCTTGATCTCGATCGCCATCTGCTCGCGGCCTTCGGTCAGCACCTTGTCCATGGCGGTGGAACCCACCACGTGGCGCAGGGCGCTGTCGGTCGCGTGCTGCAGGCTGACCTCGGGCTGGTCGACGTTGAGCACGAAGTCCTGCAGGTTGCTGATCTTGTACTGCACGGTCAGCGGCACCTCGACGATGTTCTCGTCCTCGGTCAGCATCTGGCCCTGCTTGGTGTACGCACGCTCACGCGTGACGTTTTCCATGTACTTGCGGTCGATCGGGGGGAAGTAGATGTTCAGGCCCGGGCCGACGGTTTCGTAGTACTTGCCGAAGCGCAGCACAACGGCCTGCTCCTGCTCGTCCACCACGTAGACCGCGCTGTACAGCCAGATGGCCGCCAGCACGGCAAGACCAACGCCCAGCAGGCCAAAGCCGCCACCCTTGGGAAGGCTGTCGCCGCCACCACGTTTCTTGCCACTGCCGAACATGCCGTTCAGGCTATCCTGCAGCTTGCGGAAGGCCTCGTCGAGATCCGGAGGGCCTTTCTTGTCGCCGCCGCCACCACCGCCGCGGCGCCCACCCCAAGGGTCCTGATTGTTCGAGTTGCCACCCGGCTCATTCCAAGCCATAGCGCTCTCCATCTGATAAAGCAAAGACGCGCCAACGGCGCGCCGTCCAATGCTACAGAATGCCTGTCACGGCTGCCTGACCGCGTCGTCAGGCTTTTATTGCAAAGTGTGTTGTTCGAGGAACTCGACCGGTTCAAACCCTTCGCGCGCCACCAGGCGGTTGAAGTCGACCCGTGGCAGGCGCACTGCCAGGAGGCTGCTGCCTTCTTCGTCGTGTTCTTCGTTCTGCACGGCCCCCGCCGCGAAGAATTGCGCACGCAAACGCGCGTAGCGCTGCTCCAGGCGCAGGGTACCGATGAAGAGGTCATCCCCCAGCAACTCGGCGATCGCCTGCCCCACCAACTCCAGCCCCCGGCCATCACGCGCCGAGACCCAGACCCGCTCCGGCTTGCCGTCGGCATTGCGCTGGATATGTGGCTCAATGCCTTCAAGCAGGTCGAGTTTGTTATACACCTCGAGGATCGGCAAGCCTTCTGCACCGATCTCGCCGAGCACCGCCATGACCTGTTCGATCTGCGCCATGCGCTCGGGCTCGTGGGCGTCGATCACATGCAGCAGCAGGTCGGAGTTGCTCGACTCTTCGAGCGTAGCCCGAAAAGCCTCGACCAGCTTGTGCGGCAGGTGACGAATGAAGCCCACGGTGTCCGCCAGCACGATCGGCCCGATGTCGCTCAGTTCGAGACGGCGCAGGGTCGGGTCGAGGGTGGCGAAGAGCTGGTCGGCCGCATACACCTCGGACGAGGTCATGGCGTTGAACAGGGTCGATTTGCCGGCGTTGGTGTAGCCCACCAGTGAAACCGACGGGACATCGGCGCGTTTGCGTCCGCGCCGCGCCTGTTCGCGCTGGCTGCGCACCTTCTCCAGGCGTGCCTTGATCTGTCGCAGGCGCACCCGCAGCAGGCGGCGGTCGGTTTCGAGCTGGGTTTCACCCGGACCGCGCAGACCGATACCACCTTTCTGCCGTTCAAGGTGGGTCCAGCCGCGAACCAGGCGCGTGCTCATGTGTTCGAGCTGGGCCAGTTCGACCTGCAGCTTGCCCTCGTGGGTCCGCGCGCGCTGGGCGAAGATGTCGAGGATCAGGCCGGTGCGATCAAGCACGCGACACTCGAAAACGCGTTCGAGGTTGCGTTCCTGGCTCGGGGTGAGGGTGTGGTTGAAGATCACCAGGTCGGCCTCTTCGGCCTTGACCAGGTCGCGCAGCTCCTCGACCTTGCCACTGCCGATCAGGAACTTGGCCGTAGGCTGGTGTCGCGCCACATTGGCGAGCGCGACGATATCGGCACCGGCCGACAACGCCAGCTCCTGGAACTCCTGCGGGTCTTCGCGCGCCTCAGGGCTCTGACCTTCCAGATGAACGAGAACGGCTCGTTCACCACCACCGTGGCGCTCAAAGAACAAAGCAGGCTCCTATCAGGCGTTACCTGGCTCAGTGTCGCCGTGTTCGGCGTCAGCTGCGCTAGGGAGACGGATTGGACGTACCGGGACGACGGTCGAGATCGCGTGCTTGTAGACCATCTGGCTGACCGTGTTTTTCAGCAGGATGACGAACTGGTCGAAGGACTCGATGGTGCCTTGCAGCTTGATGCCGTTGACCAGATAGATCGAAACCCCGACTTTTTCTTTTCTCAAAGTATTCAAGTAAGGGTCTTGTAGCGAATGCCCTTTTGACATATGCCGCACTCCTGTAAGGATCAATAGTAAAAAAACAAGAAAACTGATGGCTCAAGCCGCCCCACCCCCAAGGATAGACGGCAATTGCGGGATTCAGCCCAATATGGAGACGGTCCCGAGGTATTTCAAGGTGCGAGACAGATTGTCGCAAGCCAGGCTGTCCAACCAGTGGAGATCGGCCCAACTGCGCAACCAGGTAAATTGCCGCTTCGCCAGTTGGCGAGTGGCAATGATGCCGCGCTCCTGCATTTCAACTGAAGTCAGCTTGCCATCAAGATGATCCCAGACCTGACGATAACCCACCGCCCGTATAGACGGCAGCCCTGCGTGCAAGTCACTTCTCGCCCGCAGCGATCGGACCTCGTCAATGAAGCCCTGTTCCAGCATTTGCGTGAATCTTGCTGCAATTCGCTCGTGGAGCACCTGTCGGTCCCGTGGAGCGATGGCCAGGCTGGCGACAGTATAGGGCAATTGCCCCTGCCCAGAAGTGTCAGTGCTATTACTTTGCTCAGCTTGACGCAAACGATGTGAAGTCATCGTTAAACCGCTCACCCGATACACTTCAAGTGCACGGATCAGGCGCTGCGGGTCATTCGGATGGATACGCGCCGCCGAAACCGGGTCCACCGCCGCCAGTTCGTCGTGCAGCGCCTGCAGGCCCAGTGCCTGCGCCCGGGCTTCCAGTTCGGCGCGCACCTGCGGGTCGGCCGGCGGCATGTCCGCCAGGCCTTCCAGCAGCGCCTTGTAGTAGAGCATGGTGCCGCCCACCAGCAGCGGGATCTTGCCCCGCGCGGTGATATCGGCCATGGCTTCCAGGGCGTCGTTGCGGAAATCCGCTGCCGAATAGCTCTCGGCGGGGTCGAGGATGTCCACCAGGCGATGCGGATAGGCGGCGAGAATCTCCTTCGACGGCTTGGCCGTGCCGATGTCCATGCCGCGATAGATCAGCGCCGAGTCGACGCTGATCAGCTCGCACGGCAGCACCTTGGTCAGTTCGATGGCCAGGTCGGTCTTGCCCGCGGCGGTCGGGCCCATCAGGAAAATCGCCGGAGGTCTGGAACCTGCCATCATCAACGACCGCGCAAGAACAGTTTGTCCAGGTCGTCCAGGCCCATCTGGGTCCAGGTCGGACGACCGTGGTTGCATTGGCCGCTACGCTCGGTGTTCTCCATGTCACGCAGCAGGCCGTTCATTTCCGGGATGGCCAGGCGCCGGTTGGCGCGCACCGCGCCGTGGCATGCCATGGTCCCGAGCAGCTCGTTCAGGTGCGCCTGGATGCGATCGCTGGTGCCGTACTCCATCAGGTCGGCGAGCACGTCCTGCACCAGGCGATTGGCCTCGGCCTGCTTGAGCAACGCCGGAATCTGCCGGATCGCCAGGCTTTCCGGGCCCAGGCGCTGCAATTCGAAGCCCAGGCGCTGGAACCACTGCGCATGTTCCTCGGCGCAATCCGCCTCGCGCTGGCTCAGGGCCAGGGACTCGGGCACCAGCAGCGGCTGGCCGCTCAGGCCTTCGCTGGCCATGGCGATCTTCAGGCGTTCGTACATGATCCGCTCGTGGGCGGCGTGCATGTCCACCAGGACCAGGCCATGGGCGTTTTCCGCGAGGATATAGATGCCCTTCAGTTGCGCAAGGGCGTAGCCCAGCGGCGGAATATCACGTTCGCCTTCCGGCAGCGGCGCCGGCTCGGCATTCGGCAGCGGCGAGAAGAACTCGCGATACACCTCGCGGGCCTCGCCGGTGGCAACCGGCGGGGTCGGGCGCGGGGTGTATTGATACTGGTAGCCCGCCCCGGAACCACTACCGGACGGGCTTGAGGCCGGCGGAGCGAGAGGCTGTTCGAGCACGGCAGCGGAAAGCCGCATTTCACCCTGGGGCCCGAATTCACCGGCCTGCTGGCCGGTCGGGCGGATGATTTCCGCGGTCGCCGCCGGCGCCGCCACCTGGTCGTCCGGGCGCACGTCGGCCAGCGCCCGGTGCAGGGTGCCATAGAGGAAATCGTGGACCATGCGCCCGTCACGGAAGCGCACTTCGTGCTTGGTGGGGTGGACGTTGACGTCCACGCCGGTCGGATCGAGTTCGAGGAACAGCACGAAGGTCGGGTGCCGACCGTTGAACAGCACGTCGCGGTAAGCCTGGCGCACCGCATGGGCCACCAGCTTGTCGCGTACCGCGCGGCCGTTGACGAAGAAGTACTGCAGGTCCGCCTGGCTGCGGGAGAAGGTCGGCAGACCGACCCAGCCCCACAGGCGCAGGCCGTTGCGCTCGATCTCGATCGGCAGCGCCTGCTCCAGGAAGCCCGGCCCGCACACCGCGCCGACGCGCCGCGCGCGGGACACATCGTCCGGCGCCTCATGCAGGCTGAGGATGCTCTTGCCGTTGTGGCGCAGGTGGAAGCCCACGTCGAAGCGCGCCAGCGCCAGGCGCCGGATCACTTCCTGCAGGTGGTCGAATTCGGTCTTCTCGGTCTTGAGGAACTTGCGCCGCGCCGGGGTGTTGAAGAACAGGTCGCGCACTTCCACCGAAGTACCCACCGGGTGCGCGGCGGGCTGGACCCGCGGCGCCATGTCGCGGCCTTCGGTTTCCACCTGCCAGGCCTGCTGGGCGTCGCGGGTGCGCGAGGTCAGGGTCAGGCGCGCCACGGAGCTGATCGACGCCAGGGCTTCGCCGCGGAACCCCAGGCTCATCACCCGTTCCAGGTCTTCAAGGTCGCGGATCTTGCTGGTGGCGTGACGGGCCAGGGCCAGCGGCAGGTCGTCGGCGGCGATGCCGCTGCCGTCGTCCCGCACCTTGAGCAGCTTGACGCCGCCCTGCTCCACTTCCACGTCGATGCGCCGGGCACCGGAGTCCAGGCTGTTTTCCAGCAGCTCCTTGATCACCGACGCCGGGCGCTCCACCACCTCGCCGGCGGCGATCTGGTTGGCGAGGCGTGGGCTGAGCAGTTCGATGCGTGAAGCAGAACTCATGGCTGGCCCGCCAGGGTGGTGGCAGGGATATCGAGGTTCTGACCGACCTTCAGTTCATCGCTCTTCAGGCTGTTATTACTGCGCAGGCTGGCCACGCTGACCTGATAGCGCACGGCGATCATGGCCAGGGTCTCGCCCGGGCGCACCGTGTGCTCGCGCGGGCCCTGGGCGATCTTGCCGGTGTCACGCAGCCAGGCGATATAGGTGCCCGGCGGCGGATTCTGCTGGAAGAACTGCTTCACGCCGCTGTTGATCGAGCGTGCCAGGGATTGCTGGTGGCTCGCGGTGGCCAGCTTGGAGGCCTCGTTGGCGTTGGAGATGAAACCGGTTTCCACCAGGATCGACGGAATGTCCGGCGACTTCAGCACCATGAACCCGGCCTGTTCGACCCGGCGCTTGTGCAGCGAGGTGACGCGACCGATGTTGCCCAGCACCTTCTGCCCTACGTTCAGGCTGGAACTGAGGGACGCTGTCATCGACAGGTCGAGGAGCACGCCGGCGAGCATGCGGTCCTTGTCGTCGAGGCTGACGTTGCCGGCACCACCGATCAGGTCGGAACGGTTTTCGCTGTCCGCCAGCCAGCGCGCGGTCTCGGAGGTGGCGCCGCGGTCGGACAAGGCGAACACCGAAGCACCGAAGGCCGCCTTGGACGGCGCGGCGTCGGCGTGGATCGAGATGAACAGGTCGGCGCCCTTCTTGCGGGCGATTTCCGTGCGCTTGCGCAACGGGATGAAGTAGTCGCCGGTCCGCGTCAGCTCGGCGCGGAAGCCCTTCTCGTTGTTGATCTGGCGCTGCAGTTCCTTGGCGATCTGCAGGACGATGTCCTTTTCATGCTGGCCGCGGGAGCCCGAGGCACCCGGGTCCTCGCCGCCGTGGCCGGCGTCGATGGCAATCACGATGTCGCGCTTGCCGTTCGGCACCGGGGTCAGCTTGATCGCTGGCTGCGCAGGCGTGACCGGGACCGCCGGAGCGGCCGGTGCGGTGGTGACCGGGGTCGGCGGCGCGCTCGCGGCGACGGCATCGGCCTCCTGGTCGTACAGGTCGACCACCAGGCGGTTGCCGTACTGGGCATTGGGCGCGAGGGTGAAGCTTTTCGGGGTGACGGCCTTGTTCAGGTCGACCACCACGCGCAGGTCGGTGGGGGTGCGCTGCGCCGAGCGTACGCTGGTGATCGGCGTATTGGACGTGGAGGCGGTCAGCGGCGCGGCCAGGGTGGCGCCGTTGATGTCGATGACCAGGCGATCCGGCGCGGTCAGGGTGAACACGCTGTGCTCCACCGGGCCAGAGAGGTCGAAGACCAGTCGTGTGTTGTCCGGCGCCCGCCACAGACGCATGCTCTTGACCTGCGTGGCAGCGAAGGCCTCGACGGTCAATGCCGTCAGCAGCAGTCCTGCGACGGCAACCAGTGCGCGAAAGCGCATACCTTTCCCCATTTCTATTTGAATTCCAAGGCCAGAGCGGCACACCAGGCCTCACCACGAGCGCCTTGTGGCAACAGGCTCAACGAGCGCCCGCCTGCCTGGGGGCTTATGGTAATGGTCAGGTCGGGCTTTGGCAAAATGCCCTCACCCTTGTCCGGCCACTCGAACAGACACAAGGCATCACCCTCGAAATAGTCGCGAATCCCCATGAACTCCAGCTCCTCAGGATCGACCAGGCGATACAGGTCGAAGTGAAATGCTCGGACTTCGCCAATCTCGTACGGTTCCACAACAGTAAATGTAGGACTTTTCACCGCTCCGGTGTGCCCAAGGCCACGGATGATGCCCCGCGACAGGGTGGTCTTGCCCGCCCCGAGGTCGCCTTCGAGAAAAATCACACCATGACCTTGGGTCACCTGGGCGATACGCGCACCGAAGTCGACCATGGCCTGCTCATCGGCCAGAAACAGGGTTATGCCTGACACGCTGAATGTTCCTCCAACAACTGACGAATAGACGGGACCAGATCGTGCGCGGCCAGGCCGCGGCCCTGGTCGCCCAGGCGCTCACCGGCGCAGGCGTGCAGCCAGACCCCGAGGCAGGCAGCGTCCCAGGCGTTCATGTCCTGGGCCAGCAAGGCACCGAGGACACCGCTGAGCACATCGCCCAGCCCGGCGCCGGCCATGGCCGGATGGCCACGCTTGCACAGGGCCAGCTGGCCGTGCGGCTCGGCGACCAGGGTACCGGCGCCCTTGAGCACGCATACCGCATTGTATTTGCGCGCCAGCTTGCGCGCGGCGCCGGGGCGGTCGGCCTGCACCGCCTCGGTGGAAATCCCCAGCAGGCGCGCCGCCTCGCCCGGGTGCGGGGTAATGATGCTGCCGCGCACCAGGGCCACCGGCGACGAAGCCAGCAGGTTCAGGGCATCGGCATCCCATACCTGCGGCAGGCTGGAACTGGCCACCGCCGACAGCAGGCTGCGGCCCCAGGCCGACTGGCCCAGGCCCGGGCCGACCACCAGCAGCGAGGCGCGCTCGATCGGTGCCATCAACTGGTTGGCCGAGTGCACGCCAAGGCTCATGACCTCGGGCAGGCGCGCCAGCGCGGCCGGCACATGATCGGGACGACTGGCCAGGGACACCAGGCCGGCGCCGCAGCGCAGGGCCGCTTCGGCAGCGAGCAGCACAGCCCCGCCGGTACCGCGGTCGCCGCCCACCACCAGAACGTGGCCGAACTGGCCCTTGTGGGCGTTCGCCGGGCGTGCCGGCAGGCTCGCCAGGGTGTCACGGGTGAGCACCAGCGGCTCGTGTACAGGGTGTTTGGTCTGAGGCATGCGTCGTTCGGCTCCGATGTCTGGCAGAATTATACGCACCTGCCCCCTGATTGCCCTATTTCGCATGTCCGCCTCTTCCCTCGATCTCCCCGCCCTCGCCCAATCCATCAAAGAGTGGGGACGTGAACTGGGCTTTGCCCACGTCGGCATCGCCGGCGTGGACCTGGCCGAGCACGAACAGCACCTGGAACGCTGGCTGGCTGCCGGCTACCACGGCGAGATGGACTACATGGGCGCCCACGGCAGCAAACGCTCCCATCCCGACGAACTGGTGCCCGGCACCGTGCGGGTGGTTTCGCTGCGCATGGACTACCTGCCCGGCGACACGCAGATGGCCCAGCGCCTGGCCCAGCCGGAAAAGGCCTATATCTCCCGCTACGCCCTCGGCCGCGACTACCACAAGCTGGTGCGCAAGCGCGTGCAGCACCTGGCCGAGCGCATCCAGAAGGAAATCGGCCCGTTCGGCTTCCGCGCCTTCGTCGACAGCGCCCCGGTGCTGGAAAAGGCCATCGCCCAGCAGGCGGGCCTGGGCTGGATCGGCAAGAACACCCTGCTGCTCAACCGCAAGGCCGGCAGCTACTTCTTCCTCAGCGAGCTGTTCGTCGACCTGCCGCTGCCGGTGGACGAGGCCCAGGGCACCGAGCACTGCGGCCGGTGCAGCGCCTGCCTGGACATCTGCCCGACCAACGCCTTCGTCGGGCCGTACCAGCTGGATGCACGGCGCTGCATCTCCTACCTGACCATCGAACTGAAGAACGCCATTCCCGAGGAACTGCGTTCGATGATCGGCAACCGCGTATTCGGTTGCGATGACTGCCAGATCGTCTGTCCATGGAACCGCTTTGCCAAGGACACCGCGGAAAACGACTTCAAGCCGCGCCACGGCCTGGACAACGCCGGCCTGGCGGAACTGTTCCTGTGGGATGAAGAGCGTTTCCTCGCCAGCACCGAAGGCTCGCCGCTGCGCCGTGCCGGCTACGAGCGCTGGCTACGCAACCTGGCCGTCGGCCTGGGCAATGCGCCGTCCACCATTCCGGTGCTGGAAGCCCTGAATGCCCGCCGCGACTACCCGTCGGAACTGGTCCGCGAGCACGTGGAATGGGCGCTCAGGCAGCACGCCGAGCGTCAGTGTTCGTCGTTGTAGTGGAACTTGGGCATTTCCCAGTGGAAGCGGATCGCCAGCAGGCGTAGCAGAAAGCCGCCGAACAAGGTGATCAGGATCGACTGCTCGGCCGGCAGCTTGAGGTAGATGCAGCCCATGTAGCACCAGGCGGCGGCGAAGGACACGCTGGCGTACAGCTCACGGCGGAACACCAGCGGGATGTCGTTGCAGAAGATGTCCCGCAGGATGCCGCCGAACACCCCGGTGACCACGCCGCTGATGGACGCCACCAGCATGCCGTGGCCCAGCTCCAGCGCAGTCATGCACCCGATCAGGGTGAAGGCCACCAGGCCCAGGGCATCGAGCACCAGGAACAGCGAGCGCAGGTGGCGCATCAGGGGAGCGATGAAGATGGTCAGCAGTGCCGCGACGCTGGTCAGCACCAGGTATTCCGGGTGCTTGACCCAGGTCAGCGGGTAGTGGCCCAGCAGCACGTCGCGCACCGATCCGCCACCCAGGGCGGTGACGCAAGCGATCAGCACCACGCCGAACCAGTCCATGCCCCGCCGTCCGGCGGACAGGGCACCGGTCATGGCTTCGGCGGTGATGGCGATGAGGTAGAGCATCAACAGCATGGTGCGGGGTCCTGGCAGAAAGGCGCGCAGTCTAACCAGTTGCTGCTGGCACCAAAAGGGGGCACAAGACTTCTAGTGATGCTGATGGCCTCATCGCTGGCAAGCCAGCTCCCACAGTGTCCGAGGCGCTGCCGAACCCCGTGGGAGCTGGCTTGCCAGCGATAGGGCCAGATGCCACGACCTAGAATTTGATGAAGTGCTTGCGGTAGTGCTGCAGCTCGGCGATCGACTCACGAATGTCATCCAGCGCCAGGTGGGTGCTGCCCTTCTTGAAGCCGTCCTTCACCTCCGGCGCCCAGCGACCCGCCAGCTCCTTCAGGGTCGAGACATCGAGGTTGCGGTAGTGGAAATAGTTTTCCAGCGAGCGCATGTGGCGGTACAGGAAGCGGCGGTCCTGGCAGATGCTGTTGCCGCAGATCGGCGACTTGCCCTTCGGTACCCACTGCTCCAGGAAGGCAATGGTCTGCGCTTCTGCTTCGGCCATGTCGATGCGGCTCTCGCGCACCCGCTGGGTCAGCCCGGAGGCGCCATGGGTGCGGGTGTTCCAGTCGTCCATGCGGGCAAGGACTTCGTCGCTGTGGTGAATGGCGATCACCGGGCCTTCGGCCAGGGTGTTCAGGTCGCTGTCGGTGACGATGGTGGCCATCTCGATGATGACGTCATGGTCAGGGTCCAGACCGGTCATTTCCAGGTCGATCCAGATCAGATTCTGTGGGTTCTGCATGATTGGGCTCCTCGGTAGGTGCGCAGTTTAGCCTAGTGGGGCGTGCTAAACTCGACGCCGTTTCAATATCCCCGCTTTAACGACGAGACATTCATGGCCAAACGCCAGCTCAATCGCCGCCAGAACTGGCGCATCGAAAAGATCCAGGAAGAGCGTGCCGCCCGCGCCGCGAAACGTGAGGAACGCGCCCTGGAGGTGCTCGAAGGTGGCGACCTGGGTCCGGAACAGACTGGCCTGGTGATCGCGCACTTCGGCGTGCAGGTTGAGGTCGAGGCCGATGATGGCCCGGAGGCCGGCCAGGTCTTCCGCTGCCACCTGCGCGCCAACCTGCCGGCGCTGGTGACCGGCGACCGCGTGGTCTGGCGTGCCGGCAACCAGGGCATCGGCGTGATCGTCGCGCAACTGCCGCGCAGCACCGAGCTGTGCCGCCCCGACAGCCGCGGCCAGCTCAAGCCGGTGGCCGCCAACGTCGACCTGATCGTGATCGTCTTCGCCCCGGCGCCCGAGCCTCACGCCAACCTGATCGACCGCTACCTGGTGGCCGCCGAGCACGCCGGCATCCGCCCGTTGCTGCTGCTGAACAAGGCCGACCTGATCGACGAACAGAACGGCCCGGCGCTGAACGCCCTGCTGGCGGTCTATCGGCAGCTGGGTTACCCGTTGCTGGAGGTGTCGGCGCACCATGGCGATGGCATGCAGCAGTTGCAGAAGCTGCTCGACGGCCATATCAGCGTATTCGTCGGCCAGTCCGGGGTGGGCAAGTCGTCGCTGGTCAACAGCCTGCTGCCCGAGGTGCAGACCCGGGTCGGCGAGTTGTCGGAATGGTCCGGCCAGGGCCAGCACACCACCACTACCGCGCGCTTGTACCACTTCCCCGGTGGCGGCGAACTGATCGACTCCCCGGGTATCCGTGAATTCGGCCTGGTGCATGTCAGCCGCGACGATGTCGAAGCCGGCTTCATCGAGTTCACCGACCTCCTCGGCACCTGCCGCTTCCGCGACTGCAAGCATGACCGCGAACCCGGCTGCGCCCTGCTCAAGGCCCTGGAAGACGGGCGCATCCAGCAGCAACGGATGAACAGCTACCGCTCCATCATCGCGAGCCTTCCGCAAGACACCTACTGACTCCGCACCGCGGTGGCGCCCTGCGAATGTAGGGCGTATCCGTAGGATCTTTCATACGAGAACGTAGGACTATTCTTTGTTTCCGGCAGTCTATTGCCGGGCTGAAGGAATTCACTGATCGTCGCCGCTTTCACCAGAAAGGACGCCTCGTGATGCCTGTATTCATCAGCTACCGCCACCCTGATCGCCTCGATGCGTTCGTGATCAACGAACGACTCAAGCTCGAAGGCATCAATACCTGCCTCGAACTGTTCGATCCGCAGGCGCAGCAGACCACCGACGATATCTGCACCCTGCTCAACACCAACATCAATGCCTGCACCCACGTGATCACCGTGCTCGGCCAGGGCGGCGTGGATGAATGGTGGATTCCCTTCAGCCTCGGCAGCGCCACCCAGCTGAACCGCCGCCTGGCCTTCTACCAGTGCGAAGGGGGCCTGCCGGGCTACCTGGAGCGCTGGCCGACCCTGACCCGGCGCGAGCATATCGACCTGTTTGTCAGCGCCTACCATGACGAGCAGACCTTCCGGCGCGCGATCAGCAAGGATGGCGGGGAGACCAATCGCAACAATGCGGAGTTCTTCCATACCGACCTGAAGGCCCGGTTGCGCCGCGGTTTCTGAAGCACAATGAAAAACGCCCGCCCGGAGTGATCCGGGCGGGCGTTTTTCGTACCCCGGCGTTTACTGCTTCTTGCCAGGCTCATCCATCTTCAGGACACCATCCTCGAAGATGTTCAGTTTCTCCCGCAGTTCCTGCGGCTGCATCGGCTCGGGCTCCGGCTGCGGGGCCGGAGCTTCTGGCGCTGCGCCCGGCTCGCCGGGAGTCGCCGACGGTGCCGGGTTCTCCGGCGTGGTCTGCTCGCCTTCGATGGCACGCTGGGCCTTCTTGGTCAGCACCACGATATCGATGCGGCGATTGACCGGGTTCAGCGGATGCTCGCGGTCGAACAGCGACGACGAGGCATAACCCACCACCCGCGCCACCTGGCCATCCGGGTAACCACCGGCGACCAGGGCACGCCGCGCAGCGTTGGCGCGGTTGGCCGAGAGCTCCCAGTTGCCATACTCGCCGCTGCCGGCATACGGCTTGGCGTCGGTGTGACCGCTGACGCTGATCTTGTTCGGCACCGTCTTGATGGTGTCGGCCATGGCCAGCAGGATGTCTTCGAAATACGGCTTCAGGCGCGCGCTGCCAAGGTCGAACATCGGCCGGTTCTCGGCGTCGACGATCTGGATGCGCAGGCCATCCTGGGTGATCTCGAAGAGGATCTGGTCCTTGAACTTCTGCAGCTCGGGGCTCTGCTCGACCTTGTTCTGCAGCTCCTGCAGGACCAGTTCGAGACGCTCGCGCTCCACCTGCTCGGCCAGGCTGTCGACCTGCTCAGGGCTGACGATGCTGCTCTCGGGGGTCGGCTCGGCCTTCTGTTCCGGGTTGATGGTCTTTTCCGGCGCCAGCTCCGGCGAGCCGCCGAGGTCGATGATGTACGGCGTGCCGCTTTCCGAGAACCCGATCGGGTCCTTGAAATAGCCGGCGATGGCGATCTTCTGTTCCGGCGTCGCCGTGGACAGCAGCCAGAGCACCAGGAAGAACGCCATCATCGCCGTGGCGAAGTCGGCGAAGGCGATCTTCCACGCACCGCCGTGGTGGCCGCCGCCGAAGCGCTTGACGCGCTTGATGATAATCGGCTGATTATTTTCCATGGATCAGCGACCGCGGACTGCTTGTTCCAGCTCGGCGAAGCTCGGACGGTGCTTCGGATACAGCACCTTGCGCCCGAACTCGACCGCCAGCGACGGCGGCATGCCGGAAGCCGAAGCCACCAGGGAAGCCTTGATCGCTTCGTAGGTATTCAGCTCTTCCTTGGCATCGTGCGCCAGGGAGGTGGCCAGCGGACCGAAGAAGCCGTAGGCCGCGAGAATACCGAAGAAGGTACCGACCAGCGCCGCACCCACGTGCATACCGATGGCCGCCTGGTCGCCCTCGCCCAGGGACGCCATGGTCACCACGATACCCAGTACCGCCGCGACGATACCGAAGCCGGGCATGCCGTCGGCGATACCGGTCACTGCATGGGACGGGTGCTCCAGCTCTTCCTTCATGCTCAGCAGTTCCATGTCGAACAGGCCTTCCAGCTCGTGGGGAGCCATGTTGCCGGTGGACATGATGCGCAGGTAGTCACAGACGAACGCGGTCATGCGCTCGTCCTTCAACACCGCCGGGTACTTGGCGAAGATCGGACTGGCAGCGGCATCCTCGATGTCGCCTTCGATCGCCATCATGCCTTCGCGGCGGCTCTTGTTGAGGATCTCGTAGACCAGGCCGAGCACTTCTATATAGAAGGTGTGGGAAAAGCGGCTGCCGAACATGCTCAGCGACTTTTTCACCACGTGCATGGTCATATAGCCAGGGTTGGCCTGCAGGAACGCACCGAATGCGGCACCGCCGATGATCAGCACCTCGAAAGGCTGGATCAGGGCCGCGATCTTGCCGTGGGAGAGCACATATCCGCCAAGCACGCTCGCGAATACGACGATGATGCCGATAATTTTAGCCATAGGTAGAAAGCACTTACTGTCGGGTCTCGGGTCGGGGACGGAAGTTCGTAAAACTCTTCTTCTACTTATCGGCAGTTCTGCGCCAGACTATAGCCAGCGAAGGCGAAAAGCCAGCTTGGCCCATTTCCAGCATGCCTAGTGAAACCATCGTGCCAACTACCAATCCGAAGACCCTCGACGCCTGGATCAAACTACTGGACGGCACCCACCTTCCGGTTCCTTGTCACAGCCACGACCGCGTGAAAGCGGCGATCGCGGACAGTCGTCGCTCGCTGCGCGACATTGCCGAAGTCATGCAGGATAGTCCGGCTTTGGTCCTTGGTGTGATGCGCGAGGCCAATCGGCATACCCACGCCACCATCGCCGAGCCGGCGGAGAACCTCGAAGTCGCCCTCAACCGCCTGGGCCTGGCCCGGGTCGAGTCGCTGGTGGAGCGTCTGCACACCGCCCCGGCCGCCGAGATTCCCCTGGCCCTGCGTCAGTTGCAGATGATCAGCCAGCATGCGAGCCAGCAGGCCAGCGGTCTGTTCGCCAGCCGCCTGGCGCGGCTGTGGCAGGACATCCATTGGGGCAGCCTGCTGTTTCTCTCGCCACTGTGGCCACTGGCCCTGACCCACCCGCAACTGCTGGAAGAATGGGAACTGCGCGTGGTGCACCGCGGCGAACCGGCACCGAAGGTGGAGCGGGAATTGTTCGGCGTACGCCTGCTCGGCCTGTGCCAGGCGCTGGCTGAATTCTGGCGCCTGCCCACCTGGGTGACCCAGGGTTACCACTTGTTGCAAGAAGAACGCCGGTCGCTGGCCAAGGTCATGCGAATCGCCCGCGACCACAAGAGCCCGCTGCGCCAGCAACAGAAGCTGGACGCCGACCCCGCCCTGCGACGCTGGTTGAACCACCCGGCCAACACCGTGCTGCTGGCCAATGGCTTGGCACTGGCATCGCAGCATTCGTGGACCTGCCCCCATATCCAGCGCTGGCAACAAGTGATCAGCCTCTACCTGCAGGCGCCGCTGGAAGACGTGCAGGGCCAGAGCCACCAGCAGGCCGCGCAAAGTGCGCGCAAGCACGCACTGGAAGGCGTGTTCCACCCGGCGCAGATGCTGCTCTGGCCGTGGAACGCGCACTACGTTCCACGCGGCATGCAGCAGGCTGGCGCCCCCGACGGCAAGGCGCTGGGCGACTGGCGCAAGTTCTGCGCCGAACTGCTGAGCGAGCCCACGCCGTTCTCCAATGCCATGCACCTGACGTCCTACGCCCGCGAAGCCCTGCAGGCCTGCGGGATGAAACGCGTGCTGCTGCTGATGAGCGACAAGACCCACAGCTTCCTGCGCGTCCACCAACTGGCCGGCCTGCCGCAACAGGCCGCCAACCTCACCGTGCCGGTGACCCAGAGCAAGCTGCTGCAACGTCTGCTGACACAATCGGCGCAACTGCGCCTGACCCCCGAGAACCACGCGCAATTCTCCGCCCTGCTGCCCGCCAGTCTGCGCGTGCTGTTTCGCGGGGAACACCTGCTGCTGCGCTCGCTGTCGAACAACGGCAAGGTGGTGATGGTGCTGATGGCCGACCAGGGCGGCGGACCGTTCTCGGAAGTCAGCGTGCAGGCCTTCGCCCGGACCGCCCAATGCCTGGAGCGCGCCCTCGCCACCTTCAGCAACCGTAGAGCCTGACCCTGCGCTACAATCGCCACCCTCTGTTCCGACCTGGAGTCCCTGGATGACCGACTTTTCTGGCTTGCCCCTGGTGATCGAACCGGCAGACCTGCTGCCGCGCCTCGATTCGGCGGAACTGATCCTGGTCGACCTGACCAGCGCCAATCGCTATGGCAGCGGTCACCTCCCCGGCGCCCGCTTCGTCGATCCCAAGCGCACGCAACTGGGCCAGCCACCGGCGCCGGGCCTGGCACCGGCCAAGGCCGAGCTGGAAAAGCTGTTCGGCGAGCTCGGCCATCGCGCCAACGCCACCTACGTGGTCTATGACGACGAAGGCGGCGGCTGGGCCGGTCGCTTCATCTGGCTGCTGGATGTCATCGGCCACACCCGCTACCACTACCTGAACGGCGGCGTACAGGCCTGGCCGGCGAACAAGCTGAGCACCGAGGTGCCAGCTCCTGCCGGCGGCCCGGTACACCTGGTCCTGCACGAAGAGCCCACCGCCACCCGCGAATACCTGCAAAGCCGTCTCGGCGCCGCCGATCTGGCGATCTGGGACGCCCGCAGCCCCGGCGAGTACCGTGGCGACAAGGTCCTGGCCGCCAAGGGCGGGCACATCCCCGGCGCAGTCAACTTCGAGTGGACCGCCGGCATGGACCTGAACGACAACCTGCGCATCCGCAAGGACATGCCGCAGATTCTCGAACAGCTCGGCATCAGCAAGGACAAGGAAGTGGTCACCCACTGCCAGACTCACCACCGCTCGGGCTTCACCTACCTGGTGGCCAAGCACCTGGGCTACCCACGGGTCAAGGCGTATGCCGGCTCCTGGGGCGAATGGGGCAACCATCCGGACACGCCCGTCGAAGTTTAAGGAAACCCAATGAAATCCCGCTTGTTCATCATCAGCCAGTACCTGCTGCCTCACCACCTGCTCTCGCGCCTGGCCGGCTGCATCGCCGAATGCCGCGTGCGCTGGTTCAAGAACGCCTTCACCCAGTGGTTCGCCAAGCGCTACCAGGTGGACATGTCCCAGGCCCTGGTGGAAGACGTCACTGCCTACGAGCACTTCAACGACTTCTTCACCCGTGCCCTGAAACCGGGCGCCCGCCCGCTGGACGAGACCCCGGGCGCGATCCTCTGCCCGGCCGACGGTGCCATCAGCCAGCTCGGCCCGATCGAGCACGGCCGCATCTTCCAGGCCAAGGGCCACAGCTACAGCGCCCAGGAACTGCTGGGCGGCGACCCGGCCAATGCCGCGCCGTTCATGGGTGGCGAGTTCGCCACCGTGTACCTGTCGCCCAAGGACTACCACCGCGTGCACATGCCGCTGGCCGGCACCCTGCGGGAAATGATCTACGTGCCGGGCCGCCTGTTCTCGGTCAACCAGACCACGGCGGAAAACGTGCCCGAGCTGTTCGCCCGCAACGAGCGCGTGGTCTGCCTGTTCGATACCGAGCGCGGCCCGATGGCCGTGGTGCTGGTGGGTGCGATGATCGTCGCCTCGATCGAGACGGTCTGGGCCGGCCTGGTCACCCCGCCGAAACGCGAACTGAAGACCTTCCGCTACGACGAAGCCTCGCGCGCGCCGATCCACCTGGAGAAAGGTGCGGAGCTGGGTCGCTTCAAGCTGGGCTCGACCGCCATCGTGCTGTTCGGCCCGGAGCAAGTGAAGTGGGCCGAGAGCCTGGGCGCCGGTTCTGCCGTCAGCATGGGTCAGTGCCTGGCGCTGCCCAAGGCCTGAGGGCAGCCGCAAGCTTGAAGCTGCAAGCCACAAGAAAAAGCGGGGAGCTGCGTTCGCTGCTTTTTCTTGCAGCTTGAAACTTGCTTGCCGCTGAAACAAAACCGCCCCCGGGCAGCGGGGGCGGTTCTTCAACCTGACGCCTTACTCCAGATGACTGCGGAAGCCGATCGGCCCTTCGTTGTCATAGGTGTTGGTACCGTCGAGGCTCTTGCCACCATCATTGGACTTGACGCTCAGGGCGACGACGCTCTGGTTGTCACGACCGCCAATGACCCATTCGCCACCATCGTGCCAAGGGGCATCGTTGCCACCCCACTGGTTCTGCACCTGGTAGCGGTTCTGCGCAACGCGCTTGGCCTTGAAGCCGATCGGACCCTCGCCCGAGTAGGTCATGTTGCCCTTGAAGGTCACACCGCCATCGCCGGAACGGATATCGATGGCTACCACGTGCTGATTGTCCCGCCCACCGAGCTTCCAGGTTCCACCCGGATGCCACGGTGCACTGTTACCACCCCATTGGTTCTGAACTGCGTACTTGTTCGTAATCGCCATGAACTTCATCTCCTTGAAGTTGCTGGTGGGGACCGGCCAGTTTCCAGACCGGCCGTGCGACCCTCAGGACGGGCCGCACGCGAGCAAGCCTAGCCGCCGCTCAAAGAACGTCAGGGAACAAGGGACGAATGGTTAGAACCATTCGCTCTATCAGGCATTGCCCTCACGGTCGCGCATGCCCAGGAGATAGAGCACGCCGTCCAGGCCCAGGGTGGAGATGGCCTGCTTGGCCGACTGGCGCACCAGCGGCTTGGCGCGGAAGGCCACGCCCAGGCCGGCGATGCCGAGCATCGGCAGGTCGTTGGCGCCGTCGCCCACGGCGATGGTCTGCTCCATCTGCAGACCTTCCTTGCGCGCCAGCTCGACCAGCAGGTCGGCCTTGCGCTGGGCGTCGACGATCGGCTCGATCGCGACACCGGTGACCTTGCCGTCGACCACTTCCAGCTCGTTGGCGAACACGTAGTCGATGCCCAGCTTGGCCTGCAACTGCTTGGCGAAGTAGGTGAAGCCGCCGGAGAGGATGGCGGTCTTGTAGCCCAGGCGCTTGAGTTCGGCGAACAGGGTCTCGGCGCCTTCGGTCAGGCGCAGCGAGGCACCGATCTCGTCCAGCACGTTGACGTCCAGGCCCTTGAGCAGGGCCAGGCGCTCCTTGAAGCTGGCGCGGAAGTCCAGCTCGCCGCGCATGGCGCGCTCGGTGATTTCCGAGACCTGCTCGCCGACGCCGGCAGCCTTGGCCAGTTCGTCGATCACCTCGGCCTCGATCAGCGTCGAGTCCATGTCGAACACCGCCAGGCGACGGTTGCGACGGAACAGCGAGTCCTGCTGGAAGGCGATGTCGACGCTGAGTTCCTGGGCCACGCTGAGGAACTCGGCACGCAGCGCCTGCGGGTCGGCCGGCTCGCCGCGCACGGAAAACTCGATGCAGCCCTTGCCCTGCTCCGCCGGGGTGTCCAGCGCCACGCGACCGGACAGGCGGTCGATATGATCGATGTTCAGGCCATACTGGGCGGTGATGGAGCTGACGCGCTGCAGCTGCTCGGCGGTGACCTTGCGGGTCAGCAGGGTGACGATGTGGCGCGGCTTGCCCTGGTTGGCCACCCAGTTGCGGTAGTCGTCTTCGGATACCGGGGTGAAGCGCACCTGCTGGTTCAGCTCGTAGCCGGTGAACAGCAGGTCCTTGAGCACCGAGGAACCCTGCTCGGTACCAGGAATCTCGACCAGGATGCCGAAGGACAGGGTGTCGTGGATCACCGCCTGGCCAATATCGAGGATGTTCACACCGCCACGGGCCAGGACGCCGGTAATGGCCGCGGTCAGACCCGGACGGTCCTCACCGGTGATGTTGATCAAGACGATTTCGCGCAAGACGGGCTCCAGGACGTGCAAAAAATGCGCATTCTACCGCCTTTTGCAGACCATCGGGCGCAGTCGATGCTTTGCCGTCCGAGGGTCGCTCGCTATACTGCGCAGCAATTTCTCCGTCATGAAGAGCCGCGCTCAGTGAACCGGCCCACGCCCGTCAAAACCGACAATTTCTTCCTGCTGATCTTTCGTGCCCTGCGTCAGCGTCGCGTGCCACTGGCACTGCGCATCGCCTGCCACAACATCTTCCTGGTAGCCCTGGCGCTGGTGATCTACGCCTGCGTGATGGGTTTGCAGTTCAAGGAAGCCATGCACGAGCAGGCCGACGCCCTGGGGCAGAGCCTGACCACCCAGACCGCGACCTCGGCCACCGAGCTGCTGGTGTCCAACGACATCCTCAGCCTCAACGTGCTGCTCGGCAACCTGGTGAAGAACCCGCTGGTGGCCCACGCCGCCATCTACAGCGTGGACAACCGCATCCTCGCCGAGGCCGGCCAGCGGCCGAAGAACAGCCTGCTGGGCGAGGCCGAAGGCCTGTACCAGACCAAGATCACCTTCCAGGACGTCACCGCCGGGCAGTTGCGCATCAGCCTGGACATGAGCCAGTTCCAGCAGCCGATGACCATCAGCCTGCAGAGCATGGGCATCCTCGCCGGTATCCTGCTGGCCCTGGCGCTGACCATGAGCCTGCGCCTGGGCCGCTACGTCTCCACCCCGCTGCTGCAACTGCGGGTGTGGCTGCGCGACCTCGACGAATACACCCCGGCTACCGAGCGCCAGGACGAGATCGGCGATCTCGCCCGCCAGTTGCATGCGCGCTTTGCGCCGCCGCCCAAGGAAGTCGAGCCGGAGCCGGAGATCGAGGACGCTTTCGAGGAAGACGCCGAGCCGTTCGAGGTGCGTGACCTGCGCGACCCGGGCTTCGACGAGGCGCCGCCGGTCGCCCGCCCGAAAGCCCGCAGCATCGAAGCGGAAGAAGACGAGGACGACGACGCCTTCGCCGACCTGGGCGACATGGCTGCTCCGGCTGCCAGCGCCGTTGCCGCGAAGCCGGCCACCCCGCGGGAACCACAGAAGAGCGCGGTGCTTGCCGTGCAACTGGGCTCCCAGGAGCAACTGCGCCGCCTGCCGCGCGCACGCCTGACCGAACTGCTGGACCGCTACCGCGACTGCCTGGAGCAGGCCGCCTCGCTGTATGAAAGCGAAGTGGAGACCCTGAACGACGGCAGCACCCTGCTGCTGTTCCACAGCCAGGACAGCGGCGAGGACTACCTGACCAACGCCATCTGCTGCGGCGAGCTGCTGCGGGCCCTGGGGCATGCGTTGCAGGTGGAAGTGGCCGACAGCGGCATCACCCTGCAATTGCAGCTGGGCCTGGCGCTGGGTGAAGACCTGCAGGGCCTGAGCCAGATCGACCTGCTGCTGACCGAGAAGGCCCAGGACGCCCTGGCCCTGTCGCAGCACAGCCGCAACCTGCTGCTGGTGGAGCGCAGGATCAGTGACGATGCGCTGATTCGCCAGCGTGCGCGGATCCGGCCGATTGCCAGTCCCGAGGGGGCTTGCTGCGTGGAGCGGTTGATGGAGCCTTATCCGTCGATGCTGGAGCGGCAACTGGCGCGGATGCATGAGCGGCAGGTGAAGAACTGAGATCTGGGGTGCTGCTGATTGCCTCATCGCTGGCAAAGTACGAGTCTTGTAGCAGACCACAGAACCTGTGGGAGCTGGCTTGCCAGCGATGAGGCCAGTACAGACAAAGCTGTTTCCAGCCCCAATAAAAAAGGTTCTTCACGGATTGCCGGGAAAGTCATTCTTGATCTTCATGAAAAAGAATTCGCTGTCTCGGTAGCCGTAGGCCATCCGCTTGATCACCTTGATCCGGTTGTTGATGCCCTCTAACT
>JAIRVG010000016.1 GCA_031253995.1 Paucimonas sp. | reverse complement strand
CCCTGGACATCGTTGGTCAGCACATTACCCGTCAGCACCGTGGCCACTTCGGTCGCCAGCGAGGCGTTGGTGTCGGCAACGGCGGTCGGCACGTCATCGACGACATTCACATCGAGACTACCGGTACTGCTGCTGCCGTCCGTGTCGGTCGCCGTGACGGTGAAACTCTCCGTCAGGCTGTTGATGCCGCCGGCATTCGGATGCGCCTCGTTATCCAACAGGGTGTAGCTGTAGGACACAACGCCGGTACTGGCGTTGTAGCCGGTGACCGTCAGGGTATTGCCCAGCAAGGTGGTGGTGGATTGCGGGAAGGTCGCGGCCACGCCGCCGCTGACCACATTGATACCCCCCACGTTCAGCGTCTGCAGGCCATCCGGCGCGGTGACGGTGAAGGTGCCGGACTGGGTCAGTGCACCGGTATTCGGCGCACTGCCATCGCTCAGGTTCTTCTCGTAAACCGTCAGTTCGCCGCCAGCCTTGTCCAGGCCATTGAGGGTGACCGGATCGTTGAGGTTCTTGATATCCAGCACCAGGTTGGCGGTGCTGGTATCCCCATCAGCATCAGTCAAGGTGTAGGAGAAGGTTTCGGTCCCCGTCCCACCGCCGTGCAGATTGAAGAAGTCCGGATCCGCAGGATTCAGGGTGTAGGTGTAGGAGCCATCTGCCGCCAGCACCAGGGTGCCGTAGGTTCCGACGAAGGTGCCTGCAGTGATCGGTCCGACGACACGGTCAGCGCCCTGCACGTCATTGGTCAGCACATTACCCGTCAGCACCGTGGCAACTTCGGTGGCCACCGAGGCATTGGTATCGGCAACGGCGGTCGGCGTGTCGTCGACGATATTCACGTCCAGGCTGCCGGTACTGCTGCTGCCATCAGTGTCAGTCGCAGTGACGGTGAAGCTCTCGGTCAGGCTGTTCGCACCGCCTGCATTCGGATGCGCCTCGTTGTCCAGCAAGGTGTAGCTGTAGGACACGACCCCCGTGCTCGGGTCATAGCCAGTGACCGTCAGCGTATTCCCCAACGGAGTCGTCGCCGTTTGCGGGAAGGTCGCGGCCACACCACCGCTGATGACATTGATGCCACCCACACTCAGGGTCTGCAGGCCATCCGGTGCAGTCACGGTAAAGGTGCCGCTCTGGGTCAGTGCACCGGTGTTCGGCGCGCTACCGTCGCTCAGATTCTTCTCGTAGACGCTCACCTCACCGCCAGCCTGGTCCAGGCCATTGAGGGTGACCGGATCGTTGAGGTTCTTGATGTTCAGCACCAGGTTGGCGGTGCTGGTATCGCCGTCAGCATCGGTCAAGGTGTAGGCGAAGGTTTCGGTCCCCGTCCCACCGCCGTGCAGATTGAAGAAGTCCGGATCTGAAGGGTTCAGGGTGTAGGTGTAGGAGCCGTCCGCAGCAAGCACCAGGGTGCCGTAGGTCCCGACGAAGGTACCGGCAGTGATCGGTCCGACAACACGATCAGCGCCCTGCACGTCATTGGTCAGCACATTACCCGTCAGCACCGTGGCAACTTCGGTGGCCACCGAGGCATTGGTATCCGCAACAGCGGTCGGCGTGTCGTCGACGATATTCACGTCGAGGCTGCCACTGCTGCTGGAGCCATCGGTATCGGTAGCGGTGACGGTGAAACTCTCGGTCAGGCTATTGGCCCCACCCGCAGAAGGATGCGCTTCGTTCTCCAGCAAGGTGTAGCTATAGGAAACCACCCCCGTGCTCGGATCGTAGCCAGTGACCGTCAGGGTATTGCCCAACGGCGTGGTCACGGTTTGCGGGAAGGTCGCCGCCACACCACCACTGATGACATTGATGCCACCCACACTCAGGCTTTGCAGACCATCCGGCGCAGTGATCGAGAAGGTGCCCGCCTGGGTCAGCGCCCCGGCATCCGGACTGCTGCCCGCCGCCAGGTTCTTCTCGTAAACCGACAACTCACCACCGGCGTTATCCAGACCGGTCAGCGTCACCGGATCATTGAGGTTGGTGATGTTCAGCACCAGGTTGGCGGTGCTGGTATCGCCATCGGCATCGGTCAGCGTGTAGGCGAAGGTCTCGATGCCCGTGCCACCGCCGTGCAGGTTGAAGAAGTCCGGGTCCGCAGGATTCAGCGTGTAGGTGTAGGAACCGTCCGCCGCCAGCACCAGGGTGCCGTAGGTCCCGACGAAGGTACCCGCAGTGATCGGTCCGACGACACGGTCAGCGCCCTGCACGTCATTGGTCAGCACATTCCCCGTCAACACTGTGGCCGCTTCGGTGGCTACCGAGCCATTGGTATCCGCAACGGCAGTCGGCGTGTCGTCGACGATATTCACATCCAGGCTGCCGGTACTGCTGCTGCCGTCGGTGTCAGTCGCAGTGACGGTGAAACTCTCGGTCAGGCTATTGGCCCCACCCGCAGAAGGATGCGCTTCGTTCTCCAGCAAGGTGTAGCTGTAGGACACGACCCCAGTAGCGGAGTTGTAGCCCGTCACTGTCAGGGCGTTCCCCAGCGGCGTGGTCACCGTCTGCGGGAATCCAGCCACGACACCGCCGCTGATCACGTTGATACCGCCCACGCTCAAGGTTTGCAGACCATCCGGCGCGCTCACGGTGAAGGTGCCACTCTGGGTCAGCGCCGCGGCATCCGGGCTGCTGCCAGCCGCCAGGTTCTTCTCGTCGACCGACAGTTCACTGCCGGCGGTGTCGAGACCGCCCAGGGTCACCGGGTCGTTCAGGTTGGTGATGTTCAGCACCAGGTTCGCGGTGCTGGTATCGCCATCGGCATCGGTCAGGGTGTAGGCGAAGGTCTCGGTACCCTGGCCGCCACCGTGAAGATTGAAGAAGTCCGGGTCCGAAGGATTCAGGGTGTAGGTGTAGGAACCGTCTGCTGCCAGCACCAAGGTGCCGTAGGTACCGACGAAGGTGCCCGGTACGATCGGGTTGGCCACACGGTCGGCGCCCTGGATATCGTTGGGCAGCACATTGCCAGTCAGCACCGTCGATGCCTCGGTAGCCACCGCCGCATTGGTGTCGTCCACCGCCCGGGGCACATCGTCGACGATGACGACATTGAGGTCGATGCTGCTGGTGCTGCCATCGGTATCGCTGGCCACCACGGTGAAGGTTTCAGTCAGGTTGTTGGCACCGCCACCGGTTGGGTGCGTCTCGTTTTCCTGCAGGGTGTAGCTGTAGGTCACCACGCCGGTAGTCGGGTCGTAACTGGTGACGGTGAGGGTATTGCCCAGCGGGGTGACAATGGATTGTGGCGAGGTGATCGCCACGCCCCCACTGATCACGCTGATGCCACCCACGCTGAGGTTCTGCAGGCCATCTGCCGCGCTGACGGTAAAGCTGCCGCCCTGGGTCAGGGCCGGGGCGTCGGGGCTGCTGCCGCTGGCGAGATTGCTCTCGAAGACGTTGATGACCCCGCCGTTGGCGCCGAGGCCGCCGAGGTTCACGCCGTCGTCGAGGTTGGTGATGTTCAGCACCAGGTTGGCGGTGCTGGTGTCGCCATCGGCATCGGTCAGGGTATAGGTGAAGGTTTCGCTACCCTTGCCACCGCCGTGCAGGTTGACGAAGTCCGGATCCGACGGATTCAGGGTATAGGTGTAGGAACCGTCCGAGGCCAGCACCAGGGTGCCGTAGGTGCCGACGAAGGTGCCGGGAATGATCGGGTTGGCGGTGCGGTCGGCGCCCTGGATATCGTTGGGCAGCACGTTGCCGGTGAGGACCGTCGAGGCCTCCGTGGCCACCGAGGCGTTGGTGTCGTCCACCGCCCGTGGCACGTCGTCGACGATGGTGACATCGAGGCTGCCGCTGGTGACATCACCATTGCTGTCGCTGGCGGAGACCGGAATGCTCTCGCCCACCGAACTGCCTGCGGTGGTCAGGGTGTAGGTGTAGCTGACCACCCCTGTGGCGGCATCGTAGCCGGTGATCGTCAGGAGGTTGCCAGTGCCGGTGGTGATCGACTGCCCCACCCCGGTGACGCTGCCGTTGGTCAGCACGTTGATGCCGCCGACATTGAGGTTGAACACCCCGTCCGGGGCCACCACGCTGAAGGTACCGGTCTGAACCAGGGCCGCAGGATCGCTGGCAGAGCCTTGTGGCAGGCTGGCTTCGTTGACGGTGATCTCGCCCCCCGCCACCGCCAGCCCTTCGAGGCTGATCGGATTGTCCACCGCCGGCAACAGGCTGTGGTCGATGAACCCGGTTTCGAGATTGGCCAGCTCGCCGAAGAAATTGAAACCGGCGGTGGGGAAGCCGATGACCGGATCGACCCGTGCACCGACCTCGGTCAGCAGCACGAAGGAATGCCCGCCACCCAGTGCTCCCGGCGCGCCATTGTTGGGACCGGCCGCAGCAGCTTCGGCATCCTGGGTCGGGTCGCCACCGGCAGCGATGGCTTGCTGGAGTTTCTCCACCTCGGTGAGCTGCGCTTCGCTGGGGGTGATCACCTCCGGCGCCAGCACGTGGGGCGCGTGGTTGGCCAGCAGGGCATTGGACAGGAGCAGGCTGCTGTCACGGCCCAGGGTCAGCTCCTCGCCGTTGGCCAGGTGTACCGCCACTGCCCCCGCAGCGCCGGTGACCAGTTGTTCCCCTGCGAACAGCCGGTCGCCTTCGACCAACAGCCGCCGGGTTCCGTCGGCCTCGACCGCGAACACCTGACCGATCACCTTGCTGACCACACCGATTGACTTAGCCATCTAGCCACTCCTCATCCACTGCCAACGTTCTCTTGCAGAAAAGCGTGTGGTGTTTCGTGGGCGGACGGGCAATGACCGCGTCCGACTCGAAGTAGCTGCGACCGTCAAGACCAAGGGTTTTCCCGGAAGAACCCTGGCTTGGCGGAGGTCGCCGCGGCGAAGTGACAACAAAGACTGGCGACTCGCTTAACGTCAATTTTACGTCGCCATCTTTTCCGTTATCCCTCTCCCCTCCACTCCTTTCTTGCCCTGTGCCGAATAACGGCCTGAAAACTTTCTGACGCCAGTAAAAAAGCGCCACAGCGCCCGGTATACAAGGGGCGTGGATTAAACAATGTGCTGGATTTCTTAGACCGCATAAGTTTTTTTTCGCATAACCCTTATGAAAATTTCTTCTTAGCTTTGCGCGCAGATGTTCTTAGCTCTGTTGTTACAAGCCTGAAACGGTTTGAACCCTCTTTTTCGTCAAATCTTTGGCGATTGCAAGACCTAAAAATGGAATCCAGGGAGAAGTAACCCATGCGCGTTTTGAACCCCATCACCAGTGCCTTGTTGTTGGCCATGTCCTGTGCCAGTGCCCAGGCGATGTCCCTGCAGGAAGCAGTACAGAGCGCCGTGGATTACCACCCGGAAATCCACTCCGCGACGAACAGCCGGTTGTCCGCCGACGAGGATGTGAAGTTCGCCCGCGGCGGCTACTACCCCAGCGTCGACCTGGTCGCCGGTTACGGCCGGGAACGTTCCGACAACATCAATACCCGCGGGCTGAATCCCGACGGCACGCGCAATCACGACAAACGCACCCTCAACTACACCCAGTCGCAACTGCGGCTGCGGCAGATGATCTTCGACGGCTTCAATACCTCCAACGAAGTGGCCCGCACCCAGGCCGTGGCGAATTCCCGTGCCTATTATCTCCAGGCCACCTCGCAGGACATCGGCCTGCGCGCCATCGAGGTCTACCTGGAACTGCTCAAGCGCCGCGAACTGGTGAGCCTGGCCAAGAACAACCTGCAGGCGCACCTGCGGGTCAATGACCAGATCGGCCTGCGCAGCGAGCGCGGCGTAGGCAGCACCGCCGACCTCGACCAGTCCACTGCCCGCCGGGCGCTGGCGGAAAACAACCTGTACACCGCCGAGGTCGACCTGTCCGACGCCGAGGCGAACTTCTTCAGCGTCATTGGCCGCGATCCCGACCAACTGGAAGCGCCCTCCCCAAGCGCGGTGGAAATCCCGGCGACCCTGGCCGATGCCCGCCAGGAGATGCTGGCCAACAACCCCTACCTGAAATCGGCACAGGCCGACATCAATGCCGCCGAGCAGCAGTACGAAGTGGCCAAGTCGCCGTTCTACCCGCGCCTGGATGCCGTCCTGTCCACTGCCGCCAACAACAACCTGGGCGGCGAGGAAGGTCATGCCAACACCGACTGGAGTGCCGGCGTCGAACTGAACTACAACCTGTTCCGCGGCGGCAGCGACAAGGCCCGCCTGCAATCCGACGCGCACAAGATCAACCAGGCCATGGACATCCGCAACAACGCCCTGCGCCAGCTCAACGAAGACCTGCGCCTGGCCTGGAACGCCATGGAAAACGCCAAGGTGCAGACCCCGGTGGCCCGCCAGTACGCAGAAACCACCACCCGCGTGCGCGCGGCCTACCAGGACCAGTTCGGCCTGGGCCAACGCACCCTGCTGGACGTGCTGGACAGCGAGAACGAGCTGTACAACGCCAATCGCCGCTACGTGGAAGTGCGCTACACGGAAATCTTCTCGCGCTACCGGGTACTGGCCAACATGGGCGACCTGCTGAGCAAGCAAAAGGTCTCCCTGCCGCCCGAAGCAGTGGCCCAGAGCGAAGTGAAGAACGAAGCACGTTTGCCCGAAATGCGTTGACTGCGTCCGCCCCAGGGCGCAAAGGCAGGCCACTGTGACCAGCATGCAACCGGCGAGCTCGGCGGACCAACGCCAGAGTTTCGATGATCCGTTACTCGATGGGCTGTTGATTCTCTGCAAGCTCCACGGTTGCACGGCAAGCCGCGCCAGCCTGTGCAGCGGCCTGCCGTTGCCCCAGCAGCGGCTGGACGTCGACCTGCTGCCGCGGGCGGCGGCGCGAGCCGGCCTGCAGGCGCGGGTGCTGCGTCGCGAGCTGGCGGCGATTTCCGCGTTGAACCTGCCGGTGCTGCTGCTGTTCAAGGACGGCCGCTGCGCCGTGCTGCAGCGCTGGAAGGACCAGGACCAGGCGCTGATCCTGCCCTGCGAGGCCGATGGCGGCGAACAACTGGTGAGCCGCGCCGAGCTCGACGAAGCCTACGCCGGCCACGCCCTGTTCGCCCGGCCACGGCACGAACTGGAACACCAGCGCAACCCGCTGGTGCCACGGGTCCACGCCTGGTTCCGCGACACCCTCAAGCAATCCCGCTGGCTGTACAGCGATGCCCTGCTGGCCAGCCTGCTGATCAACCTGCTGGGCCTGCTGGTGCCGCTGTTCGTCATGCAGACCTACGACCGCGTGGTGCCCAACCAGGCCATCTCGACCCTGTGGGTGCTGGTGATCGGCCTGTTCATCGCCACCACCTTCGAACTGATCCTGCGGGTGGTCCGCGCGCACCTGCTGGACCAGGCCGGCAAGAAGACCGACCTGATCCTGTCGGCGACCCTGTTCGAACGCATCACCGGCATGTCGATGAAAGCCCGTCCGGCCACCATCGGCGGCTTCGCCCAGAGCATCCATGACTTCCAGGGCCTGCGCGAATTTCTCACCGCCGTGACCCTGACCAGCATCATCGACCTGCCCTTCGTCGTGCTGATGCTGGCGGTGATCGGCTTGCTCGGTGGCTGGCTGGTGCTGATCCCGCTGATCGCCTTCCCGGTGACCATCATCTTCGCCCTGCTGATCCAGGTACGCCTGCGCGACACAGTGCAAAAGAGCCTGACCCTCGGCTCGGTGCGCCAGGCCCTGCTGATCGAGACCCTCGGCGGCCTGGAAACCCTCAAGGCCTGCGGTGCCGAAAGTGAACGCCAGTACCAGTGGGAAAGCACCCACGGCGCCCTCACCCAGCTCGACGCCCATGCCCGCAACCTCGCGGCGCTGGCCACCAACGGTACCCTGTTCGTCCAGCAGTTCTGCGGCATGGCCACCATCGTCGCCGGGGTCTACAGCATCATCGCCGGCAACCTCAGCGTCGGTGCGCTAGTCGCCAGCTACATGCTCGGCAGCCGGGTCCTCGCGCCCCTGGGGCAGATCGCCGGACTGATCACCCGCTACCAGCAGGCCCAGCTGACCATGCGCAGCACCGATGCATTGATGGCCCTGCCCCAGGAGCGTCGCGCCGACCAACAGCCGCTGGAGCATTCGCGGTTGCAAGGGGCGCTGGAGGTCAGCCGGGTCAGCTTCCGTTATCCCGGGCAAGCGGCCCCGGCCTTGAACAACATCGGCTTCGCCGTCAAACCCGGCGAGCGCATCGGCATCATCGGCCGCAGCGGTTCCGGGAAGAGCACCCTGGCGCGGCTGGTGATGGGCTTCTATGAGCCGGACGAGGGCCAGATCCTCTTCGACAACCTCGACCTGCGCCAACTGGACATCACCGAGCTGCGCCAGCAACTCGGCTATGTCGCCCATGACCTGCCGCTGCTGGCGGGCAGCCTGCGCGACAACCTGACCCTGGGTGCGCGCTACGTCAGCGATGCGCGGATGCTGGAAGTGGCCGAACTCACGGGGGTCAGCGAACTGGCCCGGCAGCACCCGCGGGGTTTCGACCGGCCGCTGGGCGAGCGCGGGCAGTTGCTGTCCGGCGGCCAGCGCCAGGCGGTGCTGCTGGCCCGGGCGATGCTGCTGGAACCACCGATCGTGGTACTCGACGAGCCCACCAGCCACATGGACAACAGCAGCGAGGAACAACTGCGCCAGCGCCTGCATGGCTGGGTCGAGGGCAAGACCCTGCTGCTGGTGACCCACCGTACCTCGATGCTCAGCCTGGTGGACCGCTTGCTGGTGCTGGACAACGGCAAGATCGTTGCCGACGGGGCCAAGGATGCGGTCATCGATGCCCTGCGCAAGGGCCGTATCGGCCAGGCGCTTTGATAAGTACGACGCGAACGCCAATCACGAACAAGAGGCGCTCACCATGTCCTCGCTGCGCAGCTACCTGAACAGCTTCAACAAGACCGCCGAGCACGAGTACCTGCCGGACCTGGCCAGCGCCACCCTGCAGGACTCGCCGCGGCTGTCGCGGATCACCGTGTGGCTGGCGGCGGCGCTGCTGCTGATCGCCGTGGTCTGGGCCAGGTTGGCGGTCCTCGATGAGGTGACGGTCGGCGAAGGCAAGGCGATCCCGTCGAGCAAGGTCCAGGTGATCCAGAACCTCGAAGGCGGCATCGTCACCGAGATCTTCGTCCGCGAAGGGCAGATGGTGGACAAGGGCGACACCCTGCTGCGCCTCGACGACACGCGCTTTCGCTCGAACAAGGGCGAGAGCGAGGCCGACCGCTATGCCCTCACCGCCCAGGTCGAGCGTCTCTCGGCGGAAGCCGAGGGCAAGCCGTTCCAGCTCTCCGACGAGGTACGCAGCAAGGCGCCGCAGGTGGCCGAGGACGAACTGGCGTTGTACCAGTCGCGCCAGCGCCGCCTGAGCAGCGAAAAACAGACCCTCAACGAACAACTGCGGCAGAAGACCCAGGAGCTGGCCGAGTTCCGCTCCAAGCTGGAGCAGTACCGTTCCGGCCTGGCGTTGCTGCAGCAGGAGCTGGACATGTCCACGCCACTGGTGAAGACCGGGGCCATCTCGCCGGTGGAGATCCTGCGCCTCAAGCGCAGCGCCGTGGAAGCCCGCGGCTCGATGAACGCCACCAGCCTGGCGATTCCCCGGGCCGAGGCGGCGATCGCCGAGATCAAGAGCAAGATCGAAGAAACCGATGCCGGCTTCCGTTCCGAGGCGGCCAAGGAACTCAACGAGAAGCGTACCGACCTGTCGAAGATCACCGCCACCAGCGTTGCCATCGACGACCGGGTCAACCGCACCACGGTGGTGTCGCCGGTGCACGGCATCATCAAGCTGCTCAAGGTCAACACCATCGGCGGCGTGGTCCAGCCCGGCAGCGACCTGGTGGAGATCGTGCCGCTGGAGGACAACCTGCTGATCGAAGCCAGGGTGCGGCCGCAGGACGTGGCGTTCCTGCATCCGGGGCAGAGCGCGATGGTCAAGTTCAGTGCCTATGACTATTCCATCTACGGCGGGCTCAAGGCCAAGCTGGAGCTGATCGGCGCGGATACCGTCACCGATGACAAGGGCAACGCGTTCTACATGATCCAGGTGCGGACCGACAAGAATCACCTCGGGGGGGACAACAAGCCCTTGCTGATCATTCCGGGGATGGTGGCGACGGTGGATATCATCACGGGCGAGAAGAGCGTGCTGGACTACCTGTTGAAGCCGGTGCTGAAGGCGCGGACGGAGGCGCTTCGCGAGCGGTGAATCAGTTCGATCGGTGTCGCCTGCATCGCTGGCAAGCCAGCTCCCACAAGGACCGCATGCACCGCGGACCCTGTGGGAGCTGGCTTGCCAGCGATGAGGCCCGAATGATCAACGCAGATGATTGCGCACGAACGTCTCCCGCCCCATCGCCGCGATCTGCCCCTCGATCAGCGCATCGAACGGCCTGAGCAATTCATCGAACCGCCCCTCTCCCTCCAGCACGTTCAACGCCTGGGCCACCGCTTCCACCGTCGACAAAGCCCCTTCCCCAGGCGCCTTGCGCAGCCGATAGCGCGACGGCAGCACACTGGCCAGGGTCACCCGCGGCAGCGTCTCCAGCAGCGGATTCAGGTACAGCAGCTTGCGCGCCTTGCGCCAGGTCCCATCGGGCACGATCAGCAACCACGGCCGCTCGTCCGCCTCATAAGCCTGCAACGCCACCGCCGCCTCGCCGGGAAACAGCAATCCCACCCGATACCCCGGCGTGGCGATCAGCCCGGCCAGGTCTTCGAACACCTCGCCCACCCGCAGCTCCGCATTCGTCAGCCCAAGCGCCGCCAACCGCGCAGTATTCAGCGCATGACGCACTTCATCAGGATGCTGCAACAGCACCACCCGGGTACGGCTGTCGAGGGACGGGATCAAGGGGCAAAGGCAGTGATTCTGCGGACGCAGGCAGCGTTCGCACTGGATTCTGGACATCGGGTTCTCCTGGGCAGGCAAGTGTGCCACAGCAGTCCCGGAAATCACCCACATCCCTGTGGGCCGGTTGTCGCGTTCAGCGGTTGAAACGTTCCGCCAGGTCGTGCAGGTACTCCGCCATGCGCTCCAGCTCCTGGCTGATCTCCGCCCCCTGCCGCGCCTGCCCGGCACTGCGGTCGCAGAGCTGGGCGATACGCACGATCTGCTGGTTGATATCGTCCACCACATGGCTCTGCTGCTCGGACGCCGTGGCGATCTGCTGGCTCATGCCGGTGATGCGGCTGACCGCCTCGCTGATCCCGCTCAACGCCTGCTGCACCGCTTCGACGCTGTGCACGCTGTCACGGGAGATCTGCTCGCCTTTGCTGGCGCTGCTCACCGCCCGATCGGCACCGGCCCGCAGCGAAGCGATGATCTGGTGGATTTCCTCGGTAGACGCCCGGGTACGCTGGGCCAGGGAACGCACCTCGTCGGCCACCACCGCGAAGCCGCGCCCCTGCTCACCGGCCCGCGCCGCCTCGATGGCGGCGTTCAGCGCCAGCAGGTTGGTCTGCTCGGCAATCGAGGTGATCACATCCACCACGCTGCCGATGGACTGGGTCTGTTCGGCCAGGGCATTGACCGCCTGGCCGATGTCGCTGACCGCCTCGGCCATGCTGCTCATCGCCTTCAGGCTCTGCTGCGCCAGCGTGCTGCCCTGGCGGGTCAGCTGGTCGGCGTCGGAGGCCGCGTGGGCAGTGCTCTGCACGTTGTGGGTGACCTCCTGGATGGTCGCCGCCATCTGCGCCACCGCGGTGGCCGACTGGTCGGTCTCGCTGCGCTGGCGATCGAGCATCTGGGCCTGGGCATCGGACAGCTCGGAGGATTGCGAGGCGCGGCTGCGCACGCTGACACCGGCATCCACCAGGCGGGTCAGCGCGGTCTGCAGGCGCGCTTCCTCGCTGATCATGGCCAGGTCCAGTTGCCCCTGGGGCCCGAGGTTGCGGCTGTAGGTCAGGGCCACCAGCGGGCTGGTGAAGGCCTTCGGGTGCTCCGCCAGCGTCTGGCGAATCACTCGGTCGCGGCGATTCTCCAGAAGGAACCAGGCGCCCAGCAGGCTGGCCATGAGCACGCCAAGGGCAGCGTACTGCGGCAAGGCCAGGTAACCGAATGCCGACACGGCACCGGCGGCGAGCAACGGCCAGCCATGCCCGAGCCCGTCCATCAGCCGCGCCGCCCAGGGTGTTGGCGAGCGCCCGGCGTTCAACCGTGCGTACAGCGCCGAAGCCCGCTGCACCTGCTCGCGAGTCGGCAACGAGCGCACCGATTCGTAGCCGCTGACCCGGCCGTTCTCGTAGATCGCCGTGACATAGGCGCTGACCCAGTAGAAGTCGCCGTTCTTGGCGCGGTTTTTCACCACGCCCATCCAGGGCTTGCCCCCCTTGATGGTTTCCCACATGTGGGCGAACACCGGCGGCGGCATGTCGGGATGGCGAACGAGGTTGTGGGGTTGGCCGATCAGCTCTTCACGGGTGAAGCCGCTGATGTCGACGAAGGCGTCGTTGCAATAGGTGATACGACTGTCGAGGTCGGTGGTGGAGATCAACCGCTGCCCCGGGGGGAATGATCTTTCCTGCTCGGTGACGGGCAAATTCTTGCGCATCTTGGGCAATCCCTGCTGATGAGGTTGTCGGAAAATTCATCACGGCAAGGAAAGTTCTAGCAGAGCATTCAACTGAATGGGGCATTAGGCCAGTATTTTTAGCATAGGCACAAAGTATTGATGGCAAATAGCCTCTAACTAGCCCGGTGTGAGCTGTGCACGCAGCAGATCACGGAACGTCTGAATGAGTGGTTCACGGCTTCGCCCACGGCGAATGATCATCGAGAACGGCGCCTGGTAGCCGAAGGTGGCCGGTGACAGCACGCGCAGGTCGCCCTTGTCGACCCAGGCCTGGGCGTAGTGCTCGGGCAGGTAGCCGATATAGGCGCCGGACAGCACCAGGATCAACTGCGCCTCCATGCTCTCCACCGTCGCCGCGCTGTGCTTGAAGCCGTGCCGGGCCAGTTCCGCCTGGCTCCAGTAGCCACGGCCGACCATGCGCTGCTGGGTGATGACCTGCTCGGGAATGCGTCGCTCGTGGTACAGCGGGTGGCGGTTGCTGCAATACAGCCAGTGCTGCTCGCGGTACAGCGGCTGGTAGACCAGGCCGCTCATCCGTGTGGAGAAGGCGCCGATGGCCAGGTCGAGGCGATTGTCCTGCACCCCCAGCTGCAACTCGTAGGGACTCGACACCGACAGGTGCAGGTGCACCGCCGGGTGTTCCTGGCTGTAGCCGCCGATGGCCTCGGCCAGGGGCAAGGCGCGGTCGCCGACGGTGGAGTCGATCACGCCGAGGTTGAGGGTGCCGCGCAGCTCGCCCTTGAGCGCCGCCGCGTACTGCTCGAAGCCATCCAGCTCGGCCAGCAGGCGCAGGGTCTCCTGGTGGAACAGCTCGCCCTTGCTGGTCAGGCTGAAGCCACCGCGCCCGCGGTGGCACAGGACGATGCCCAGGGCCGACTCCAGCTGGCTCATGTAGGTGCTGATCGCCGAGGTGGACAGGTTGAGATCGCGCTGGGCATTGGCGAAGCCCTGGTGGCGCACCACGCTGGCGAAAATGCGCAGCAGCTTCAGATCGGGCAGGTTCGAGGCCATGAAAATGGGCGTCCGCGGGTCGGAAATGGCCACAGTCTAACCGCGCTTTTGCCGATAGTTCAGAAAAACCTGAACTAAGTATTTGCCGGTAGCGATTCTTCCCGCGCACTACCTTTTGCAGACTGCGCCGCACAGCAACTGTTCCAGGACGATTCCGGCTGGCTGGCCGTTG
The DNA here is from genome assembly GCA_031253995.1 of Paucimonas sp. Taxonomy (GTDB): domain Bacteria; phylum Pseudomonadota; class Gammaproteobacteria; order Pseudomonadales; family Pseudomonadaceae; genus Aquipseudomonas. The sequence continues at coordinate 19,371 of JAIRVG010000016.1, read as the reverse complement.
TCGAGAACAGATATCAACAACTAGAACAATCGAATCGATGAGGCCCGAACCGTGGACAAGATTCTTCACCAACCACTGGGCGGCAACGAAATGCCGCGCTTCGGCGGCATCGCTACCATGCTCCGCCTTCCTCACCTGCAAAGCCCTGCCGGCCTGGACGCCGCCTTCATCGGCGTGCCGCTGGACATCGGTACCTCCCTGCGCTCCGGCACCCGTTTCGGCCCGCGGCAGATCCGCGCCGAATCGGTGATGATCCGCCCGTACAACATGGCCACCGGCGCCGCGCCGTTCGACTCGCTGTCGGTCGCCGACATCGGTGACGTGGCGATCAACACCTTCAACCTGCTGGACGCCGTGCGCATCATCGAAGAAGCCTACGACCAGATCGTCGAGCACAACGTCATCCCCCTGACCCTGGGTGGCGACCACACCATCACCCTGCCGATCCTGCGTGCCCTGCACAAGAAGCACGGCAAGATCGGCCTGGTCCACATCGACGCCCACGCCGACGTCAACGACCACATGTTCGGCGAGAAGATCGCCCACGGCACCACCTTCCGCCGCGCCGTGGAAGAAGGCCTGCTGGATTGCGACCGCGTGGTGCAGATCGGCCTGCGCGCCCAGGGCTACACCGCCGAAGACTTCAACTGGAGCCGCAAGCAGGGCTTTCGCGTAGTCCAGGCCGAAGAGTGCTGGCACAAGTCGCTGGAGCCACTGATGGCGGAAGTGCGCGAGAAGGTCGGCGGCGGTCCGGTGTACCTGTCGTTCGACATCGACGGCATCGACCCGGCCTGGGCCCCAGGCACCGGCACCCCGGAAATCGGCGGCCTGACCACCATCCAGGCGATGGAAATCATCCGCGGCTGCCAGGGCCTGGACCTGATCGGCTGCGACCTGGTGGAAGTGTCCCCACCCTATGACACCACCGGCAACACCTCGTTGCTGGGTGCCAACCTGCTGTACGAAATGCTCTGCGTGCTGCCCGGCGTAGCCCACCGCTAAGGCCAAGGCAAGGAGCGGTACCTGCGGCAGGAGCCATGAAAAAGGGTCCGGCGACGGACCCGCGTTACTACGAAGAAAAGACCCGCGGCGGCCCACCGTGCGCGGGATCGATCTCACATAAAAAAGATAATTGGAGACACCCCATGGCCTTGGACATATTCGTTGTACTGATATACGCCGCCGGCATGCTGTTGCTGGGCTGGTACGGCATGCGCCGCGCCAAGACCCACGAAGACTACCTGGTGGCCGGACGCAACCTGGGCCCCAGCCTGTACATGGGCACCATGGCCGCCACGGTACTGGGTGGCGCGTCCACCGTCGGCACCGTGAAGCTGGGCTACGTCCACGGCATCTCCGGCTTCTGGCTGTGCGCCGCGCTGGGCCTGGGCATCATCGCCCTCAACCTGTTCCTCGCCAAGCCGCTGCTGCGCCTGCGCATCTTCACCGTGACCCAGGTCCTGGAAAAGCGCTACAACCCCATGGCGCGCCAGGCCAGCGCGGTGATCATGCTCGCCTATGCGCTGATGATCGGCGTGACCTCCACCCTGGCCATCGGCACCGTGCTGCAGGTGCTGTTCGACCTGCCGTTCTGGGCGGCGATCCTGCTCGGTGGTGGCGTGGTGGTGGTGTATTCGACCATCGGCGGCATGTGGTCGCTGACCCTGACCGACATCGTCCAGTTCGTCATCAAGACCGTGGGCCTGATGTTCGTCCTCCTGCCGATCTGCCTGTACCGCGTCGGCGGCTGGGACGAGCTGGTGGCCAAGCTGCCGGCGGCCAGCTTCAGCCTGACCACCATCGGCTGGGACACCATCATCACCTACTTCCTGATCTACTTCTTCGGCATCCTGATCGGCCAGGACATCTGGCAGCGGGTGTTCACCGCCCGTGACGAGAACGTGGCCAAGTACGCCGGCACCACCGCCGGTGTCTACTGCGTGATCTACGGCCTGGTGTGCGCGGTGATCGGCATGGCGGCCCATGTGCTGCTGCCGGACCTGGGCAACGCCAACAACGCCTTCGCCGCGATCGTGAAGGCTGCCTTGCCGGACGGTATCCGCGGCCTGGTGATCGCTGCCGCGCTGGCCGCGATGATGTCCACCGCGAGCGCCGGCCTGCTGGCCGCCTCCACCGTGCTCACCGAAGACCTGCTGCCGAAGCTGCGTGGCGGCAAGCAGTCGAGCCTGGCGATCAACCGCCTGTTCACCCTGCTGACCGGCCTGGCCGTGCTGGGTATCGCCCTGGTGGTGGAAGACGTGATCAGCGCCCTGACCCTGGCCTACAACCTGCTGGTGGGTGGCATGCTGGTGCCGCTGATCGGTGCCATCTACTGGAAGCGCGCCACCACCCGCGGCGCCATCGTGAGCATGACCCTGGGCTTCGTCACGGCCCTGGCGTTCATGATCAAGGATGGGATGGATGCCAACACGCCGATCTACTACAGCCTGGCGATCGGCCTGGTGAGCTTCGTGGTAGTGAGCCTGATGTCGCGTCCGGCGGTGAATGCGGCCAAGCTGGCCTGAACCCGCAAATGAAAAGGGCCTGCTATCAAAGCAGGCCCTTTTTCTTTGGCTGACGCCCTGCAGATGTCTCAGCGCCGCGGCTGGCGCTTGCGCTTCTCGTCATCTTTCGGAATCGGCACCGGCTGCATCGGCGGGATCAATCCCAGCGCAACCGCAAGGTCGTGGAGCCAGTTCATCATCAGGTTTTTCATAAAGCCCCCCTTGAGGGTCATCGTCCAATCCAATTTGGCTACGATGCTTCCTACCCATCATAGCCCCAAGTCCTACAACTCGCTTGCAGAAAAAACGCCGTTTCTGACATGTATCAAGCGCTGAGCGCTTCGCCGACGGACGGTCCTCCGTGCAAGGACTCCTGTACGCTGACCCAGGCGTCCAGGTTGGCCCCGCGCATGCCCCGTCGCCACACCAGCCAGGTGGTGGCCTCGTCGAACGGTGTCTGCAGGCGATGCACCGCGACATTCTCCCTTCCCGGCAGGCTGTCCAGCATCGACTGCGACATCAGCGCCACCCCCGAACCCGCCACCACGCAGGCCAGCATGCTCGGGTAGGACTCGATCTCCATGGCCCGCCCCATCGCCGCATGGTCGTGGGCATACCAGGCTTCCAGGCGCATGCGGTAGGAGCAGCCCTTGCGGAAGGTGAACACCGCGCGCCCGGCCACATCCCTGGCGCTGCGCACCGGCGGGTGATCGGGTTCGGTGATCAGCACCAGGGTTTCCTCGCACAGCGGCACGCCGTCCAGCCCCGCGAGCGACAGCGGCCCGTCCAGCAGTGCGGCGTCCAGGCGCCCGGCGAGCAGGCCTTCGAGCAGCTCGCCGCTGGGCGCGGTCTGCACCTGCAGGTTCACCGCCGGGTAGGCCTTGTGGTAGCGCGCCAGCAGGCTCGGCAAATGGATCGCGGCGGTGCTGTACATGCTGCCGAGAATGAACTCGCCGGCCGGCTGGCCGCCCTGCACGGCGGCGAAGGCCTCGTCATGCAGGGCCAGCATGCGCCCGGCGTAGTCCAGCAGCACCTTGCCGGCCGGGGACAATTGCAGGCGCTGGCGCTCGCGGTGGAACAGCTCGACGCCCAACTGCTCTTCGAGCTGGCGCAGGCGCGTCGACAGGTTCGACGGCACCCGGTGCAACTGCTCGGCGGCGCGGGTCACCGAGCCGGTCTCGGCCACCGCCTGGAAGATGCGCAGCTGGCTCAGCTCCACAACCGTTCTCCAAAATTGAACAAGTCGCTCAGTATTATTCAATTTTTCAGAATGACAAGCCCCGGTAGTCTGACGGCATCCAAACGCTTGCACCGAGGAATTCCGCCATGTCGCCAAGACACCGCCTGCTGGCCAGCTTCGTCGCCCTGATGATGGCGATGGGCATCGGCCGCTTCGCCCTCACCCCGCAACTGCCGCACCTGGTGGGCGAAGGCCAGTTGAGCCTGACCGCCGCCGGCCTGGTGGCCGCCGCCAACTACCTGGGTTACCTGCTCGGCGCGCTGGACGCCATGTTCGCCCGCAGCCCGCGGCAGGTCCGCCTGCGCCTGGATATCGGCCTGTGGCTGTGCGTACTGCTGACCCTGGTGTCGTTCTGGGCCGATGGCTTCGTCGTCCACGCCCTGCTGCGCTTCGGCACCGGCGTGGCCAGCGCCTGGGTGCTGGTGATGATCACCAGCCTGACCCAGCCCCTGGCCGCCCACCACAACCTGCCGCGCCTGGGCGCGCTGGTGTTCGCCGGACCCGGCCTGGGCATCATGCTCACCGGCTTGCTGGCCCTGGGTTCCAACCTCTACGGCCTGGGCTCGGCGCCGCTGTGGCTGATCTATGCCGCGGCCGCGCTGATCATGCTGCTGGCGGTACGGCCGATGATCCCGCGTCCCGAGCACCTCCCCCCTGCACCACTCACCACGTCGGGCAGCGCGGCGCCAGCCCGCGGCATCGCCCGCCTCGGCCTGGTCTACGGTCTGTACGGGATCGGCTACATCATTCCGGCCACCTTCATGTCGCAGATGGCCAGCGCGCGCTTCCACGGCAGCTGGATGGCCGACCTGTTCTGGCCCGGCTTCGGCCTGGCGGCGGCCCTGGGCGTGCTGCTGTTGAGCCGGCGCCGGGTGACACCCAACGGCACCTCGAACTGGCTGATGATCACGCTGTGGCTGCAGGCCGCCGGGGTCTTCGCCTGCCTGCTGGGCAATGGCCCGGGCCTGGCCCTGGGGGTAATCCTCTGCGGCGCGCCCTTCCTCGCCTGCATGCAGCTGGTGATGCAGCGCTCGCGGGAACTGGCGCCCCACGCCACCCAGCGCAACGCCGGCCTGCTCACCGCCTGCTTCGCCATCGGCCAGTTGGGCGGGCCGCTGCTGGCGGCACTGAGCAATCAGATCGCCGGCAGCCTGCAACCCGCTTTGATCGTGGCAGGCAGCGGCCTGTTGCTGGCCGGCGCCCTGGCCTGGCGGCCTAGCGCTGTCCCAGCATCGAACGCAGGCGCCTGCGTACCCACTGTTCCGCGCTGACCAGGACGATACCGGCCAGTACGCACAGGGCGCCGACGATGAAGTTCAGGCTGAGCGGCTCGTCCAGCAGCAGCACGCCGAAGGTCACGCCGAAGATCGGCGTGACGAAGGAGAACACGGCGAGGTTGGACGCCAGGTACTTGCGCAGCAGCCAGAACCAGGTCAGGTAGCTGAAGAACGACACCACCAGCGCCTGGAACAGCACGCTGCCGATGGCGATGGGGGTCAGCGAGACATGGGTCAGCTTGCCGCTGAAGGCGGCGATCAGCAGCAGGCCGACAAAGCCCACCGCCAACTGGTAGAACAGGGTCAGGGTCGCCGGCGCCTCGGACAGCCGCGAGCAGCGCACCACCACGGTGGTGGCGCCCCAGGCTGCGCCGGCCAGGACGCCGAAGAAATCGCCAAGGAGCATCGGGCCACTGAGGTCCGACATGGAAATCCCGCCGGCAAAGGCGAAGGCGATCCCGGCGAAGGCCAGCAGGATGCCCATCCACTGCAACGGTCGCAGGCGCTCGCTGGGCAGCAGGAAATGCAGGCCAAGGGCGGTGAACACCGGCGCGGTGTAGAGGAATACCGACATGTGCGCCGCCGACGTCAGGGTCAGGCCCTCGGCAATGAACAGGAACTCGATGCCGAACAGCGCACCGGCCAGCAGCCCGCCGCGCCATGTCGTGCCAACCTGCTCCCAGCCGCCTTTCCAGCAGATCAGAAGGCCCACCAGCAACGCGGAAATACCGGAGCGGGTCGCCGCCTGCATCACCGGAGCGATATCGGCGGCGGCCAATTTCACCAGCACCTGCTGCACGCCCCAGATCAGGCACAGCCCCAGCATGACCTGGAAGGCGAAGGCATCGGGATCGCGACGGGGAGCGCTCATGCGTGCTCCCCCACTTCTGACAACAACATGACGACCTCAAGGCAGCGAAGAATTGAGGTCGATTATGAGGACCGCTCGTCAGCCATTACCAGATGTGTCTGACATCCATCACGCAATCTGTGCCTTGGTAGCCACTTCCTCGAAGGTTGCCTCGTCCAAGGCATCGGCCTGTTCGTCAAGGACCTGGCGCGGATGGTCGTTGCCCGGGATGCTGCTGTCGATCAGGCTGAGCAGGCGCGAGCCGCGTGGGGTGAGCACGTAGTTTTCGCCGTTGCCGCCTTCTTCTTCCGGGCGATCGGCGATGTAGCCGCGCTCCAGCAACAGGCGTTCGTAGTCGCAGGCGCGGGTCTTCAGGTGGTCCACGTCCGGTACCGGCTCGCCCGCTGCGGCCAGTTGTGCGGCGTGCTGCTCGGCGTAGGGGCGCGGGGTGAAGTGTTGGTCGGCGCTGTTCTGCACTTCGTGCAGCAGGCGTTCGATCAGGTCCCAGTCATACACGGTGCTCATGGGGTACGGCCTCCGTTGGGGTATGTATGGCTTGTGACCGGAGCGCGCGCTGGCGGTTCGACTGAACTTTCCGGACGGCGGCGGCCTCCACCGCAAACCTGAACATGGAGGCTCGACCATGAAGACCCTGATGATGCTGACCGCCACCGCCAGCCTGCTGTTCGCCCTGCCGAGCTGGGCCTGCACCCTGGAGGAAGCCACGGAGAAACGCGAGGAACTGGCCAAGGAAGTGACCCGACTGACCGAGCAGAACCCGCAGAAGGCCAAGGAAATCAACGATGAGTTGAAAGGGATGAAGCTGGGGACGGAGAGCAAGGACTTGCCGGACAAGTGCCAGTTGATCGACAAGCGGTTGCAGGAACTGCGGGAGGCGGAGAAGAAGACCTGATTCTTGTACAAACGTTGAGGGCCCCATCGCTGGCAAGCCAGCTCCCACAGGTACCCGCTGTTCTTGAATTCAGCGGAGAACCTGTGGGGCTGGCTTGTCGGACAAGCCCCAGTTGATCGACAAGCGGTTGCAGGAACTGCGGGAGGCGGAGAGGAAGATCTGATTCTTGTACAAACGTTGAGGGCCCCATCGCTGGCAAGCCAGCTCCCACAGGTACACAGCTGTTCTTGAATTCAGCGGAGAACCTGTGGGAGCTGGCTTGCCAGCGATGAGGCCCTCAGGGGCGAAAGATTACTCAGCCGCCGGCGCGCGTTTCTTCAGCGGCGCCAGGCCATCGGAGCTCGCCAGCGGCGCGTTCGGGCGCGGCTTGGCGGTCGGCTTGCGCTTGGCTGCGGTCTTCTTGTCGTCAGCCTTCTTGTCGACCTTTTTCTTCTTGGCGCCCGCCGCCTTGCCCGAGGCCTTGACCTTCTTCGGACCGCTGTAGGTGCCTTTCACTTCCTTGATCACCCGGCGCTCGAAGCTCTGCTTCAGGTAGCGCTCGATGCTCGACATCAGGTTCCAGTCGCCGTGGCAGATCAGCGACACCGCCAGGCCTTCGTTACCGGCACGACCGGTACGGCCGATACGGTGCACATACTCGTCACCGCTGCGTGGCATGTCGAAGTTGATCACCAGGTCCAGGCCATCCACGTCCAGGCCGCGGGCCGCCACGTCGGTGGCCACCAGCACCTTGGAACCGCCGCTCTTCAGGCGCTCGATGGCCAGCTTGCGGTCCTTCTGGTCCTTCTCGCCGTGCAGCACGAAGGCCTTCACGTCCTTGGCCACCAGGTGACCGTAGATGCGGTCGGCCATGACCCGGGTGTTGGTGAAGATGATCGCCTTCTGGTAGGTCTCGTTCTCCAGCAGCCACTGCACGATCTGCTCTTTGTGCTGGTTGTGGTCGGCGGTGATGATCTGCTGGCGGGTGCCTTCGTTGAGCTGGCTGACCGCGTTGAGCATCAGGTGCTCAGGGTCCTTCAGCACCTTGCCGATCATGTCGCGCAGGCCGGCGCCGCCGGTGGTGGCGGAGAACAGCAGGGTCTGGGCACGGTTGGCGCACAGGCCGCAGAGACGCTCGACGTCCTCGGCGAAGCCCATGTCCAGCATGCGGTCGGCTTCATCGAGGACCACCACCTGCACGTGCTCCAGGTCGAGGTTGCCGGCGTTCAGGTGTTCCAGCATGCGGCCCGGGGTACCGATGAGGATATCCGGGACCTTGCGCAGCATCGCCGCCTGTTCCTTGAAGTCCTCGCCGCCGGTGATGATCCCCGACTTGATGAAGGTGAACTGCGCGAAACGCTCGATTTCCTTGAGGGTCTGCTGGGCCAGCTCGCGGGTCGGCAGCAGGATCAGCGCGCGGATCTCGACGCGTTTCTGGTTCAGGTCCACCAGCCGGTTGAGCAGCGGCAGGACGAAGGCCGCGGTCTTGCCACTGCCGGTTTTCGCCGTCACCCGCAGGTCACGCCCCTGCAAGGCCAGGGGAATGGCCGCAGCCTGCACCGGCGTCGGCTCGACAAAGTTGAGTGCGGCGACGGCTTTGAGCAGGCGTTCGTGCAGGGCGAATTCGGAAAACACGGATGTAACCTCGGGCATGTGCAGAAATTCAGCCACATAGGGTAACGTTTTCCGCCGCCGGAGCCGAATTTCTTTTTGCCCCGGACGTCGCCGCGCGGCTCTAATAGCCCACCGTTTTTTCATCGAAGTGGAGTTTTTGCGTTACCCATGGCTATTCAACAGTTCTGGCAAGACGCCCTCGACCTGTGGGGCACCCTCGACCAGCACCCGCTGCTGCACGCCGGTCTCGGCCTTCTGTTCCTGCTGGTCATCGCCCTGGTGATGGGCCGGGTGGCACGCTTCGTCGTGCTGCATGCGGTCAAGTTGCTGTGCCGACAGCCGGCATTGCCCTGGTTGCGGGACCTGCTGGAAAACAAGGTGTTCCACCGCCTGGCGCAGATCACCCCGTCGCTGGTGGTGCAGTTCGGCCTCAAGCTGGTGCCGGAACTGAGCGTCACCAGCCAGCATTTCCTCGGCAACCTGGCCCTGGCCTTCACCATCCTGTTCCTGCTGCTGGCGTTCGCCGCCCTGCTCGACGCCCTGCTGGACATCTACGCCCGCACCGAACACGCCCGCACCCGCTCGATCAAAGGCTATGTGCAACTGGCGAAGATGGTGCTCTACGTGTTCGGCGCGATCATCATCGTCGCCACCCTGATCGACCGCTCGCCGCTGTTGCTGCTGTCCGGCCTGGGTGCCATGTCGGCGGTGATCCTGTTGGTGTACAAGGACACCCTGCTGTCGTTCGTCGCCAGCGTGCAACTGACCAGCAACGACATGCTGCGGGTCGGCGACTGGATCGAGATGCCCCAGGTGGGTGCCGACGGCGACGTGGTGGACATCACCCTGCACACGGTGAAGGTGCAGAATTTCGACAAGACCATCGTCTCCATCCCCACCTGGCGCCTGATGAGCGAGTCGTTCCGCAACTGGCGCGGCATGCAGCAGTCCGGCGGGAGGCGGATCAAGCGCAGCCTGTTCATCGACGCCGGCGGCGTGCGCTTCCTCACCGCCGAGGAACAGCACCGCCTCAGCGACGTGCGCCTGCTCAAGGACTACCTGGCGCAGAAACGCAACGAACTGCACACCTGGAACGAATCCCAGGGCCAGGTCGCCGAGCTCTCGGCCAACCGCCGCAAGCTGACCAATATCGGCACCTTCCGCGCCTTCGCCCTCGCCTACCTTAAAAACCACCCCGACGTGCAGCAGGGCATGACCTGCATGGTCCGCCAGATGCAGACCACCGCCGAGGGCGTGCCGCTGGAGATCTACTGCTTTACCCGGACCACGGTGTGGGCCGAGTACGAGCGGATCCAGGGGGATATCTTCGACTACCTGCTGGCGGTGCTGCCGGAGTTTGGCCTGAGCCTGTACCAGCAGCCCAGCGGCAGCGACCTGCGGGCCGGCCTGCTATCGCTGAGCGAGCACCACGGGGCGGGTGCCGAGTCGGCTCAGCCACAGTGACGCGAGGATCACCGTCCCGCCGATGAACAAGCGTCCCAGCGGCTCGTCCTGATTCCAGATCAGCAGGTTGAGCAGCAATCCCACCGGGACATGCAGGTTGTTCATCACCGCAAGGGTGCCGCCTGAAACCAGGCAGGCGCCCTTGTTCCACCAGTACAGGCCCAGCGCCGTCGGACACAGCCCGAGGAACAGCAGCACGCCCCACTGTACGTCGGTGGTGGGCAGGTGCTGGGCGTTGCCGAAAGCGAGGAAAGCCGGCAGCACCACGATCAGCGCGCCGAGGTAGAAGTAGCCGAAGCGCCGGTAGTGCGGCAGGTCGCTTGGGTAGCGGGCGACCAGGTGCTTGTACAGGACCTGGCCGGCGGCGTAGGTGAAGTTGGCCAGTTGCAGGAGCAGGAAGCCGATGAAGAAGTCCGGGTTGATGCTGTCGAAACGGATCACCGCGGCGCCGGCCACCGCCACCAGCGCGGCGAGCAGGGCCCAGGGGTTGAAGCGGCGGTTCAGCGCGTCTTCGATCAGGGTCACGTGCAGCGGGGTGAGGATGGTGAACAACAGCACTTCCGGCACCGTGAGCACGCGGAAGCTGAGGTACAGGCAGACGTAGGTGATGCCGAACTGCAAGGCGCCGATCACCAGCATGGCGCGCATGAAGCGTGGCTCGACCTGGCGCCAGCGGGTCAGCGGCAGGAAGATCAGCAGGGCCAGGACGACCCGCGCGAGTACGGCGAAGTAGCTGTCGACGTGGCCGGCGAGGTATTCGCCGATCAGGTTGAAGGAATACGCCTGGATCAGCGCGACGATCAGTAGGTAGCCCATGGTGGTCTCTCGGCAATGGAGGCGGCGACCTTAGCGGGTTGGGGCATCGGGGTGCAATTGCCGAGGGTTCTGTTTTGTCCTTGAGGGCCTCATCGCTGGCAAGCCAGCTCCCACAAGGACCGCGCTGTTCTTGAATTCAGCGGAGAACCTGTGGGAGCTGGCTTGCCAGCGATGAGGCCATGAAGGGCAATAAAAAAACCCGGTCGAGCACTGGGCTTCGACCGGGCACTACACCCAAAGGAGCAAAAAGGGGTGTCAGGCAGGGAAGATTCGTTGCCGTCAGGCCACCGCGGCCAGTTGGGCCTTGGCCTGGTTCAGGCCCTTCTCGTGGAAGTCGCCGCCCATGTTCAGGCCTTCGGCGTGGATGAAGGTCACGTCATGGATGCCGATGAAGGCCAGCACCTGGCGCAGGTAGGGTTCCTGGTGATCGCTGGCACCGCCGGCATGGATACCGCCGCGGGCCGTCAGCACGTAGGCACGCTTGCCGGTGAGCAGGCCCTGCGGGCCGGTCTCGGTGTACTTGAAGGTGACGCCGGCACGCAGCACATGGTCGAGCCAGGCTTTCAGGGTGCTCGGGATGGTGAAGTTGTACATCGGCGCAGCCAGCACCAGCACGTCGGCGGCGAGGACTTCGTCGGTCAGCTCGTTGGAACGGGCCAGGGCCTGCACTTCCTCGGCGCTGCGCTGCTCCTGCGGCTTCATCCAGCCACCCAGCAGGGTGCTGTCCAAGTGCGGCAGCGGGTTCAGGGCCACGTCGCGCACGGTGACGGCGTCGGCAGGGTTGGCCGCCTGCCATTGGGCGATGAAATCGCGGGTCAGTTGCCGGGAGGTGGAATCCTGCTGGCGGGCGCTGCTTTCGATGATCAGTACGCGGGACATTGAATTTTGCCTCCATCGGCAAGGTCGCTAAGTCGATGGAGGCAAGATTAATGATTGACCTATCGATAAAAAAGCGTAAAAACTCGGTCAAACCTATCGGTTAATTTGCTTGTTGCCCTTTGCAGTCCACCACGATGCGCATCTTGATGATCTGCTTGTTGAACGACGCCGTGACATCGCGGCTCGACTTCGCCGGCACATCGACACGCTTCACCCGCGGGGTTTCCGGACCGTTCCTGAAGGTCACCCGGCACGAAGCGGCAGTCTCGCCGTAGTTGTTCAGGGTGATGGTGGTCATGTCGTTGGCGGTGTCGTAGGCAGTGGTGTCGAGCTTGACCCCATCCGCCAGTTTCTTTTCCACATCGATCTTGTAGGCGGCCATCACCGACAGCGGCAACAGGGCCAACAAAGCAACAACATATTTCTTCATGCGGTGCTCTCCTTGAGAAGAGCGCCAGCTTAGGACAACAGGAGCCGTAGATGAAAGCGCCGCGCGTTACCCTGGATCAGTGGCGAACCTTGCAGGCAGTGGTCGACCACGGCGGCTTCGCCCAGGCCGCCGAAGCCCTGCACCGCTCGCAATCCTCGGTGAGCTACACCGTGGCGCGGATGCAGGACCAACTGGGCGTGCCGCTGCTGCGCATCGATGGGCGCAAGGCCGTGCTCACCGACGCCGGCAGCGTGCTGCTGCGCCGCTCGCGGCAACTGGTCAAGCAGGCCAGCCAGCTGGAAGACCTCGCCCACCATATGGAGCAAGGCTGGGAAGCCGAGGTACGCCTGGTGGTGGACGCCGCCTACCCCAACGCCCGCCTGGTCCGCGCCCTCAGTGCCTTCATGCCGCAGAGCCGCGGCTGCCGCGTGCGTCTGCGCGAGGAGGTGTTGTCCGGGGTCGAGGAAGTGCTGCACGAAGGCATCGCCGACCTGGCCATCAGCAGCTTCAGCATCGCCGGCTACCTGGGCGCCGAGCTCAGCGCGGTGGAATTCGTCGCCGTCGCCCATCCCGAACACCCCCTGCACCGCCTGGGCCGGGTCCTCAACTTCCAGGACCTGGAAAGCCAGTTGCAGGTGGTGATCCGCGACTCCGGCCGCTCCCAGCCCCGCGACGTCGGCTGGCTCGGTGCCGAGCAGCGCTGGACCGTGGGCAGCCTGGCCACCGCCGCCACCTTCGTCGGCAGCGGCCTGGGCTTCGCCTGGCTGCCGCGCCACCTGATCGAACGCGAGCTGCGCGAAGGCCTGCTCAAGCCGCTGCCGCTGGATCAGGGTGGCAGCCGTCACCCACTGTTCTACCTTTACTCGAACAAGGACAAACCCCTCGGCCCGGCCACGCAGATCCTCATCGAGCTGCTGCGCAACTTCGATACCGCGCCGCTGGACGTGCCGTTCGCCGCCCCGGCCCAAGCCTGACAGGAATCGCCCATGGCCTACTTCGAACATGAAGGTTGCACACTGCACTACGAAGAATACGGCCGGGGCGAACCCCTGGTGCTGGTCCACGGCCTCGGCTCCAGCTGCCTGGACTGGCAGTACCAGATCCCGGTGCTGGCCGCCGGATACCGCCTGATCCTCCTCGACCTGCGCGGCCACGGGCGCTCCGACAAGCCCCGCGAGCGCTACAGCATCGCCGGCTTCAGCGCCGACCTGATGGCACTGCTGGAACACTTGAATACCGGCCCGGTGCACTATGTCGGCCTGTCCATGGGCGGCATGGTCGGCTTCCAGTTCGCCGTGGACAACCCCGGCTGGCTGCGCAGCCTGACCATCGTCAACAGCGCGCCGGCGGTGAAGGTGCGCTCCCGTGACGACTACTGGCAGTGGGCCAAGCGCTGGACCCTGGGCCGTGTCCTGTCCTTGCGCACCATCGGCAAGGGCCTCGCCGCACGACTGTTTCCCAAGCCGGAGCAGGCCGAACTGCGCCGCGAGATGGCCGAACGCTGGGCCAGGAACGACAAGCGCGCCTACCTCGCCAGTTTCGATGCCATCGTCAACTGGGGCGTGGAGGAACGCCTGGGGCGGATCGACTGTCCTACCCTGGTCATCTGCGCCGACCACGACTACACCCCGGTGGCCCTCAAGGAACGCTACACCGCCCTGATTCCCGGGGCCCGGCTGGTAGTGATCGCCGATTCCCGGCACGCTACGCCACTGGACCAGCCGCAACAGTTCAACCAGACCCTGCTGCAGTTCCTCGCTGCAGCCTCAACCACCTCTCAAGGATCATTGAGTACATGCTGAAGAAAATCCTCATGGCCGCCTGCTCGGTCGCCTTCGCCACCGGCGTGATGGCCTCGGACAAGACCCCGCACGTCGAGCTCGACACCAGCTTCGGCAAGATCCAGATCGAGCTGAATGCCGAGAAGGCGCCGATCAGCGTGAAGAACTTCCTCGACTACGTCGACAGCGGCTTCTACAACAACACCATCTTCCACCGCGTGATCCCGGGCTTCATGGTCCAGGGCGGCGGCTTCACCGAGCAGATGGTGCAGAAGAACACCAAGGACCCGATCCGCAACGAGGCCAGCAACGGCCTGCAAAACGTGCGCGGTACCCTGTCCATGGCCCGCACCAGCGACCCGAACTCGGCCACCAGCCAGTTCTTCATCAACGTGGCCGACAACGATTTCCTCAACCCGGGTCGCGATCGCGGCTACGCCGTGTTCGGCAAGGTGACCCAGGGCATGGACGTGGTCGACCAGATCGTCCGCTCGCCCACCACCGTCAAGAAAGGCATGCGCGACGTGCCCGCCGATCCGGTGTTCATCAAGTCGGCCAAGCGCATCGACTGACCGCCGTGTCACAAGGATGTGACCCGCGGGCGGCGCGCTGCCCTTTCAACAGGAGTGCCAGATGCTGTTCCGTCGTTTCGAGCAATTGATCGACATCTTCCGCGAGGCGCCCACTGCGGCGCCTCCGTCCCGGGTCCTGCCCTTCTACCTCTACTACCTGCGCCAGGTCTGGCCGAGCTTCGCCGCACTGATGGTGCTGGGGCTGATCGTGGCCCTGATCGAGGTGGCGCTGTTCAGCTACCTGAGCCGGATCATCGACCTGGCCCAGGGCACGCCGAACATCAACCTGTTCACTGAACACGCCGGCGAACTGACCTGGATGCTGGTGGTGGCGCTGATCTTGCGGCCGTTGTTCGTCGGCCTGCACGACCTGATGGTGCATCAGGCCATCAGCCCCGGCATGACCAGCATGATCCGCTGGCAGAACCATGCCTACGTGCTCAAGCAGAGCCTGAATTTCTTCCAGAGCGACTTCGCCGGGCGCATTGCCCAGCGCATCATGCAGACCGGCAACTCGCTGCGCGATTCGCTGGTGCAGGCCATGGACGCGCTGTGGCACGTGAGCATCTACGCCATCAGTTCCCTGGTGCTGTTCGCCGAGGCCGACTGGCGCCTGATGATCCCGCTGCTGCTGTGGATCGCCAGCTACGTCGTTTGCCTGCGCTACTTCGTGCCGCGGGTGAAGGAGCGTTCGGTAGTGTCTTCGGAAGCGCGCTCCAAGCTGATGGGGCGCATCGTCGACGGCTACACCAACATCGCCACCCTCAAGCTGTTCGCCCACACCGATTTCGAACAGCAGTACGCCCGCGAGGCGATCCGCGAGCAGACCGAGAAGACCCAGCTGGCCAGCCGGGTCATCACCAGCATGGACGTGGTCATCACCAGCCTCAACGGCCTGCTGATCGTCAGCACCACGGGCCTGGCCCTGTGGTTGTGGACCCAGTCGCTGATCAGCGCCGGCGCCATCGCCCTGGCCACCGGCCTGGTGATCCGCATCGTCAACATGAGTGGCTGGATCATGTGGGTGGTCAACGGCATCTTCGAGAACATCGGCACGGTGCAGGACGGCCTGGAAAGCATCGCCCAGCCGGTCAGCGTCACCGACAAGCCGAACGCTCCGGATCTGAAGGTGGACCGCGGCGCGGTGCGCTTCGAGAACGTCGACTTCCACTACGGCAAGAGCGGCAGCCGGATCATCAGCGGCCTCGACCTGGACATCCGTCCCGGCGAGAAGATCGGCCTGATCGGACCATCCGGTGCCGGCAAGTCGACCCTGGTCAACCTGCTGCTGCGCCTGTACGACCTCGAAGGCGGGCGCATCCTCCACGATGGCCAGGACAACTCCCAGGTCACCCAGCAGAGCCTGCGCGGGCAGATAGGCATGATCACCCAGGACACCTCGCTGCTGCACCGCTCGATCCGCGACAACCTGCGCTACGGCAAGCCCGATGCCAGCGACGAGGAACTGTGGAACGCGGTGTGCGGGGCGCGTGCCGAGGAGTTCATCCCGGCCTTGAGCGATACCCAGGGGCGCACCGGTTTCGATGCCCATGTCGGCGAGCGCGGGGTGAAGCTCTCGGGCGGCCAGCGCCAGCGCATCGCGATTGCCCGGGTGCTGCTGAAGAATGCGCCGATCCTGATCATGGACGAAGCGACTTCGGCGCTGGACTCGGAGGTGGAGGCGGCAATCCAGGAGAGCCTGGAAACCCTGATGCAAGGCAAGACGGTGATTGCCATTGCTCACCGGCTTTCGACCATCGCGCGGATGGATCGGTTGGTGGTGCTGGAGAAAGGGCGTATCGCCGAGATGGGCAGTCACAGTGAACTGCTGGCGCAGCGCGGGTTGTATGCGCGCTTGTGGCATCACCAGACGGGAGGTTTCGTCGGCGTCGACTGAACCACGCGGACCTTGTTCTCTCGACGGGCTGGGTGGACTCCCACAAGGTCGGTGTCGGGCCTTCAGCCTTGTCGGTATGGTAGGGCCGAGCGCGCATCCTCCGCGTAGGCCAGCACTCCGTCCCGCTCCTGGCGCAGGAAATCCTCCACCGCCGTACGCAACCCCGGATGCAACAGGTAGTGCCAGGACCGGGTGATCACCGGCTCGAACCCACGAATCAGCTTGTGCTCACCCTGTGCACCAGCATCGAAACGCTGCAAGCCTTCGGCAATCGCATAGTCCATTCCCTGGTAGAAACAGGTCTCGAAATGCAGGCGGTCGAACTCCGCCAAACAGCCCCAGTAGCGACCATAGAAGCTGTCGCCCGCCACGAGACTGAAGGCCATCGCCACTTCCCGCCCCCCCTGCAATGCCATCACCACGCGGATCGCCTCCGGCATGCGCTCGGCCAGCAGGCTGAAGAATTCACGGGTCAGGTAGGGCGCTCGACGGCGTACTACATAGGTATTGGCATAGCAGGCGTAGACGAAGTCCCACTGCGCTTCGCTCAGTTCCCCACCGCGATACCAGCGGAACTCGAAGCCCTGCCCCGCCACCTGCTCGCGCTCCTTGCGCATCTGCTTGCGCTTGCGCGAGCTGAGGGCATCGAGGAAATCCTGGAAATCCCGGTAGCCCGGGTTGCGCCAGTGGAACTGGCAACCCAGGCGCTCCAGCCAGCCTTCGCGACCCCGCAAGGCTGCGTCGCTGGCCGCATCGGTGAAGTTCACATGCAACCCGGACAGGCCCTGCTCCGGCAATGCGGCTTCGATCTCCTCCAGCAGCGGTGCCAGCGCCTCGGCCTGCCCCAACAACCGCGGGCCGCCCACCGGCGAGAACGGCACGGCGCAGAGCAGCTTGGGGTAGTAGTCGATCCCGGCGCGGGCGCAGGCATCGGCCCAGCCGTGGTCGAACACGTACTCGCCAAAGGAGTGGGTCTTTTCATAGGCGGGCAGCGCCGCCAACAACTTGCCGTCCGTATCGAACGCCAGCCGGTGCGCCGGCGTCCAGCCCGTGCGCGGGCTGACACTGCCGCTGTCTTCCAGGCTGCTCAGGAACGCGTGGCGCAGGAAGGGTTGGTCGGCCGGCGCCAGGGCATCCCAGGTCGCCGCCGGCAGGTCACGCAAATGGGCAAGGCTGTGGAATCGGGTCACGGTGCGCACTCATGTGGGGGGCGACAATCTCCAGGAAAGCAATCGAAACACCCAACTGACTGATTTTCCAGAGATCCTTTAATACTCAAGCAGTTAACAAGACTGCCATCATCTAGACATTATTTTGTCATTTTCCCTCGCAATACTTGCGCCTGTTTTACGGAACCCCAGAACCTGTCTATTCAGGCCCTTTCCGAAGACATGCCAACACAGGGGCAGGCGCAGAGCCACCCCATCTTTTTCAGTAGGGAGAACCTTATGCGTCTTGTTTCTACACTTACCGGAGCGGGCATCGCCAGTCTGGCATTCGCTCTCAGCACTCCGGCCAGTGCCGCCGTCGACGCCAAACTGCTCGAAATGCTGCGTGCCAACGGTTCGATCAACCAGGCCCAGTACAACGAGCTGCAAGGCGACCTGGCTAAGGAAACCAAGGAAAAGGCCGACCAGAAAGCTCAGTCCGACCGGATGAGTTCTTTTGAACAGAAAGTGGCATGGGCCGCCAAGACCCAGGTTAAAGGCGATGTCCGTCTGCGCTACGAAGACGTCAACGTCGACAACCCGAACGCCAACAGCGGCAACCAGGACCGTCAGCGCATTCGTGCTCGCGTCGGTTTCTTCAGCGAGATCAACCCGCAAGTCGACGCCGGCATCCGTATTGCTACCGGCAGCAGCGCCGACCGCCGTTCGACCAACCAGAGCCTCGACGGCTACTTCGAGAAGAAGTCGCTGTGGCTGGACCTGGCCTACCTCGACTGGCACCCGACCTTCGCTCCAGGCCTGCACCTGATCGGCGGCAAGATGGCCCAGCCTTGGGTCAGCATGGGCGACATCATCTGGGATAGCGACATCAACCCGGAAGGCGTGGCAGCAACCTACACCACGAAGCTCGGCGCAGCCGACGTCTTCGCCAGCGCCGGCCAGTACACCCTGAAGGACAACGTCGATGGCGACGGCGTCCAGTACAAGCACGACGCGCAGCTGTACCACGCTCAGTTGGGCACCAAGTTCGCTCCGGCCGACGCGCTGAAAGTCACCGTTGGTGCGAGCATCTACGGCTACGACAACGACAAGCGCTCCACCCTGCTGCGTTCGTATGGCAACACCACCAACGAATTCAACCTGGTGGAAGGCTTCGGTCAGATCGACCTGACCAGCCTGCCGATCCCGCTGTCGGCCTACGGTCAGTACGTGAAGAACACCGACAGCACCGACGGCGAAGACCAGGCCTGGCTGGCCGGTCTGAAGACCAAGGTTGGCGCCTGGAGCCTGGACTACAACTACCGCGACGTGCAACGCAACGCTGTGGTCAGCCTGTTCACCGACTCCGACTTCGGCAACGGCTACACCGGTTCCCGCGGTCACAAGTTCAAGGTCGGTTACGAAATCGACAAGAACTTCTCCCTGGGCGCGGCTTACCTGATGGCCAAGACCGACCTGTCGCAGCTGCCTAACCGCAACGCTGACGTCGACACCTTGCAGCTGGACCTGGAAGCCAAGTTCTAATCCACGCTGCTGCTTTACCTGAAAGGCGGGAAATGCTGACCCCATCCAGCATTTCCTGCCTTTTTTCGTTTCTGAGAATCATCGGGTTCAGCGATCCGGATGGCAGACGGTAATGTGTCCACCATGTCTCCGTACATGTGTCCACCATGTGTCTGGTCCATACATGCTGGTGCTGGTGCTGGTGCTGGTGCTGGTGCTGGTGCTGGTGCTGGTGCTGGTGCTGGGTATCGTGTGTTGATCCATTTGCGATGGCGACCCTCAGTCACCTTTTCGCCCTTACGGCGACCCACTTTTGAAAAGCGCAAAAGTGGGCAAAACGCTCTTGCTCCTGCATCCGGCCCTCCGCTTCGCTACGGGTTCCTTCCTTCCGCACTGACTCCGGGGGCCGCGCCATACGGGCTCCTGCCCTATGGCGCTTTCCGGGCCATCCATGGCCCTCCACCCCCTCCATCAGCGCTCCAC
>JAIRVG010000108.1 GCA_031253995.1 Paucimonas sp. | reverse complement strand
CTGTGGACCCGTCCGCGTACCGAGATCAAGGACGAGGAATACCAGGAGTTCTACAAGCACATCGGCCATGACTTCGAGAACCCGCTGGCCTGGAGCCACAACAAGGTCGAAGGCAAGCTCGAATACAACTCGCTGCTGTACGTCCCGGCCCGCGCGCCGTTCGACCTGTACCAGCGCGAAGCGCCACGCGGCCTGAAGCTGTACGTGCAGCGCGTGTTCATCATGGACCAGGCGGAATCCTTCCTGCCGCTGTACCTGCGCTTCATCAAGGGCGTAGTCGATTCCAACGACCTGTCGCTGAACGTCTCCCGCGAGATCCTGCAGAAAGACCCGATCATCGACTCGATGAAGTCGGCGCTGACCAAGCGCGTGCTGGACATGCTGGAGAAACTGGCGAAGAACGAGCCCGAGCAGTACAAGGCGTTCTGGAAGAACTTCGGCCAGGTCCTCAAGGAAGGCCCGGCGGAAGACTTCGCCAACAAGGAGAAGATCGCCGGCCTGCTACGCTTTGCCTCGACCCATGAAGAGGGCGGCGAGCAGAGCGTCTCCCTGGCCGACTACCTGGCCCGCGCCAAGGAAGGCCAGGACAAGATCTACTTCCTCACCGGCGAGTCCTACGCGCAGGTCAAGAACAGCCCGCACCTGGAAGTCTTCCGCAAGAAAGGCATCGAAGTGCTGCTGCTGACCGACCGTATCGACGAGTGGCTGATGAGCTACCTCAACGAGTTCGACGGCAAGAGCTTCGTCGACGTCGCCCGCGGCGACCTGGACCTGGGCAAGCTGGACTCGGAAGAGGACAAGAAGGCCCAGGAAGAGATCGCCAAGGACAAGGAAGGCCTGGTGGAGCGCCTCAAGGCTGCGCTGGGCGACAGCGTCAGCGAAGTGCGTGTGTCGCATCGCCTGACCGACTCGCCGGCGATCCTCGCCATTGGCGAACAGGACCTCGGCCTGCAGATGCGCCAGATCCTCGAAGCCAGCGGGCAGAAGGTGCCGGACTCCAAGCCGATCTTCGAATTCAACCCGAGCCACCCGCTGATCGAGAAGCTGGACAACGAGCAGAGCGAAGACCGTTTCGCCGACTTCTCGCACATCCTCTTCGACCAGGCGGCGCTGGCCGCCGGCGACAGCCTGAAGGACCCGGCCGCCTATGTGCGCCGGCTGAACAAGCTGCTGGTCGAGTTGTCGGTTTGATGTAGTTGCAGGAAAGCCCGCTTCGGCGGGCTTTTTTCATGGTGCAAGGAGAAGAAATCGATGAGCAATGTCACGATCGAATCGCTGGTCTATCACCTCGACGGCCAGGCGTACGAAAGCCGCCTGCTGTACACCCAGGGTGCACAGCAGCAGCCGGCGCTGGTGATGGCGCCGAACTGGATGGGTATCAGCGAAGGCGCCGAGCGTATCGCTCGCGCGGTGGCCGAGAAAGGCTACGTGGTGCTGATCGCCGACCTCTATGGCCAGTCGGTGCGTCCGCAGAACGCCGAGGAGGCTGGCGCGGCGATGATGCCGCTGAAGAACGACCGTGCCGAGCTGCGCAAGCGCATGCAGGCAGCGGTGGCGCAGTTGCTCGGGCAGTCGAAGGCGGTGCTGAGCCCGGGCAAGCTGGCGGCGTTCGGCTTCTGCTTCGGTGGTTGCTGTGCGCTGGAACTGGCCCGTGATGGCGCGCCGTTGCAGGCGGCGGTGTCGTTCCATGGCACCCTGGATACGCCGGATCCGGCGGATGCGAAGAACATCAAGGGCTCGGTGCTGGTGCTGCACGGGGCGGCCGATCCGCTGGTGCCGAAGGAGCAGTTGCCGGCGTTCGAGGCCGAGATGGATGCGGCCGGGGTGGACTGGCAACTGACCAGCTATGGCGGTGCGGTGCACTCGTTTACGGATCCAGGGGCGAATGTGCCGGGCAAGATGATGTATGACGCGCGCACGGCCAGGCGGGCGTTCGCGGCGATGCACGATCTGCTGGACGAAGTGTTCAAGGCTTGAGGCTCGCTGCACTCAGCTCGTGCTGGATGGTTTTGGGGCCGCTTTGCGGCCCTTTGCGGTGGTTCGGCGGCCCGACAAGCCACGCTCCGCGTCTTGCGTGAGAGCGGCCCTTCAAGGCAACTCGATTCTTCCGGATTCACCCGCAACCACCGGCCAATCCCTAGCCGCCCACTTCTCCCGGGCCTTCTCGATCAAGGCCGGATCACTCGCCACGAAATTCCAGTTCATCCTCCGCGGCCCATCCAGCGGCGCGCCGCCGATGATCACCAGGTGGCATTCGCCTTCGGCATACAGGCTCGCTTCCTCACCGCCGGCCAGTACCACCAGGGTCTGCGGCGCCACGACCTCATCATCCAGTCGAACCTCCCCGGACAGCACGTATACCGCCCGTTCCGCATGCTCGGTTGGCACGCACAGGGTCGTCGCCGCCTCCATGAACACCTCGGCATACAGGGTAGGGGAGAGCACCGGCACCGGCGACTCCAGGCAGAACCCGCTCCCGGCGATCATGCGGATCCTCACCCCCAGTGCCTCGCTCGACGGCAGGCTGGCAGCAGCATGATGGCTGTAGTGCCCGGCGCCTTGCTCATGTTCCTTCGGCGAGGCCAGCCACACCTGCAGGCCATGCATCCGTGAGCCGCTCGCCAGCAGGTCCGCCGGCGTGCGCTCCACGTGCGCCACTGCTGCCCCGGCAGTCATCCAGCTCACTTCGCCGGGCAGCACCCGCTGCTCTGATCCCAGGCTGTCCTTGTGCAACAACTCCCCCTCGAACAGGTAGGTCAGGGTCGACAGGCCGATATGCGGATGCTGGCGGATATCCATGCCATGACCCGGGGCGTAGTCGGTCTCCAGCATATGGTCGAAGAACACGAACGGGCCGACGCTGCGACATTTCGCCGACGGCAATGGACGCAGGATCGGCTGGCCCTCCACCGATTCGGCACGGGGACGGATGATCAGCGGCGAGGTCATGACAGGGCTCCAGCGGGGACGAAGAGGGCCTAGCATAGCGAACCGCCGCAGGCAGTGCGCGGTCTACCCTGTCCGAAGCATGGCGAAGGAGGGTAGGGATGTTTACCAGGATCTTGGCTGGGTTGCTGATGGCCGGCGCGCTGATGGTCGATGCCCAGGCGCGTGACTACCGCTACAGCGACGCGCACTTGCACTATGTCGATTTCTTCCAGGAAAGCGAGGGCATGCCGGCGCTGCTGGAGGCCATGGACAAGGCGGGCGTCGAGCAGTCGATGATCAGCGGCATCCCGGTGGCGAAGAAATGGCATGAGGACGAACCCAAGCGCCCGCGCTACTACGCCGGCGACGATGCCGATGCCTACTGGTACAGCGCTACCGATACCTATGTGGCGGCGGCGCTGGAAAAGCTGCCGCCGGCGCAACGCAAGCGCTTCCATCCCTTCATCTGCGGCTTCAACCCGGTGGACAAGAACGCCGTGGCCCATATCGAGCGCATGCTGGAGCTGTACCCGGGGCTGTGGCAGGGCATCGGCGAGGTGTTCACCCGTCACGACGACCTCACCGCCCTCACCAGCGGCGACACGCCGCGGGCCAATAACGAGGCGATGACGCGCATCTACCACCTGGCTGCCGAACAGGACCTGCCGGTGCTGCTGCACGCCAACATCACCTCCAAGCGCGAACGCAACCCGCTGTACCTGGCGGAGATCGAGGAGCCGCTGCGCAACCACCCGCACACCCGCTTCATCTGGGCCCATGCCGGCAGCAGCATGGAGATCCATCGCCACCAGACGCAGATGGATTTTCTCCTGCCGACCCTGGAACGTTTGCTCGACGACTACCCCAACCTGTACATCGACCTGTCCTGGAGCGTGCTGCAGCCCTACCTGCTGGACGACAAGGGTCAGCCACGCAAGGAATGGCTGGCCCTGGTGCAGCGTTTTCCCGAGCGTTTCATGCTGGGTTCCGATGTGGTCGGGCGCTTCGGCAGCCTGGGCGAACAGATGCAGGGTTTTGATCCATTCCTCGATGCCTTGCCCGAGGACATCGCGCGCAAGGTGGCGCGGGAAAACTTCCTCGCGGTGTTGCCTGCAAAAACGCGTTAGAGAAACGTTTCATCCAGCACTGAAACCTGATAGCCATGCCGCTGTCGCAATCAGCAGGCTATTTGATATCACCATTTCTTCTTACGCAAAAATTCGACGGTCCGATACCTTCTAAAAGGATTTGTCAGCTGCCGACCTGCGCAGCAATTTCCGGAAGGAACCGATCGATGAGTCTGAGAAGCCTGAACATAGCGCCGCGAGCTGGCTTGGGATTCGGCTTGCTGGCGTTGCTGGTGGTGACATTGGGACTGTTCGCCCTGGCGCAGATGTCCAGCATGCGCGAGCAGTCCGAAGAGGTTGAGAGCAACTGGCTGCCCAGCGTGATCAATGTCGGCACCATGAGCCAGGACCTGCTGCGGATCCGCGCGTTGACCTTCCGCCTGCTGGTCAACCGCGATCCGGCGGTGCAGCAGCAGAACGTTGCCCGCATAGAATCCCTCAAGCAGGCCCTGGCCAAGGCGCAGAACGACTACGACGCGCTGATCGTGCTGCCCGAGGAGCGCAGCCTGTTCGACCGCTACCTGGAGCTGGAGAAGCAGTACCTGGAGATGCAGGCGCAGGTGATGCGGCTGGCTACCGGCGATCAGATCCAGGCGGCGGAAACCTTGGTCAACGGTGAGATGAACCAGTTGGCCGACACCCTCACCGCGACCCTCAATCAACTGATCGAGCTCAACAACCAGCATGCTCACCTGGCCACCGACAAGGCGCAGACGGTCTACGTTGGTGCGCGGCTGTGGGTGATGGTCCTGCTGGCGGGGGCGCTGGTGCTGACGGTCATCCTGGCCTATGTGCTGACCCGCAGCATCGTCAACCCGCTGGCGCAGTCGCTGCAGGTGGCCGAGGTGGTCGCTACCGGTGACCTGACCCCGCAGATCAGCATCCAGGGTCGTGATGAACCGGCGCGCCTGCTGGTGGCGCTGAAGACCATGCAGCAGAGCCTGCGCGACACCATCGGGCGGATTTCCGACTCGTCGAACCAGCTGGCTTCGGCCTCGGAAGAACTCAGCGCAGTGACCGAGGACGCCACCCGCGGCCTGCAGCAGCAGACCCAGGAAATCGAACAGGCGGCCACGGCGGTGAACCAGATGACCGCGGCGGTAGAGGAGGTGGCCAGCAATGCCGTGGCCACCTCGGAAGCGTCCCGCGAGTCCGACCGCATCGCCCGCGAGGGGCAGGCCCGGGTGCAGCAGACCGTGGTGTCCATCGAGGAGCTGGCGGCGGGGGTGAGCACCAACGTCGACGAGGTGGGGCAACTGGCGGAGCAGGTGCACGGGATTTCCAAGGTACTCGATGTAATCGGCTCGATCGCCGAGCAGACCAACTTGCTGGCGCTCAACGCGGCGATCGAGGCTGCGCGGGCCGGGGATGCCGGGCGTGGTTTCGCCGTGGTGGCGGACGAGGTGCGGGCCCTGGCCCATCGCACCCAGCAGTCGACCCGGGAAATCGAGCAGATGATCGATGGCATCCAGCAGGGGACGGATCGCGCGGTGGATGGCATGGAGCAGACTCGCGAGCGGGCGCGCAATACCCTGGATGGGGCGCATGCGGCGGGGGCGGCGCTGGAAGAGATCGCGGCGGCGATCAGCCGGATCAACGAGCGCAACCTGGTGATCGCCAGTGCCTCGGAGCAGCAGGCGCAGGTGGCGCGGGAGGTCGACCGCAACCTGACCAATATCCGTGACCTGGCGTTGCAGAGTTCGGCGGGGGCGAGTCAGACGGTGGAGGCTAGTCAGGCGTTGTCGCAGTTGGCCGTGGACCTGAATACGCTGGTGCGGCGCTTCTCGGTGTAAGGCTTCAGGGTCTCATCGCTGGCAAGCCAGCTCCCACAGGGTTCTCCTCAGGCCCGAGCCTTGTAGAGAACCTGTGGGAGCTGGCTTGCCAGCGATAGGGCCCTCAAGGCCCACAAACAAAAACGCCCCGAACTCAGTCGGGGCGTTTTCGTTGCAAGCGGGCTAGCCCTTACTTGCCTTCCCAGCGCTTCAGCACCAGGGTGGCGTTGGTGCCGCCGAAGCCGAAGCTGTTGCTCATCACGGTGTCGATCTTGGCATTTTCGCGGGTTTCGCGCAGGACCGGCAGGTCGGCGACTTCCGGATCCAGCTCGTCGATGTTGGCCGAACCGGCGATGAAGTTGCCTTCCATCATCAGCAGGCAGTAGATCGCTTCGTGAACGCCAGCGGCGCCCAGGGAGTGACCGGACAGGCTCTTGGTCGAGCTGATGGCCGGGGCCTTGTCGCCGAACACTTCACGTACGCCCTTCATTTCCGCGACGTCGCCGACCGGGGTCGAGGTGCCGTGGGTGTTCAGGTAGTCGATCGGGGTGTCGACGGTGGACAGCGCCTGCTGCATGCAGCGGATCGCGCCTTCGCCGCTCGGGGCGACCATGTCGTAGCCGTCGGAAGTGGCGCCGTAGCCGACGATTTCCGCGTAGATCTTGGCGCCACGGGCGAGGGCGTGTTCCAGCTCCTCGACCACCACCATGCCGCCACCGCCGGCGATGACGAAGCCATCACGGTCGGCGTCGTAGGCGCGGGAGGCCTTGCTCGGGTCTTCGTTGCGCTTGGTGGACAGGGCGCCCATGGCGTCGAACAGGAACGACTGGCTCCAGTGCTCTTCTTCACCGCCACCGGCGAAGACGATGTCCTGCTTGCCCCACTGGATCTGCTCCATGGCAGTACCGATGCAGTGCGCGGACGTGGCGCAGGCGGAGGAGATCGAGTAGTTGATGCCCTTGATCTTGAACGGGGTGGCCAGGCACGCGGAGACGGTGCTGCCCATGGTGCGGGTCACGCGGTACGGACCGACGCGCTTGACGCCTTTCTCGCGTAGGGTGTCCAGCGCTTCCATCTGGTTCAGGGTCGAGGCGCCGCCGGAGCCGGCAACCAGGCCGGTACGCGGGCTGGAGATCTGCTCTTCGGTCAGGCCGGAGTCCTTGATCGCGTCCTGCATCGCCAGGTAGGCGTAGGCAGCAGCGTGGCCGACGAAGCGGTAGACCTTGCGGTCGATCAGTTCTTCGAGGTTGAGGTCGATGGAGCCGGAAACCTGGCTGCGCAGCCCCATTTCCTTGTATTCCGGGTTGAAACGAATGCCCGGACGGCTTTTACGCAGGTTTTCGGAGACGGTCTCTTTGTCATTGCCCAGGCAAGAAACGATGCCCAGACCTGTGATTACGACGCGGCGCATGCGAATAACCCTTAGAAATTGTCAGTGGAGGTGAAGACACCGACGCGAAGACCTTCGGCGGTGTAGATCTCGCGACCGTCGACGCTGACCGAGCCATCGGCGATGGCCATGTTCAGCTTGCCCTTCAGGACGCGCTTGATGTGAATGTTGTAGGTAACCTTCTTGGCCGTCGGCAGTACCTGGCCGAAGAACTTCACTTCGCCCGAACCCAGGGCGCGGCCGCGGCCCGGCAGGCCCTGCCAGCCGAGGAAGAAGCCGACCAGCTGCCACATGGCGTCGAGGCCCAGGCAGCCCGGCATCACCGGATCGCCCTCGAAGTGGCAGGCGAAGAACCACAGGTCCGGATTGATATCCAGCTCGGCGACCAACTCACCCTTGCCGTACTTGCCACCCTCGGCACTGATGTGGGCGATACGATCCACCATCAGCATGTTGGGGGCGGGCAGTTGCGCGTTACCTGGGCCGAACAGCTCACCGCGACTGCAGCGCAGCAGGTCTTCCCGGGTAAAGGCGTTTTGTTTGGTCATGCGAGCTCCTCAATAATCCTCGTGTGGCACGGGGCAGTTCTTCCCGATCCGTCCCAGAGCCCTTGGCCTGAGGCGGCAGCCTACTCATAGACTATTGCGTTGTAGTGAAAGTCACAGCACAGGGGACGAAGATGTACACTTGTGCACTGAAATTTTTGCGGCAGACCTTTCTCAGGTCACTTCCGGCCTGTAAGACTGCCGCAATTTTGCATTATTCGCCAGTCGCGACTGCCTGATCGGGTAGCCAACGGTGCAGAATCTGCTGCAAATCAGTTCGTTTGAACGGCTTGGCCAGGTAATCGTTCATCCCTGCCTCCAGGCAGCGTTCGCGATCGCCCTGCAAGGCGTTGGCGGTCAGGGCGATGATCGGTAGCTCGCGACCCTGGGGCATCTGGCGCAGGCGACGGGTCGCTTCGTAGCCATCGACGACCGGCAGGCGGCAATCCATCAGCACCGCGGCGAAGCGCTGCCGGGCCACCAGGCTGATGGCCTGGGCGCCATCGGTGGCGATGCAGACTTCTAACCCCAGGCTGCGCAGCATGGCCTGGATCACCGCCTGATTGACCGGATTATCCTCCACCAGCAGCACCGAGCGGCCGCTGGCGTTGTTGCACGCCTCGGCATTCCCCGGCAACGCCTCCAGGCGGTCGCGCAGGCGCAGGGTCAGGGGCATTTCCAGGGTAAAGGTCGAGCCCTCGCCCTCGCGGCTCTCGGCGCGCAGGCTGCCGCCCATGCGCTCGGCCAGGTTGCGCGCGATCGACAGGCCCAGGCCGGTGCCGCCATAGCGCCGGGAAATCGAGCTGTCGGCCTGCTGGAAGGCGACGAACATGGTTTCCAGGCGGGCGTTGTCGATGCCGATGCCGGTGTCGCGCACGGCGCAGGTGAACCAGATCAGCTGGCGGTCGAGCACCTGCCAGCGCGGCACCACCCGCACGCTGCCGTGCTCGGTGAACTTCAGGGCGTTGCCGATCAGGTTGACCAGCACCTGGCGGATCCGCGTCGGGTCGCCGCAGACCTGCAGTTGCTCCAGTCCCTCCGGCATCTCCAGCTCCAGCGCCAGTTGGCGCTGCTGGGCGGCATGCAGAAATGATTGCACACAATTTCCGATCAGATCGGCCAGGTTGAAATCGATCTGCTCCAGTTGCAGCGCCGTGCGTTCGATGCGCGAGAAGTCGAGGATGTCGTTGATGACCTTGAGCAGGTGCCCGGTGGATTCGGTGGCCACCGCACTGTATTCCGCCTGTTCGTCGCTCAGCTCGGTGGTCTGCAGCAGCTGCAGCATGCCCAGCACGCCGTTCATCGGCGTGCGCAGTTCGTGGCTCATCATCGCCAGGAATTCCGACTTGGCCTTGTTCGCCTGCTCGGCTTCCTCGCGCGCCTGGGTCATCTGCGCCATGGCCTGTTGCTGCTCGTGGGAGGCCTGGGCCAGGCCGCTGGCAAGGTTGTTGATATGCCGGGCCAGGTGCCCCAGCTCGCTGTCGTCCACCACCGGCAGGGGCGTGTCGAAGTCGCCTTTCTGGATCGCCTTGACCGCATGGCCCATGTCGGCGATCGGCGTCGACAGGCTGCGGGCCAGGCGCCGGGCGAGGAGGAAGGTGAAGAGCAGGGCGAACAGGGCGAGGATCCCGGCCTTGATCACGATTTCCTGCTGGCGCTGGTTGAAGGCGTCATCGGACATGCCGACGATCACTCGGCCCAGGTAATCGTCGGCGGTGATCCCCGGCGCCTGCTGGCCGTTGTTGATGAAGTCGTTGTCGAGGCTGATGCGCTGCAGGCGGATCGGCGCCTGGAACACTTCCACCTGTTGCGCGCGGTTGACGTGCTCGTCGGGCTGCTCGACGTAGACCAGGATGTGGTTGGCGTTGTCCTGCACTTCCAGGAAGCGCACGTGGGGAATGGTCAGGGTGGCGCGCATCAGGCCTTCCAGCACCTCGTCGTTGCCGGAGATCACGCCGAACTCCGAAGCCGGGGCCAACTGGTTGGCGATCAGCTGGCCGGTGTGGTTCAGCTCCTGGCGCAGGTCCTGGATCCGCACGAAGGTGAAGAAACTGATCAACAGCAGGGTCAGCACCAGCGCCGGGCCGAGGCTGATGATCTGGGTACGGGTACTGATATCCCAGCTTTTCATCGGGCGGGTTCTCCTGCGGACAGGGCCTGGCTGGCCGCCTCGGGATCGATGGCCTCGATACCCAGGGCACGGGCCACCTGCTGGTTGCCGGAAACGCTGAAATGTTCCGGGTAGTGGGTGCGCGGCCATTTCTCTGCGGGCTGGTCGAGCAGGCGGTCGAGCACTGCCAGCCAGTCACCCTGGTCGCTGAGGGTGCTGGCCAGGGCGCCGGCGCGGACGAAGCCGGCGTTCGGCCCGATCAGCGCCATCTGCCGCGAGTAGGCGCTGAGCAGCACGTTCTTCGCGGTCTTGGGGTTGTACAACTGCGGGTCGTCGAGGCCCAGCAGCACGTCGGTGTCCTTGAGCAGGGTCTGCAGCGGGCGGTTGTCGCGCAGGTCGGGCCAGGGCTGGGCGTCGATCTCCAGGCCCAGCGGCCGTGCGGCATGGCGCAGTTCATCGAGAAGGAAGCGGCTTTGCTCGCTGTACAGCACGCCTACCCGTCGCGCCTGGGGCAGCAGGTAGTGGATCAGGCGCAGTTGCCGCGCAAGCGGTGGATCGCTCCACAGCAGGCTGAGGTAGGGCGGGCGCAGGTCGCCGAGGCGCTGCTGGGCCTGGACCCGGCTGATGCGCAGCACCAGCGCCGGCGGCCCGGCGGGCTCGCGCAGGCGCCAGTCGAGGGCTTCGGGGTCGAGCAGGATCAGGCGCGTGTCGCTTTTCAGCTGGGCCGGCGAGGGCAGTTGCGCCAGGGGCACGAAACGCACCTTGTCCGCCGGGCGGCGTGCGCCCAGGGCCTGGACGAAGTCGCGCACGCCGCTGCTGTCCTGGGCGCCGGTCAGGAGGATCTCGCCGTCCGAGAGCGCTGCCAGGGGCCAGAGCAGCACCAGGAGCAGGCAGCGCCGCCACAAGCGCATCAGAATTCCAGCTCCGCGCTGAAATACAGCAGGTGGCGGCTGTCGTAGCGGTTGTCGAGGGTGGTGGTGGGCTGGTTGTCGAGACGGTTCTGCAGGGTGCCGGCCAGTTCCAGGCTGCCGCCGTCGAGGGCGAAGCGCTTGGCCACGCGCAGGTCGATGCGTTCGAAGCGGTACTGGTTCAGGGCGTCGTCTCCGTAATAGAAGAGGGCGCTGGACCAGCCCCGTCCCCAGTCGCGCATCCAGCCGGCGGAGCCGCTGTTGCGCGCGCTGAGGCGCTGGTCGTCGGGGTTGCTGGCCTCGGCGTCGACGTAAGCGTAGGT
The DNA here is from genome assembly GCA_031253995.1 of Paucimonas sp. Taxonomy (GTDB): domain Bacteria; phylum Pseudomonadota; class Gammaproteobacteria; order Pseudomonadales; family Pseudomonadaceae; genus Aquipseudomonas. The sequence goes on along the minus strand of JAIRVG010000108.1, from coordinate 95,836 downwards.
CAGGCGCAGGCGATCGGCGGGGTTCAGGCGCCAGTCCAGTTGCGCCTCGCTGCCCTGGAAGCGGGCCTTGTTGCTGTTGCTGGCAATGTACTGGTTGTTGCGCAGCGGCTCGCTGATCATCCGGGTGATTTCGTCGTAGAACAGCTTGATGTCGACGCTCAGGTCGAGATCGGCGAAGTAGCCGTTGTAGCCCAGTTCCCGCGAGCGCATCAGCTCCTGTTCAAGGTTGCCGGGGCCGCGGGTCTTGACGAAATACTCGGCGGTACCCTGGCCGAACGCCGGCGGCGACAGGTTGCTGACCCGGTAGCTCCAGTTGACGTTGTTCTCGAACATGTCCGGCGAGCGCACTGCCTCGGAATACACTGCACGCAGGCCGTGGCGCGGAGTGATCAGGTAGTTCACTGCTACCCGCGGGGTCAGCGAGTCGCCGGCCAGCCGCGAGTCCTCGTACATGGCCCCGCCCTGGACGATCCAGTGCTCGTCTACCCGCCATTCCAGCTGGCCGAACAGGCGCCAGGTCTGGTCGTCGAGGCTGCCGTTGAAGTAGGTCTCGGAGTCGGCGCGGTCGTAGCGGTAGTTGACCCCGCTGAGCAGGCGCAGGTTGTCGGCCAGGCTCAGGGTGTCCTGGATTTCCAGGTCGTAGCGGGTTTCCCGGGTGCTCTGGTCGACATCGCCGCAGACCACGTTCTTGCCGCCACTGTTCCACTGGCTGCCGACCTGGGTGGCCAGGGCCTGCAACTCGGGATCGGCGTTCGGCGGCGGGTTGTTGGCGTTGCGTGCCACCTGCTCGGCGTAGTCCGGGTTGAGCTGCCAGAGCCGGGTCAGTTCCGGGCTGAAGGCGATCTGCGCGTCGCACGCACGCCACACCTGCTGGCGGTCCCAGTGCTGCGCCGAGCCCTGCACGTAGAGGCTGTGGCTCGGGTTGAAATCGATGTTCCAGCGCACCGAGCCGGCGTAGTCCTTGGCCTTGACGTCGGCATCCTTGCCGCCCTCGGTAACGTAGGGGAATACCGGCTGGTAGGTATAGGGCCGCTGGTTGGCGCCTTCCTTGGCCGACAGTTGCCAGTCGATGCTCTGGCTCGGGTCCAGGGTATGGCTGGCGCTGATGTTGAAGCGGTTCAGCCGGCGACTGTCGCGGTAGTCGGCGCCGAAGCGGTTTTCGTCGAAGCCGTCGTCCTGCTGGCCGGACAACGACAGGCGCAGGTCACCGCCGTCCCAGCCCATGCCCTGGCTGGCGTAGAAATCGTCGATGCCGCGCTGGCCGCGGGTCACCTTGAGGCGCGTGCCGTGGCTGTTCGCCGGGCTGCGGGTGAGGATGTTGACCACCGCCATCAGCGCATTGGCGCCGTAGCTGACGGTGTTCGGTCCGCGGAACACTTCGATGCGCTCGATGTCTTCCATGGCCAGGGGAATGTCGCTCCAGTCCACCGTGGCCAGGCCTGCGCGGTACACCGAGCGGCCGTCGATCAGCACCTGCATGCGCCGCGCGTCGTTGACGTTGCTGCCGTGGTAGTTGACCGTCGGCTGGTTGCCGGCGCCGTAGCCGATCATCATGCCCGGCACCAGGCGCAGCAGCTCGGGGATGTCGCGGGCACCGCTGGCGCGGATCAGCTCGCCGTCGAGCACGGTCATGCTGCCGGGCACCGCGGCCGGGGATTGTTTCAGGCGGGTGGCGGTCAATACTTCGGGCAGGGCCTGGCTGTCGACGAACAGGTCGTCGGCCGAGACGGGCCCGCCAAGCAGCGCGGCCAGCAGCAGGACAGGGTGTGAAGGGCGTGGGCCAGGAAGCACGGGACGGCCTTGATCGGCTGGACAAACCGGCATGTTAACCGAGTAGCCGGCATTTTCCAGTGATCTGGCGCTGGTGGTGACACCGGCGCTCCGTATAATGCCGGCTTCGCCACTTATTTATGGTTTGAACGGATTGGATATGACTGAACAGCAACCTGTTGCGGTTCTGGGAGGCGGGAGTTTCGGCACCGCCGTGGCGAACCTGCTGGCGGAGAACGGCGTCGGGGTACGGCAATGGATGCGCGACCCGGAACAGGCCGAGGCCATGCGCACCACCCGGGAAAACCCGCGTTACCTCAAGGGCATCAAGGTTCACCCGGGGGTCGACCCGGTCAGCGACCTGCTGCCGGTGCTGCAGGACAGCCAGCTGATCTTCGTCGCGCTGCCATCCAGCGCCCTGCGCAGCGTGCTGGCGCCCCACGCCGAGCTGCTCGACGGCAAGCTGCTGGTCAGCCTGACCAAGGGCATCGAGGCGCAGACCTTCAAGCTGATGAGCCAGATCCTCGAAGATATCGCGCCCAAGGCGCGCATCGGCGTGCTGTCCGGGCCGAACCTGGCGCGGGAGATCGCCGAGCACGCGCTGACCGCCACCGTGGTCGCCAGCGAGGACGAGGAACTCTGCCAGCGCGTGCAGGCCGTGCTGCATGGCCGTACCTTCCGCGTCTATGCCAGCAACGACCGCTTCGGCGTCGAGCTGGGCGGCGCGCTGAAGAACGTCTACGCGATCATCGCCGGCATGGCGGTGGCCCTCGGCATGGGCGAGAACACCAAGAGCATGCTGATCACCCGCGCGCTGGCCGAGATGACCCGCTTTGCCGTGAGCCAGGGCGCCAACCCCATGACTTTCCTCGGCCTGGCCGGGGTCGGCGACCTGATCGTCACCTGTTCCTCGCCCAAGAGCCGCAACTACCAGGTCGGCCACGCCCTGGGTCAGGGCCTGAGCCTGGACGAGGCGGTCAACCGCCTCGGCGAGGTGGCCGAAGGGGTCAACACCCTCAAGGTGCTCAAGGCCAAGGCCCAGGAAGTCCAGGTGTACATGCCGCTGGTGGCCGGGCTGCATGCGATCCTGTTCGAGGGCCGCACCCTGAACCAGGTCATCGAGCTGCTGATGCGCGGCGAGCCGAAGACCGATGTCGATTTCATTTCCACCAGTGGTTTCAACTGAGTCAGACAGGAGCACGACGTGAACGAATCCCCGAACCAGATGCAACGTGAGTCCATCGTCCTGCGGGTGTTGTGGATGCTGTTGTTCCTGCTGGTCTGGCAGGTGGCCGTGACCCTGCTCGGCGCCCTGGTGCTGGTGCAGCTGGTCTATCGCCTGGTGTACGGCGCGCCGAGCGCCAGCATGATGAACTTTGGCGACAGCCTCAGCCAGTTCCTTGCCCAGATCGGCCGTTTCGGCACCTTCCACACCGAGCAGAAGCCCTGGCCGTTCGCCGACTGGCCGACCCCGCGCCCGGCCGACGGCGAAGCCCCGCACAGCGTGCCGCCTGCGCCGCATCCGGTGCGCGACGAAGAGCCGAAGCTGTGAAGGTCTGGGTCCTGCGCCACGGCGAGGCTGAGCCGCATGCGCGCAGCGACGCCCAGCGCAATCTCACCGAGCATGGTCGCAAGCAGGTTCTGCGCAGTGCCGCGCACCTGCTCGGCGAGCAGCTGGATGCCATTGTCGTCAGCCCCTATGTGCGGGCCCAGCAGACTGCCAGCCTGGTGCATGATGCGCTGGGGTTTGCCGAGCCGCTGGTGACGGTGTCCTGGCTGACGCCGGAGAGTAATCCGGACCGGGTTATTGCCGAACTCGATGCCCTCGGCCTGGACAACGTGTTGCTGGTCAGCCATCAGCCGCTGGTGAGTTCGCTGTTGGGGCTGTTGGTGCATGGCAGCCGCCAGTCTGGGGAGGCGATGAGTACTGCCAGCCTGGCGGAGCTGGAAGGGGATGGTGCGTTGGCGGGGTTGATGACCCTGCGTAGTCTGCGCCATGCCTGACGTAATCGCGCAGGCAGCGTTCAGGATTAAATGCGGGGGGCGGTTGGTGCTGGTTATCGTGTGTTGATCCAGCACCAGCACCTAGTGATAACTGATAGTGAAATTCAGAGCCCCCTTCGCCGCCCCCGGCTTCACCGCCTGACTCTCCCCCGTCTGATAGAACCGGGCAGTGAAGGGCAACACCGTCTCCCCACTGGGTGAAATCGCCTGCAACGGCACGGCGCGCCCCAGTTGCACCGGCGTAACGCCGTCCCCCATCAGCATCTGGATACCCACCCCCGCAGCGGACGAGTCGTCGCTGAGACTGAACAACCCGCGATCGGCATCGATCGGCGTCGAGCCCTTGGTCCCGTCGAGGCGGATGTGGGCGGTAGCGACCCCACCGTCAGGGTCGTCCAGGCAGTCGCTCAGGGTGATCTGGAACGGCACCGCCGGCGTGGCGAATCCGGGACCGGTAAAATCCTTGCTGTCCCACTCGCCCAGTTCCACCGGGTCGGCACTGACCGGGTTGGTCGGCAGGCTGCATTGCGACTGGATCACCGCGCCGTGCAAACGCCAGCCCCAGGCCCGTCCGACGTTGCTGGCGGTGGCGTTCCACAGCTCCCTGCCGTCGATGACATTGATGCCCGGCGGAATGGGACCGGTCTTGATCAGGGTGATAAAGGTGCGAATCAAGCCCACCTCTGCGTAGAACTGGGTGTCATGGTCGATGTAGGCGTCGAAGGGGACGATCGGCTCGCCGACCGGCCGCCAGTCATTGAGGTATTGGCCCGTGAACGGGCGCGCCATCTTGAGACGCACGCCCACCCCGGGAATGCTGGTTTCCAGGACCTTGCCGGTGAGGTCCTCGCCATTGAGCGGTGGCAGCGGTCCGGCGAACACCTTGCCCGTGGCCCGGGCATTGAGGTGCAGCAGGTGCGGGCCGTCCTTGCGGTAGCAGGACAGGATGGCGCCGACATCGTTGCCCCCCGCCCACACCGCATCCACGGGGTTGATGGGCGTGCCGACAGGGGCATCCCGCGGTACGTGGTAGGTGCCGATGTCGATGGAGTAGTTGGACGGCCCGGGTGGACGGATTTCAGCCCAGTCGCAGATCTCCCATTCATCCGGCACATCGTTCGCACGGGCGTGGGGAATGAGCAGGGTCAAGGCGGCGCACGCCAGCAAGGCGCGGGTCGGTTTGGTCATGGCGTTCTCGAACAAAGGCAAGGTCATTGGCAGGTCAGTGATTGCAGGTGGTAGCCCTGGCGGTTGGGCATGCGCCGGGTGTCGATCGGCAGGCGGCACTGGTTGACCGGATTGCTGCCCCAGCGGATGTCCAGCTCCTGGCTGGCGGTGTCGCTGCTCAGCATCACCTGGCCGGCCTGGGCCACCAGGCCGAGCACCTCGCCGTCGGCGTTGCGTACCTGGGTGCCGAAGGGCAGCGGCTGGTCGTCGCTGCCGCTCAGGGTCAGCAACACGCGATTGATGGTGCGCACCTCGAACTTGGCCTTGACCACCGCGCCGCGGCGCGGCACTCGTTGCGCGGTGCCGTTGGCGATCTCCACTTCCGGGCCGAGCAGGTCGGTTTCCAGGGCGATGCGGTTGACCCGGTACGGGCGCAGGTGCGGCATCAGGGCGAAGCCGCTGGGGTTGGTGCGCAGGCCGTTGCTGTTCATGATGCCGACATCGGCGGTCTGCGGGACTTCCACCAGGGCCATGGTCTCGCCCAGGTACGGCCCGAAGACCAGGCCGCGGTCATGCAGCAGCAACGCGCCGTTGGCGTTCATCGACAGCGAGCGGTAGTCGCTGCCCTGGGTCAGGCCGCCGCCGATGCTGCCATAGGTTCCCTGGTAACCCAGGGCGAAGGCGCCCGAGCGCTGTTGCTGTCCGTTGTCGGCAATGGAGGCGCGGTAGTTGATCCGGGTTTCGTCCAGGCTGCCGTTGAGGCTGGCGCGCTGGCTGTAGCGCTCGCCATCGTTCAACACATCGAAGGAGGCGCTGGCGGAGCGGCCGAAGTCCAGGGGCAGGGTCACGCTCAGGCCGAACTGGCGGTCCGAATCGCGCCCGGAGTCGCTCAGCGACTGGGAGGCGTACAGGTTGTAGCTGACACCCTTGTACTGGGTGTTGACGTTGAACTGGAACTGGCGCTGCTGGTAGTCGCTGCGCCAGTAGTCCTGTTGCGACAGGGTCAGGTTGACCGCGCTGTGGCTGCCGATGTTCTGGTACAGCGCAGCTTCCAGGCGGCTGCGGCGGCTGCCGTGGTAGCTGCTGCTGCGGCTGCGCTCGCGCACCGCTTCGTCGAAATCGCGGTAGCCCTCGGTGGAATAGCGGTAGCCGGCGAAGCGCAGGTTGGTGCGGCTGGCGAAGGATTTGCCGTACTTGAGGGCGTAGCTCATGCCGCTGACCTGCTGCCCGTCGAAGGCATCGACATCGGCCTGGGAATGGGTCAGGTCCAGGGCCAGGGCACCGAAGGCGCCGAGGTCGCGGGCCACGCCCAGATTGCCGGCGCGGTAGAAGTCGCTGGCCATGGCCCCGCCGTACAGGGTCGAGTCCCAGGCACCGCCGACCGCCAGGGTGCCCTGCCACAGCAGCGGGCTGTCGAGGTTGCCGCTGCTGTTGTAGCGCCCGGCCGCCAGGCTGTAGCGCCACACGCCTTCGCGCAGCAGGTTGCTCAGGGTCGAGTAGGGCTGGGTGAAGCGGCGCACCTGGCCATCGGCCTCGGTGAGGATGATCTCCAGCTCGCCGCTGCCGGCGACCGTGCTGAGGTCGTCGATCTGGTACGGGCCGGGGCTGACATAGGTGGTGTAGATCGGATAGCCGTTCTGGCGAATCTCCAGGCGCGCCCGGGTGTAGGCCACGCCGCGCACGATCGGCGCATAACCCTGCTGGCGGTCGGAGAGCATGCCCAGGTCGCTGGCCACCAGTGCGCCGCTGATCGGCACGCTGCGGAACACGTCGCCGCTGGTGAAGGTTTCGCCGAGGGTGAGGTTGGCGCGGGTGCCGGGCAGGTCGCGTTGCAGGTAGGTGTAGGCGCTGCTCCAGCGCCGCTTGCCCTGTTCGTCCTCGCGCAGCGACTGGTTGCTGCGCAGGCGCCAGCCACCGAGGTTGAGACCGCCGCTGAGGTTCACATCCTGGCTGTCGCTGTGACCGTCGTAGCGGTTGCGCCCTTGCTGCGCCGAGACCTGATAGTTGATGAAGGCGGCATCGATGCCGGCGTCCCAGTCTTCCTCGGAAATGCCGGCGGACGCGTCGCGGCGCAGGTAGAACTGGGGAATCGAGATCGCCAGGTGCAGGCGGCTGGCATCGAAGTCGACGCGGGCGCCATCCAGCGCACCGGCAAGATCGGCGCAACCATCGAGCAAGCGCTCGGGGTGCTCGATGCTGTCGAGGCGGATGCCGAACTGGCGCACCAGGTCGGCGGACAGGCAGGGGACCAGGCCATCGCCGGCGCTTTCGCTGAACTCGACCGGGTGCTGGCCGAGGCTGTGGGCATTGACCACCACCTCCACCGAGTAACTGCCCGGCGTCAGCAGGCGCTTGCTGGCCAGGTGTTGCAAGGCCAGGCTGCCGGCCTCGGGATCATGGCCGGGGGCCTGGTGCATGAAGCTCGCCTCGAAGCCCGTCGGGACGTTGGCCAGGGCCGACTCGGTGGCGCAGAGGCCAAGGCCGCCACTGGCGAACAGCAGGCGAAACAGGGGTGGGCGGGAGATCAGGCTCCATCGCCGTGGAGAGGAAGGCATGGTCATGCTCCTGGCGCTGAAAGGCGGTGGGGGCTCAAGGGCTCGGCTGCACGGTGGTCGTGAGCGGTGTGCTGTAGCCGCCGTAATCGTTGATCGCGGCGAAGGTCACTTGCAGGTCCGGGCCGAGCCGGCGCGTTGTCAGCGGGTAGTTCTGGCGTGACAGCGGCGCGACCATGGGTGCGTCCTGGGGGCGGATCGCCTGGTCGCCGTCGCGCAGTTCGAGGCGGCTGAAGGAGAAGTGGAAGGGCGTGGGGTTGTCCACCACCAGGCGCGGCACGCCGTCCTGGTGCTCGATCCACCAGCGCAGTTCGCCAAGGCGCGACATCGGATCGGCACTGAGCGCGGCCGGGCGGTAGAACAGCTTGATGCGGGTGCGCAGGGCGATGTTCAGCTGGTTGCCGTCGCTGGCGCGGGTCTCGGGGATTTCCTGGACGTTGAAGAAGAACAGCGACTCGCGGTCGTCCGGCAGGGTGGCGGGCAGGGCGTTGATCTGCACCAGCTGCTCGCTGCCCGGATCGAGGCGAAACAACGGCGGCGAAGCGATCAGCGGCACGGCGGTGGTGGTGTCGTCGGCGTCGGTATTGACCCAGGTCTGCACGGCGAAGGTGCTGGTGCTGGGGTTGTTGACCACCAGCGAGACATTGCGCTTGTCGCTGTCGAACACCACGCGGGTGCTGTTCAGGCTCAGGGCGGCGTGGCCGGCCGGCAGCCACGCCAGCAGCGCCAGCGCCGTGGCGAGGCGCGGCCAGGATCGGGGAAGGAAGGTCATGGAGGTACTACCTGTGCGGGTGGTGGCCCGCGAGCGCCGGGGCAACGCTCGCGGGCGCGGGCGTCAGTTGACGGCGACGACGAAGGCGACGTCGGCATCCGCCGCGCCGGCGGTGACGGTGGCGGCGGTGGAGCGGTACACGGCGGTGAAGTACAGCTCGGTGCCGCTGGTGTCATTCAGCGGATAGGCGGCGGACGCCTCGCCGTTCTTCACCAGGGCGCCGCTGCGGTCCTTGATCGCCACGGCGACACCGGTGGCGGCGCCGCCGATGCTCTTGATCGCGTACAGCGAACCGTCGGCGCCGGCCCCGCCCTGGACGCCGTTGAAAGTCACGGTGGCGGTGTTGGGGTTGTCCGGGTCGATGCCGCAGGCGGCGCCGCCCGGTACGCGCATGGCGAAGCTGCGCCCGCCCGATTCGCTGCCGACCGCGGTGAAGTCGGTGGTCAGCGGCGCGCCCATCTGCACCAGGTTGCCGATGGTGCCGCTGTCCGGGTTGACGATCTCGATCGGGCAGGTGGCGCCGTTGATCTTGCCGTTGAAGTTGATGGTGCCGGTATTGGCGAAGGCGGAAGTGCCGGCGAGCAGGAGGGAAAGTGTCAGCAGGGTGCGTTTCATGTGGTTACCTGAACAAGTAGGGATTACCCGGCGTTGACGCTCGGGCGTTGTTTTGAAACTTGTTGAAAACAGTAGGAATAATCCTTTTTGAACAAAGGATCGCCCTACAGGGTGGGAATCTTAGGGAGGAGTTTTTGAGGGGTATGTAGGAAAAGTTGACTGTTGTTTGGTGAATGAAGGTGTTGTCTGGTGGGAGGTTTTTTTTGCAGGTTCATGAAAAGCCGGGACCGAACAGTAAGGTTCGGTCCCGGCTGGGGTGTGTCGTGTTTGCTGAATGTTAGAGGAGGATAGGGACATTGCCTTGGCTTTTATCCTGTACCCAGCCCCCATTCAGAGGGTTCCATTTTCCCCCGAAAGCGTATTCTTTCGGCTTACCCGACTTATGCTGATTCGCTTTCGTGCGTGGTGGGGGCGGACTCTCTGTTTTCCCCGATGAACCACTCACGGACGATCCATCGTAATCGGGCTTTGGAGTTAAAGGACGGCCCTGCGATTGATCAGGGGCGCTCGGGCTAAAGTCATTCGGGACCGAATGGCGGCGGACCAATTCAGGCTTTATTTGCGTTGAGGCTGATTCCGTATTGAGGCCTCCCACGGGGTGCGCTGTACCGTCCCCCGCCACATTGCCCGATTGCTGCTGACCAGCATTCGGATCCGTCGCCTCATTCGCGGCGTTGGCTTTCTTTTGCTGGTGCTTGTCGTACTTATTCTTCAGGCCTGATCCAACGGCAGCCACGGTGGCAGCGCCGGTCATGATAGTGGCGATGTTGATCAGTTCCTCATCCTTCATCACGACCCCTAGCACCGAGACCCCCACGGCGAGCACTGCGGTCGTTGTGGACGCTGCTGCGATGACGAAGGCCATGGACCAGGCAGGGGCGGAAAGCGTCCCCCACGAGCCCAGAGTGATGCCCACTGCCGCGACGACCGCGAAAATCACCGGTATCCAGTCCATCCAGCCTTTACTCTGGGCCGGTTGCTCCGGCGGATCGATGTAGTCCGGGTCCCAGCCCCGCGCGTAGTGCCCGCTCGGGTCGCGGAAGCGCACCGGGTTGCCCAGGCAGTACATGTAGGGGTTGAGCCCGCCCTCGCCGAACGGGCTGAGAGAGTCCCGGCTGTGGAAGCGCATCAGCTCGGGGTTGTAGGCGCGGTAGCCGCGGCCCAGCAGGTACCAGCCGTTGGCCGTTTCACGCAGCTCGCCGTTGAACGCCAGCAGGCATTCCAGGCGCTGCTCCTCGGCCTGTGCGCCGTAGGCGCTGTACACCGCCTCGCGCACGCCGGCGGCAAGGCTTTCGCCGATCACGCTGGGGCTGGCGTCGGTGAGCAGGAGCATGGTGCGTTCGTGGTCGTTCAGTTCCTGCTGGCCAAGAGGCTGGCCAGCGTGGCGGAAATAGTGCACCTGCACGCCGTCGCGCACGGTGTAGCTGACCTCGAAGTCCTGGTAGAAACGCAGGGTCTCCGGCCCGTCCCCCTCGCGCACGCCCACCAGGTGCTGGTGGCCGTCGTAGCGGTAGGTGGCGGTGGTCTGGCTGCCGTCGGCGCTGGTCACCTTCAGCAGCCGTCCCTGGCTGTCGTATTCCAGGCTCTGGCCCAGTTCGTCGTTGAGCATATTGCCGTCCAGGTCGTAGCTGAAGTCCTGGCTGGCGGGGTAGCCGCCCTCGGTATAGGTGTGCTTCACATTGACCAACTGGCAACTGTCGTCTTCGGCATAGGTGTAGCGGGCGGAGTCGGTCTCGCCATTGGCGAAGATGGTCTGGCAGCGCTCGATGTTGTTCAGGGCATCGAAGCGGAACAGTTGATCGGTGATGGCGTTGCCGTAGCGGTCGGTGGGCAGGCGTTCGCCGGAGCAGTGGTGTTCCTCCAGGCGGCCGCGCACGTCATAGGCGAACTCCTCGAACAACAGGCTGCGCCCGTCCATTTCCAGGTGGCGGCTGTGCAGCTGGTCGTCGTCGCGCCAGACCTGGGTCAGCGTGCGCGCCGGGCTGTCATTGAGCAGCAGGGTGCGCAACGTGATGCGGTCGAAGCTGTCGTAGGTGTTCTCGCTGATCAGTTGGTCGCCGCTGCCCAGGTCGCGGGTGGTGGTGCGGTGCTGGCGGCCATCTGCGTCGTACTCGAAGTCGGCCTGCAACTGGCCCTGGGTCATGCCGTCGAGGCGGCCGAGGTCGTCGTAGCTGTAGTGGGTCTCCAGGCCATTGTCGACGCGCAGCGTGGCCAGGCCGAGCAGCGAGCACTCGTAGCGGGTTTCATGGATGCTGTTGTCCGCATCGATCCAGCGCTCCAGTTGAAGGTGACCCAGGGCGTCGTAGGTGTATTCGCGCGTGCCGGCGTCGTTGCTGGCACCCTTGATGCCGCCATCGTCCTTGTCGAAGCCGAAGGTCGAGGTGCTGTCGGGGGCGACGATCTGCTTCGGTTGGTTGCTGAGGTCGGCTTCGTAGAAGTACTCGATGATTTTATTCGCCGGGGTGGTGCGCTTGCTCACCCGGGTCTGCTGGCCGTCGTATTCGTAGGTTTCGGCCCGTGGTCCGACGGTGAGGCTGGTGAGGCGTTGCAGGCCATCGAAGGTGCGCTCGCCGACCAGCAGCTCGGCTTCCTGGTTGTCGCCGGGGCTGACCTTGATGGCGGTGGCCAGGTCGCCGGTGCTGTGCGCGGCGAAGGTGCGTGCTACCAGGGTCTGGTCGGGCAGGCGGGTACGGGTGACACGGCCGCGGATGTCGTACTCGTAGTGGGTGCTACGGGTTTCCGCGGCGAGTTCCTCGTCGTCGCGGATGCAGCGGGCCTGGCCGTCGTAGGTGTACACATGGCGGCCGACCAGCTTGTCCTCGTGGTCGCGGCGCTCGATCCAGTCGGGCTTGTCGAAGCGGTTGGACTGGGTGATGGTCATCTGGCTGGCAACCGCCGGTGTCTCGGCGTTTTCTCGCCAGTTGCGGCGCAGGTCGCCGCCTTCGCCGAAGGGGGTGAACTCGCTGACCTGGCTGACCCCGTCCGGCCCGGTGGCGCGGCAGCGCTGGCCCCAGTCGTCGTACTGGTAAGTAGTGGTCCGGGTTATTTCCTGGGTGATGGTTTCGCCTGTCTCGGTGTCCTGGGTGTCGATCCAGTCGTGGCGGGTGTCCTGGCTCAACTGCGCCATGCCGTCGTACACGGCGCTGTAGATCGCTCGCCAGTCGTCGCCTTGCTTGCACTCGGTGAGCACCAGGTGGCCGACACCGTCGTAGCTGTTGCGGGTCTGCAGGCCCTTGACCGTGGTCAGGGTCTCGCTGGCGTGCTGGCCATCGCTGGCGACCAGTTGATAGGCGGTGGTGCGACTGGCGACGAACTCGGTCTCCGGCGCCACGGTTTGCCGCACCAGGCGGTGCAGGCCGTCATATTCATGGAGCACCTGTACACCGTTGTCGTCATGGCCGAGCAGGGGCTCGCCATGCAGCAGCGATTGCTCCACGGCCATGGTCTTGCTGATGCCGTCGAAGCCGTTGAAGGTCTCCTCGCAGTGCAGGCTGTCCTGGTCGAGCAGCTTGTTGCGTGCGGTGCCCCAGACGTAGTCGATGGTCGAGGAGGTGCCGTTGAGCTCGCTCACCGTCTGCAAGAGGCGACCGTGCAGGTACGGGTTGTCCGGCGTCTCGTAGCGCTGGTGCAGGTTGTGGTGCACCAGGCTCTCGGTGTCGCCGCGCTTCTCGTAGAGAAAGTCCTCGCACACCGTCAGCGATTCGCCGACCGGCGTGCCGTCCAGGGGTTGCAGGGTCTTGTAGCGGTAGCGAGTGATCACCACCGGTGCATCGCCGAGGGCATCCGCCGGTGGGGTGACCACGGTTTCCTTGATGCAGCGGACGAAACCGAGGGGGTCGGGCGGGCAGCCGTCCTCGCCGTCCTTGTCGTAGTAGGTGGTGCGCTTGCTGATGCCGTTGGCCTTGATCTCCAGGACCAGGTTGCCGTGTCGGTCGAATTCGGTGGTGGCGGTTTCGCTGCGCACCTTGGTTGCGTCGTTGGCCATCTCCCAGCGGTTTTCCACGGTATGGGGCGACTGGAAATTGGCCGGTTGCTGGTCGAACTGCACGTCCTCGTCGTGATAGGTGTTGATGGTTTTCTTGATGCACTGGCCCTGGGTGATGGTCTCCTCGGTGAGCAGGTGGAAGCGGTTGTAGAGGCGCTTCACGGTGCGCAGCACCTGGCCGTCGAGCATGTGCCTGGCGGTAGTGTCGTACTCGTAGGTGTGGGTGACGTTGTACAGCTGGTCGAGGCCGTTGTTCTCCCAGCTGATATTGGCGCCGTTGCCGAGGAAGTTTTCGTTCGAGTACTCGTAACGGGTCTCCATGGTCGCCTTGTCGTGCCCCGGGCTGATCAGGTGACGGGTGACCCGCGGCAGGTTCGGCGGTGGCGTCAGCCCCGGGAACCGGTGCCCCTCGTCCAGGTATTCGATGGTCTCGTGGGCGCCCTGCGGGGTCTTCAGCGAGGTGATGCAGATGCGATCGCGGATCGGTGCATAGGTGAAGCGCCACGACGCCTGCTCCTCCACCGGCAGCACGATTTCCATCACCCGGCTGCCGGTGAGTTTCATCAGGTAGCGGGTCAGCGGCTTGTCGTCGAAGGGCGGCAGCAGCAGCTTGACCTCGTGGTCGGCGCGCTGGATGCGCAGCAGGTCACCGCTGGCATCGCGGACGCTGGCCAGGCGTTCGCCGCCGTTGAACGAGGCCCAGGTCAGTTCGATGCTGTGCCCGGTAGGGGCGTAGATGCGGTGCGGCACGGCGATGCGCTTGTCCTGGATGCCGCCGGCCTTGAGTACCTCGACCAGGCCGCTGCGGTGGACGATGCGCCAGGTGTCGTTGCCGTCGTCGAGCAAGCGGAAGCCGTCGATCTTCTGCTCCTTGAGCACCGGCTGGCCATCGGTGTCGGTGCCGGTGACCTTGTACGAGTCGCCGGTGACCAGCGTGAGCATGCTGGTGGCAACGTGGTACTGGCTCAGGCGCAGGGTCCAGCCGATGCCGTAGCCGCTGTCGTCGAGGTTGAGCGGGCTGTAGTCGAGACTGATCGGCAGGTCGGGGCCGTTGAGGGAGTTGGACAGCAGTTCGGGCAGTTCGATGGAAACGACGTACTGGCCGGTGCGGTCGTCGACGCTGCCCTTCACCGGATAGTTGAACGCGTTGGAGTTGACGTTGCTGTTGGTGGTCATGTCCTGGACCCCTCGTCAAGGTGAAAGTGGCAGGCGTGGCTCACTGCGGCGGCATGCGGTACAGGGTGCCGCAGCGGTAATGGCTTTCGCCGTTCTCGTCGCCATAGTGACGGCGCCCGATTAGCACCTTGTTGTTCGGGCACTGGAACATGTGGGATGACTCCCGCATCGCGTCGCTCCAAGGGTCCGGCTTCACCAACAGGCGGGTACCGTCGGCGGCGTAGGCTTCGGCGCAGGTGTAGCGGGTGTCACCCTTGTGATCACCGTCGTGTTCGCGGCCGGTCATCACGGTATCCATCGGGCAGATGAAGTGAGTATCTTGCTCGACATGGGCCGGGGGCTCGTAGTGGTTCTTCAGGGTGACCGGCTCGGAGTTCTGGCTGGCGCTCGCGCAGAGGTAGTCGGTCGGCTCTCTTTCGTCGTAATAGTGGGCGCGACCGGCCAGCATCATGTTGGTCTTGCAATGAAACACCGAGTCGTACTCGCTATCTATCCGATCCCACCCATCGAGCTCGACAAGGACGGCTGCGACCGCCTTGGGAATTCTGGCGGTGGAGTTGATCACGCGCACGCAGGAGAGTTTGTCCAGGGCATCGACGCTGTCGCCATCGATGTATTTGTCCACCAGTAGCACGCCTTCGGTCAGGACATCACCCTTGTTGTGGGTAAAGGCAAAAGCCATGGTGAACTCGGGGGGCTCGGTGGTTTTCTTCAGCGTCTTGAGCTTGATCCAGAACTTGTTCACTTTCGGGTCACTCGACAGATCGCAGGTTGCACTGTCGGTGAGAATGATCTGGGTTGCCGAAGGTAGTCTGTAGAAAGCGATTCTCCGGGCCTTGTCGTTGAGGTCCTTGCACGGCGACCCCTCGGCCCTGAATTCGTACTGGCGATCCAGGCCGCTGCCGGCGGCACCGACCTCGAGGTTGCAGTGGGCGTTGTGTTGGTCGCGAACGCTGATGTTGCCGAGCTGCTCCTGGAGCAGGGCCGGGGTCGGAGCTGGAGCTGGAGCTGGAGCTGGAGCTGGAGCCGGGGCCGGGGCCGGAGTTGGGTCTGGGGTCGGAGTCGGAGTCGGAGCCGGAGCCGGGATCGGGGCCGAGGCCGGGGTTGGGTCCGAGGTCGGAGCCGGGGCCGGGGTTGGGTCCAGAGCCGGAGCCGAGGTCAGGGCCGGGTCCTGGGTCGGAACCGGGGCCTGGGCGAAGACTGGCGCGACGAAGCCGAGCAACAGCGCGCCGATGAGGGTGATGTTCATGGTCAAGTGCCTTTTGTCGTGGGGCTCGGGTGCGATGGAAAGTGCGTTCCGCGATCAATACACCCGGGCGCAGAGGTACTCGGTCGGGCCCGTTTCGTCATCGATATGCCAGCGACCGACCATGACCGAGTCCGTCGGGCATTCGACTTCGCCGTGCTTTTCTTCATCATCGACGCGGATCCATGTGGTCCAGGGCACGACGCTCAGCGGGTTGCCCCAGTAGTCGTTGCCGGGCTTGCCGCAGTAGTACCAGGTTGGGCCGTGTTCATCGTCGTCATGACCGCGACCGACCATGATTTCGTTGGGCGGACACACGAACCGTTTGCCTGAGCTTTCCTTGATGTTGTCGCTCTTGTGCACATCGGAGATGGTGATGTCCTTGAACTGGAAGACAGTGGCGCAGCGATATCGGGTGGGCTTGTCCTCTGCATCCCAGTGGTGGCGCCCGATCATGACCTCGTTGGTCCCGCACGTGAAATCGTGGTCATTTTCCTTGATGTACGCGGACCAATTGAGCTTGGTCACCGTGGCCGGTGCGCGTGGCTCGCGAGACGCTGGCGCCTGGGCACAGGCCGACAACAGGGCGGCGACCAGCAGGGCGGAAAGTCCGGCGAGTGGCGGGTGAAGGGTGTGAAGCAATTTCATGGCGGGCTCCTTGCGGTCCGGCGACGGGGGGACTGTTTCGTCCCAGTTAATACCCGTCCGCAGGGCTTGCCTACTTGGCAGAACTGCTAGGTTGCGGTGACCGGCAGGCGCGGCTGTACTCAAGCGAATCCTTCCGGAGGACACCGCGCCATGACCAATGACTATTCCGACCTGATCGACTGGTTGCAGGGGGGCTCCCGCACCTTTGGCTGGGGCGGCCTGCTGGCCTGGGACCGCAACAAGGTCAACAGCCTGCTGCTGCAGACCTACATCGACCGCACCGACGGCAACAGCTACCTGCCGACATTCACCGACCTGATCGTCACCTCGACGCGGACCGCCGAATATATCCACGGCTTTACCCTGGACTGCCCGCGGCTGAGCTTCGAAAACGCGACGGTCAGGGACCCTCGGGCACACTTGCGCATGCAGGTGGTCGACGGCCTGCAACTGTCGCTGGAACACGTCTCCGGTGTCAGCTCGCGGGTCACCCAGATCGCCGCGGTGGATGCCCTCGATGGCCGCTCGCTGTACATGAAACTGGCGCTGATGCAGAACCCTGGCGTCGCCGATTCGGCCGGCCAGGTGGTGCTGGACCTGAAGGAGGGCGGCGATTTCGTCCTGACCTTCGCCCCCACCGAGGAGGAGCGCTGGCTGGGCGGCGAGTACTTCCGCAAGCAGTTCGAGTTGCTCGACGACGACCAGAAGCTCTTCGTCCTCGGCGAGCTGGGCGTCCCCGACGGGACGTTTCTCAAGCCGGCGGATTTCGTGATCAGCACCCACGGCAAGCCTGGTGATCCGGAGCGGGGCGCGGTGCTGTTCTTCATCAGGATGGAGGGTGAGCAGAATGGCACCCTGCCGCCCACCGACGGCGACCTGCGCTTCCTGCTGGAAGGCGACTATTCCTGCGCCCTGCTGCTGGGGCGGGACTATGTGATGCGACGCCTGTTCACCCCGGCATGCGAGCGTTTCGTTGACATTGGTTGGCCTCCTTTCGCGGCGGTGGTCGAGGACCAGCCGCCAGGGGAAACCCATTACCTGCGCGCGGCCGAGGGGGGGATGAGGTCATTCAACTTCTCGCAAGGCTCGACGTTTTTCCGCGAAGTGCGCATCGAAAGGATCATGTTACCGCTGAAGAATGCCGAATGCAGTTTCGACCTGGGCTTCACCGGCCAGGTCATCGAGATGCACTGGCGTGGTGTTCATCAACAGGATGCCTACCTGCTGATCCATAGCGGTGCCAGCACGACCGTCAAGTGTCGAGCCGAGTTCGAATTCAAGCGCAGCCTGCGTGTCGACGTGGAGAGCAGCACTGGACGGGTATCCTTCCCGCAGGTGAGCAGCGGCACCTTGAACATCTGCGATTTACGTCTCACCAGCGACGGCAACATTCCCAACGCCATGATGAAGTTCAAGAACGAGATCAGCCACATCCTGAAAAGTGAGTTCATCAAGCAGGTCGATGCTGCGTTCGCGCGCCTGGGTGCTGAACTGGGGGTGATCGCCCTCGACCAGATGACCGGCTTGCTGTTCCACCGTCGTGAAGACCTGGGGTTCGTGAAAGCCGAATTCCCTCGTGACCTGGTAGTGTTCGGCCATATACAGCCGTGGTCGGAGAGCTTTCATGTGCAGCCGCTCGAGCGGGTCATGGGGCCGTCCGAGACCCAACAGTTCCGCACCTGGCCGACACGCCTGGCGAAATGGAGCGTGGAGAACCTGGCCGGCCAGAGCGGCCCGGTCGGCAGGATCAGTGCCTTCGGCGTCTATACCGCGCCCACGTTCGAAGAGTTGCCGGCAGCGTACCTGCGGGTGAAGGTGACCGCCACCACCGACGGCTACAGCAGCAGTGCCCTGGTCACGGTGGTAGCGAGCGAAATCACGGTCAACCCACAGGTGATGGTGCACACCGCCGGGCACCCGGACGGCCGGGAAATGAGGGCGGGAACCCGCAGCGAGGGTGAACTGGGCTGGGGGGTGCTCGGCAACCCCGGTGGGCGCATCGTGCCCAGCAGCTTGCCGGATGGCGATAAAACCTACTTTCCCGGCCCGCGCAACCCCGACCTGGTCTTCTCGATCGACAAGGTGCAGGTGACCAACATGGACACCATGCAGACGCAGACCGCCTACGTGCTGCTGTTGCACCAGGACCTGGTATTGACCGTGACCGCGACCCGAGCCAGTGATGACACGCTGCAGTTGCGCGCATTCCTGCAGGGCGACGAGAAACCCGAACTGGACCGCGAGTGGCAGGTGTTGCTTGGCGGCGGCAGCGTCGACCGGCAGACGGGGGTGTTCACCCCGGGCGCCTCGGCACATCGCTTCGCCATCGTCACCGTGAAGCTCTTTATCGCCGGGGACTTTGGGTTCGAGGGCTTCATCCTGCTGCCGCTGCCGTATATCGAGATTCCGCCGTGGGACCCGGACCCGGAGCAGGTCGCCGCGTTGCGCGGTCCGGCAGAGAACTAGACCGCGAGAGCGCCGCGGTCGGCGTGGGAGCGGATTCATCCGCGATCGGCGGCAAAGCCGTCGTAAAACCTGAGTCCCGAGTTCTCCTGATACACCCGGGATACCGGTTTTATGGCCGCTTCGCGCCCAATCGCGGATAAATCCGCTCCCACGCCGTCCGCGCTGGATCGAATGCTCGACGCGGACCTTGGGGAGCGGGTAAACCCACGCCGTCCCCGCTGGATCAATGAGTTATGTGCTGATGAGCCCCGGAGAAACCCGAGGCCTCTCCGCGCCGTCCGGCATCAAGCGTAACCCGCTATCAGGGATTGGCAACCTGATAGTTCTGCCAGTACCGCCGCCGGCTTTCGGGGTGTAAAAAAATTCCACCACCGCGCATGCCTTTGCATGTTTCCCGGCACGGCTACAGGACTCGAACATGAGTGATTTTCCAGAACCCTCCATCCCCCTGATGGATGAATACAACACCATCGACGTGGGCCAGGTGGGGCCGACCCTGCTCACCTGGGTCAAGTACCCGGCCATCGCCCTGGGCGACGTGGTGTACCCCAACTGGCGCGGATGCGCGGCGGACAAGCAGGCCCACGACATGGCCGGGTTCGCCATCGAGGTGTCCGAGGACACCGGCTACGATGCCAACCTCGGCTTGCCGGTGCGGGTTCCGCGCAGTGTGATCGGCGCGCTGGACCAGGGCTGGGCCCTGTACTCCTACTCCGTGGCCCTGCAGGGCGGCAACGTCGGGCCGGAATCGTTGCGCCAGTTCTGCTACGTCGGCGTGCGCCCCGTGGTGGCGGCGCTGCTGCCGGTGGTGCAGATGCGTGACTCCCATGACCTGGTCCTGGACCCCGACCAGGTGGTCGGCAGCAGTACCGCCGCCGTGGTGCCGCCCTACCTGGCGATGAGCGTGCAGGACAAGGTGACCTTGACCTTCGTCGGCTACATCGACGACGAACCCGATGACCAATGGTCCCAGGCCAAGACCCTGGTCGCCGCGGACCTGGGCAAGCCTCTGGTATGGCAGGTACCCAAGGGCCAGCTGAGCTGGATCGAGGGTGGTTACGCCGAGGTCAGCTACCGCGTCGACTACGCCGGCGGCGAGGGCAGCAGTGCATCGCCGCTGCAGACCTTCCAGATCCGCGCCGAGGACACGCCACGCCTGGCCGCGCCCAGGATCGAAGGTCACGAGCCCGGCGAAGACCTCGACCCCGGGCATTTCCCCGACGGCCTGGTAGTGCGCATCGAGCCCTGGGCGGACATGCGCGACGGCGACCAGTTGCTCCTGCACTGGCTGGGCGAACGCGAAGCGGGCAACGTGATCAAGACCCTGCGCATCGATCCGTCGATGGTCGACAGCGGCCTGGTCGTGCTGCGCATCGAGCCCGAGTGGTTGCAGGCCAACCTCGGCGGCGAAGTGCGCATGTTCTACCAGTACTCCCGCGAGGGCGTGGCCCGTAGCGGCGAAGCCCTGGTGCTGAACATCAGCATGCCGCTGGACCTGCAGCCACCGATCGTCGACCAGGCCACCGCCGAAGGCGGCAGTGGCGACAACATGGGCGTGCTGCTGGCGGAGAAGGCCCGGGACGGCATCCATGTCGAGGTGCCGGCCGCTGTCACGCTGCCGCCAGGCGCGCGGCTGGAAATGCACTGGGATGGCCACCCGGCCGGCGGCAAGCATGTCGCTACCAGTCCGGTCGGCGGCGACGGCCGGCGTTTCCATATCCCGGCCAGCGCCATCGCGGCCAATATCGCCGCGGACGCCAGCAGGCGTTTCGAGGTGTTCTACCGGGTGCTGGTCGAGGACGAGCCAGCGGTGGATTCGGTTCCGTTCAACCTGCGCGTCGCCCCGGTGGATCGCCAGCTGTATCCCAACCCGCAATGCACCCAGGCCGGCGGCAATGCCCTGTCCCTGGCCCGCGTGCCGGCGGCCGGCGCCGACCTCACCCTGAGCCAGTGGTACTTCATGGCCGAGGCGCAACTGCTGACCCTTGAGGTCAAGGGCGTCACCCCCGCAGGCCAGCCGGCCAACCTTGTGGTGCGCAACGCGCAGCCGGTGACCGCGGCCGAATTCGCCGCGAAGCGCATCGAGGCCAAGCTGATCAAGTCGTTCCTGACGTCCCTGTGGATCGACCAGAACTTCACCCTCACCGCCCGGGTGAGCTACGACGGCGGCGAAAGCCAGGTCCTGTTCAACGACACCAATCTCAAGCTGACGGCCTGATGGCGGTCGCAGTTGCGTTTGTGCAAGCCAGATACCGACAGAGGACGAACATCATGGAATACAAGATACCCAAGGACCAGTTCCTGGATTGGCTGCGCGAGAAGCCGCAGACCTACGGCTGGGATTGCATCGTGGCCTACGACCGGGTCAAGACCAACAAGGTCCTGCTCCAGGAATACATCGACCGCTTCAACGGCGACAGCTACCTGCGCCCGATCTCCGGCGTCATCGACACCACCACCCTCACCACCGAGTGGATCAGCGACTACATCATCGATTCCCCTCGCCTGTCGTTCCAGAACTCCAGCATCGACTTTTCCAGGGCACGCCTGACCATGCGCATCGTCAGCGGCTCGCAGGTGTCGCTGGAAGGCGCGCCGGGCAGCGTGGTGAAGCACGTGGCACGGATCAGTGCCATCGATGCCCTGGACGGGCCATCGGTGCTCATGAACATCAACCTGCTCAAGATCGATGGCGTGATCAGTGAGGACGGCGAGGTGTGGCTGGACCTGAGGGATGGCTACGACGTCGAGCTGACCTTCGCCCGCTACAAGGAAGAACGGGTGGCAGGTGGCGAATTCCTGATACAGCACTTCATGAACCTGCCGGAAGATCAACAGCGGCTGGTGCTCAACGTACTGCAGCGCGAGGAGAACCAGTACATCAATCCGAAGGACTTCGAAGTGCGCACCCATCCCGCGCCAGAAGGGCGGGATATCAATTCGGATTTCCATGGCTCGGGCGCGGTGTACCTGTTCATCACCACCGAAGGCAGCGATAACGGCACGATCCCGGCTCGCGACGAGGACATGACCTACCTCCTGCCGGAGGGCTCCTCGGCCACCATGCTGCTTGGTCATAACTTCCTCATGCACAAGATTTTTTCCGAAGGCTGCCGCGCCATCGCCGACGCCAGCGGCGGCTTCGACTACGTGCTGGAAGGGAACGAGGCGGAGTTCGTCGAAAAGCTCAGGGTGCTCAGGGGGAGGCGCACCGGCAAGGAGATCAGCGGCTCCCGTGAGTGGTTCAAGACCATCCGGGTCACGCCGACGTTCCCCCTGGCGTCCGACCAGGCGCAGCTGACCTGCACCTTCAAGGACGACCGCATCCATGTCGAATGGAAAGGGCATGCCGAGGCCGCGTCTTTCCTGGAGGGCAGCAACGGTGTCACGTCGGACCTGCCGATCGACGTGTCCTGGCACGTGATCCGCACGTTCGGAGTAGTTCTCGACCAGGCCTCGGGCAGGGTCAGCCTGGTGGCGCTGGACGAGACCGACCTGAAGATCCTCAAGGTGGCGCCCGGGGCCAATGCTGACGTGCAAGACATCGGTTTCTATTTCTACCAGGCCACCGACTACCTCGAACCGCTGGTGCTGGAACAACTGTGGGACCTCATCGAGGTGTTCGGTGATCCGGCCAGCGAGATCGACGTCTTCCGTCTCAACAGCCTGCTGTTCCGCGGCGAAAACTCGGTGGTCCTGGACAGCGTGGACCTGCCCGGGGACATGGCGCTGCTTGGCCAGGTGTCGCCGACCCTGACCAAGTTCGACATCGAGCCCCTGGAGGCCGTCATCGGCCCCGGGCTCCAGCAACCCTTCAAGACGGTGCCGTTGCGCGACGACGTGGTGTGGTCGGTCGAGGCCGTGCCGGGGGCCACCGGGCCCGTCGGCAGCATCAGTCCCCAGGGCGTCTACACCTCGCCGCCGCTGGAGGATATCGAGGGCACCTTCACCCGGGTCAAGGTCACCGCCACCGCCGGCGAGTTCCGCCAGAGCGCGCTGACCACCGTGGTGACCCGCGACCTCAACCTCAACCCGGTGATCCAGGTGTCCTCGGCTGGCGATCCGACCGGGCGACCCTTGTCGGCCAGCGGCCTGAACGGCGCCGAGCTGCGCTGGAGCATTGCCGACCCGAGCAACGGGGCGCGGATCGAACCTTCGTTCGAGGAGCACGGCGATCACCTGTTCTTCGCCGGTCCCCAGGGGCCGGATGTCGGCGTCACCATCGAGGAGGTGGTGGTGGAGAACCTCGTGACCAAGACCAGGCAGTCCAGCTACGTGGTGGTGATCCACGGTACTCCCGCCGCGCGAATCCTCTACGAGGACACCGGGGTGGAAGACAAGGTGCAGCTGAAGATCACCGTCCAGGGCAGCGAGATACCGAACATGCCGACCACCTGGAAGATCCTCCTCGGGTCCGGAAGCATCGATGACAAGGGCGTGCTGACCATCGATGCCACCGGGCAGCACAAGTTCTGCGTGATCGTGGGCGAGATCGACGTCATGGGCATCATTTTCACCGGCTGGCTGCTGTTGCCCATGCCGCTGGTCGATAAGCCCGAGGCGCTGCGGATCCAGCGCCTGTGTCTGGGCAACGAACCCACCGAAGCCTGAAGGAGACCTGTCATGTCCGAGCAAACACTGGAAAAACTGCTGGCAACGATGCGCGAGAAGCCGATCAACCTTGGCTGGGGGGCCGTGGCTGCCTTTGGCCGCGACCGGTTGAATGAATTCCTGCGCAAGTCCTATGTGGACAGCAGCAGCAATTTTCGCCGGATCAAGCCCTTCAGCATGCGCGTGGCACTGGACGCCAACCGGGTGGCCATGGCCGACCTGACCGACCTGGTGTTCGGTCCGCCGCAGGTGTCGTTCGAGTCGTCCGCGCTGCCCGGCTCCGAGGTGACCTTGAGTCTCGAAGTGGTCGCCGGCACCTTCAGCCTGGTCGGCGAGGCCACCGGGGCGCCACGGCGCCTGGCGTACAGTTTCGACCTGAGCGAGCACAGCGGCTTCCGCTTCTTCATGGCGCTGGACCTGTCGACCATCGTCGCCGAAGTGGACCGCAGCGGGCGCTTCGTCCTCAACCTGGCCGAGGGCACGAAATGGAGCTGCAACATGGTGGCGGAGTGGCCGGCACAGGAGCTTCTCGGCGAGGCCATCTTCGGCTATCTGAAGCAGCAGCCGGCCGAAAACCTCATCTTCGAGCTGGGCGGCCTGAACTTCAATGGCTACCACCCGCTGAGCCCCATGTCCTTCCACCTTGCCGCACAGCGTGCGCCGGGCACCGAGGATGGTGACGGCGCGCTGATGGTGTTCTGCCGCCTCAGGGGCATCGACGAGAACGGTACCCTGCCGGCTGACGAAGACGACTACCCGTACCTGATTCCCGGCGACCGGGCCAACGGCAAGCGATTGTACTCGGGCGCGCTGGTGCTCAACCGGGACCTGGTGGAGTGGATCGACGAGCACCAGCTCGACGTGATCACGCGCATGATCTTTCCCGGGCAGCAGGCCTTCGTCGAGGCCACGAACGGCAGGCACCAGCCCGGTGACCTGCTGATCCTCGGCAATGTCCCGGAGCAACCGCAGAGCGCGACCATCGAACCCCTCTACGCCAGCGTCAAGGCCGGTCGGCAGCAGCAGTTCCGCCTGCGCCGCGGCGATGGCACCGAGATCAGTGGTGCGCTGTGGACCACGCGCAGCCTGGACACGCCGCTGGCCGTGGGCAGCGTCAACAGCAGCGGCCTGTACACCGCTCCGCCGGTCACCCTCATGAATCGCGACAGCGTGCCTGGCCTGGTGGTCGCCGAATACATGTTCGAGGGCCAGATGCAGCGCACCACGGCGCTGGTGACCGGGCGCACCGAGCTGATGAGCGTGGTGCCGCGGATCTACGTCGTGGGTCCTGCGGACGGGCCGGTGGATATCCGTGTCTCGACCCTCAGTGGCGGCGACGTGGCGTGGGAACTGCTGGAGCCGAAGCTCGGCACGCTCTCCGGGCAGCCCGACGGGCGCGCCGTGTATACCCCGCCCGCCAGCGTGGAGCCGCTGATCACCCTGCAGAAGATCCGCTGCACCGACAGGGTCACCGGCGAGAGCATCGAGTCGGCCATGATCGTGCTGCGTGACGCCCCCGTCGGGGTGGTCGAGCCGCCATTCGTGCCGTCGATCCGCCGCGGCAGCAGCGTGCCGTTCTTCAGCACCAACATTCCCGAGCCCATGGCGTACTGGCGGGTGATCGGCGAGGGCACGGTGGACGACAAAGGCCTCTTCACCCCGCCGCAGGAGGTCACCTCGCTGGTCAGCCTGGTGGTCTGCGGGATGAAGACGGACCCGTCCGGCCCCGACCTGATCACCGGCTATGCCGTGGTCCAGCTGTCGGAGGTGCATGAGCAGGTGCACTGGCGGGAACTGGACAAGTTCTCCGTGACGGCGCCGGGGGACCTGCGCAAGTGCTATAGAAACGGCATGCAGCAGATCCCGCTGGTGATCGAGGTGATCACCAAGCCGGTCAACGTCAACGGTATCGATATCTACATCCCCCTCAGTGACCCCGAGCTGGCCTCGATGCGCCTGGTGGACAACAGCGGTGCCGAGGTCCCTTTCCTGCCTGAGGCCCAGGATGGCATCGAATTCGATAGCCCGATTCCCTACGCCACGCATACGCGCAAGAACCGCTTCCATCTGTATTCGCCGAACGTGGTCGGGCTCAACCGGCACCAGCCGCTGCCGCAGGCACGCAATCCCGCGCAGCGCTTTCGCGAGCTGTTCATGCACACCCGGGTGGAGGGCTCGCGGACCTTCTACGCGCGCTTCCAGGACGACTACGGCGGGATCCACAACTCCAGGGACCTGGTGGCCGAGGGGCACCAGATCGAGATCACCGGCGAGCAGATCCCGACGGTGGACCCGGAAGTGGGGCCCAACCGGGAGTTCGACATCGTCCGCACCCGGGTCTTCAACGGTCCCGGCACGGACGGGCCGGAAGACAACGACGAGTTCAGTTACCGCCTGACCACGGTTGACTACTGGGACGTGACCTACAAGCGTTCCGGGGTCTATGCGGTGCCGTTCACCACCCTGGAGATCGAGGGCAACGCCTCGACCATACAGTGGGAGAGCGAGCAGATGGACGAGTTCCTCTTCAGTTGCACCTCCATCGGCTTCCAGGAGTACCGGCACGACGGCAATGAAAGGCCGCCGATCCGCCTGGAGTTCGATCCGTACTTCCGCTTCCTCAGCCGGACGGCCGGGGGCACGCCGCTGAACGATGCCTTCGAGGAAGCCCATCGACCCTCGCCCGGCGAGCTGATGTTCGGCCTGCACCGGATGGCGGACATGGCGTACTGGTACGACGAGATGGGCGAGGGTGATCCCAACCGCATGTATCGAGAGCGGCTCGACCGTCCGGTGATCTGCGTCATGCGCGACGTGGAAGGCAATCGTCACCGCCTGCAGGTGAGCTTCCAGCCGCCGACGTTACCCGACAGCCGCAACACACTGGTGCTCAACATCCAGTAGCGCCTTTGTCCATGCACGGGGCCGGCGGCAGGGTGCCGGCCCCTGTGCCCGCACGATTCTTCGTCAGGGATTTCGCCATGACTACCTCTTCCGTCGTACGTTCCGCCGCCTTCAATTTCCTCAGCTACATGAGCAACAGCGTCGATCCGCGGACCGGCCAGTACACCCTGTCCATCGATCTGCCCGAGCTCAAGGCCAATGCCCTGGCCGGGCCGGACGTGCCGCTGCGCCTCGACTTCAGTCCGCTCAACACCGTGGACAGCGGTTACGGCCTGGGCTGGAACCTGCGCCTGAGCCAGTTCACACCCAACGACCACATGCTTGCGCTGTCCACCGGCGAGTCGTACAAGGTCACCGGCGACGCCGCCGATGGCGAACCGCCGATCAAGGAGAAGAAGCTCGACAGCTTCCGCTTCTTCAAGGACGACGAGGACACCTGGCGGGTGGTGCACAGGTCCGGCCTGGTGGAAACCCTCAAGGCTATCGGCACGGGCAGCAACCGGATCGCCTTGCCGCGCTGGATCCATGGACCTTCCGGGCACAGCGTCGAGCTGACCTACGCCAGCTTCAACGGCATCCAGCGCCTGGCCAGCGTCGCCGACGCCA
Source organism: Paucimonas sp. (assembly GCA_031253995.1). Taxonomy (GTDB): domain Bacteria; phylum Pseudomonadota; class Gammaproteobacteria; order Pseudomonadales; family Pseudomonadaceae; genus Aquipseudomonas. Next base: position 69,314 of record JAIRVG010000108.1, on the reverse strand, counting down.
GCGGCGAGTTGCTGCGCATCACCCGCGCCGCCACCAGCGTCAAGATGCTGCTGCCGCCGTTCGACGACCAACCGCTGAGCCGCTTCGAGATGAAGCTGACCGGCGGCCTGGTGACGGAAATCGTCCTGCCGGTGCCGGAACAGGCCTCCTGGCGTTTCCGTTACGAAGTGATCCGCGGCCTCACCTGCGTGCGCGAGGTGAGCACGCCCTTGGGCGGCCGCGAGTACATCGACTACAACGATGCGGGCCACTCCTATCCGGACAGCGCGCAACGGCCCAACCTGCCGCGGGTCACCGATCACCGGATCGACCCCGGTTCGGAGCAGCCCCTGCTGGTCACCCACTACGACTATTCCAACGAGAACTTCCTCGGCAACGGCGCCAACATCTCCTGGGAAGACGATGGCCTGGACCAGCTGTACAAGGTCGACCACACCTATGACTACACCAGCACGGTCAGCCATCTGCTCGACGGCAAGCCGGTGCGCGAGGTCAAGCGCACCTTCAACCGCTTCCACCTGATGACCGAGGAGGTCACCGTGCAGGGCACGTGCCTCAAGCGCATCAAGACCGAGTATCACCAAGGCGACGTACCGTTCGACGACCAGCCGGCGATCTTCCAGTTGCCCAGGACGGTGGAGACCAGTTGGGAGGTGGTGGGGGATGCGACCCGGGTGCGGCGGGAAACCGTGGAGACCGATTTCGACATGCATGGCAACCCGACCCTGGAAGTCCAGGCCAGCGGTGTGCGCACCAGCAGCCTGTACTACGAGGCGGCGGGCGAGGATGGCTGCCCGCCGGACCCGGACGGGTTCGTCCGGCACATCAAGGAGCAGACGGTAACCCCGGCCAGCGGTGGTGAGGGCGACGCGCCGGTGCTGACCACCCACTACCGCTACCGCGAACTGCCGCCGCTGGCGGGGTCCGCCAAGAACCCCTGGCTGCTGCTGATCAACGAAGAACTGTCGGACCGTGGCACGCCGTTGCAGCAGGTCCATCACGAGTATTTCGACCAGCCTGCCGACATGCTCCTGCATGGCCGCCTGTCCAGCGAGAGCACCACCTTCAACGGCCTGAGCACCTTCACCGACTACCGCTACGAGGTGCTGTCGGCCGAGGGCGTGCTGCAGACCAGCGAGACCCTGACCGGCTTCGATGGCACCAGCAAGACCCTGGTCCTGCAGCATGCCCTGCTGATCGGCGAGCCGGTGCAGACCCATGACGACAACGACGTGGTGATCCGCTACGCCTACGACAGCCTGCGGCGCATCACCGAGGAAACCGTGGCCCCCGACACTGAATTCGAGGCCACCCGCACCTACGCCTACACCCTCACCAGCCTGGACGGGCAGAAAGCCGTGCAGATGGCCACCGATGTCAAGGGCGTGCAGACCCGCACCTGGGTCGACGGGCTCAGCCGTGATGTCCTGGAGCAGCGCCAGGACGTCGATGGCGAGGGCGGCTGGCGCGACACCTCCAGCTCGCTCTACGACGGCCTGGGGCAACTGCGCGAGACCTGCGAGTTCGACTGGCTGAAAGAGCGCTCGCTGGCGTTGTGGTCCCTCCATGACTACGACGACTGGGGCGAGCAGCGCTCCGTCCAGGGCCCTGACGAGGTGGTCAGCGTCGAGGAAACCGATCCGATCGGTACCGCGGCCTCGCAAGGGCCGATCACCCGCAGCTGGCAGCAGAGCCCCAATGGTCGCTCGCGCAGCGGCGAGACGGTGACCTGGCTGAACCTGTTCGGCAAGCCGACCAGCACCGAGCGCTTCGATACCGAGGGCACGCGGATCAGCCTGCACGAGTACTTCTACGATGGCCTGGGACGCACCCGGCGCGAAGTGGATGCCCTCGACCGGGTCACCACCTTCGCCTACGACGCCTTCGACCGTCTGGTGGAGAACCGCCTGGCGGATGAGGCGGTGGTCACCCGGCGTTTCGTCGAGCACAGCGACGAGGACCTGCCGACCCATATCAGCGTCGACGGGCAGGAGCTGGGCCAGCAGCATTTCGACGGCCTGTCGCGCATGGTCAGCAGCATCACCGGCGGACGCCTGCGGGTGTTCGACTACGATCCGGGGCGCATGCAGCCCAAGACCGTGACCACCCCGGCGGGGGTGTTGATCACCTATGACTACCAGCCGCAGCTTGGCGAGGATCCGATGCGCCGTGAGCTGGCACCGGGGGTCGAGGCCACTTATGTCTACGACCACAAGAACGCCCGCCTGGTCAGTTGCTCGGAGCAGGGACAGACCCTGGAACGGGGCTATTTCAGCACCGGTGACCTGCGTTTCGAACGCCGCAGCGAAGATGGCCAGGTCTACGAGATGGAGTACCAGTACAGCCTGCGCGGCCGCTTGATGAGCTATACCGATGTACTCGACCAGGTCCAGTCCTACGAGTACGACAGCGCCGGGCGCCTGGTCTTCACCGAGCTGGACGCCATCGCTTCGACCTTCACCTACGATGTCCTGGGGCGCCTGCACTGCATCGACACCAAGGACAACGACCAGCAGGTGCATGTGACCCTGACCTATGACGACTTCGGCCGGGAGACCGAGCGCCAGTTCGATTTCGGCACGGCTACCCAGACGCTGACCCAGAAATGGACCGCCGTGGATCGCCTGAGCCAGCGCACCCTGCTGGAGGATGGCGCGTTGGTGCGTGACGAGATCTACGGCTACGACGAGCGCTATCGCCTGACCGACTACACCTGCGAAGGCGAGGCGCCGCTGGACGCCTACGGGCAACAGGTGCAGGCGCAGCTGTTCCGCTTCGACGCCATGGACAACATCACCCGGGTGCTGACCACCTTCCCTGGCGGGCAGAACCGTGCCGACTACTACTACGAGAACGAGGACCCGGTCCAGTTGAGCCGGGTCAGCAACAGTCACGAGGCCTATCCGGCGGAGATCCTCCTGGACTACGACGCCGACGGCAACCTGGTGAGCGACGAGCAGGGCCGGCAACTGGACTACGATGCCCTGGGCCGGCTGCTCAGCGTCGGCGAGGTCGGTGGCGCGCTGGCCGGCAGCTACCGCTACGACCCGCTGGATCGTCTGGCCAGCCTGGCCGGTGGCGCCGATGCCGAGCAGCGTTTCTATCGCGAGGAAGAACTGGCCAACGTGCTGCAGGGCGAAGGTGGCAGCACCTTCGTGCGTGGCGCCGGCAACCTGCTGGCCGAGCGCCAATCCGGCGACGTCAACCTGCTGCTGGGCTGCGACCAGAAGAACACCGTGCTGCGCGAGAACGTGGCGGGGCAGGGCACCAGCCTGGCCTATACCGCCCACGGTTATCGCAGCACGGCGGTCAACGCCCGGCTCGGTTTCAATGGCGAGCTGGAGGAACGGGAGGCGGGGGGGCAACTGCTGGGAAAGGGTACCGACGATACAGCCAGGTCCTGATGAACTTCAGCGCGTCGGACAGCCTCAGTCCGTTCGATGTGGGTGGGGTGAATGGGTATGCCTACTGCGAGGGGGATCCGCTGAACCGGAGTGATCCGAGTGGGCACCAGTCGCCCTGGAAACAGCTTTTTGCGTGGGTGTCGGGGGGCGTTGCCGTAGTGGCGGGCTACATGGCCTCGCAGACGGAAGGCGAAGCGCGGACAGTCTGGATCGGTGTATCGGCAGTTGCCGGGGTGTTGTCCATGGGGCTGACGGCGTCTGCGGTGCTCAAGAAAGGCACGGGCAGGAACCGGGACATCATGAACAACGATCGCGTGGATCCTGCGCTGCGTACAAGTCCAGATCCAGTCGGCGGCGTGGTCAATTCCCAGGCTCCGGCAGGCTCCGGCTTGTCTCGCTACGCCCCATCCAGGACCCTCGGCGGTTCGCGAGTCTTCAAAGCCAGCAAGCCCCAGCGGCCTGCGAGCTACGATCGCGAGAGGAAACTCAGTACCATCGAGGAGGAGACTGCGTCCCTCCGATCACTCTGAACCGACTCCCCGCCCTGGCCGCCTCCCTGACAAGGAGGCGGCTTTCTCGCCTGCCGGGGTGCCTACCTGTCATTTCTGCCAGTTACGCCCTTCACCCCCCAGGTATTAAATGACTCCACGGCTGTTCGATCCGCAACGGTAGCCGCCGTTTCCTCGAAGGGCCGCACACATGGAGAGGGTGACCCTATGTCCCAGTCAGAACAGCAGCGCCTGGCCGAACAGTCGCGCAGCGCTTTCCGCAAGGCCCAGGTGCAGCGCCACCGCGAGATGCAGGAGCTGGCGCCGCCGACCCTGGACGCCGGCATGATCGTCGACCCCACGGACAACACCTTGCACAAGAACGCCTTGCTCAACGACCTCGCGGTCACCATCCAGGCCTATGACAGTGCCGCCGACCTGCTGCCTGGCGATATCGACACGGTGTATCTGGAATGGGCAGTGGCCGGCAGCGACGATTTCAAGTCGTACGCCCAGGCTGAGATCACCCCGCCGCTGGATGGCGTCTTTCCGCTCGTCCTGCGCCTGCCCAAGGCGCAGATGGAAAAGGACGGTCCTTACCAGCTGCGCTACCGGGTGCAGCAGTACAACAGCGAGGAGGCGATCTCGCCGGTCATGAACCTCATCTGCGACGGCACCGCGCCCTGGGAGTGGACCGACGAGGAACCTCCGGCGATGCTCATGCCCGCCGTTCCGATCACCGACCAGTACCTGGTGGACAACCCGGCCGGCGTGGTCGGGACCATCCCCGACTACGTCGATCGGCAACCCAAGGACACCATCGTCTACTGGTGGGTGACGGACCCCATTCCCGAGGACATCACTGAGATCGACATCGCCGGGCTGCATGAGGTGACCGGTACGCCGGCACTGATCACGGTCCGGCCGGAGGTGATACGCGACGCCGGGGACGGCGGGTGCTATCTCTTCTATGCCTTGATCGACAAGGCGCACAACCGCAGCCGTATTTCCTTCCCCGCGCCGGTGGCGGTCGCCCTCGGCACGTTGCCGACCAATCTCGCGCCGCCGCAAGTGCCGCTGGCCAGCGACGGGGTGATCAACCAGATGGACGCCTGGCTGGGCGTGGTGGTGCATATCCCGCTGTACGCGGGCTGGAAGCCGACCGACCGGGTCGAGGTCAAGTGGGGCGCGACCGACCTGTATGCCGAGGACATCGGTTCGCAGCCGGGAGAGCAGATCCAGGTGCGGGTGCCGGCGGCCACGCTGAAGGCCGAATATGGTGATGCCACGGGGGAGAAGGAAACCAGCGTCAGCTACCGCATCCTGCGGGGCACCGTGGCGTTCGACGCGCCTGCCACCCTGCTGGACGTGGACTTTTCCTATATCGGACCGCCACGACCCGATCCGGACCTGACCTGGCCGGATCCGGTCAACGAGACCCTGACCCAGCTCGACACCTATGGCGGCGTCTCCAATCAGTTCAACCACCTCACCGAGGCGGACGCCGGACAGCCGGCGAAGCAGAATACCTACCTCTACACGCCGGCCAACGCAGGCGAAACCATCGAGTTCTACTGGCGGGATGAACTGGCCTTCACCTACACGGTGGGCGGCTTCGAACAACCCGGGGACGAGATTGCCGCGCAGGTCCCCTGGGAGGTCATCGAACGGGTCGGCAATGGCCCGGCGATCCCCGTGCACTACCGCATCGGCTCGCCCGGCTCGAACAACCAGCAGCACTCCAAGACCTACCACGTCAACGTCGAGGCCATCACCATCACCCCTCCGGCGCCGGAATACCTGGGGCTCAATCCGGCGAATGGCTGGCTCACCTGCGTGTCGCTGTACGAGGACCCGCTCGAACCGCACCCGCTGGAGCCGTGCGTCCGCGTGCAGATCCCCAACCTCAGCGAATGGCTCAAGGATGGCGACAGCCTGACCCTGACCTGGACGCCATGGGACCGCCGTGACCCGGAACAAGGCCAGGTCATCACCGACGCGATACTCGAAGAGACCATCGTGCTGGGTGGCGAAAATCCGGTCACCGGCTTCATCTGGCGCGTGCAGCCCTATGACGAGCACATCCTGCCCATCTACCAGCCGGGTGTAAGTCGCGATGGACGTGGGGTGACCAAGTACGCCTTCACCTACGAGGGGGAAACCGTGACCTCGCTGGAAGTCGAGGCCGTGGTCTCGATGCATGTCCCCGGTGCGTCGTGCCCGATACCACCGGTTGCGCGACGGAAATAGGACGGCCTGCAGCCTGCGCCCGCGTGTGTTCGCGGGCGCAGGCGTGTCGAATTAACTACCGTGTTCTGGCGAATATTCCTACATAAAATTTGGGTTGTCGTCTGTAGTCTCGCCGGCCTTTGCGAGTGAACCCGGTTGCTTGCCAGCTCGGTTCGAACGCCGTTGCCACTTGTCCTGCGAGAGTGATTACCGATGCCTACGACTTCACCATTCAAACTCCGCCCGCTGGTCCGGGTCTTGAAACTCGCGGTCGCCGTACCCTTGGTGCTGGTCAGCGAACGAGCGTTGGCCGGGCTGGTCGTTGGCGACGAGATCATCGACGGCAACGCTCCGCTCGACAGCTATGTGGTGACTTCCGGTTCAAGCCTGACGGCCAACGGCGCCGCCACGCGGGACATCCGCGTCCAGGCGGGAGGGCGCCTGACCCTCGATGGCAGCACGGTGACCGCCACCGGCTCGAACCCCGGCGTGTTTCTGGTCAACGCCTCGGGGAGCATTTCCGGCAGCAGCATCAGCAGTGACGCCGTTGGCCTGTCCGTGGGCCGCACCGGAGCGGATGGTTCGACCGCGAGCGTGATCGACAGCAGCATCACCGGCGGTACCCGCGGCGTCAGCGTGTCCACCAACAGCGAGCTGTACCTGGAAGGCTCCCAGGTCACCGGCAGCGGGGCCAGCAGCCTGGGCATCGAACTGTTCGGCGGCCGCGTCGATGCCGTGCGCAGCACGATCACCGGCGGCGACGTCGGCATTCGCATCCGTCTCGACCCCTCGCTGGCCGGCAGCGCCACCCTGAACCTGGACGGCACCCATGTCCACGGCGAGACCGGGGCGGCCATCGTCGTCGGTACCGTGCCGACCCAGGAAGCCACCGCGGACATCTTCGTCGGCAACGGCTCCACCCTGGTAGGCGGCGACGGCAACGTGCTCAAGGTGATCAGCGGCTCCACCGGCAACATGACCGTGGACAACAGCCACCTGGTGGGCAACGTGGTCGCCGAGGACGGCGCCACCGCCAACCTGACCCTGCAGAACCACGCCACCCTCACCGGTTCGCTGGACAACGTCGCCAGCCTGAGCCTGGCCAGCCAGGGCCAGTGGAACATGATCGAGAACGACGAGGTCGGCGAGCTCTCGATGGATGGCGGCGTGGTCAAGTTCGGCGGCGCCGACGAGTACTACCGCCTGACCGTGGAGAACCTCTCCGGCAACGGCACCTTCATCATGGACACGGACTTCTCCACTGGGCAGACCGACTTCCTCGACGTCACCGGCGAGGCCAGCGGCGATCACAAGCTGCTGGTCGGCAGCAGCGGCGCCGATCCACTGGCGGACGGGCAGATCCATGTCGTGCATAGCGCCGCTGGCGACGCCACCTTCTCCCTGCTCAATGGCGAGGTCGACCTCGGGACCTTCTCCTACGACCTGATCCAGGACGGTAACGACTGGTACCTCGATGCCTCGACGCAGCAGATCAGCCCCGGTACGCAGACCGTGCTCGGCCTGTTCAACGCCGCGCCGACCGTGTGGTACGGCGAGCTGAGCACCCTGCGCAGCCGCATGGGCGAGCTGCGCATGAACGGCGGCAAGGCCGGCGCCTGGATGCGCAGCTACAGCAACAAGTTCGACGTGTCGGCGTCTTCCGGCACGGCCTACAAGCAGGTGCAGCAAGGCCTGTCCTTCGGTGCCGACGCGCCGCTGCCGTTCGGCGACGGCCAGTGGCTGGTGGGCGTGCTGGCCGGCTACAGCGACTCGGAGCTGAACCTGGCCCGTGGCTCCAGCGGCCAGGTCGACAGCTACTACGTCGGCGGCTACACCACCTGGCTGGATCCGCGCAGCGGCTACTACTTCGACGCGACCATCAAGTTCAACCGCCTGCACAACGAGTCGAAGGTCAACCTCAGTGACGGCCGCCAGGCCAAGGGCGACTACGCCAACCACGCGCTGGGCACCTCGCTGGAATTCGGCCGCCACATCGAACTGAGCGATGGCTGGTTCGTCGAGCCCTACACCCAGGTGTCCGGCGTGGTCATCCAGGGCAAGGACTACCAGCTGGACAACGACATGCGCGCCGACGGCGATGTCACCCGCTCCCTGCTGGGCAAGGTCGGTACCACCCTTGGGCGCAACATCGACCTCGGCGAAGGCCGCCTGGTCCAGCCGTACCTGCGGGTCGCCTATGCCCATGAGTTCGCCAGCAACAACGAGGTCAAGGTCAACGACAACCGCTTCGACAACGACCTGTCCGGCTCCCGTGGCGAGCTGGGTGCCGGGGTGGCCGTGGCGCTGGCGCAGAACCTGCAACTGCACGCCGATTTCGACTACAGCAACGGCGAGCATATCGAACAGCCATGGGGTGCCAGCGTCGGCCTGCGCTACAGCTGGTAAACCCTCCCTTCCTTCGCCGCTGGCCGCCCTGGCCAGCGGCGGCTTCGTTTGCGGCTACCTGTTAGTTCTGCCAGTTATGCCGTGCCGGTTCTTGTCGTTAAATGGCATTCGACACCCCGTCCGTTCGGGGACCGATCCGCTTTCTTGAGGAGAGCTGCCGATGTCGACCCCTTTCACCGACAAGACCATCACCGACAAGACCATCCTGCTCGACCCTGCGCAGGTCGATGCCCTGCTGGAAGATATCGAGGGCGGCCAGCCCAACCTGCTGCACATCGACGACACGCTGGTGCCACTGAAGGTCGAGGTGCCGCAGTGGCCGCACTCCGATCCGGCGCCGGATACCACGGAAACCTTGTGGCTGTCGTGGAACGGCGTGGTGGTGGTCGAGAAGCACTGGAGCGCGCCGGTGCAGCCGGAGGAACGGGTGCTGATGATCGAGGCCCGGCACCTGGTCGAGGGGCTGCACCGCCTGGACTACCGGGTGAAGATCTACAACGGCGAGCAGGCGCAGTCGCAGCCTTTGTCCATCACCATCGACAAGACCGCGCCGGCGCTCGGTGGTGACCAGGGGATGCTGGAATTCCCGGCCGAGGTGGTCAGCGGCGGGGTGACCGTGGCCTACCTCGCGGACAACGACGACCAGGTGCAGGCGGGGATTCCCGACTACCGCGAGGCGCGGGCAGGGGACGTGCTGACCTGGTATTGGGACGCGGAGCCCTTCGAGTTCAACGAGGTGGACAGCCGCACCCTCGCGGCGGACGAGGTGGAAGCGCCGCTGGTCCTCACGTTCAGCGGCGACATGATCCGCGCACGCGGGGACGGGCCGCGCTACGTGCATTACCGTGTCCAGGACCGCGCCGGCAATGCGCCCGTCGACTCGCGTCCGGTCGGTATCGACGTGGCGGTCACGCCGATACCGCGCGAACTGCACTGGCTGCACGTGGAAGCGGCGGCGGGGGTGGGCGAGCTGCTGGTCCTGGATCCGGACATGGTGGTGCTCAACGACCTCCTGGTGGCGCTCGATCCGGCCACGCAGATCCATCCCGACGAGGAGGTCTGGGTGCAGTGGGGCGAGCCCGGTACCTTCGGCGCGTTTCGCGGCCGGGTGGACACCGCGGGCAACCCGCGCAGTTGCCGGATTCCCAAGGCCAGCGTCGCCATCGCCATGGGCAAGACCGCGGTGCTGTACTACGAAGTGCTGAGCGCCGGACAGTCGCTGCTTTCCACGCCGCAATGGGTACGGGTGCAGACCTTCCCGGTGAACGAAATGCCCACCGTGCAGTGCGCCGGGCACATGGGCGGCGTCCTCAGCCTGGCCGCGGTGCCGCCCGGCGGCGCGAAGCTGACCCTGGCACGCTGGAAACTGATCAGCACCGACCAGTTGGTGCGCATCGTCGTGACCGGGGTGGCGGCCGAGGGAGGCAGCATCCGCCATGAGGCGCTGTACGATCACCGGGTCACCGGGGAGGAAGTGGGGACTGGCATCGGCAGCGACGGCAGCGTGGTCATCGCCCGCGCGTTCCTGGCCCGGCTCATGCTCGGCCAGGTTTTTAGCGTGAAGGTGTATGTCAGTTTCGACCTTGGCGAAACCTGGCCACTGGAGGTCGCGCCGAATTTCCCGCTGTTGTCGCCACGGCTGTTGGCCTGAGGCTTCCCGGGGCCGGCGGCGTCCGCCGGCCCGGTGGGCGGCTCAGCGCAGCTTGATCAGGCCCAGGGCCAGGGCCTTGAGCATCGCCGCGCTGCGCGAGGTCACGCCGAACTTTCGGCGGATATTGCAGAAGTGGAAGTTCACCGCCGACTCGCTGCATTGCAGGATGTGGGCGATCTCCCAGGACGTCTTGCCTTCGGCACTCCACTGCAGCACCACCTTTTCCCGCAGGGTCAGTCTGATCAGGTCTTGCGTGATGAGTGGCGCGCGCTCGCCGTGGGCGCGGGCCTGGGCAGTGCCCAGCGTTGATGATGCGTACATGTGGAACTCCTGGAGTTGACTCGATGGAAAATCCTTCTGGGTATCGATTCGACCGGGACGGTACGCGGACACCATATCGCCGTTTCCAGTGCTTGGAACCTGACAAAAATATCAGTTGGCACCTTGATGGCAGGTACCACTTGCACCAGGGGGTACCTGATATTTTTGTCAGTTGTTGGACCTGCGGCGAGTTGCTAGCGTGGGCTTGTAGAAGCAGCACTCTTTGCGAGGACAAGACCATGAATGGACGGATCGGCATGCAGGCTCGCTCGACGGAATTGCGCCAGGTACTGGACGAGTGCAACTTCAATCATCTTGATTTCGCCGAATTCCAGGTGTTGCACGATGCAGCCGACCAGCATTTCGATGCCCTGGTGCGGCGTTATGGCAATCGTCGCGAGTCCCAGCAACTGCAGCAGTTCCAGCTGGCTTGCGAGCAGATGGCGAAGACGCTGCAGCTGTCCTGCCTGGCCCTGCAGCGGGCGCAACTGTGCGAACAGGAGCGCCATCAGGTGCGCGAGGCCTACGAATACCAGGTGGCCTACATCCAGGCCTGCCTGCACCGCTCCTTCGAAGGTTTCTGACACTCCTCCCGTGCGCCACGGCGCACGCCCCTGACCGGAGTGCCATCCCCGATGGCCGTTACAGGCATTGCCGGCGCCAGGACGGTTGCGGACAATCGCTGTCAGTCTTCTCCGCTCCGGGCCGTCCGCCATGTCGCAACAGATCTTCTTCGCCCACGCCAACGGCTTTCCCTCGGCCACCTACGGCAAGCTGTTCGCCGGCCTGGCCCCGGACTACCAGGTCCAGCACCTGCCCCAGCACGCCCATGACCCGCGCTTTCCGGTGGGGGACAACTGGCTGCTGCTGGTGGACGAACTGATCCATCACCTCGAACGACAGCCCGAGCCGGTCTGGGGTGTCGGTCATTCCCTCGGCGGTGTGCTGCACCTGCACGCGGCGCTGCGTTGTCCGCAGCTGTACCGCGGGGTGGTGATGCTCGACTCGCCGGTGCTGACCCTCGCCGACCAATGGCTGATCCGCCTGGCCAAGCGCCTCGGCTTCATCGACCGCATCACCCCGGCCGGGCGTACCGACGGGCGCCGCGAGGCCTTCGACGACCTTGAGCAGGCCCGCACCTACTTTGCCGGCAAGTCGCTGTTCCGTGCCTTCGACCCGGAGTGCCTGGAGGCCTATCTGCAACATGGCCTGAAGCAGGAGGGCGAGGGGTGGCGGCTGAGATTCGACCCGGCCATCGAGATGAAGATCTACCGCAGCATCCCCCACACCCGCCCGGCTCATCCGGGGCAGCTCAAGGTGCCGCTGGCAATGGTCCGCGGCAGCGACAGCCGCATCGTCCGCCCCCACCATGCCCAGGCGGTGCGGCGCATGCCGCTGGGAGAGAACCACAGCGTCGCCGGCGGGCACATGTTCCCCCTGGAACGCCCGGACGATACCGCGCGGCTGATCCGTGACGTGTTCCAGCGCTGGCAGGAGCGGCAGGCATGAGTCATCAAGTCGAGGAAGTGCGCCTGGACCTCGGGCATATCGAACTGGCCGCGCATCTCTACGGCCCCGAGGACGGACGTCCGGTGATCGCCCTGCATGGCTGGCTGGACAACGCCAACAGCTTTGCCCGCCTGGCGCCGAAGCTGCAGGGCTTGCGCATCGTCGCCCTGGATTTCGCCGGTCACGGTTACTCCGGCCATCGCCCGCCGGGGGCCGGCTATGCCCTGGCCGACTACGCCCACGATGTGCTGCGGGTGGCCGCGCAACTGGGCTGGGAGCGCTTCTCCCTGCTCGGGCATTCCCTCGGTGCGATCGTCTCGCTGATCCTCGCCGGCAGCCTGCCGGAGCGTATCGTACGTTTGGCCCTGATCGACGGGGTGATCCCGCCCGGGGTCTCGGCACAGGACGCCGCCGAGCGCATGGGCATGGCGCTGGAGGCGCAATTGCGTCACGACAGCAAGCGCAAGTCGGTCTATCCCGAGCTGCAGCAGGCGGTGGAAGCGCGCATGAAGGGTATGGTCGCCGTCACCCGTGAGGCGGCCGAGCTGCTGGCCCAGCGCGGGCTGGTGCCGGTGCCCGGCGGCTTCAGCTGGCGCAGTGACAGCCGCCTGACCCTGCCGTCGCCGTTGCGCATGAGCGAAGAGCAGGCGCTGAGCTTCGTTCGCCGGGTCGCCTGCCCGACCACCCTGGTGGTGGCCGACGACGGCATGCTGGCGCGCAACACGACCTTGCTGGAGCAGCTACCCTTCACCCTGGAACATTTGCCGGGTGGCCATCACCTGCACCTGAACGATGAAGCCGGCGCAATCCTTGTTGCAGACTGTTTCAATCGCTTCTTTGCCATGCCTTGACTTGTCACCGGCAACTGCCGAGGCTTGGCGGGTTTTGATCAGGGAGACAATCATGACCCAGCACCACAGCCGCCCCCTTTCCCCAGGCCACGCCGGCGTTACCGGCGGGGTTCGCCGATGAGTGCCGTTCGCTCCCTTCTTTGCGTTCTCCTGCTGGGCAGCGGCGTCGCCCATGCCGCCGCCGAGCTGCCGATTCCCCAGGATGCCAAGGTGTTCGACCAGCAGCCGGCGAGGACGCAGGAGCGGGTCTACCCGCTGGGTCCGCTGCGCAAGATCAGCGGCCAGTTGCGCATGGATGGCAAGGTCGAGAGTCGTGGCGAGGTGACTTCCACCACCTGGCTGCTGCCGCCGGAGCGCGGCGCCGCCGAGGCCTTCACCGCCGCCCGCGAGGCCTTGCAGGCCGACGGCGGCTATCCGTTGTTCTGGTGCGAGAAGCGCGACTGCGGCGAAAGCAGCCTGTGGGCCAACGAGATCTTCGCCAATGCGCGGCTGTATGGTTCGGACGAGGACCAGGCGTTCATCCTGTTGCGCCGCAGCGGCGACGATCCCGACACCCTGGTTGCGCTGTACGCCATCACCCGCGGCAACAAGCGCGCCTACCTGCATGTCGAGCAGTTCCATGCCGACGCGCCCCTGGGCGACCTGCTGCCGACCCCGGCCACGGTGTTGCGCGAGCTGCGCAGCACCGGCAAGCTCGATTACCCGGACCTCGACGGCGAGCCGCCGCAGGCGTGGGTGTCGCTGCTGGCGCGCAGCCTGAACCTGGACAGCAGTTTGCGGGTCAGCCTCACCGGGGCCAAGGCGCCGGCGTGGAGTGAGCAGTTGAGTGGGGCAGGGGTGCGCGCGGCGCGGCTGGAGACCGGTGACAAGCCGGCTGCGGGGCTGCATGTGGAATTGATCCGCTAGGAGACCTCCATGCTCAACAACGATCGCCTGCTGGTGCAGATCCTCCTGCTGGCACTCCTGGGCGCCGCCCTGTGGGTCATGGCCCCGTTCATTTCCGCGCTGCTCTGGGGCGCGATCCTGGCCTACGCCAGCTGGCCGCTGATGCGCCTGGTGACGCGCCTGTGCGGCGGTCGCGAAACCCTTGCCGCCGGCTTCCTCACCACCCTCTGGCTGATCCTCGTGGCGCTGCCGCTGGTCTGGCTCGGCTTCAACCTCGCCGACCACGTGCGCGACGCAACCGCCTTCGTCCGCGACGTGCAGGTCGACGGTCTGCCGGACCCGCCAGCCTGGCTCGGCAGCGTACCGCTGGTGGGCGAGCGCCTGGTGGGCTACTGGAACACCATCGACCAGCAGGGCGCCGCCTTGCTGGCCACGGTAAAGCCCTACCTGGGCCAGGTCGGCAACTGGCTGCTGGCGCGTAGTGCGCAGATCGGCAGCGGCATCGTCGAGCTGATCCTCAGCCTGGTCTTCGTGTTCTTCTTCTATCGCGACGGGCCGCGCCTGTCGGCTTTCGTCCTGCGCCTGCTGGAGCGTCTGGTCGGTGATCGTGGCCCGTACTACCTGGGGCTGGTGGCGGGCACGGTGCAGCGGGTGGTCAACGGCGTGATCGGCACCGCCGCGGCGCAGGCGCTGCTGGCGCTGATCGGTTTCCTCATCGCCGGGGTACCGGGGGCGCTGGTCCTCGGCCTGGTCACCTTCATGCTCAGCCTGATCCCCATGGGCCCGCCGCTGGCCTGGATTCCCGCCACCGCCTGGCTGGCCTGGCAGGGCGAGTACGGGATGGCGGTGTTCCTCGGGATCTGGGGCACCTTCATCATCAGCGGCGTGGACAACGTGCTCAAACCCTACTTGATCAGCCGTGGCGGCGACCTGCCGCTGGTGATCGTGCTGCTCGGGGTGTTCGGCGGGTTGCTGGCGTTCGGCTTCATCGGCCTGTTCATCGGGCCGACCTTGCTGGCGGTGGGGTACAGCCTGCTGGTGGACTGGTCCAATCACGAAAGCCCGGCGAACCGGGCCAACAATTAACTCATTGACTCAGTAGGACCCTGTGGGAGCGGGTTTACCCGCGATTGCGTCAGTGGATTCACCACCGTAATCGCGGCGGTCCGGCGATCCGGTAAACCCGCACAAGGTCTGCGCAAACCTCTGGATCGCTTAATCCAGCTCCAGCTTGGCCTCGATCCGGTCCAGGTGCAGATGCATCAACCGCAGCGCCGCCTCGCTGTCACCGTCCTCCAGCGCATCCACCAGCGCCGCATGTTCTTCCCAGGCGCAATGCTCGCAACCATGCTGCTCATACTTGGCGATGATCAGCGAGGTCATCGGCACCAGGCCATTGAGAAACCGCGTCAGCGGCGCGTTGTCGGCGATTTCCGCCAGCTTCAGGTGGAACTCGCCGCCAAGGCGGATCGCCGTGCAGCGCTGGCCCTGTTCGTGGCTCAGGCGCTCGCGGGCGATCAGCTCGCGCAACTGGCGCAGTTGCCCCGGCCGCGAACGCTGCGCGGCCAGTTCGATCAGGGTGGTTTCCGCCAGCCGCCGCGCGCTCAACACCTGCCGCGCCTGCTCCGGATCCGGCGCCGCCAGGCGCGCGGTGTGGGCCGGGCGCTGGACGATCACCTGCTGGTCCGACAAACGCCCCAGCACCCGGCGGATCACCGTGCGGCTGACGCCGAACGCCTCGCCGAGGGCCAGTTCGGTCAACGGCGTACCCGGGGTCAGGCGCTGTTCGAGGATGGCGTCGAACAACTGCGGATAGATCTCTTCCGCGGACATCCGGCGTCCGCCGCCGGCCATGAGAAAGGGCAGGGAGGTGTTCATGCTCGCGCTCCTGGAGTCAGTGACCCGGCTGCTCGTCCGGGATCTTCAGTTCGATGCCCATACGCCGGCCTTCCTGGAGGATGTGCCGGCGCATCTGCGCGCTGGCCTGGGCGCTGTCCTTGTTGCGGATGGCGCGCACCACGGCCTCGTTCTCTTCCAGCCGCGCGGCCAGGTGCTCCGGCGACTTGCGCAGCACCTGGGCACTCTGCTTGAGGGCGTTGCTGGTCTGCTGCACCACGCTCTGGAAGATCGGGTTGGAGGTCAGGGCGAACAGCGCCTCGTGGAAGGCGATGTAGGCCCTGACCCCGGCCTCGGCATCGTCGGCGTCGAGGGCTTCGCGCATGTCCATCAGGGTCAGGCGCAGTTGCCCGGTTTCCTGGCTGCTGATGGATTGCGCCACCAGCCCGACGATGAAGGGTTCCAGGGTGTAGCGCAGTTGCAACACATCTTCCAGGCTGGCCTCGGCCACCGCGGCCGGGACCAGCACCGGCTCGGCGCTGTCGGCGTCGAGCACCAGCACGCCCTTGCCGGGCATCGAGCGCACCAGGCCGAGGGTTTCCAGCACGGTTACCGCTTCGCGCAGGCTCGGCCGGCTGATGCCCAGTTGCTCGGCCAGCTCGCGCTGCCCCGGGAGCATCTCGCCGGAGCGCCACTGTCCACGGGCCAGGGCCTGGCGCAGTTTGTCGACGACTGCGTTGACGACGGTCGATGAAGTGATCACATGTCGCTCCGTGAGATATCAGTCATGCCTTAGAACTCTTGTTGATGGGCCGTCTTGCGTGGCTGGAATCCGTAGCCTTGCTTGCCGGCGAGCACGTTGTTCGCACGCTCCATGTCGATGTCTTTTTCCCAGCGGGCGATGGCCACGGTGGCCACGCAGTTGCCGATGAGGTTGGTCAGCGCCCGGCCGATACCCATGAACCAGTCCACCGCCAGCACCAGCACCAGGCCTACCACCGGGATCGCCGGGATGGCGGTCAGGGTCGCGGCGAGGATCACCAGGGCCGACCCCGGGATACCGTGGGCGCCCTTGGAGGTTACCAGCGACACCAGGAGGATGGTCAGCAGGTCGGTCATGGCCAGCGGCGTGCCGGTGGCGTTGGCGATGAACACGATGGCCAGGGTCAGGTAGATGGAGAAGCCATCGAGGTTGAACGAGTAGCCGGTAGGGATCACCAGGCCGACGGTGGAGCTGCCGATGCCCAGGTGCTCCAGCTTGCGCATGATCTGCGGCAGCACGGCGTCGGACGAAGCGGTGCCGAGGACGATGGTCAGTTCTTCACGCAGGTACTTGAGGAAGGGCAGCATCTTCAGGCCCGACACGCGCATCACCACGCCCAGGATCAGCAGCACGAAGCCGGCGCAGGTCAGGTAGAACAGCGCCACCAGGCCGCCCAGGTGCTGCAGCGAATCGAGGCCGTACTTGCTGGTGGTGAAGGCGATGGCGCCGAACACGCCGATCGGCGCCAGGCGCACGATCATGCCCATGATGCGGAAGATCACGTGGCTCAGCTCGTTGATCAGCCGCGAGATGCCCGAGGCGGACTCGCCCACAAGGTTCAGCGCGCTGCCGAACAGCACCGAGAACACCAGGACCTGGAGGATGTTGTTGTCGGCGAAGGCACCGATCACCGAGGTGGGGATCAGGTCCATGAGGAACTGGGTGGTGCTGTGGATATGCTGGCCACGTTCGGCGAGAGCGCCGGCGTCGGTGGTCGAGAGCTGGTCCAGATGGATGTTGGCACCGCTGCCGATGCCGGTGCTGAAGGCGAGCACCAGGCCGAGGACCAGGGCGATGGTGGTCAGGATTTCGAAGTAGACCACCGATTTCAGGCCGATGCGCCCGACTTTCTTCAGGTCGCCGGCACCGGAGATGCCGCTGACCACCACGCAGAACACGATCAGGCCGATCAGCATCTTGATCAGCTTGATGAAACCGTCACCAAGGGGTTTGAGTTGCAGGGAGAGGTCGGGGAAGCTCAGACCGCAGGCGATGCCGAGCATCAGGCCGAGCACTACTTGGAGGAAGATCGAACGCGAGCACCATTTGAGCATGGGAGGGGATCTCTGTCGGTGTCCTGGCTGCCGCGGACGGCGCGTCGGACTTAATTATTGTGGTCTTACCGGTATGTCCAGTGCCGGGCCAGTGTACGCCCGGATTTTCCGGGTTCGCAAGGGGTCAGCCGATAATTGGTTTTACCGGTCTGACCAGTTGAAATGCACGGGGGCGTTTTTTATTGGCGCGCGAACCATTTCGTCGCGGTGCCTATGGCTCCGACAGCGCCTGATCGACTGCGGCGATCAGCTTGCTCAAGTCTTTGCGGGGGGCTTTGTGAATGACGCCGAACAGGTATGCGCGTTGTTGGTCTTCGCTGTCGAGGTCGGTGAAAAAGGCGGTGAGCTGGACGCCCAGGATGCGGGCAAAAACGAACAGGGCTTCGACGCTGGGGGTGTAGGTGCCGGTCTCGAACCGGCTGATCGTCTTGGGGTCGAATCCGGCTTTCTCGCCCAGCTCAGCCTGGGTGAGCCCTGCGACCTTGCGATAGCGTCGGATGGCTGACCCCAAACTTGAAATTTCCATCGCTCAATTCCCTTTTAGAATCAAGAACTTAACGACAAAATATTTTAAAGGACAACCTCCGGTGCCATCACCTTGCATTGCAAAAGGTGATGCTTTTCGTAGAATTTGCGACCTGGACAGGTTTTCCCGCAGCGGGTCTCGCAGAGAACACCCCGCGTTTTTCCTGCGGCTCATGGAGCTATATCGTGCGTCTCGACTTGCCAATAACTGCCGTGGATCAGACATTTCCGAGGCAGCGCCATGGATGAAACCTACCGCACGGCGGTGGACGCCGCTGCGATCTTCTCCGAGACCGACCTCGAAGGTCGCATCACCTACGTCAACGACCAGTTCTGTGCCATCTCCGGCTACAGCCGCGAGGAGCTGCTCGGCGCCGATCACCGCATCCTCAATTCAGGCCAGCACGAACCGCAGGTGTTCAGCCAGATGTGGCGTGCCCTGACGTCCGGTCAGGTGTGGAAGGGCGAGCTGTGCAACCGCGCCAAGGACGGGTCGCTGTACTGGGTCGACAGTACCATCGTGCCGCTGTTCGACCGCGACACCGGCGAGGTGCGCAAGTATGCCTCGATCCGCTTCGATGTCACCCACAAGCGCCAGTTGCTGCACACCCTGCAATGGCGCGTGGGCCATGACATGCTTACCGGCCTGCCCAACCGTTCCTGCCTTGGC
This sequence comes from Paucimonas sp., assembly GCA_031253995.1. GTDB lineage: Bacteria > Pseudomonadota > Gammaproteobacteria > Pseudomonadales > Pseudomonadaceae > Aquipseudomonas. Next base: position 50,442 of record JAIRVG010000108.1, on the reverse strand, counting down.
GAGCTGCTCGACGAAGCGCTGCAGCGCGCCCGCGCGACCAAGAGCCGGCTGGCGGTGTGCATGCTCGACCTGGACGGTTTCAAGGCGGTCAACGACGGCTACGGGCATGCCAGCGGCGACCTGCTGCTGGTGGAGGTGGCGCGGCGCCTGAAGCGCTTCCTCGGTGCCGGCGATGCGGTGGCGCGGCTGGCCGGCGACGAGTTCGTGATGATCCTCGGCGACCTCCAGGGGCCGCCGTGTCTGCAGGACATCCTCGAACGCGTGCTGCGGGCGATCGCCGTGCCCTGCGTGATCCGCGGGCGCTCCATCAGCGTCAGCGCCAGCATCGGCGTGACCCAGTTCCCCGGCGACAACGACGACGCCGATACCCTGTTGCGGCATGCCGACCAGGCCATGTACCTGGCCAAGCAGCGCGGGCGCAATCGTTATCACCTGTTCGACGTGTCGCTGGACAAGGAGGTCAAGGCCACCCACCAGACCGTGGAGCAGGTGCGGCATGCCCTGCACCATGGCGACCTGGCGCTTTACTACCAGCCCAAGGTCAACATGCGCAGCGGCGCGGTGGTGGGTTTCGAGGCGCTGCTGCGCTGGAACCACCCGATTCGCGGGGTGGTACCGCCGGGGGACTTCCTGCCGCTGGTGGAGCGCACCGACCTGATCGTCGATATCGGCGAGTGGGTGATCGACCGGGCCTTGGCGCAGATGGAGCAGTGGCAGGCCATCGGCTGCCGCTGGCCGGTGAGCGTGAATATCGCCGCGCGGCATTTCCAGCGTTCCGACTTCGTTACCCGCCTGCAACGCCTGCTGGCCAGGCATGGCTCGGTGGCGCCGGAAATGCTCGACCTGGAGATCGTCGAGTCGGTGGCCATCGAGAACATCCAGCGGGTCAGCGATTGCCTGGAAGCCTGCCAGCGTCTGGGCGTGCGTTTTTCGCTGGACGATTTCGGCACCGGGTATTCGTCGCTGAGCTACCTCAAGCGGCTGCCGACGCAGACCATGAAGATCGACAAGTCATTTATCCAGGACATCCTGCATGACCAGGATGACCTGGCGCTGACCCGTGCGGTGATCGGCCTGGCCCGGGCGTTCGACCGCCAGGTGATCGCCGAGGGCGTGGAGACCGTGGCCCATGGCGAGCTGCTGATGGACCTGGGCTGCGATGTGGCCCAGGGCTACGGCATCTCGCGGCCGATGCCGGCGGGGCAGGTGGTGGAGTGGGTGGAGCGGTTTCAGCAACCCAGGGAATGGCGGGTGAAGGCTCTAGGGGTGTTGTGATGCTGATGGCCCTATCGCTGGCTTGCCAGCGATAGGGCCGGTACAGACACCACGAAATCTAGAGCTGTGGCGCAGTATTCTTGACCACCGCCAGCTCTGGATGCGCCACCAGCTTGTCGATATGCAGCTCGTCATTGTTCATCCAGGTCTCGGTCAGCACCCGGTAGTGCTCCATGTCCCGGCACCGCATGCGCAGGCTGTAGTCGAAATGCCCGCTGATCAACTGGCACTCGAACACCTGCGGACAAGCCCGCACACACGCCTCGAAGGCCTTCTGCGCCGAACGCCCGCTCTGGTTCGACAACGCCACCAGGACCAGCAGCGACAACCCCGGCGAGACCATCTGCACGTCGATGATCGCCCCGTAGCCGCGGATCACCCCACGCCTTTCCAGCTTGCGCACCCGCTCCAGGCAAGGCCTGGGGGTCAGGTGCACCAGCGACGAGAGCTTCTCGTAGGTGATGCGCCCGTTATGCCGCAGCACGTCGATGATCGCTTCATCGATGCGGTCCAGCGGCGGTGTGGCATGGGGGGAGTTGGCCTTGATATCCATGGTGGCGATGTTTCACTTCAAGCGGTTGGAAAGGAATTGCTGCAGGCGCTCGCTCTGCGGCTGGTCGAGAATGCTCGCGCTTCCCTGTTCCTCGACCCGTCCCTGATGCAGGAACAGCACCTGGCTGGACACCTGGCGGGCAAAGCCCATTTCATGGGTGACCATGAGCATGGTACGACCTTCCTCGGCCAGCGTCTGTATGACCTTGAGGACTTCTCCTACAAGCTCTGGATCAAGGGCTGACGTCGGTTCATCGAACAGGATGATTTCCGGCTCCATCGCCAGGGCCCGGGCGATGGCCACCCGCTGCTGCTGGCCGCCAGACAGGAACGCCGGGTACTGGTCTGCTGCCCGCGCCGGCAGGCCGACCTTGTCCAGGTAGGTGCGGGCCCGCGCCTCGGCTTCCTGCTGGCTGACCCCCAGCACCCGGCGCGGCGCCAGGGTGATGTTTTCCAGCACGGTCATGTGGCTCCACAGGTTGAAGTGCTGGAACACCATGGACAGGCGCGTGCGCAGGTTCTGCAACTGCGCCGGGTTCGGACCTCGGCCCGGACGCATCTCGATGGTCTGGTCGTCGAGGGTGATGGCGCCGGCGTCCGGCTGTTCGAGGAAGTTGATGCAGCGCAGGAAGGTGCTCTTGCCCGAGCCGCTGGCGCCGATCAGGCTGATCACGTCGCCCTTGCGCGCCTGCAGCGAGACGCCCTTGAGCACCTCGTGGTCGCCGTAGCGCTTGTGCAGCGAATCCACCGTCAGCTTGATCGCGGCGCTGTTGGCGGCGGCCTGCGGCTGCGCGGTGAAGGTTTGTTGGATCGACAAGGCGTGTGCGGAAGTGGTCATGGGTCAGCCTCGGGAAGGAACGAGAAAACGCATCCAGCGTCGTTCGGCCAGGCGGAAAAGCCCGACCAGCGCGAAGGACAGCAGCATGTACAGGAGCGCAGCGATACCGAAGGCCTGGAAGGTCAGGAAGGTCGCGGCGTTGGCGTCGCGGGCCACCTTGAGCACGTCGGCGATGGTCGCGGTGAAGGCCAGCGAGGTGGCGTGCAGCATCAGGATCAGTTCGTTGCTGTAGGCCGGCAGGGAACGGCGCAACGCCGCCGGCAGGACCACGAACAGGTTCAGCTTCCAGCCGTGCAGGCCGTAGGCCTGGGCCGCCTCGATCTCGCCATGGGGGATGTTGCGGATCGCCCCGGCGAAGATCTCCACGGTGTAGGCGCAGGTGTTGAGGACGAAGGCCAGCAGGGTGCAGTTCAGCGCGTTGCGGAAGAAGCGGTCGAGCATTTCATGGTCGCGCACCACTTCCAGGCCGTAGAGGCCGGTGTAGCAGATCAGCAACTGGATATAGAGCGGCGTGCCGCGGAACAGGTAGGTGTAGAACTCCACCGGCAAGCGCAGCCACGGCTTGCGCGACACCCGCGCCAGGGCCAGGGGCAGCGAGAGGAAGAAGCCGACTACCATGGTCACCACGAACAGCCACAGGGTCATGGCCAGGCCGGACATGCCGGCACCGTCGTGGTAGAGGTAGGCCAGGCCGTATTCCTGGATCAGTTCGATCATGATGTCAGCCCCTTGATGCCGGTGTTGAAGCGCCGCTCAAGCCGCTTGAACAGGCGGTTGGACAGGGTAGTGATGAGCAGGTAGACCAGCCCGGCGATGATCAGGAAATACAGGACGTTGTTGGTGCTCTTGCCGGCGTTCTGCGCGGCTTTCACCAGGTCGGCGAGGCCGATGATCGACACCAGTGCGGTGGACTTGAGCAGCACCAGCCAGTTGTTGCCCAGCCCCGGCAGGGCGAAGCGCATCAGCTGCGGGAACAGCACCAGGCGGAAACGCTGCACGCGGCTCAGGCCGTAGGCGGTGGCCGCCTCCAGTTGCCCGGCGGGGACGCTGAGGATCGCGCCGCGGAAGTTCTCGGTGAAGTAGGCGCCGTAGATGAAGCCCAGGGTCAGCACGCCGGCGGTGAATGGATCGATCTCGAAGTAGCCCCAGCCCATCCACTCGGTGAAGTCGTTGAGCCAGATCTGGAAGGTGTAGAAGATCAGCAGGATCAGCACCAGGTCGGGGACGCTGCGGATCAGCGTGGTGTAGAGGGTGGCGGGCAGGCGCAGCAGGCGGATCGGCGAGAGCTTGGCACTGGCGCCGAGCAGGCCCAGCAGCAGGCTCAGGACCAGGGACAGCAGCGCCAGCTTCACGGTCATCCAGGTGCCTTGCGCCAACAGCGGGCCGAAGCCCTGCAGGCTGAGGGCCTGCAAGCCAAGAGATTGGAGGAAGTCGTTCACGGGAAAATCTCGTTGGGTGCGCGCGGGGTCACCGACCAGGCCCAGGGCCCGGCCGGCGCGCGGCGGGGTTACTCGTTGTAGATATCCAGGTCGCCGACATATTTCTGCTGGATCTTCTGGAAGGTGCCATCGGCCAGCACCGCCGCGATGCCCTTGTTCAACAGGGCCTTGAGTTCGGCGTCGTTCTTGCGCACGCCCATGGCGATGTCCAGCGGCAGGGTCGGGTCCTTGATCGCCGGGCCGCTCTGGAAGTCGGCGCCTTCGGGCTTGGTGAGGAAGTTGAGCTGGGCTTCGAGCTTGTCGGTGACGGTGGCGTCGAGGCGGCCGTTCATCAGGTCGGCGTAGTTCTGGTCCTGGGCCTGGTAGGCCTTTACCTGGGCACCCAGCGGCGCCAGCTTGGCGCGGGCGTAGGCTTCCTGCAGCGAGCCCTGCAGCACGCCGACGGTCTTGCCCTTGAGGGATTCCGGCGTGTCGCCGAAGCCGGCGCCCTTGCGCACGATCACCGAGGTCGGGCTGAGGAACAGGCGGTCACTGAAGTCGATCTGCTTCAGGCGTGCCGGGGTGACGGCCATGGACGACATGATGGCGTCGAACTTGCGCGCGCGCAGTGCCGGGATCATGCCGTCGAATTCGTTGTGCACCCAGGTGCATTTGACTTCCAGCTTGGCGCAGATGGCGTTGCCCAGCTCGATGTCGAAGCCTTGCAGGCTGCCATCGGCGGCGACGGATTCGAAAGGGGGATATTCGGGGAAGACGCCAAAACGGATTTCTTTCCATTCCTGGGCCTGGGCTGCGCTGGCGCAGAGTGGCAGGAGCAGGACGCCGAGCAGTTTTCGCAGCGAAGTCATAGATGTGGTCCCTGTGTTTTGTAGTTGGATATAGGGGCAGTGAAACGCTTCGTGGGTGTGAGCCTTGTGAGCTTCTGGTGACTCTTCGGTCGGGGCTCAGGATGCGCGATGGCAGCGGGTTTTTTGTGTCGTTCGGACCGGTGCTGGCTACCGGAATATGCTGTTCCTGAAAGCCTGGCAGCCGATTCGGCTGTGTCACCTCCTGTTTTGGCTTTGCAACAGCGTTTTCCGATCCGTCGCGGGGTCGCCGCGACGGATTCGGCTGGGTCAGGCGCGCTTCTTGCCGATCGCGGGAACCGCGGGCTGAAGCAGGGCGTAGAGGTCTTTCGGGTCGTTCAGGTCCGGTACCAGCTCGATCTCGCTGCCGACGTCCAGGGCCTTGGCCACGTCCAGCACGTAGCGCAGTGCGGAGTAGTCCTCGATGGCGAAGCCGACCGAGTCGAAGAGGGTGACCTGCTCGGCGGATTCGCGACCTTCGATCTCGCCGTTCACCAGTTGCCAGAACTCGGTCACCGGCGAGTCGGCCGGCATCTGCTGGATCTCGCCTTCGATGCGGCTCTGCGGTTCGTACTCGACGATCACCCGTGCGCGCTCGACGATGTCGCGGTGCAGTTCGGTCTTGCCCGGGCAGTCGCCGCCCACGGCATTCAGGTGCATGCCCGGTTCGATCATCTCCGGGGTGAGGATGGTGGCATTGGCCTTGTCGGCGGTGACCGTGGTGACGATATCGGCGCCGCGCACCGCGTCCGCCACCGAGGCGGCCTTGACCAGGCGGATGCCCGGGTAGCCGGCAAGGTTGGCGGCCAGCTTGGCAGTGGCCTGCGGGTCGAGGTCGTACAGGCGGATTTCCTCGATGCCGAGCAGGGCATGGAAGGCGATGGCCTGGAACTCGCTCTGCGAGCCGTTGCCGATCAGCGCCATGCTGCGGCTGCCTTTGCGGGCCAGGTAGCGCGCGGCCAGGGCCGAGGTGGCGGCGGTGCGGATCGCCGTGGTCAGGGTCATTTCGCTGAGCAGCAGCGGCTTGCCGGTATCGACGTCACCCAGGGCGCCGAAGGCCATCACGGTGAGCATGCCGTGGCGGGTGTTCTTCGGGTGGCCGTTGACGTACTTGAAGGCGTACAGGTTGGCGTCGGATGCCGGCATCAGCTCGATCACGCCGTCCGGCGAGTGGTTGGCCACCCGCGCGCATTTCTCGAAGTCGTGCCAGCGCAGGTAGTCCTGGCGGATGTACTCGGCCATTTCTTCCAGGCAGTTGGTCAGGCCCTTGCGGGTTACCAGGCGGCTGAGGTCGGTCACGTCGATATAGCGGGTCATGATGGCTTCCTTCTTCTGATCGGTTTCAGTTGCGAACGGGCAGGTGCACTTCGGCGAGCATGCAGCGCGCGCTGCCACCGCCAATGCGTTCGATATGGTCGATGTTCACCACCACCGGGTGGCTGTGGCGTTCGGCCTGGCGACGTTGCGCCGGGCTCAGGGCGTTCCAGGCGCTGCGCGACATCACCAGCAGCGGCTGGCCCTGCTTGTCGTGGACTTCGAGCATGTTGCCGGCGAAGCCTTCGAGCTGGTCGAAGTCCAGGGCGAGGATGTCCTTGCCGGTGTCGCGCAGGCTGCGTTCCAGGGTGTAGCGTTCGGCGGCGTTGGGCAGGGCATCGAGGCAGACCACGGAAAGCTCGCGGCCGACGCTCATCATCACGTTGCTGTGGTAGATCGGCGCCTGGTGGCGGTCCACGGCATGGAACACGCAGAGGCGGTAGTCCAGGCGCTCGGCGAAGGCGCGCAGGGCCTCGCCGTGGGTGCGTCCGGAATGGCAGGCGTAGCTGATGCGGTGCTCGCGGTCGAGGACCATGCTGCCGGTGCCTTCGAGGAAGATCTGCTGTCGCTCCAGCGGGCTGAGGTCGATGGTGTCGCGGATGGCGAAGCGCTCGTCGAGCACCCGCAACACGCCCTTGTCCCGCTCCAATCGACGGTTGTGGCCTTCCATGGGGTAGAGCACCAGGCTGCCGTCGGCGTGGCTGCTCCACCAGTTGTTGGGGAAGATCGAGTCCGGGGTGTGCGGGGCGGGAGTGTCCTGCACCACCAGGACTTCGACGCCGTGCTGGCGCAGGGTGTCGACGTAACCGTCGAACTCTTCCAGCGCTTTCTGCTGTGCGGCGTCGGCGTCCAGCACGGGTTTCTGGAAGCGGTTGTTGAGGGCGGTGTCCGGGTTGAAGGCGAACCGCGCCGGGCGGATCATCAGGACCGTATTGGTTGTTTGCATCGGGGCACGCATCCGGGGTTGGCGATGCGTCCATTGTCCTCCCGACGCCGTTGCAATCCCGGCTGAAGCACGTGGGGCGCCCAGCCGGGAAAGCTGAAACCGGCGGATTCGCAGCCGAATCGGCTGTGCGCCTTCAGTCGCTGATATTCGCCAGTTCCCGGGCCAGGTGCAGGGCCGTGCGGGCGCTGTGTTCGCCGGCCACCAGGTGGGTGAAGGGGATGTCGATCATGTGGTTCTCGCGCACTGCGCGCAGGTGCGAGAGGGCCGGGTGCTTGCGCAGGTAGTCGCGCTTGGCGCTGGCCGGTGACCAGACCGCGTCGGCCAGCAGGAGCACATCCGGGTCCTGGCGGAGCAGGGTTTCGGCGTCCACCGTGACCCGGTGCAGGTCGATATCGGCGAAGAGGTTGCGTCCGCCGGCCACCGCGATCAGTTCGGTGACGAATCCGCGGCTGCCTTCGCTGTCCAGGCCCTGGGTCTGGTTGTCCAGGTAGAAGACCCGCAGCGGCTTGTGCCTTGCGGCGAGGGCACGGGCCTGTTGCAGATCGTCGTGCTGGCGGGCGATCAGTGCTTCGGCGCTGGCCTGGCGGCCCAGCAGGGTGCCGAGGGTGCGCAGGTCGTGCTCGATGGCGGCGAAGCCTGAGGCGGGCGGGGTGGCGCAGGCATCTTCCAGCAGGTAGCTGGCGATGCCCAGGCGGGCCAGGTCGTGACGCGAGCCGACGCCGTCGCGAAAGGCACTGGCGAAGCCGCCGACCACCAGGTCGAAGCGTCCGGCGTAGAAGACTTCCTGGGAGGGGTATTTGCGCGACAGCAGGGGGACGCCGCGGTAGCGGTTTTCCTTCAGGGCGCCGGCGTCGTCATCTATATAGCTGACGGCGGCCAGGGCCGGGCCTGCCTCCAGTGCCAGCAGCAGGTCGGCGGCGTGCTGGTTGAGGGCCAGGATGCGCTGCGGCGCAGGGGTTTTGAGCGTCCAGGTTTCGCCGCAGTTCCGGTAGTCGAGAGAGTGGGCGCAGGAGCAGGCCAGCAGCAACAGCCACGTCAGGTGCTTCATTGGCGGTCTCCGTTGAGCAGCAGGTCGCGGACCGGGCGACCGTCCACCAGGTGTTCGCGGACCAGGCGCCGGGCATCGTCGTGGCTGGCGATGCGGTACCAGCAACGGTCCGGGTAGACCGTCGCCACCGGGCCGAGGTTGCACGGGAACTGGCAGTGGGTGCGGGTGAGCAGGACGCCGTCGGCGGTTTCCATGCGCTGTGCGGCCAGCAGTTCGTTGCGTACCGTCTTCCAGACTTTCAGCGCGCCGCGCAGGGTGCAGCGCGGGCCGGTGCAGAGCATGACGTGGCGGGCGTGGTCGGGGATGTGCGACCACTCGGGGTTGCTGGGGATGTCTTGTTCGTTCATGGACTGTCCTCGAAATCCGTCGAGCCGACGCGGACCTTGTGGGGGCGGGTCCGCGTCAGTCACACAGCGGCCTAGAAGCTGTAGGTGTACCGCGCCTCTGCCGTGAACGGCCGCCCCAGGTTGCTCACCCGCGGCGAGCTGGAATCCATGCTGGTGGTGTAGTCGCGGTCCAGCAGGTTCTCCAGCAGCAGGCTCAGGCGGTGCTGGCGCTGGCCGTCCAGGTAGCGGTACGCATCGGCATCGACCACGGTGTAGTGGCCGTAGTCGATATCCCGCGGGCTGATCACGCTGCCGATGTAGCGCACCGCGGCACCGGCACCCCACATGCGGTCGGCGGATTCGTAGCCGACCCGGCTGCGGGCGAAGTAATGCGGGATGTTGTTGATGGTCGCACCGTTGCGCGACTCGGTGAGGTTGCGGGTCATGTCCGCCTGCACCTGCCAGCGGTCGCTGAGCTGTACCTGGCCGTTGAGCTCGAAGCCGCGCACGGTGATCTCGCCGTCGCCGTTGACCCACTGGCTGTCGACGAGGGTGATCAGGTCCTCGATGCGACGATGGAAGAGCGTGCCGCTGACGCTGTACGGCTGGCCGTTGACCAGGTTGCTGTAGTCCAGGCCCAGCTCCGCATTACGGCTTTTCTCGGCCTTGAGGTTCGGGTTGCCCATCTCGTCGCCCGGCTCGTTGACGTACAACTGCTCGGCGTTCGGCAGCTTGTAGGCCGAACCGAACTGGCCGCGCAGCTTGAGGTTGTCGGTGAGGTCGTAGAGCGAGGTGAACATGCCCACGGTGGCACTGTCGCCGCCGCTCAGGTGCTCGCGGCGCACGCCGATGCTCGGGTGCCAGTCGGGCAGGGCAGTGATCTCGGGGCGCAGCTGCACATACAGGGCGTGGGCTTCGGCCTGGTTCTGGTCGATCTTCAGGACATCGTCCTTGCCCTTGTAGAACTGGTTGTCGGTACCGAACACCAGGGTGTGGTTGCCGGGCAGCACCGCCGTGCCTTCGGCCTGCACGCCCCAGTCGCTGAAGCCCCAGTAGTCGTTGTGGTTGACCACCCGGGTGCTGCCGTCGGTGTTGTTGTAGACCCGGTTGTAGTTGGTGTCCCAGTCGTTCATGTGGCCCTTGACGAAGTAGCTGAAGTCTTCGTTCAGGTGCTGCTGGAAGGTCGCGGTGGCGATCTGCTGGACCCGGTCGTTGGTGGTGTTGCGGTTGGAGGTCGGGCGCAGGAAGTCGAGGCTGGCGGCGCTGTACTGGTAGAACAGCTCCAGGCGGCTGTCGTCGCCGAAGCTCTGCGCGGCCTTGGCGCCGAAGGTGTTGACCTCGTAGCTGCGCTTGCGGTCGCTCACGGTCGCGGCGATGTCGCTGCTGCGGTACGGCTGGTAGCCCTCGGAAATGTTGTGGCTGACATAGGCGAGCAGGCCGAGGTCGCCGAAGCCGTTGCTGAAGATCCGCTCGATGCGTGCATCGCCATTGCGCCCGGCGAAGCTGTCGACGCCCAGGTTGACCTGGCCGGAGGCATCGCGGGACTGGGCATTGCGGGTGACGATATTGATCACCCCGGACACCGCCTGGGTGCCGAACAGCAGGCTCTGGCCACCCTTGAGCACTTCGATGCGCTCGATCGCCGCTGCGGGCAGGGTGTCGATGTAGATGCCGCCGTAGAGGCGGTTGTTCAGGCGTACGCCGTCGAGGAGGATCAGGGTGTCGTCATTGCGCCCGCCCAGCAGCGAATAGGTGCCGTAGTCGAACGGGCCCTGCTTGGGGGCGACGTACAAGCCGGGGACGAACATCTGCAGGACGCGGGTGATGTCGGCGCTGGGGCCGGCGCGTTCGATCTGCTCGCGCTCCACCACCTCCACCTTGCTGCCGTAGAGGGCCATCTGCGCGATGGTGTTGGATTCCACCGCTGGCGCCGAGACGATCTGCTGGTCAAGGGTGAGTGCATTGGCGGCGTGGAGTGCCGCGGGGCTGCCAAGCAGGCAACCGAGGACCGCGTGCGCGATTGGAGTGAAGGATGTGTTGCTCATTGACTTCTCGAAAAGGAATTTTCGGGAAGCGCACAGGAGGGTACTGGCGAACGCGCGCCAGATTACCGGCTCGTGCCCGCCCACCGCAGGTTTGCCAAATGACTGACGAGTCCTTTCTCCAGTCGTGATGCTTCAGGCCGGTCTCCGGGCTTGCGAGGATGGAAGCTATTCGCCTTCCCATGCGTCATGCGCACAGTGGCTTGGTTGAATGCTTCACTCGCTTACCGTTGCGGGGGCAGCGCCGGACTTGTCGTTGAAGACGCACCGGCTTCCCGTTTCACCTGCTGCACGGCGGCAGCAGACACCTGAAAACGGGCGGCATCTGACCATCGGGATGACCGTTCGTCAACCTTTGCGAGCTGCAAGGGGCAAGCTGCAAGTGACAAGAAAAAGCGGAGCGAAGGAGATTTCGAGGGCGGGGATACTGCAAGAAAAGGCCGGCACACCACGGCCTGCCTTTTCTTGCAGCTTACAGCTTGAAGCTTGTGGCTGCGGTTGCGGTTACCCGTGCAGTTCTTCCGCGGCGTACAGGGTGTTTTCCAGCAGGCAGGCGCGGGTCATCGGGCCGACGCCGCCTGGCACCGGGGTGATCCAGCCGGCGCGGGGCAGGGCGGTGTCGTAGACCACGTCGCCCACCAGCTTGCCGTCTTCCTGGCGGTTGATGCCGACGTCGATGACGATGGCGCCTTCCTTGATCCATTCACCCTTGACCAGGCCCGGCTTGCCGGCGGCGACCACCACCAGGTCGGCACGGCCGACGTGGCCGGCGAGGTCCTTGGTGAAGCGGTGGGTGACGGTGACGGTGCAGCCGGCCAGCAGCAGCTCCATGGCCATCGGGCGACCGACGATGTTGGAGGCGCCGACGACCACGGCGTTCATGCCGTAGAGGTCCTGGCCGGTGCTTTCCAGCAGGGTCATGATGCCTTTCGGGGTGCACGGGCGCAGCAGCGGGATACGCTGGGCCAGGCGGCCGATGTTGTAAGGGTGGAAGCCGTCGACGTCCTTGTCCGGGCGAATGCGCTCCAGGAGCAGGGAGGCGTCGAGGTGGGCCGGCAGCGGCAGTTGCAGGAGGATGCCGTCGATGTCGGCGTCGTCGTTGAGGCGATCGATCAGGTCGGTCAGGTCCTGCTGGCTGGTCGTGCTCGGCAGGTCGAAGGCTTGCGAGATGAAACCGACTTCCTCGCAGTCCTTGCGCTTGTGCGATACATACACCTGGGAGGCGGGGTCGGTGCCAACCAGGATCACCGCCAGGCCGGGAGTCCGCAGGCCTTGCTGGCGACGTTCAACGACACGTTGGGCGATCTGCTGGCGCAGGCTGGCGGCGATCGCCTTGCCGTCGATAAGTTGTGCAGTCATGACGGGTGATTAACCATCGAGAGAAAAAAGAGCGCGCATTCTCTCATGAGCAGGGCGACGGGCAAAGGCGCTTGGTCCGGCAATTGCCCTAAGCCCTTCAATAAAATGAAATTTTCCGAGAAATATGTTGACGGTGTGATAGGTGGTCTATAAGATGCGCCTCACTTGTCGGGCAGGGCCTAGCACTGGTTAGCAAGGTCGGGCAGAATGAGCGGATTTTGGCTTGTTCGGTACGGCTAACGTTAATTTGTAATCGCAAGCGAAAGCAGATTAAATATGCGCCCGTAGCTCAGCTGGATAGAGCATCCGCCTTCTAAGCGGATGGTCGCAGGTTCGAGTCCTGCCGGGTGCGCCAATCAAGGCAGCTTTGGCACAAGTAGCAGATGCAATATGGTGGACGTAGCTCAGTTGGTAGAGCGCAGGATTGTGATTCCTGTGGTCGAGGGTTCGATTCCCTTCGTCCACCCCATATTCTGAAAGGCGCCTGATGAAAGTCTGGCGCCTTTGCTTTAAATGCTTCACGCGGACGTGGTGAAATTGGTAGACACACTGGATTTAGGTTCCAGCGGCGCAAGCTGTAAGAGTTCGAGTCTCTTCGTCCGCACCATTCAAGCTTTCACCGCCCGCTGTCGAGGTGTGAGAAAGCAGCAAGTCAGCAACATATGGTGGACGTAGCTCAGTTGGTAGAGCGCAGGATTGTGATTCCTGTGGTCGAGGGTTCGATTCCCTTCGTCCACCCCATATTTTGAAAGGCGCCTGGTGAAAACCAGGCGCCTTTTTCGTTTTGGGCTGTCGCGGTGTCAGGTGGTCGCTAAATGAAAAAAAGCAGCCATCGTGTGGCTGCTTCTGTCGTGGGTCATGATGTTTCGCGTCTATTGCTGCGCATTGACACTCAGCGTCGCGCCGCGCTGGATCTGCTCCGATGTTGTCGGTGTGTCGCTGTTGCAGGCCACTTCGCTGATGTATCTGGATAGCGAGCCTTTGAAGATTGGAGTGGGTTCTTCATCCGGTCGTGCGTCGGCCAGGCCTTTCAATGAGGTGCTGGAGCCCATGAAGCGTACGGTGTGGGAAATGCAGTCGAATTGGCGGGCGGAATAGCTCGTTCCGCTGAGGCCTGTGCGCTGGGTGACAACCGAAAGTCTTTCCGGGTCGCCGCTGATCTTGACGATCGCGTACTGCGCGTCCGGGTCGAAAGAAGCTTGCAGGGGCGTGGCTGAAGTGAGCGAGCAGGGGAGTACCCAGGCGCTGATGATCAATAGTTTCTTCAACACGGTATCGTCCTTGCGGTGTTGGTCACCAGGGCTGTCGAGGTGTTATTGGAAATGAAACGCGTTTTTGACAAACCCGGCTAGATTAGCGGTCTGACCTGCGCGTTTGCAAATTTGTTCCCGATCATTTGTAAGAAAATTCTCATTATTTTGTGGTTTGCGGATGAACGGTTGATTCCCCTCTCTGATCTGCGACGACTGGCAAGGTTCAAACAAAAGCTGATAGATTTCAGCCGGTTGACAAAGTGTCGGTACGCCATCAGGCAGGTAAAAGGATGATTGCGAAAGAACAACGTCAGGAGGTTGCCCTGGAGCGCTTCGCCCAGGCCAACCCGCAGTTGTTGGCGGAAATCGCCTCGCTGAGCGAGGCCGAGCAGCGCCAGCAGCTTGAATGGGCGTTCGAAGACGAAGCCCAGGAGCAGGGTGTGGAGCCCTGGGAGTTGGCGTTGCGCCTGATCGCCGAATCACCGGAGGAGCTGCAGGCGATGCGCCTGGAGGTTCACCGCGAAGTGGCGGAGGCGCTGGGAATGGGCTGGGAAGAGTACTGCGACTTCAACGAGATCGACGGTCCTGCTTCCTGATCGCCTTGTCGAATGGTTTTTCTGCGGGCGGGGTCGCGGCATCGCTGTGCTGTCGTCCGCTTCAATGTCGAAATAAATGAAAGTCGGCGCCATTCGCCTCCGGGTCGAACGGGGTGACTTCTGGTGGCTGAGCTACTAGAATGCTTGCCCTTGATTCTGGAGTCGGGTATCGCCGGCTAACGTCTGTGCAACGAGGAATATTCATGCAAGTTTCTGTTGAAAATACTTCCGCTCTCGAGCGTCGTATGACCATCGCCGTTCCGGCAGCGCGCGTCGAGACCGAAGTCAACAAGCGTCTGCAACAGACTGCCCGTCGCGCCAAGGTTCCAGGCTTCCGTCCTGGCAAAGTGCCTATGAGCGTGATCCGTCAGCGTTATGAAGATGCTGCCCGTCAGGAGGCGTTCGGTGATCTGGTCCAGGCTTCCTTCTACGAAGCCGTGGTCGAGCAGAAGCTGAACCCGGCTGGCGCCCCTGCCGTCGAGCCAAAGTCGTTCGAAAAGGGCAAGGACCTGGAATTCGTCGCCATCTTCGAAGTATTCCCTGAGTTCACCGTTGCCGGCTTCGACTCGATCGCCGTCGAGCGCCTGAGCGCCGACGTCGCCGACGCCGACCTGGACAACATGCTGGAAGTCCTGCGCAAGCAGAACACCCGTTTCGAAGCCGCTGACCGCGCTGCCCAGAACGAAGACCAGCTGAACATCGACTTCGTCGGCAAGATCGACGGCGAAGCCTTCGCTGGCGGCTCTGCCAAGGGTACCCAGCTGGTTCTGGGTTCCGGCCGCATGATCCCTGGCTTCGAAGAAGGCCTGGTTGGCGCCAAGGCAGGTGAAGAGCGCGTTCTGACCCTGAACTTCCCCGAGGACTACCAGAACCTGGACCTGGCTGGCAAAGCTGCCGAGTTCACCGTCACCGTCAACAGCGTTTCCGAGCCGAAGCTGCCTGAGCTGAACGAAGAGTTCTTCGCCCAGTTCGGCATCAAGGAAACCGGCATCGACGGCTTCCGCACCGAAGTTCGCAAGAACATGGAGCGTGAGCTGCGCCAGGCGATCAAGACCAAGGTCAAGAACCAGGTAATGGACGGCCTGCTGGCTGCCAACCCGATCGAAGTGCCGAAAGCCCTGCTGGAAAACGAAGTGAACCGTCTGCGCGTGCAGGCCGTTCAACAGTTCGGTGGCAACATCAAGCCTGAGCAACTGCCGGCCGAGCTGTTCGAAGAGCAAGCCAAGCGCCGCGTCGTGCTGGGCCTGATCGTTGCCGAAGTAGTCAAGCAGAACGAACTGAAGCCGGACGAAGACCGTGTTCGCGAACTGATCCAGGAAATGGCCTCGGCCTACCAGGAGCCAGAACAAGTCGTGGCCTGGTACTACAAGAACGACCAGCAAATGAACGAAGTCCGTTCGGTTGTGCTGGAAGAGCAAGTTGTAGATACTGTCCTGCAGAAAGCGACTGTGACCGACAAGTCGGTCTCGTACGAAGAAGCTGTCAAGCCAGCACAGGCACCTGCCGCCGCTGAGTGATTTCCTCCTTCGTAGGAAAACCCCACAAGCCAGCCTTCGCGCTGGCTTGTGCGTATTCAAGCCATGACTATTTGGGAGTGAGTGCAGGACATGTCCCGCAATTCTTATATTCAGCAGAGCTCTGACATCCAGGCCGCCGGTGGCCTGGTCCCGATGGTTATCGAGCAGTCCGCCCGTGGCGAACGCGCCTATGACATCTACTCGCGCCTGTTGAAGGAGCGTGTGATCTTCCTGGTGGGTCCGGTAGAGGACTACATGGCCAACCTGGTAGTGGCGCAACTGCTGTTCCTTGAAGCGGAAAACCCGGACAAGGATATCCATCTGTACATCAACTCCCCGGGTGGCTCGGTAACTGCCGGCATGTCGATCTACGACACCATGCAGTTCATCAAGCCGGACGTCTCCACCATCTGCATCGGCCAGGCCTGCAGCATGGGTGCGTTCCTGCTCGCCGCCGGTGCCGCTGGCAAGCGTCACTGCCTGCCGAACTCGCGGGTGATGATCCACCAGCCGCTCGGCGGCTTCCAGGGCCAGGCGACCGACATCGAGATCCACGCCCAGGAAATCCTCAACATCAAGTCGCGTCTGAACGAGCTGCTGGCACACCATACTGGCCAGGACCTCGAAACCATCAAGCGCGACACCGAACGTGACAACTTCATGAGCGCCCAGCGCGCGGCCGAGTACGGCCTGATCGACTCGGTCTACGACAAGCGGCAACTGGCGTCCTGATCCCGGGTGCCAGAGCGGGTAGGCGCCGAAAGCGCCTACCTGCGGACTTGAAAAAGCCCGCAATTGCCTTCATCTTGTGTTGCAAGCCTACCGGATTGGATCGATCGAATGACTGACACCCGTAACGGCGAGGACAACGGCAAATTGCTCTATTGCTCCTTCTGCGGCAAAAGCCAGCATGAAGTGCGCAAGTTGATTGCCGGCCCCTCGGTATTTATCTGCGACGAGTGCGTCGACCTGTGCAACGACATCATCCGTGAGGAGGTGCAGGAAGCCCAGGCCGAGAGCAGCGCGCATAAATTGCCTTCGCCGAAAGAAATCAGCGCCATCCTGGACCAGTACGTCATTGGTCAGGAGCGCGCGAAAAAGGTCCTGGCCGTAGCGGTGTACAACCACTACAAGCGCCTGAACCAACGCGACAAGAAAGCCGACGACGTCGAGCTGGGCAAGAGCAACATCCTGCTCATCGGCCCGACCGGCTCGGGCAAGACCCTGCTCGCGGAAACCCTCGCTCGCTTGCTGAATGTTCCGTTCACCATCGCCGATGCCACCACCCTGACCGAAGCCGGCTACGTGGGTGAGGACGTCGAGAACATCATTCAGAAGCTGCTGCAGAAGTGCGACTACGATGTGGAAAAGGCCCAGATGGGCATTGTCTACATCGACGAAATCGACAAGATCTCGCGCAAGTCCGACAACCCGTCGATCACCCGTGACGTTTCGGGCGAAGGCGTGCAGCAGGCGCTGCTGAAGCTGATCGAGGGCACCGTTGCCTCGGTTCCGCCGCAAGGTGGCCGCAAGCATCCGCAGCAGGAGTTCCTGCAGGTCGATACGCGCAACATCCTGTTCATCTGCGGTGGCGCATTCTCCGGTCTGGAGAAGGTCATCCAGCAGCGTTCCACCCGCGGTGGCATCGGCTTTGGCGCCGAAGTCCGCAGCAAGGAGGAAGGCAAGAAGGTGGGCGAGTCGCTGCGTGAAGTCGAGCCGGATGATCTGGTCAAGTTCGGCCTGATCCCGGAATTCGTCGGCCGTCTGCCGGTCCTGGCGACCCTCGACGAGCTGGACGAAGCCGCGCTGATGCAGATCCTCACCGAGCCGAAGAACGCCTTGACCAAGCAATACGGCAAGCTGTTCGAGATGGAAGGCGTGGACCTGGAGTTCCGCAGCGATGCGCTGAAATCCGTCGCCCGCAAGGCGCTGGAGCGCAAGACCGGCGCCCGTGGCCTGCGTTCGATCCTCGAAGGCATCCTGCTCGACACCATGTACGAGATTCCTTCGCAGAAGGATGTCAGCAAGGTGGTGATCGACGAGAGCGTCATCGATGGCACTTCACAGCCGCTGCTGATCTACGAGAACAGCGAGCCGCCAGCCAAGGCCGCACCAGACGTCTGAGTCTGCAAGGCAGTGAAACCAGCAAGGGGCCTACGGGCCCCTTTGCTTTTCCTGTCGCGGAGCTTGTTTTTTTCCGAGGCTGCCCCCACATTGTCTCCAAGCTCAAATTTCCATCGGATTACGGCCACAGGGCCGCTGTAGAGGCGAAATCATGAAGACAACCCTCGACTTGCCTCTTTTGCCATTGCGCGACGTCGTTGTTTACCCGCACATGGTCATCCCGCTGTTCGTGGGGCGTGAAAAGTCCATCGAAGCCCTTGAGGCGGCGATGACCGGTGAGAAGCAAATCCTTTTGCTGGCTCAGAAAAATCCCGCTGATGACGATCCGGGCGAAGACGCCCTGTATCGGGTCGGCACCATCGCCACCGTCCTCCAGCTGCTGAAACTGCCCGATGGCACCGTCAAGGTGCTGGTCGAGGGCGAGCAGCGCGGTTCGGTCGAGCGTTTTGTCGAGGTTGAAGGGCACATCCGTGCCGAAGTCACCCTGATCGAAGAAACCGACGCTGCCGACCGCGAGTCCGAGGTCTTCGTGCGCAGCCTGCTGTCCCAGTTCGAGCAATACGTGCAACTGGGCAAGAAGGTTCCGGCCGAGGTCCTGTCGTCCCTCAACAGCATCGATGAGCCTGGCCGCCTGGTCGACACCATGGCCGCGCACATGGCCCTGAAGATCGAGCAGAAGCAGGAAATCCTCGAAATCATCGACCTGGCTACCCGGGTCGAGCACGTGCTGGCGCTGCTGGATGCGGAAATCGACCTGCTGCAGGTCGAGAAGCGCATTCGCGGCCGGGTCAAGAAGCAGATGGAGCGCAGTCAGCGCGAGTACTACCTGAATGAGCAGATGAAGGCCATTCAGAAGGAGCTCGGCGACAGCGACGAAGGTCACAACGAAGTCGAGGAACTGAAGAAGCGCCTCGAAGCCGCCGGCCTGCCCAAGGATGCCTATGCCAAGGCCCAGGCCGAGCTGAACAAGCTCAAGCAGATGTCGCCGATGTCCGCCGAGGCCACCGTGGTACGTTCCTACCTCGACTGGCTGGTGCAGGTGCCTTGGAAGGCGCAGAGCAAGGTGCGCCTGGACCTGGCCAAGGCCGAGGAAATCCTCGATGCCGACCACTACGGCCTGGAAGAGGTCAAGGAACGCATCCTCGAATACCTCGCGGTGCAGAAGCGCGTGAAGAAGATTCGCGGCCCGGTACTGTGCCTGGTCGGTCCGCCTGGCGTGGGCAAGACCTCGCTGGCCGAGTCCATCGCCAGCGCCACCAACCGCAAGTTCGTGCGCATGGCCCTCGGTGGCGTGCGTGACGAGGCCGAGATTCGTGGTCACCGCCGCACCTACATCGGCTCGATGCCGGGTCGCCTGATCCAGAAGATGACCAAGGTGGGCGTGCGCAACCCGCTGTTCCTGCTCGACGAGATCGACAAGATGGGCAGCGACATGCGTGGCGACCCAGCCTCGGCGCTGCTGGAAGTGCTCGATCCCGAGCAGAACCACAACTTCAACGATCACTACCTGGAAGTCGACTACGACCTCTCGGACGTGATGTTCCTCTGCACCTCCAACTCGATGAATATCCCGCCGGCGTTGCTGGACCGGATGGAAGTGATCCGCCTGCCGGGCTACACCGAGGACGAGAAGATCAACATCGCGGTCAAGTACCTGGTGCCCAAGCAGGTCAAGGCCAACGGCCTGAAGAAGACCGAGCTGGAGGTCGACGAGTCGGCGATTCGCGACATCATCCGCTACTACACCCGGGAAGCCGGCGTGCGGGGCCTGGAGCGCCAGATCGCCAAGGTCTGCCGCAAGGTGGTCAAGGAGTACATCGGGCAGAAGCAGGTGGTGGTGAAGGTCGACAGCGAGCGCCTGGAGCATTTCCTCGGCGTGCGCAAGTTCCGCTACGGCCTGGCCGAGCAGCAGGACCAGGTGGGCCAGGTGACCGGCCTGGCCTGGACCCAGGTCGGTGGCGAGTTGCTGACCATCGAGGCCGCGGTCATTCCGGGCAAGGGCCAGCTGATCAAGACCGGCTCGCTGGGCGACGTCATGGTCGAATCGATCACCGCCGCGCAGACCGTCGTCCGCAGTCGTGCGCAGAGCCTGGGGATCCCGGCCGATTTCCACGAGAAGCGCGACACCCACATCCATATGCCCGAAGGCGCTACGCCGAAGGACGGTCCGAGTGCCGGTATCGGCATGTGCACCGCGCTGGTGTCCGCGCTGACCCAGATCCCGGTGCGCGCCGATGTGGCCATGACCGGTGAAATCACCCTGCGTGGCCAGGTGCTGGCGATCGGTGGTTTGAAGGAGAAATTGCTGGCTGCCCACCGTGGTGGAATCAAGACAGTCATCATTCCGGAAGAAAACGTGCGTGACCTGAAAGAAATTCCTGACAATATTAAGCAGGATCTTCAGATTAAGCCGGTCAAATGGATTGACGAAGTCCTCCAAATTGCGCTGCAATACGCCCCGGAGCCCTTGCCGGATGTGGCTCCCGAGATTGTCGCCAAGGATGAAAAACGCGACGGCGATTCCAAGGAACGGATAAGCACGCATTAATCAGTATTTAGCCAGGTGGTCTGTCTGACCGTTTTCCAGGTCCTTGCCGTAACAGGCACTAAGTGTCACGGATCACTTGGCGTTGATTTCAGCTTTACATTACATAGTTAGAAACAAACTCAAATAGAGATAAGGGGACTTAGAGTGAACAAGTCGGAACTGATTGACGCTGTAGCTGCAAACGCTGATATCCCGAAAGCTGTCGCTGGCCGTGTCCTGGACGCTGTCATCGACTCCGTCACCGACGCCCTGAAGAGCGGTGATTCGGTGGTTCTGGTCGGCTTCGGTACCTTCTCGGTCACTGACCGTCCAGCCCGTACCGGCCGCAACCCGCAAACCGGCAAGACCCTGGAAATCCCAGCTGCCAAGAAGCCTGGCTTCAAGGCTGGCAAGGCGCTGAAAGAAGCCGTCAACTAAGACGTTCTTTTCAGGCTTTCGCCTAACCGGACCCGCTCCCGCAGCGGGCCCGGACGCGAAGCGGAAACGATCCCGAATTCGTCCGTTTCGCCGTTACGAGAAGGCGCATCCCCGGATGCGCCTTTCTTCTATCAGGACTCTACCCACGCTCCGCGGTTGTGCAGCCGCCACAGCCGTTTCTGGGGGACGCATGCTGCAAAATATCAGGGACAATTCACAAGGTTGGATTGCCAAGACCATCATCGGT
This sequence comes from Paucimonas sp., assembly GCA_031253995.1. GTDB lineage: Bacteria > Pseudomonadota > Gammaproteobacteria > Pseudomonadales > Pseudomonadaceae > Aquipseudomonas. The sequence continues at coordinate 29,756 of JAIRVG010000108.1, read as the reverse complement.
GTCATCGTGGTACTGATGGCGCTGACCGGTTTCGACGCCATCTTCCAGGCCGTCAGCCACGACAAGGATGCTGCCAAGGTCAACGGCGACACCATCAGCCAGAACGAGCTGAGCCAGGCTGTCGACACGCAACGCCGGCAACTGATGCAACGACTGGGCAGGGACTTCGATCCTTCCCTGCTGGATGACAAGATGCTCCGCGAGGCCGCGCTGAAGGGGCTGATCGAGCGTCAACTGCTGCTCCAGGGCGCCCATGACGCCAAGTTCTCCTTCTCCGAAGCCGCCCTTGACCAGGTGATCCTGCAGACCCCTGAATTCCAGGTGGACGGCAAGTTCAGCGCCGAGAAGTTCGACCAGGTCATTCGCCAGCTCGGCTACGGCCGGATGCAGTTCCGCGAGATGCTCGCCCAGGAAATGCTGATTGGCCAACTGCGTGCCGGTCTGGCAGGCAGCGGTTTCGTCACCGACGCCCAGGTCGATGCCTTCGCCCGCCTGGAGAAGCAGACCCGCGATTTCGCCTCGCTGACCTTCAAGGCCGATCCGTCCGCCGTCCAGGTCACCGACGAGCAGGTCAAGGCACACTACGACCAGCACGCCAAGGAATTCATGAGCCCGGACCAGGTCGTCATCGACTACGTCGAGCTGAAGAAAGCCGCGTTCTTCGACCAGGTCAAGGTCAGCGACGACGAACTGCAGTCGCTGTACCAGAAGGAAATCGCCAACCTCGCCGAGCAGCGCCATGCCGCGCACATCCTCGTCGAAGTCAACGACAAGCAGGACGATGCCCAGGCCAAGGCCCGCATCGCTGACGTCCAGCAGCGCCTGGCCAAGGGCGAGGACTTCGCCGCGCTGGCCAAGGAGTTTTCCCAGGACCCGGGTTCGGCGAACAATGGCGGTGACCTCGGCTATGCCGGCAAGGGTGTCTACGACCCGGCCTTCGAGGATGCGCTGTATGCGTTGAACAAGGACCAGGTGTCCGCTCCGGTGCGTACCGAGTTCGGCTATCACCTGATCAAGCTGCTGGACGTGCAGGCACCCGAGGTGCCGAGCTTCGCCAGCCTGAAGGACAAGCTGACCCGCGAGCTGAAGACCCAGCAGGTCGAGCAGCGCTTCGTCGAAGCCAGCAAGCAGCTCGAAGACTCGGCCTTCGAGGCGTCCGACCTGGCCCAGCCGGCCCAGGACCTGGGCCTGAAGGTCCAGACCTCGGCACCGTTCGGGCGTGAAGGTGGCGAAGGCGTCACTGCCAACCGCCAGGTGATCCAGGCTGCGTTCAGCCCTGAGGTGCTGGATGAAGGCTCCAACAGCTCGGCCATCGAGCTGGACCCGGAGACCATCGTGGTGGTCCGTGCCAAGGAACACCGCAAGCCTGCGCAACTGCCGCTGGAAGCCGTAGCCGGTCCGATCCATGACCACCTGGCCCAGGAGCAGGCCACCGCTGCCGTGAAGAGCAAGACCGAGGCCCTGATCGCCGGTCTGCGCGATGGCAAGATCGCCTACCAGCCGGTTCAGGATGGCCAGGCCTGGAAAGTCCAGGAAGCGGCGACCCGCATGCAGGAAGGTGTCGACCCGGTCGAGCTGCAGGCGCTGTTCCGCATGAGCAAGCCTGAAGCCAAGGACAAGCCGGTGTACTCCACCGTGACCCTGGCCGATGGCAGTGTCGTCGTGCTGCGCCTGAACGGCGTCAACGAAGGCAGCGCGGCCAGTGCGCAAGAGAAGGACGATTATCGTCGCTACCTTGCTTCCCGTGCCGGCCAGCAGGACTTTGCGGCGTACCGCAAGCAGCTGGAAGCCAAGGCGGAGATCACTCGTTACTGAGTGCTACCGCAGAGATGAAAAAGCCCGCAGCGATGCGGGCTTTTTCATTTCGAGTGTCAAGCTTCAAGTCTCAAGCTGCAAGAAAGAGCGGTGCGATGCGAATTGCTCTTTCTTGCCACTTGTAGCTTGACGCTTGCAGCTCCTCAAAAGAAAAGGCCGCATTCGCGGCCTTTTCCCTTTCCCGAAGTCTTACTCCGAGATATCACCCATGGCGGTGGTGTTGAAGCCACCGTCCACGTACATGATTTCACCGCTGACACCCGACGCCAGGTCGGAGCAGAGGAAGGCGCCGGCGTTGCCGACTTCTTCGATGGTGACGTTGCGGCGCAGCGGGGTCTGCGCTTCGTTGGCGGCCAGCATCTTGCGGAAGCTCTTGATGCCGGAAGCGGCCAGGGTGCGGATCGGGCCGGCGGAAATGGCGTTGACGCGGGTGCCTTCCGGGCCGAGGCTGCCGGCCAGGTAGCGAACGCCGGCTTCCAGGCTGGCCTTGGCCATGCCCATGACGTTGTAGTTCGGCATGGTGCGCTCGGCGCCCAGGTACGACAGGGTCAGCAGGCTGCCATTGCGGCCTTTCATCATTTCGCGACCGGCCTTGGCCAGGGCGACGAAGCTGTAGGCGCTGATGTCGTGGGCAATGCGGAAGCCTTCGCGGGTGGTGACTTCGGTGAAGTCGCCGTCCAGCTGGTCGCCCGGGGCGAAGCCCACGGAGTGCACGATGCAGTCCAGGCCGTCCCACTTCTTGCTCAGTTCCTCGAAGACCTTGGCGATGTCGTCATCGTTGGCCACGTCGCAAGGGAAGCACAGCTCAGGGTTGGAGCCCCAGCCTGCGGCGAACTCTTCGACGCGGCCCTTGAGCTTTTCGTTCTGGTAGGTGAAGGCAAGCTCCGCCCCCTCGCGATGCATGGCGGCAGCGATGCCGGATGCGATGGACAGTTTGCTGGCGACACCGACGATCAGTACGCGCTTACCGGCGAGAAAACCCATGTGTTGTTCCTCTTCAGGTTATATCGACAGCCGTGGGAGCCAGGAAAGCGGCTTCCAGCAGCTGCTGTGTATAAGTATGTTGTGGTGCGGCGAAAATCTCCGCGGCCGGACCCTGTTCCACCACCTGACCCTGCTTGACCACCATCAACTGGTGGCTGAGCGCCTTGACCACCGCCAGGTCATGGCTGATGAACAGGTAGGTCAGGTTGTACTTGGTCTGCAGCGCACGCAGCAGTTCCACCACCTGGCGCTGAACCGTTCGGTCGAGCGCCGAAGTGGGCTCGTCCAGCAGGATCAGCGCCGGTTTCAATACCAGTGCCCGGGCAATGGCAATCCGTTGTCGTTGGCCTCCGGAAAACTCGTGAGGGTAGCGGTGCCGGGTTTCCGGGTCCAGACCTACTTCCCTGAGCGCCTCCATGATGGCCTGTTCCTGTTCCGCCTCCGTGCCTATCCGATGAATGCGCAGGCCTTCCCCGACGATATCGCTCACGCACATGCGCGGGCTGAGACTGCCGAAGGGGTCCTGGAAGACCACCTGCATCTCCCGCCGCAGCGGGCGCACCTGCTGCTGGCTCATGCCGTCCAGCCGCTGGTTCTCGAAGCGGATGGCACCCTGGCTGGAGATCAGCCTAAGGATCGCCAGACCCAGCGTAGACTTGCCCGAGCCACTTTCGCCAACGATGCCCAGGGTCTGGCCCTGGGGCAGGCTGAAGTTGATGCCGTCCACCGCCTTGACGTGGTCGACGGTACGGCGCAGCAGGCCTTTCTTGATCGGGAACCAGACACGCAGGTCCTCGACTTCCAGCAGCGGCGCGCCCTCCGGGTTGGCGGCGGGCTTGCCGCTGGGCTCGGCGCCGAGCAGCATTTTCGTGTACGGATGCTGCGGAGCGCGGAACAGTTCTTCACACGACGCCTGTTCGACGATGCAACCGCGCTGCATGACACATACACGGTGAGCAATTCTTTTCACCAGGTTCAGATCGTGACTGATGAGTAACAGCGCCATGCCCAGCTTGGCCTGCAAACGCTTCAACAATTCGAGGATCTTCAGCTGCACGGTGACGTCGAGGGCGGTGGTCGGCTCGTCGGCGATCAGCAGTTCCGGCTCGTTGGCCAGGGCCATGGCGATCATCACCCGCTGGCGCTGGCCGCCGGACAGCTCGTGGGGCAGGGCCTTGAGGCGCTTGACGGGGTCGGGGATGCCCACCAGCTCCAGCAGTTCCAGGGTCCGTGCCGTGGCTTCCTTGCCGCGCAGGCCCTTGTGCAGCATCAGTACTTCGTTGATCTGCTTCTCGATGTTGTGCAGCGGGTTCAGCGAGGTCATCGGCTCCTGGAAGATCATGGCGATGCGGTTGCCACGGATGTGGCGCATCTTCTTCTCGTCCAGGTGCAGCAGGTCCTGGTTGTCGTAGCGGATGCTCCCGGCCGGGTGCCGCGCCAGCGGGTAGGGCAGCAGGCGCAGGATCGAGTGGGCGGTGACCGACTTGCCCGAGCCGCTCTCGCCGACCAGGGCCAGGGTCTCGCCACGGCGGATATCGAAGCTGACGCTTTCCACCACGCGCTGCTGCTGGGCGCCGCTGACGAATTCGACGGCAAGGTCGCGTACTTCGATCAAGGTGTCCTTGTTCATGTCATTTCCTCGGGTCGAAGGCATCGCGGGCGGATTCGCCGATGAACACCAGCAGGCTGAGCATCAGCGCGAGTACGGCGAAGGCGCTGATGCCCAGCCACGGAGCCTGCAGGTTGGATTTGCCCTGGGCGACCAGTTCACCGAGGGACGGCGCGCCGGGCGGCAGGCCGAAGCCGAGGAAGTCCAGGGCGGTCAGGGTGCCGATGGCGCCGGTGAGGATGAACGGCAGGAAGGTCATGGTCGAGACCATGGCGTTGGGCAGGATGTGCCGGTACATGATCGCCGCGTTCTGCATGCCCAGGGCCCGCGCGGCGCGCACGTACTCCAGGTTGCGTCCGCGCAGGAATTCGGCGCGGACCACGTCCACCAGGCTCATCCAGGAGAACAGCAGCATGATCCCCAGCAGCCACCAGAAGTTCGGCTGCACGAAACTGGCGAGGATGATCAGCAGGTACAGCACCGGCAGGCCCGACCAGATTTCCAGGAAGCGCTGGCCGGCCAGGTCGACCCAGCCGCCATAGAAGCCCTGCAGCGCGCCGGCGATCACGCCGATGATGGAGCTGAGCACGGTCAGGGTCAGGGCGAACAGCACCGAGATGCGGAAGCCGTAGATCACCCGTGCCAGCACGTCGCGACCCTGGTCGTCGGTGCCGAGCCAGTTCTGCGCCGAGGGCGGGGCAGGGGCGGGTACCTTGAGGTCGTAGTTGATGCTCTGGTAGCTGAACGGGATCGGCGCCCACAGCACCCAGCTCCGCTTCTTCTCCAGCAGGTCGCGGATGTAGGGGCTCTTGTAGTTGGCCTCCAGGGGGAATTCGCCGCCGAAGGTGGTTTCCGGGTAGCGCTTGAACGCCGGGAAATAGAACTCGCCGTCGTAGCGCACCACCAGGGGTTTGTCGTTGGCGATCAGCTCGGCGCCCAGGCTCAGGCCGAACAGCACCAGGAACAGCCACAGCGACCACCAGCCACGACGGTTGGCCTTGAAACGCTCGAAGCGGCGGCGATTGAGAGGGGACAGGTTCATCTCAGTGCTCCCGGCTTTCGAAGTCGATACGCGGATCGACCAGGGTGTAGGTCAGGTCGCCGATCAGTTTCACCACCAGCCCCAGCAGGGTGAAGATGAACAGGGTGCCGAAGACCACCGGGTAGTCGCGGTTGATCGCCGCCTCGAAGCTCATCAGGCCGAGGCCGTCGAGGGAGAAGATCACTTCCACCAGCAGCGAGCCGGTGAAGAAGATGCCGATGAACGCCGAGGGGAAGCCGGCGATGACCAGCAGCATGGCATTGCGGAACACATGGCCGTAGAGCACGCGGTTCGGCGTCAGGCCCTTGGCCTTGGCGGTGACCACGTACTGCTTGTTGATCTCGTCGAGGAAGCTGTTTTTGGTCAGCAGGGTCATGGTGGCGAAGTTGCCGATCACCAGCGCGGTGATGGGCAGCGCCAGGTGCCAGAAGTAGTCGCCGATCTTGCCCCAGGTGCTCAGTTCGTCGAAGTTGCTCGACGTCAGCCCGCGTAGCGGGAACCAGTCCAGGTAGCTGCCGCCGGCGAACACCACGATCAGCAGGATGGCGAAGAGGAAGGCGGGGATGGCGTAGCCGATGATGATCGCCGAGCTGGTCCATACGTCGAAGTGGCTGCCGTGGCGGGTGGCCTTGGCGATCCCCAGGGGGATCGACACCAGGTACATGATCAGGGTGCTCCACAGGCCGAGGGAGATCGACACCGGGAGCTTCTCGGCGATCAGGTCGACCACCTTGGCATCGCGGAAGAAGCTGTCGCCGAAGTCCAGGCGGGCGTAGTTCTTGACCATGATCCACAGGCGTTCCGGCGCCGACTTGTCGAAGCCGTACATGCGCGCGATTTCCTTGACCAGCGCAGGATCCAGGCCTTGCGCGCCGCGGTAGTTGGAGCCTGCCACCGAGACTTCCGCGCCGCCGCCGGCAATGCGGCTGGTGGCGCCCTCGAAGCCTTCGAGCTTGGCGATCATCTGTTCCACCGGCCCGCCGGGGGCGGCCTGGATGATGACGAAGTTGATGATCAGGATGCCGAACAGGGTCGGGATGATCAGCAGCAGGCGCCGCAGGATGTAGGCGAGCATGTCACTGCTCCCCGTGCGCGGCGGCGGCTTCTTCCGCCGCGGTCACCGGGGCGGCCGGCGTCACTTCTGGCTTGATCCACCAGGTGTTGATGCCGATGTCGTACTTGGGCGGCGTGACGGGGTGGCCGATATGGTTCCAGTAGGCCACGCGCCAGGTCTTGATGTGCCAGTTGGGCACCACGTAGAAGCCCCACAGCAGCACGCGGTCGAGGGCGCGGGTGTGGGCCACCAGGCTCTGCCGCGAGTCGGCGTTGATCAGCGATTCCACCAGGCTGTCCACGGCCGGGTCCTTCAGGCCCATGTAGTTGCGACTGCCGGGGTTGTCGGCGCTGCCGCTCTGCCAGAACTCGCGCTGCTCGTTGCCCGGCGAGTTGGACTGCGGGAAGCCGCCGACGATCATGTCGAAGTCGCGCGAGCGCAGGCGGTTGATGTATTCGGCGACGTCGACCCGGCGGATGTTGAGGGTGATGCCGAGGTCGGCGAGGTTGCGCTTGTAGGGCAGGAGAATGCGCTCGAACTCGGTCTGGGCGAGCAGGAACTCGATGGTCAGCGGCTTGCCCTGGGCATCCACCATCTTGTCGTTGTCGATGCGCCAGCCGGCTTCCTGCAGCAGTTTGTAGGCCTGGCGCTGCTGCTCGCGGATCATGCCGCTGGCATCGGTGACCGGGTTCTTGAAGGGCTCGGTGAACACCTGCTCGGGAATCTTGCCGCGCAGCGGTTCGAGGAGCTTCAGTTCGTCCTCGCCGGGCAGGCCCTTCGCCGCCATCTCGGAGTTCTCGAAGTAGCTGCCGGTGCGGGTGTAGGCGCCGTTGAACAGCTGCTTGTTGGTCCACTCGAAGTCCAGCAGCAGGCTCAGCGCCTGGCGTACCCGCACGTCCTGGAACACCGGGCGGCGCAGGTTGAAGACGAAGCCCTGCATGCCGGTGGGCGTGCCGTTGGGGATTTCCTCGCGGATCAGGCGTTTTTCCCTTACCGCAGGGATGTTGTAGGCGGTGGCCCAGTTCTTCGCGCTGGTTTCGTACCAGTAGTCGAACTGCCCGGCCTTGAGCGCCTCCAGGGCCACGGTGTTGTCGCGGTAGTAGTCGACGGTGATGGTGTCGAAGTTATAGAAGCCGCGGTTGATCGGCAGGTCCTTGCCCCAGTAGTTCTTGTCCCGCTCCAGGCGGATCGAGCGCCCGGGCTTGACCTCGGCGACCTTGTACGGCCCGCTGCCCACCGGGATTTCCAGGCCGCCCTTGGCGAAGTCGCGGCCCTCCCAGACGTGCTTGGGCAGCACCGCGATCTGCCCGAGGATCAGCGGCAGCTCGCGGTTGTTGCCGTGCTTGAACTTGAACAGCACCCGCAGCGGGTCTTCGGCGACCACCTCGGCGACGTCGGCGTAGTAGCCGCGGAACAGGGGAGCACCGCTTTTCATCAGGGTGTTGAAGGTGAACACCACGTCATCGGCGCGCACCGGTTGGCCATCCTGGAAGCGCGCTTCGGGACGCAGGTAGAAACGCACCCAGCTGTTGTCCGGGGCCTTCTCGATCTGCCTGGCCAGCAGGCCGTACTCGGTGAACGGCTCGTCGAGGCTGGCGCGGGCCAGGGTGTCGTAGACCAGGTCGATGTTGTCCGCCGGCACGCCCTTGCTGATGAAGGGGTTGAGGCTGTCGAAACTGCCGAAGCCGTTCTCGCGGAAGGTGCCGCCCTTGGGCGCGTCGGGGTTCACGTAGTCGAAATGCTTGAAGTCGGCCGGATACTTCGGCGCTTCGTTGTACAGGGTCAGCGCATGTTGCGGCGCCGCCAGGGTCGGCAGGCCCAGGCCGGCGAGCAGCAGGCCGCCGAGCAACCGGCGCAGACGAGGCATTGGCATCATGGGGCGTTCTCCGAAGGCTTGAGCCACCAGGTATTCAGCCCCAGGGTGTAGGGCGGCGTGGTGACGAAGGCGAACCGGTTGCGGTAGGCCAGGCGGTGATAGTCGAGATACCAGTTGGGAATCATGTAGTGCTGCCACAGCAGGACGCGGTCCAGGGCGCGGGTCGCGGCCACCTGGTCATCGCGAGTCTGCGCGGCGAGCAGGGCTTCGAGCAGGTGGTCGACCACCAGGCTGTTGACCCCAGCGTAGTTCTTGCTGCCCTTGGTGGCGGCCTGGCTGGAGTGGAAGTACTGCCATTGTTCGAGGCCGGGACTGAGGGTCTGGGTCAGGGTCATCAGGATCATGTCGAAATCGAACTGATCGAGGCGCTGCTTGTACTGGGCCCGGTCGACGGTGCGCAGGCGCGCGTCGATGCCGATGCTGGCCAGGTTCTCCACATAAGGCTGGAGAATCCGCTCAAGGTTCGGATTGACCAGGAGGATTTCCAGCTTGAGCGGCTGACCGTTGCTGTTCAGCAGGCGCTGGCCGCTGAGCTTCCAGCCGGCCTGGCCGAGCAGGTCGAGGGCCTGGCGCAGGTTGTCGCGACCGACACCGCGGCCATCGGTCTGGCTGACCTTGAAGGGTTGGGTGAACAGGCCGGGTGGCAAATCCTCGCGCCATGGCGCCAGCAACAGCCACTCCTTGCCCACCGGCAGGCCGTCGGCGGTGAATTCGCTGTTGGGGTAGAAACTGGTGGCCCGGCGATAGGCGCTGCTGAACAGGGTGCGGTTGGTCCATTCGAAATCGAACATCAGGCCCAGGGCCTGGCGCACGCGGCGATCGGCGAAGGCCGCGCGGCGGCTGTTCATGAACAGGCCTTGGGTCTGGGTCGGGATCTGGTGCTTGATCTGCGCCTTGATCACGTCGCCACGGCGCACCGCCGGGAAGTTGTAGCCGTTGGCCCAGTTCTTCGCCTGGTGCTCGATATAGATGTCGAACTCGCCCGCCTTGAAGGCTTCGAAGGCGACATCGCTGTCGCGGTAGAACTCGTACTCGACGCGATCGAAGTTGTACTTGCCGCGATTGACCGGCAGGTCCTTGCCCCACCAGTCCTTGACCCGCTCGAACACCAGGCGCCGGCCCGGCTGCACTTCGCTGATGCGATAGGGGCCGCTGCCCAGCGGCGGCTCGAAGGTGGTGGCCTTGAAGTCGCGGCCTTTCCAGTAGTGCAGCGGCAGTACCGGCATCTCGCCGAGGCGCAGGATGAGCAGGGGGTTGCCGGCACGCTTGAAGACGAAGCGGATGCGCTGCGGGCTGAGTACGTCGACCCGTTCCACTTCCTGCAAGTTGGTGCGGTAGATCGGATGACCTTCCTTGAGCAGGGTGCGGTAGGAGAACGCCACGTCCGCCGCGGTGATCGGCCGGCCATCGTGGAAGCGGGCTTGCGGACGCAGGTTGAACACCACCCAACTGCGGTCCTCGCTGTACTCCACGGAGCGGGCGATCAGTCCGTAGCTGGAGGTCGCCTCGTCGCCGGACGGGTCGTACTGGCCGGTGCCGACCATCAGGGTTTCATTGAGCTCGTTGACCCCGTACTGCAGGAAGTTCGGCGTGGTCACCGGACTGCTGCCCTTGAAGGTGTAGGGGTTGAGGGTATCGAAGGTGCCGAATGCCATGGCCCGCAAGGTGCCGCCCTTGGGCGCTTGCGGGTTGACCCAATCGAAGTGGGTGAACTTGGCGGGGTACTTGAGCGTGCCGAACTGGGCGTAACCGTGGCTTTCGGTGATGGTCGCGCCCGCGGGAAAGCTCAAGACCAGGCTGAATGACAGCAGGAGGGGACGTATCAAGTCGGCGATCCGATCCAGGCGGCTTGGGCTTTATGGTTCCTACAGTAACAGCTTGTATCAGCAGGAAAAAGAGCGCGCCCGTGGCGTCCATGCACCGCCCGAAGGCGGTATCAGTGCGGCAGGTAGACGGTCAGGGTCTGGCCTGGCTTCAGTGCCTGGCCGCTGCGCGGGTTCCAGCGCTTGAGGTGTTGCATTTCCACGTTGAAGCGTTTGGCGACCAGGTACAGCGAATCGCCTTTCTTTACCTTGTACTGCGTGGCGCGCTGCTTGCCCTTGGCGGCTGCCGAGGAGGATTTCGCGGCGGACGCCACGGTGATCGGCTGCTTGCTCTGCAGGACCAGGGTCTGGCCGGCCTTCAGGCGGTTGCCGCTGAGCTTGTTCCAGCGCTGCAACTCCTTGACGCTGACCCGGTTGGCCTTGGCGATACTGCCCAGGCTGTCGCCACGCTTGACTCGGTAGCGCACGCTGCGTGCTGCCGGGGCGTTGGCTTCGGCCAGCGCTGCTTCGAACACCGCGGCCTTGGGCTGGAGGGCCAGCAGTTCCTCGGGTTTCATGCTCGACAGGCTGCTGGTCAGCAGCTGGGCCTTGGCCGTCGGTACCAGCAACTGCTGCGGGCCGTCGACGGTCATGCGTTTCTTGAAGGCGGGGTTGAGCTGGATCAGCTCGTCCTCGTCGATCTCGGCCAGGGCGGCGACCCGCGACAGGTCGAGGCGATCCTTGATGGCGACGGCTTCGAAGTAGGGCTCGTTGGCGATCGGGTTGAGGTTCACGCCATACGCCTCGGGCGTCAGGACCACCTGGGACAGGGCCAGCAGCTTCGGCACGTAGTCGCGGGTTTCCTGGGGCAGGGGCAGGTTCCAGTAGTCGGTGGGCAGGTTCAGCCGCTCGTTGCGCTCGATGGCCCGGCTGACCGTGCCTTCGCCGGCATTGTAGGCGGCCAGGGCCAGCAGCCAGTCGCCGTTGAACATGTCGTGCAGGCGGCTCAGGTAGTCCAGCGCGGCATTGGTCGACGCGGTGATGTCCCGGCGACCATCGTAGAAACGGGTCTGGCGCAGGTTGTAGTGACGCCCGGTGGACGGGATGAACTGCCACAGCCCGACGGCGTGGGCACGGGAGTAGGCCATCGGGTTGTAGGCGCTCTCGATGGCCGGCAGCAGGGCCAGTTCCAGTGGCATGTCGCGCTCTTCGAGACGCTCGACGATGTAGTGGATGTACAGGCTGCCGCGATCACCCGCGGTTTCGAGGAAGGTCGGGTTGCTGGCGAACCACAGGCGCTGTTGCTCGATGCGCGGGTTGACGCCGATGTCGTCCTGCAGCTGGAAGCCCTGGCGAATGCGTTCCCAGACGTCCTGCGGCGCCTGTTCGACCGGCTTGGCCTGGACGAATACAGGCTTCGGTTTGACACGGGGCTGGACGTGCACGCGAACGCTATCGTTGTCGCCCATGTGACTGGTGCTCTGGCAGCCCACGAGGGTGGCTGTCAGACCGAGCGCGACGGCCTGTGCGAGGCGCGTCAGAGCGACGGGCGTGAAGGTTCTGCGGCTATTGGACGACATTGGCTGGGACAGAGTTCCGGGCGAAAATGTCGGGCGATTCTAGAAAGCGCCCCCAACCGGGTCAACCTTTCAGAACTGTGCGGTCATCAAGCGGCCATCTTCAGAAGGTATCCTTCCACGCCCTCAGCCCAGCAAAAACAGCACTTGGCGTAGGGTTTAACCCCCCCGTCCGTTCGTCTGCTTTTTCTTTAACGGATGTTTCGGCAACCCTCAGGAAGGGGTTGGTGAGACGCTCCAGGGCGATGGTTGATGGCAACGTGATGCGATTTTCAGCGCGCAAACGGGTAACTTCCTCGAACCGTGCGGCAACGTGCGGATTTTGGGGCTCGACGGCACAGGCGAAGCGCAGGTTGCTCAGGGTGTATTCGTGGGCGCAGTACACTTCGGTGGCTTCGGGAAGGGCGGCCAGGCGCTGCAGCGAGGTGTGCATCTGCGCTGGGGTGCCCTCGAACAGCCGTCCGCAACCGGCGGCGAATAGCGTATCGCCGCTGAACAGCAGGGGCGTCGCCGGTTGCGCGCTGAAGTAGGCGATATGGCCCAGGGTGTGGCCCGGCACCGCGAAGACCTGGAAATCCACGCCCAGCACCCGCACCACGGCGTTGTCTTCCAGCGCCACGTCCCGCGCCGGGATACGTTCGTGGGCCGGCCCGCTGACCCGCGCCCCGGTGGCGGTCTTGAGCGCTTCGACGCCGCCGACATGGTCATGGTGATGGTGGGTGATCAGGATGTCTTCCAGGCGCCAGTCGGCATGCCGTTCCAGCCAGGCCAGCACCGGCGCTGCGTCGCCCGGGTCGACCACTGCACAGCGGCGGCTGGCGGGGTCCTGCAACAACCAGATGTAGTTGTCGCTGAATGCGGGCAAGGCTTCTATCTGTATCATCGGGCAATTCGCCAAACGTGGGACAAGGGTGCATCTTAGTAGCTATGTGCGCTGTCGAGAACCTTCGAGGGAGAACGCAATGACCGATCAAGCCTTCGCCCAGGCCGATCCGCAGTGGCTCGAACTGATCAGCCTGGCCCGTGACTGGTTCGCAGGACCTCTCGGCCAGCTGATGCTCGCCGAGGAGCAACGCCTGTTGGAAGAGGAGCTGGGGCGTTATTTCGGCGGCTACCTGGTGCACTACGGCCCCTGCGCCGAAGCACCACCCACCGCGCCGCAGGTGCAGCGCAACGTGCGCCTCGGCGCGCCGCTGCCCGGGGTCGAGATCGTCTGCGAGGAACAGGCCTGGCCGCTGAGCGAGCATGCCGCCGACGTGGTGGTGCTGCAGCACGGCCTGGACTTCTCGCTGTCGCCCCATGGCCTGCTGCGCGAGGCGGCCAGCAGCGTGCGCCCCGGCGGGCACCTGCTGATCGTCGGGATCAACCCCTGGAGCAGTTGGGGCGTGCGTCGGGTATTCGCCCACGATGCCTTGCGCAAGGCGCGCTGCATTTCTCCGTCGCGGGTCGGCGACTGGCTCAACCTGCTTGGCTTCGCGCTGGAGAAACGTCGGTTCGGGTGCTATCGTCCGCCGCTTGCCTCCCCGGCCTGGCAGGCCCGGCTGGCGGGGTGGGAGCGTCTCGCCGGACGCTGGCAAGGCTCCGGTGGCGGTGTCTACCTGCTGGTGGCGCGCAAGATGGTGGTCGGCCTGCGTCCGCTGCGCCAGGAGCGCCGCGAACCGATGGGCAAGCTGATTCCGTTGCCGCTGGCCAAGGTCAATCGCCAGGCTCCCCACCCCGAAGGCAGACCCTTCAACGATGAATAAGGCTGTACATGAGCGATAGCGTGGAGATCTACACCGATGGCGCCTGCAAGGGCAATCCCGGCCCGGGCGGCTGGGGCGTGCTGATGGTCTACAAGGGTGTGGAAAAGGAACTCTGGGGTGGCGAGCGCGAGACCACCAACAACCGCATGGAACTGATGGCGGCGATCCAGGGCCTGGCGTCTCTGAAGCGCGAGTGCGAGGTGCTGCTGGTTACCGACTCGCAGTACGTGATGAAGGGCATCACCGAGTGGATGACCAACTGGAAGAAGCGCGGCTGGAAGACTGCGGCCAAGGAGCCGGTGAAGAACGCCGACCTCTGGCAACTGCTCGACGAGCAGGTCAACCGGCACAAGGTCACCTGGAAATGGGTGCGTGGTCATATCGGTCATCATGGCAACGAGCGCGCCGACCAGTTGGCCAATCGCGGCGTCGACGAGGTTCGTGGCCTGCGCTGATGAATCTCCGGGACGTGGCGGCGAAGCTGGGTTAAGATTCGCCGCTTTCAGCAACACGGCAGGAGATCACCGACGTGGATTTGCATGACAACAGGTCGGTAGTCCTCGATACCGAAACCACCGGCATGCCGGTTACCGATGGCCACCGGATCATCGAGATCGGCTGTGTCGAGCTCATCGGCCGGCGCCTTACCGGGCGCAATTTTCACGTCTACATTCAGCCGGATCGTCCGAGTGACGAGGGCGCCATCGGCGTCCACGGCATCACCGACGGCTTCCTCCTCGACAAGCCACGCTTCGCCGAGGTGGCCGATGAATTCTTCGAGTTCATCCAGGGCGCGCGCCTGATCATCCACAACGCGACGTTCGACGTTGGCTTCATCAACAACGAATTCGCCTTGCTCGGCCAGCATGATCGCGCCGATATCTCGCAGCACTGCGATATCCTCGACACCCTGATGATGGCCCGCGAGCGCCATCCGGGCCAGCGCAACAGCCTCGACGCCTTGTGCAAGCGCTACGGCATCGACAACTCCGGCCGTGAGCTGCACGGCGCATTGCTCGACTCCGAGTTGCTGGCGGATGTCTTCCTGGCGATGACCGGTGGCCAGACCAGCCTGTCGCTGGCGGGTCATGATGGTGAAGGCGAGGGCGGCGGTGCCCAGGGGAGCGAGATCCGTCGTTTGCCGGCGAGCCGCCAGCCGGGACGGATCATTCGCGCCACCCCCGCGGAACTGGAGGCTCACGTCGCCCGACTCGAAGCCGTCGCCAAGTCCGCTGGTGCACCAGCCCTCTGGCAGCAGATGGCAGGCGCCGACTGAGGTATTTGCCGCGCGTCATGGCGGCGACCTTCTACCCTGAGAGGAATGGCCCACGAGGCCTCCCGCAGGAAGAAGGTAGCGCCGTCCATGTACAAGGACCTCAAGTTTCCCGTTCTCATCGTTCACCGTGACATCAAGTCCGACACCGTAGCCGGCGACCGCGTCCGCGGTATCGCCCAGGAGCTGGCCCAGGACGGTTTCACCATCCTCAGCGCCATCGACTACGCCGAAGCCCGCCTGGTCGCGGCGACCCACCACGGCCTGGCCTGCATGCTGATCGCCGCCGAAGGCGCGGGCGAAAACACCCACCTGTTGCAGAACATGGTCGAGCTGATCCGCCTGGCCCGTTCCCGCGCACCGCACCTGCCGATCTTCGCCCTGGGCGAGCAGGTCACCCTGGAAAATGCTCCCGCCGATGCCATGAGCGAACTGAACCAGTTGCGCGGCATCCTCTATCTGTTCGAAGACACCGTGCCCTTTCTCGCCCGCCAGGTCGCCCGGGCTGCGCACAACTATCTGGATGGCCTGCTGCCGCCGTTCTTCAAGGCGCTGGTGCAGCACACCGCGCAGTCCAATTATTCCTGGCATACCCCGGGCCATGGCGGCGGCGTGGCCTACCGCAAGAGTCCGGTGGGGCAGGCCTTCCACCAGTTCTTCGGCGAGAACACCCTGCGCTCCGACCTGTCGGTCTCGGTGCCGGAGCTGGGCTCGCTGCTCGACCACACAGGGCCCCTGGCGGAAGCCGAGGCCCGTGCCGCGCGCAATTTCGGCGCCGACCATACCTTCTTCGTGATCAACGGCACCTCGACGGCGAACAAAATCGTCTGGCACTCCATGGTTGGCCGCGATGACCTGGTACTGGTGGATCGCAACTGCCACAAGTCGGTGCTGCACGCGATCATCATGACCGGCGCGATTCCCCTCTACCTGTGCCCGGAGCGTAACGAGCTGGGGATCATCGGGCCGATTCCCCTTGCTGAGTTCAGTTCCGAGTCGATCCAGGCCAAGGTCCTCGCCAACCCGCTGACCAAGGACCGTGCGCCGCGGGTGAAGATGGCCGTGGTGACCAATTCCACCTACGACGGCCTGTGCTACAACGCCGAGCTGATCAAGCAGACCCTTGGCAACAGCGTCGAGGTGCTGCACTTCGACGAAGCCTGGTATGCCTATGCCGCCTTTCACGAGTTCTTCGCCGGGCGCTATGCCATGGGCACCTCGCGCAACGCCGACAGCCCGCTGGTGTTCAGCACCCACTCTACCCACAAGCTGCTCGCCGCCTTCAGCCAGGCCTCGATGATCCATGTGCAGGATGGCGGGCGCCGACAGCTTGACCGCGACCGCTTCAACGAAGCCTTTATGATGCACATCTCCACTTCGCCGCAGTACAGCATCCTCGCTTCGCTGGATGTGTCCTCGGCGATGATGGAAGGGCCGGCGGGGCGTTCGCTGCTGCAGGAGATGTTCGACGAGGCCCTGAGCTTTCGTCGTGCCCTGGCCAACCTGCGTGCGCACCTGCCGGCCGAGGACTGGTGGTTCAGTGTCTGGCAGCCGCCGCGGGTCGAGGGCACCCATCGCGTCGCCACCGAGGACTGGTTGCTGGAGCCGCAGGCGCAATGGCACGGCTTCGGCGATGTCAGCGAGGACTACGTGCTGCTCGATCCGATCAAGGTGACGTTGGTCATGCCCGGCCTGGATGCCGGTGGCAGTCTCGACCGGCACGGCATTCCCGCGGCGGTTGTCAGCAAGTTCCTCTGGGAGCGTGGTCTGGTGGTGGAGAAGACCGGGCTGTATTCGTTCCTGGTGCTGTTCTCCATGGGCATCACCAAGGGCAAGTGGAGCACGCTGCTCACCGAACTGCTGGAGTTCAAGCGCAACTACGACGCCAATGCCGAGCTGAGCCAGAGCCTTCCCTGCGTCGCCAGCCAGGACCCGCAGCGCTATCGCGGCATGGGGCTGCGCGACCTCTGCGACCAGTTGCACGCCTGCTATCGCAGCAATGCCACGGCCAAGCAGCTCAAGCGCCTCTACACGCGCCTGCCGGAAGTGGTGATGAAGCCCGCCGATGCCTACGACAAGCTGGTGCGCGGCGAGGTCGAGGCGGTACCCATCGAGCAACTGCTCGGGCGTATCGCCGCGGTGATGCTGGTGCCTTACCCGCCGGGGATCCCGCTGATCATGCCTGGCGAGCGCTTCACCGAGGCGACCCGTTCGATCCTCGACTACCTCGCCTTCGCACGGGCGTTCGACACCGGCTTCCCCGGTTTCGTCGCCGATGTGCATGGTCTGCAACATGAGGAAATAGATGGGCAGCGCCTCTACACCGTGGACTGCGTCAAGGAGTAGCGGACCCTGCTCGTGGGCAGGTGCTAGAATCCGCCGCTTGAATTCAGGAGGTACACGCGTGCGCAAAGTGGCGGTGGTAATGGCGTTGCTGGCCCTGGCCGGCTGTGACAACGATGCGGAGCGGGTGCACAAGCAGGTCGCCGAAACCCTGCAGAACCCGAAGACGGCCAAGTTCGCCAACGTGCGGTTCAATACCCAGGGCGATATCTGCGGCCAGTTCCGCGGCAAGGACGACAGCGGCACCTTCCTGCCGTATCGCAGCTATGTGGCGATCAAGAAGGGCGCGGACTACGACATCATCATCGACGACGGCAGCAATGCTCTGCGCATCCGCGAGGTCTGCGGTGGCGCCGACCTGCAGCGCCGTGCCGACGCCATCGCCGCCGAACCGGCACCGCAGGGTTGGGACGTGGAAATCATCCAGGGGCCGAACATGGGGGCGGTGAGCGACATGACCGCGCGCCTGATCGAGAAGGGTATCCCGTCCTCGGTGGTCTATCGCGAAGGCAAGCCGGTGGTCCTGGTCGGTCCGTACCAGGACAGGGCCGAGGCCGAGGCCGGCAAGCAGGACGTGATGGCCCGCCTGGGCACCGATTCGGTGGTGATCCAGCACGACGCCCCGCGCTGATCAACCCCGCGCGACGCTCTGCGACAGGTGCTCCCGCGTTTGTCGGGCTATGCTCAGAAGGACGCAGTTCCATCGATGAGTGCAGCAACGGTGAGGAGGGGGCCATGTCCACGCTGGAGCGAGCCATTGCGGTTGCAGCCCGGGCCCACGAGGGGCATAGGGACAAAGTAGGCGCCGCGTACATCCTGCATCCCTTGCGGGTGATGCTGCGGGTTTCCACCACCGAGCAGCGTATCGTCGCGGTCCTTCACGAGGTGCTGCGAGAGTCCCCCATGACCCTCTCGGACCTGGCGCGGGAGGGCTTCACTCTGAAAATCCTCGCCGCGGTGCAGGCCCTCAGCCAGCGCGGTGGCGAGAGTGACGAGGAATTCGTCGCCCGGGTCGGCAGCGATCCGCTGGCCAGGGTGGTCAAGCTGGCGGACCTGGCCGACGAGAGCGATCTGACCCGCATCGTCATTCCCGGTCCCGCCGACATCGCCCACCTGCAACGTTGCCAGCAGGCCAGCGCCTATCTGCATGCGCTGAGCTGAGGTTCAGCCGCAGGCCTTGAGGTCCACCGGACCGACGAACTCGTTGCCGTGTCCCATCACGCAGGCCACACGCTGGTTGCGCTGGCGTTCCCAGGCCTGGGCCGGGTAGGTCTTGTTCCACGCCTCGTACAACTGCCGGTCCTGCCTGGACAGGCGCAGGTCGTACTGCTTGCTCATGTAGAAATAGGTACGCGCGATCATTCCGCGAATGGACGGTCGTGGCATGACCTTCTTCGCCTTGAAATCGACCTGGGTCAGGCATGACCCGTATTGCCCGTGCTGCTCCGGCAGCCAGCCGAAACTGAAGTTGCTGCGGTCGCCGTTGACCTCGCCGATGCTCGGCACCAGGTTGTGCAGGTCGGCCTCGGCGCGCTGGTAGACGGCGTCGTGGCGCGAGCAGTTCTTGCGCCCGCCACTCTGCCAGCACTGGCGCTGATGGCCGATCTGCCAGGCCGGGACGATGTGTTCCCACTCGATGCGCGCGGCGCGGTTGGCGTTCTTGCGCGGGACATAGCCGCAACCGGCCAGGTCGACGCGATTGCCGGTGTACTTGCAGCCGCAATAGAACTCCGTCGATTGTGGCGCATAAAGGCCCCAGGCAACCTTCTTGGCTTCGCTGAAGGTGCGGGGAGCGTCGGCGTGGGCGGTAAAGCTGAACAACAGGCAGGTAGCTGCCAAAACCGTGAATCTCATCCGCGTCAGTCTTCCTTCGGTACCGTCCAGAAAATCTGCACGCCGCCATCGTCGCGATGGGCAAGGGTGACGTTGTCGTTCTCGGCGATTTCTTCGAGCAGGGTTTCCCAGTCGTCCGGGGATTCGTGTTCGAGGCGGAAGATCAGTGCTGCCCGGGAGCGCTGGGCGGTCGGGGCGTTGATGATTTTCTGGATGCGGATGCCCAGTTGCTCGTAACTGCTGGCGGGCGCGGAAGCGGAGGAGGTGGCCACGGGTGTTGTTTCCCTTGTTTTTGCTGTATGCGCATACAGTATTTAACTGTAGGAGTTTTCGCAACAGCTGGTCGGTGCAAAGAGCGAATGTGACCGCTTCGCTGCGGTTTTGCTGCACGCCTTCAAAAATAAATTCGTGGGGGTTTTGACTCTCAGGTGTAGGGCCGGCGCAATAGCTGGCCCATTGCCTAGACTCTCAAGGGCACCTTTTGCCCGTCGGGAGTCCGGATGATTTCCACTGAAAAAGTTCGGTTCTCCGATCGTTTGAGCGACAATCCCCCGCTCCGGTGCCTGGCCGGTCCGCTCGCGGACATTTGACAAAGCCCGGTTCCGTTCGCATAGTGGGGTAACGCAAACGTTTGCGATCCGATAAAAAGCATAAAATGCGGAGTAAACTTCATGCACTTGCCTTCCACCGGACGGATGCTGGCTGCCGGCTTCCTCGTCCTTTGCGCTGCCTTGCCCCTGTCCGCCGTTCGCGCCGAAGAGCGCCCCAAGGTGGCGCTGGTGATGAAATCCCTGGCCAACGAGTTCTTCCTCACGATGGAGGAGGGCGCCAAGACCTACCAGAAAGAACACGCCAGCGAATTCGACCTGGTGTCCAACGGCATCAAGGATGAATCCGACACTGGCAACCAGATTCGCATCGTCGAACAGATGATCGTTTCCGGGGTCAACGCCCTGGTGATCGCCCCGGCGGATTCCAAGGCACTGGTCCCGGTGATCAAGCGCGCCATGGACGCCGGCATCACCGTGGTCAACATCGACAACCGCCTCGACCCCGATGTGCTGAAAGGCAAGGGCATGAGCGTGCCGTTCGTGGGCCCCGACAACCGCAAGGGCGCGCGCCTGGTGGGTGACTACCTGGCCGCGCGGCTGAAGGCGGGCGACGAGGTCGGCATCATCGAGGGCGTGCCGACCACCACCAACGCCCAGCAGCGCACCGCCGGCTTCAAGGATGCGATGGATGCGGCGCAGATGAAGATCGTCGCGGTGCAATCCGGCAACTGGGAAATCAACAAGGGCAATGCCGTGGCCTCGGCGATGCTCAACGAATACCCGAACCTCAAGGCGTTGCTCGCCGGCAACGACAGCATGGCCCTGGGCGCGGTCGCGGCGGTGCGTTCCGCCGGGCGCACCGGGCAGGTGCAGGTGGTGGGCTACGACAACCTCAAGGCGGTCGCGCCGATGCTGGCCGATGGTCGCCTGCTCGCCACGGCCGACCAGTATGCCGCGCGCCAGGCGGTGTTCGGTATCGAGGCTGCGCTGAAGATGCTCAAGGGCGAGAAAGCCGAGGTGGATGCCGACAACGTCATCCAGACACCGGTCGACCTGATCACGCGCCAGCAATGAGCGCACAAGCTGTGTTGACCGTCAGCGGGGTAGGCAAGACCTACGCCCAGCCGGTGCTCGAAGGGATCGACCTGACCCTGCAGCGCGGCGAGGTGCTGGCGCTCACCGGCGAAAACGGCGCGGGCAAGAGCACCCTGTCGAAGATCATCGGTGGCCTTGAGCCTGCGACCACCGGGCAGATGCGCTTTCGCGACGAGCCCTATCGCCCGGCCAGCCGTACCGCCGCCGAACGCCTTGGCGTGCGCATGGTCATGCAGGAGCTGAACCTGGTGCCGACCTTGAGCGTGGCGGAGAACCTGTTCCTGCATGACCTGCCCGGACGCCTGGGCTGGATCGATCGCAAGCGCCTGCACCAGCAAGCGGTGGAGGCCATGGCGCGGATGGGCCTGGAAGCGATCGACCCGCAGACCCCCGTGGGCGAGCTGGGCATCGGTCACCAGCAGATGGTGGAAATTGCCCGCAACCTGATCGGCGATTGCCACGTGCTGATCCTCGACGAACCCACTGCCATGCTCACCGAGCGCGAAGTCGAGTTGCTGTTCGCCCGGATCGAGGCGCTGCGTCAGCAGGGGGTGGCGATCATCTACATCTCTCACCGGCTCGAAGAGCTCAAGCGTGTCGCCCAGCGTGTCGCCGTGTTGCGCGACGGGAAACTGGTCTGTGTCGAGCCGATCCAGCGCTACAGCAGCGAGCAACTGGTCCGCCTGATGGTGGGACGCGAACTGGGCGAGCACATCGAGGCCCAGGACCGTCACATCGGCGCGCCGTTGTTGCGGGTAAGGGGGCTGGGGCGCGGGGACAAGGTCAACGACGTCTCGTTCGAGGTGCGCGCCGGGGAGGTCTTCGGCCTGTGTGGCCTGGTGGGCGCCGGGCGGACCGAACTGCTTCGCCTGATCTACGGTGCCGACCGGGCCGATCGCGGTACGGTCGAGCTGGGTGATCCCTTGCGGGTGCGGCGGATCGACTCGCCGATGGCTGCGGTGCGGCATGGCATTGCCCTGGTCAGCGAGGATCGCAAGGGCGAGGGGTTGCTCCTCAGCGAATCGATCAGCGCCAACCTGGTGCTGGGCAATCTCAAGGCGGTCTCCCGTCGGGGTCTGCTGGACAGCGAGGGTGAGCGGCAGCTGGCTGGCCGCCTCGTCGACACCCTGCGCATCCGCAGTGCTGGCGTGCAGCAGGCGGTGGGCGAGCTGTCCGGTGGCAACCAGCAGAAGGTCGTGATCGGGCGCTGGCTGGCCCGCGACTGCCAGGTGCTGCTGTTCGACGAGCCGACCCGCGGTATCGACGTCGGCGCCAAGCTGGATATCTACGCTTTGCTCGCCGAACTGGCACGACAGGGCAAGGCGCTGGTGGTGGTGTCCAGCGACCTGCGCGAGCTGATGCTGATCTGCGATCGCATCGGCGTGTTGTCCGCCGGGCGCCTGGTGGACACTTTCGACCGTACCGGCTGGAGCCAGGACCGGTTGCTGGCCGCGGCGTTTTCCGGTTATCAGAAACGTGATGCGCTGTTGTCTGATTCGGCGCTCGGGGTGTCTCCATGAAAAGTTCTTCCGTTGCCACCACGGCCAATGGCAAGCGCTCCGGCAGCCGCCTGGCGCTGGATACCTACCTGGGCCTGGCCGGGGCCTTGCTCTGCCTGATGGTCCTGTTTTCCCTGCTCAGCAGTCACTTCCTCTCGTACGCGACCTTCAGCACCCTGGCCAACCAGATCCCCGACCTGATGGTGCTGGCGGTGGGCATGACCTTCGTCCTGATCATCGGCGGCATCGACCTCTCGGTGGGCTCGGTGCTGGCCCTGGCCGCCTCGGTGGTCAGCGTGGCGATGCTCGGTTGGGGCTGGGGCGTCGTGCCCGCTGCATTGCTCGGCATGGCCTGTGCCGCGCTGGTCGGTGCGCTGACCGGCTCCATCACGGTGGCCTGGCGGATCCCCTCGTTCATCGTCTCCCTGGGCGTGCTTGAGATTGCTCGCGGCGCGGCCTACCAACTGACCGACTCGCGTACCGCCTACATTGGCGACGCCCTGGCCTGGCTATCGGAGCCGATCGCCTTTGGCATTTCACCGTCCTTCCTGATTGCCCTGGGGGTGATCGTGCTGGCGCAGTTGGCGCTGACACGCACCGTGTTCGGCCGCTACCTGATCGGCATCGGCACCAACGAGGAGGCGGTGCGCCTGGCCGGCGTCGATCCGCGTCCATACAAGATCCTGGTCTTCGCCCTGATGGGCCTGCTCGCCGGGCTGGCCGCGCTGTTCCAGATTTCGCGCCTCGAAGCGGCCGACCCCAATGCCGGCTCCGGGCTGGAGCTGCAGGTGATCGCCGCGGTGGTCATCGGCGGTACCAGCCTCATGGGTGGGCGCGGTTCGGTCATCAGTACCTTCTTCGGCGTATTGATCATCTCGGTGCTCGCGGCGGGGCTGGCACAGATCGGCGCTTCCGAGCCGAGCAAACGCATCATCACCGGGGCGGTCATCGTGATCGCCGTGATTCTCGACACCTATCGCAGTCGGCGTGCAGGCCGGCGGAACTGAAAGCATGGCAACCATAAAAGACGTCGCCGCACTGGCCGGCATTTCCTACACCACCGTGTCCCATGTGCTGAACAAGACGCGCCCGGTCAGCGAGCCCGTGCGCCTCAAGGTGGAGGCGGCGATCGCCGAGCTCGACTACGTGCCCAGCGCCGTGGCGCGCTCGCTCAAGGCGCGCAGCACCGCAACCATCGGCCTGCTGGTGCCCAACAGCGTCAACCCGTATTTCGCCGAGTTGGCCAGGGGCATCGAGGACGCCTGCGAGCGCAATGGCTACTGCGTGATCCTGTGCAACTCCGACGACAACCCGCAAAAGCAGCGCAGCTACCTGCGGGTGCTCCTGGAAAAACGCATCGACGGCCTGATCGTCGCCTCGGTGGGCGAAGACCGTGACCTGCTCGACAGCTTGTCCAGCGTGCGGACGCCCATGGTCATCCTCGACCGGGCGCTGGAAGGGGTGGATGCCGACCTGGTGCGCATCGATCACGAACAGGGTGCTTACTTGGCCACCCGGCACCTGCTCGACCTGGGGCACACGGACATCGCCTGCATCAATGGCCCGGCCGATACCAGCGTGGCGACCTTGCGCCTGGCCGGCTTCCAGCGTGCCTTGAGCGAAGCCGGGGTGGCGCCGAAGGCGGGGCGGGTGGTGAACAGCGACTTCACCAGCCTCGGCGGCTACGGTGCGGCGGCGCAACTGCTGGACGGCAACCGGCCCACGGCGATTTTCGCAGGCAACGACATGATCGGCATGGGTGTGCTGCGTGCTGCGGCGGAGCGTGGCATCAGCGTGCCGGGTGCGCTCTCGGTGATCGGTTTCGATGACATCCAGATGTGCCAGTACATCTATCCGGCCCTGACCACGGTAGGGCAGTCCATTCGTGACCTCGGGGAAATGGCCGCATCGGTGCTGTTGCGGCGTATCACCGGGCCTGGGCCACTGGCGGTGGAACACCGTATCGTCGCTCCGAAGATCGTACTGCGTGAATCCACCGGGCCGAACCCGGATCTGTCCAGCGACCAGCGTTGAAGGTATGTGATGCAAGGCAGGGTAGTTGTAGTAGGCAGTCTCAACATGGACCTGGTGACCCGCGCCGAGCGTCTGCCGCGGGCAGGGGAAACCCTGGCGGGGGAGTCATTCACTACGGTTCCCGGTGGCAAGGGTGCCAACCAGGCGGTCGCTGCTGCACGCCTGGGGGCATCGGTGGCGATGATCGGCTGTGTCGGTGACGATGCCTATGGCCGGCAATTGCGTGACGGACTGATAGCCGAAGGTATCGACAGTCAGGCTGTGGAAGTAGTCGCCGGTGTGTCCAGCGGTGTGGCGTTGATTGTGGTGGATGCGGCGAGCCAGAATGCGATTGTCATTGTTGCCGGCGGCAATGGCTGCTTGTTGCCAGCCTCGATAGCGCGTTTCGACGCTTTGCTGCAGGACGCCGATGTCATCGTCTGCCAGATGGAAGTCCCGCCGCAGACAGTGGCCCATACCTTGGCGCGCGGGCGTGCCCTGGGCAAGACGGTGATTCTCAATCCGGCGCCGGCCAGCGGGCCGCTACCACTGGAGTGGCTGGCCAATATCGACTACCTGATCCCCAACGAAAGCGAGGCAGCCGCCTTGACCGGGCTGGCGGTGACGGATCTTTCATCGGCCGAGGCCGTCGCCGTCCACCTGCGCGACCTGGGTACAGATCGGGTAATCGTTACCCTCGGTGCGGAAGGTGCGTTGCGGGTGGGGGCGGAAGGTGCTGAGCACTTCGCCGCGCCCGTGGTGCAGGCGATGGACACCACGGCGGCAGGCGATACCTTCGTCGGTGGCTTTGCCGCAGCGTTGGCACGTGGATGCAGCGAGCGTGAGGCAATCCTGTTGGGTCAGCGTGCCGCGGCAATTTCTGTCACTCGCGCAGGGGCTCAACCGTCGATTCCGGGGCTGGCTGAGCTCGGGGAGTGAGGTCGTTGGAGGGCGCCGGCATGGGCTCGTGTCGATAGCGCTCGAAGACCTGGTCGATGAAGGTGCGCGCGGCATCGCTGCCCATTTCCTTGACCAGCAGGTCGATCGCAATAAGGGTCAGTTCTTCCGCTGTCCCCGGGCTGTAGGCGCTCTGGCCTTCGGGCCATTTCACCTTGATGTCGGCGTCGATGCTGTGGCTGGTCATGATGTTCTCGGAGAGGCCGGTACTTGAGGAGGCGCCAGTTACATGCGTTTCAGCGGTCATGGGCCAGGTGTCACCGCTCTGACTCCAGTTTAACCAGCCCTGTGGGTTGTCTGCTCTGCGACTTAGGCATAAGGATGCTGGCGTGGCAAACTAACGGTATTTTCGCGTGGCAGGACGGCAGCATGAAGATCAATCTCAAAGAGCCGCAGGAGTTCACCCTTGAGCAGGTTCGCCAACTGATCGCCAGTGGCAATGGCGCAAGACACAATCAGTTGCGGGTCGATTGCAATGGAGAGGCCTGGTTGTCCGAGGTGGTCGGGGGCGCGCAGCTCGATGGGTTGCTGTTTCGCCTGGAAACCTGGGCGGCCGGCTCTGGTTGTGTCGGGCCTGCCGCAGCCGAGGACGAGCGCTGGGTCCAGCAGGTGTTCAAGGCTTTGCAGGACAACTGGCCAAGGCCTTCGAGCGACTATATTGATCTGTATTGACGAAGTGTGTGGGCGCAAAATCCAGACACGATTGTCATTTCCTCCGGGTCGGGGAGTCAGGCAGACTGACCCGCTTTTGCAACAACAGGCATCAAATGCTGTCGGATACGACAGCATTCCGTACCCCTAAGGAGAAATCATGTTTCCCATGCGTGCATCACTGGTAACCCTGCTGGCCGCCGCGATCCTGGCAGGTTGCAGCAGCGGCGGCAGCGCTTCGAAAGCACCTGAGTCTGTCGCGGCCGCGACCACCGATGGCCGTTGCGAAGCCAGCGGCGCCGATTTCGCCATGGGCAAGCCGGCTTCCGCCGATCTGCTGGAACAGGCGCGCAAGGCCAGCGGCTCGCAAATGGCCCGCATTCTCAAGCCAACCGACGTGGTCACCATGGAATACCGTTCGGAGCGGCTGAACATGCATGTCGACGACAAGGGCGTCGTCAACCGGGTCAACTGCGGCTGACCAGCGCGCAAGCATAAAAAACCCGTCGCGAGCGACGGGTTTTTTATTCGGCAGAGAACTTACTCTGGACGAACCTGTGCAGCCTGCATGCCTTTCTGGCCTTTTTCAGCCACGAAGGAAACGGATTGGCCTTCCTTCAGGGATTTGAAGCCGTCCGACTCGATGGCCTTGAAGTGTACGAACAAGTCGTCGCCGCCACCCTGAGGAGTGATGAAGCCGTAGCCTTTCTCATCGTTGAACCATTTGACGGTGCCGTTTTGGCGATTGGACATGGGGTGTATCTCCAGGAAAACTTGATTTTCGGTAGTGCGGTGTCGCCGAGAGCCAACAGGATGCACTCGGACATCATAGTCGAATTATTCGCGTGTGGTGGCTTTTCGCTTCAGCGAATGCTGATCTGGCGCAAGGGTGTGCCGGATCGGCTTCATTTTTTTGGTGCACATGCATTCTGCACTGCGGTCTGGGCGCGTTGCATCAGGTTGGCGTCAACGCCGGTGGTGCTGTCCAGGGCCGCGATTTCCTTATCGGAAAAATTCTTCTCGATGGCCTCCTTCCCGCATTTGCAATGCTTGTTGGCAGTGTTGACATCCAGGCCTTTGCCCGTCGCAGTCTGGATGCATTGATCCATGTAGGTGCCGTCCTTGCCGGCAGGAAACTTTCCGGCATGGGCGGCCAAAGGCATCAACAGGGCTCCGGCGGCAGCCAGGGCGAGGAGGGAATGAAGTCGCATAACCAGGCACTCCTTGGTAGTCGGTCTCATGGAAGAGTAGGACGCTTCAGAAACTCTGAGCAGAAAAAAACCGCAGGAGTTCACCTGTGCCGCCTTTTTCCAAATATTTCCACTTGTCGGCCCTTTGCCCCTTTCACATGCCAATCCGTGTGCTAGCATGCCCGGCTCGGGTTCAAGCGAAGCTCTGTTTAGCACGTTCCCGTAACATTTCTGTTCCAGTCACTCTGGTTCGTTCCCTGGCAGGCATCCGACTTCTGCCACTGTGAGGCAGGCCTTCCGCAAGGAGGGACAGGGGCGAATCGCGTACTGGCTCATCCCAACCCACGTGACCTTTGGTAGGGGTCACCACTAGGAGAGGAGGCGCCATGCCCGTAATTACTCTTCCCGATGGCAGTCAACGCACGTTCGACCAGGCGGTTACCGTCGCCGAGGTCGCTGCATCCATTGGCGCAGGCCTGGCCAAGGCCACCCTGGCCGGCAAGGTCGATGGCAAGCTGGTCGACGCTTGCGACCTGATCGAACACGATGCCCGCCTGCAAATCATTACGCCCAAGGACGAAGAGGGGCTGGAAATCATTCGTCACTCCTGCGCGCACCTGGTCGGTCACGCGGTGAAGCAACTGTACCCGACCGCGAAGATGGTCATCGGTCCGGTCATCGACGAAGGCTTCTACTACGACATCGCGTACGAGCGTCCTTTCACGCCGGAAGACATGGCGGCGATCGAGCAGCGCATGCAGCAGCTGATCGACAAGGACTACGACGTCGTCAAGAAGGTCACCCCGCGCGCCGAGGTGATCGAGGTGTTCCAGGCACGCGGCGAGGACTACAAGCTGCGCCTGGTCGAGGACATGCCGGATGAACAGGCCATGGGCCTGTACTACCACGAAGAATACGTCGACATGTGCCGCGGTCCGCACGTGCCGAACACTCGTTTCCTCAAGTCGTTCAAGCTGACCAAGCTGTCCGGCGCCTACTGGCGCGGCGATGCCAAGAACGAGCAACTGCAGCGCGTCTACGGCACCGCCTGGGCCGACAAGAAGCAGCTGGCTGCCTACATCCAGCGCATCGAGGAAGCCGAGAAGCGCGATCACCGCAAGATCGGCAAGCGCCTGGGCCTGTTCCACCTCCAGGAAGAAGCGCCGGGCATGGTGTTCTGGCACCCGAACGGCTGGACCCTTTATCAGGTTCTGGAGCAGTACATGCGCCAGATCCAGCGCGAGAACGGCTACCTGGAGATCAAGACCCCGCAAGTGGTCGACCGTACCCTGTGGGAAAAGTCCGGTCACTGGGCCAACTACGCCGACAACATGTTCACCACCCAGTCGGAAAACCGTGACTACGCGGTCAAGCCGATGAACTGCCCGTGCCACGTGCAGGTGTTCAACCAGGGCCTGAAGAGCTACCGCGAGTTGCCGCTGCGCCTGGCCGAGTTCGGTGCCTGCCACCGCAACGAAGCATCCGGTGCGCTGCACGGCATCATGCGCGTGCGTGGCTTCACCCAGGACGACGCGCACATCTTCTGCACCGAAGAGCAGATGCAGTCGGAGTCGGCAGCCTTCATCAAGCTGACCATGGACGTCTACTCCGACTTCGGCTTCCAGGACATCCAGCTCAAGCTGTCCACTCGTCCGGAAAAACGTGTCGGTTCCGACGAACTGTGGGATCGTGCCGAGGCTGCGCTGGCCGCTGCCCTGGACAACGCCGGCCTGCCGTATGACCTGCAGCCGGGCGAGGGCGCCTTCTACGGTCCGAAGATCGAGTTTTCGCTCAAGGACTGCCTGGGCCGTGTCTGGCAGTGCGGCACTCTCCAGTTGGACTTCAACCTGCCGATCCGTCTCGGAGCCGAATACGTTTCCGAAGACAACGGTCGCAAGCATCCGGTGATGCTGCACCGCGCGATCCTCGGTTCGTTCGAGCGTTTCGTCGGAATCCTGATCGAGCACTACGAAGGTGCGTTCCCGGCCTGGCTGGCGCCTACCCAGGCGGTGGTCATGAATATCACCGACAAACAGGCCGAATTCGCCCAGCAGGTAGAAAAAACCCTGTCCAATAGCGGATTCCGTGCCAAGTCTGACTTGAGAAATGAAAAGATCGGCTTTAAAATCCGCGAGCATACCTTGCTCAAGGTTCCCTATCTCTTGGTTATTGGAGATCGGGAAGTCGAAACGCAAACTGTCGCTGTGCGTACCCGTGAAGGTGCTGACCTGGGTTCCATGCCCGTCGCCCAGTTCGCGGACTTGCTTGCGCAAGCGGTTTCCCGGCGTGGTCGCCAAGATTCGGAGTAATTACCATTAAGCGTGATATGAGACAGGATAAACGAACTGCACCGAAGGCCCCGATCAACGAGAATATCTCGGCACGCGAGGTTCGGTTAATTGGCGCTGACGGCGAGCAGATTGGCATCGTCTCGATTGATGAAGCGCTTCGTATCGCTGATGAAGCGAAGCTGGATCTGGTAGAAATTTCTGCTGACGCTGTACCACCTGTCTGCCGTGTCATGGACTACGGCAAGAGCCTCTTCGAGAAGAAGAAGCAGCAGGCTGCGGCGAAGAAGAACCAGAAGCAGATCCAGATCAAAGAAATCAAGTTTCGTCCAGGGACGGAGGAAGGGGATTACCAGGTAAAACTACGCAACCTGGTACGTTTCCTTAGTGATGGGGACAAGGCCAAGATCTCTCTGAGATTCCGTGGTCGTGAGATGGCTCACCAGGAGCTGGGCATGGAGCTGTTGAAGCGGGTCGAAGCCGACCTCGCCGAATACGGCACCGTTGAGCAGCATCCGAAGATGGAAGGACGCCAGCTTATGATGGTCATCGCCCCCAA